>CANQNS010000001.1 GCA_947625285.1 uncultured Oscillospiraceae bacterium
GGCTTGACCTACAGTATGCAGACTCGTCTCCTTGCCGACTCTCCCACACACCCATTGTTCAGTCTTCAGGGCGCACGCTCTGAAAAGTTGGTGGCTATTACAGCGGGGGTCCACCCGTTCCCATTCCGAACACGGCAGTTAAGCCCGACTGTGCCGACGATACTTGTCTGGAGACGGACCGGAAAAATAGGTCGCTGCCAACATCGGGACCCGAAGCCAAACGGCTTCGGGTCCTTTCTTTATGCCCGGATGTATGCTATAATCGGGCTTGGCAGGGAAAGAGAATTATCAAAAGGCGTTGGACGTTCTGGGGCGTTCGGGATACAGGGTCGCAGACTAGATGGCAGCGGTAAACGAGATCGGCGGCGCGTTCGACTGATTCGCCCGTGGCGGATCGGTATTTGGAGAGGTGTTTTGATGTTTGATTTTAAGAAAGAGTATAGAGAATTTTATATGCCGAAAAACAAGCCGGAGATCGTAAATGTTCCAAAGGCGAACTATATCGCGGTCAGAGGCAAGGGAGATCCCAATGAGGCAGGGGGAGCGTATCAACAGGCCATCGGCGTTCTCTATGCTGTCGCGTATACTCTGAAAATGAGCTATAAAACGGACTATAAGATCAAAGGCTTTTATGAGTATGTGGTACCGCCGCTGGAAGGCTTTTGGTGGCAGGACAATGTTGAGGGCGTGGATCATTCCGATAAGTCCGCTTTTAACTGGATCTCCGTTATCCGGCTGCCAGAATTTGTCTCAAAAGAGGACTTTGATTGGGCCGTTGAAACGGCCAGCAGGAAAAAGAAGATGGATTGCTCGCCCGCGGAGTTTTTGACCGTCGAAGAAGGTCTATGCGTTCAGATCATGCACCTTGGGCCCTTTGACGAGGAACCCGCGACAGTGGCTATGATGGACGCTTATTTAGAGCAGAACGGATATGCAAATGATTTTTCCAGGGACAGACTTCACCACGAGATCTATATGTCCGATGCGCGTAAAGTCGCGCCGGAGAAGTGGAAAACGGTCATCCGGCACCCGATAAAAGAAGTATGCTATAATACCGGTGCTACAGATTGAAACTGGTGGAGGAAATAATATGGCTTCCAGTAAGGAGTATTTGGATTTTATCCTGGGGCAATTATCTGCGCTGGAGGATATTACTTACAGGGCAATGATGGGCGAATATGTCATATATTACAAAGGAAAGATCGTTGGTGGAATATATGATGATAGATTCCTTGTAAAGCCGGTAAAAACGGCGGTCGCCTATATGCCGGCTGCTGTTTATGAATTGCCGTATGAAGGCGCAAAAGAAATGCTGTTGGTCGATGAGGTCGACGATAGCGAATACTTGACCGGTCTTTTTGAAGCCATGTATGACGAACTACCAGAGCCAAAGCTCAAAAAGAAGAAATAGGACAAAGATATGAAGCTGCATTACATGGGAAAATACGACCTGGACCCGGCCAGCCTCCCCCACGGAGAGCACATGCCGGGGGCGGCGCCCTTCAAAGAGGTGGCGAGCACCAGGCAAATGAGCTGGATCGCCAACGGCCTTTGCGCCGTACTGGTGGTCCTGCTGGGAGCCGGGGCGGCGGCCCGTTGCCGGCCCGTTCTGTGGGAAAACCGCTGGCAGCTGCCGCTGGGGTGCGCGGCCTCGCTGCTGACGCTGTTTCCCCATGAGCTGCTGCACGCGGCGTGTTTCCGGGAGGATGTGTATCTCTATACCAACTGGGCCCAGGGGATGCTGTTCGTGGTGGGGCCGGAGACCATGAGCAAGGGCCGGTTCATCTTCATGTCCCTGCTGCCGAACATCGTATTTGGCCTTATCCCCTACGCCGTGGGGATGGCGTTTCCCCGGGCGGTCTTCTGCCTGGCTATGGGCACGCTGTGCACCGGCATGGGGGCGGGAGACTACTACAATGTGTTCAACGCCGCCACCCAAATGCCCAAGGGGGCGCGGACCTATCTCTACGGATTCAATTCCTGGTGGTACATGCCTGATGAAAACGAGCGGTAAAAAACAAAAAATCGAAAAGACCAACGTGATGCGGCTGCTGGAGCAGAAAAAGGCGGCCTATACCCCCCACTATTACGGGGACACGGACGCGGTCTCCGGCGCGGACGTGGCGGCGGCGCTGGGCCAGGACCCGGCCCGGATGTTCAAGACCCTGGTGACTGTGGCGGGCAGCGGGGAGCATTATGTTTTTCTGGTGCCGGTGGAAAAGGAGCTGGAGCTGAAAAGGGCTGCCAAGGCCGTGGGAGAAAAGAGCATCGCCATGATCCGGTCCAAGGAGCTTTTGCCGCTGACCGGCTACATCCACGGGGGCTGCTCCCCCATCGGGATGAAAAAGCCCTTTCGGACGGTGATCGACGCCTCCGCGGCGGCGTTCGACACCATTTTGTTCAGCGCGGGGAAGATCGGCTGCCAGGTGGAGACGTCGCTGGCGGAGCTGAAAAAAGTCATAGATTTTGAGCTTTGCGATATAAGCATATGAGGGATACAAAATGAGAAAGTATGACCTTGCCGTATTCGATCTGGACGGCACCATCCTCTACACGCTGGAGGATCTGAAAAACAGCCTGAACTATGCCCTGCAGGCCCACGGCTATCCCGCCCGGACCCTGGATGAAGTGCGCCGGTTCGTGGGAAACGGGGTCCGCAAGCTGGTCCAGCGGGGAGCCCCGGCGGACGCGACGCCGGCGGAGCTGGCCGCCCTTTACGAGACATTCCACGCCCACTATAAGATCCACGATCTGGACACCACCCGGCCATACGACGGCGTGCCGGAGATGCTGGGCGCGCTCCGGGACCGGGGGATGCGACTGGCGGTGGTCTCCAACAAGGTGGACTATGCCGTCCAGGCGCTGTGCCAGCGGTTTTTCCCACAAAAATTCGACGCGGCGGTGGGAGACCGGGAGGGCGTGCGCAACAAACCCGCCCCGGACATGGTGGACGCGGCGTTGAAGGAGCTGGGCATTTCCCGGGAAAACGCCGTGTACATCGGTGACTCGGAGGTGGACGTGCAGACCGCCCGGAACGCCGGCATGGACGAGATAGCCGTGTCCTGGGGCTTCCGCTCGCGGGCGGAGCTGGCCGACGCGGGGGCCAAACGCATCGTGGACAGCCCCGCCGCCCTGCTGGCGGCGTTGACGGAATAAAAAAAGGCCGGGACCCGACAGGGTCCCGGCTTTGCCGTATTTTCAGACGATCTCCGAATAGCTGCCCAGGTATCGGAAGGTCTCGCACATCTCCTCCAGGTCCGCCAGCAGCTGGATGAACCGGGGGGAGTAGACGCTGGTCTCCAGGTCGAAATAGAACATGAACTCGAAATCCCGGTCCGGCAGGGGGCGGCTCTCCAGCTTGGTAAGGTTGATGCCCAGCGCGGTGATGCGGCTCATGAGCCGGTACAGGGAGCCGGGCTGGTGGCTCAATGTCAGCATGACGCTGGTCCGGTCCGCGCCGGGGAAGATCTCCGGCTCCTTGCCGATGCAGATGAAGCGGGTGTAGTTGTTGCCCTTGTCCTGCACGTCGGCGGCCAGGGTGTCCAGCCCGTACAGGGCCCCGCAGGCGTGGGAGGAGAGGGCGGCGATATCCCGCCGGTCGGACTCCGCCACCCGCTTGGCGGCCACGGCGGTGTTCTCGCACACCGTCACCTTGACCCCGGGCATGGCCCGCAGGAACTCCGCGCACTGGGCGATGGCCTGCTCATGGGAGAAGATCTCCCGGATGTCCTCTCTTTTCACCCCGGGCCGGACCAGCAGATTGTGGTCCACCTTCACCCGGACGGAGCGGACGATGCTGAAATTGTACGCCATCATCAGATCATAGATGCGGTTGACGGAGCCGGCGGTGCTGTTTTCCAAAGGCAGCACCCCGTACTGGCAAAAGCCGCTGGCGATGGCGGAAAAGACCGCCTCAAAGCTCTTCACATAGGAGATGCGGGCGGCCGCGAACAGCTTGTCCGCCGCAATCTGGGCGTAGGCCCCCTCCACTCCCTGGCAGGCCACGGTGGCGGACTCCGGGAACAGGGCGGGGGTGGTCTCCAGGCTCCTGGCGATGCGGGCGGTCAGCGCGCTGCTCTTTCCCAGCCGGGAAGCCTGATAGCTGTGGGAAACATCCTGCAAGGTGGAATACACCACCCCGGCATAGCCGGACAGGGCCGGGCCGGCGGCGTCCTGAAAGCGGGCCTTGGCCTCCCGCTGGCCGGCCAGGTCCATGGGCACCAGGCCCTGGTCCTGCCGGGCCGCCGCCAGGTCCGCGGACAGCTCCATGCGCCGGGCAAACAGCGCGCTGAGCTGATCGTCCACAGTTTGCAGTTCGTTTTGTATGGTCTCCAGTTCCATTTTCGATCGCCTTTCTGTGTGTGATGGAGGAAATAAAAAGCTGTGCGGGTATCTCACCGCACAGCCGTTTTTCGTACTGTTTTTACCGCAGCGAGACAACCCTACCGATGCAGAGCAAAGGTAAAGAAGCTAAATCCCGCGGTAAAGCCGAAGCGCATAAAAGGCCCTCCTATATGATGGCTGTGGCTATGATACATTGTTTTGGGAAGAATGTCAATGAAAACCGCCGCGCCGCAAAGAAAAACGCCCGGCAAAGCCGGGCGTTTGGTCGGGTCGGTCCTTACTCGAAGGCGTGGATGACGTGCCGGGGGCAGACCTCCGCGCAGTGCCCGCAGTGCTGGCACTTGCTCTGGTCGATCTTGGCCAGGAAGTTCTCGATGGTGATGGCGTCCGCCGGGCACTCCTTCTTGCACTTCATGCAGCCGATGCAGCCGAAGTCGCAGTACTTGGTGATGGCCGCGCCCTTGTCGGTGGAGTTGCAGCCCACGGCGTTGGTGGAGGCGGCGGGGACCTTGATGATGAGCTTCTTGGGGCAGGTCTCAGCGCACTTCATGCAGCCCACGCACTTGCTCCGATCCACCTGGGCGATGCCGTCTACCAGGTGCATGGCGTCGAAGGGGCAGGCGTTCACGCAGTCGCCAAAGCCAAGGCATCCGGCGGGGCACACGTTGGCGCCGTTCCCGCCGCCAAGCCGGGTGGCGGCCAGGCAGGAGTTCAGGCCCTCGTACTCGAATTTCTTCTTGGTGTGGCCGCAGGTGCCGGAGCAGCGGACGAAAGCCACGTTGGGCTCGGCGGAGCCGGCGGAAACACCCATGATCTCACCGATGGCCTCGGCGGCCTTGGCGCCGCCGGGCACGCAGCCGTTCACCGGGGCCTCGCCCTTGGCGACAGCGGCGGCGTAGCCGTCACAGCCGGGATAGCCGCAGGCGCCGCAGTTGGCGCCCGCCAGCACGGCGCGGACGGCCTCTTCCTTGGGGTCCTTCTCCACGTGGAACACCTTGCCGGCGATAACGAGCAGAACGCCGAACAGCAGGCCCAGCGCGCCCAGAATGATGATCGCGGAAACAACAGTCATTGTCGAGCGACCTCCTTACAGGATCTTCATGCCCGAGAAGCCCATGAACGCCAGAGCGAACAGAGCCGCGGACACGAGGCAGATGGCAAAGCCCTCAAAGGCCTTGGGATAATCCGCGAACTGAAGCCGCTCGCGGACGCTGGCGAACAGGACGATAGCCACCGTGAAGCCCAGGCCGCCGGTGAAGCCGTCGATGAGGCTCTCCAGGAAGTTGTAGGTGTTCTGGGTGTTCAGCAGCACCACGCCCAGCACCGCGCAGTTGGTGGTGATCAGGGGCAGGAAGATGCCCATGGCGGAGTACAGGGAGGGGATGGCCTTTTTCAAGAACATCTCCACGAACTGCACCAGCACGGCGATGACAAGGATGTACGCCACGGTCTGCATGAAGCCCTCCACGCCGAAGGGGATCAGCAGGTATTCGTTGATCACCCAGCAGATGGCGGAGGCCATAGTCATGACGAAGATCACGGCCACGCTCATGCCGGTGGCGGTGCTCATCTTGTTGGACACGCCCAGGAACGGGCAGATGCCCAAAAACTGGGAGAAGATGAAGTTATTCGTCAGGATCGCCGCCAGAGAAATGGAGACAAGAGAAGCAAACATTATTCTTTAACCTCCTTTTCTTTCCGGGCCTTTTTCTCGCCGCTCTTGCGCAGCGCATACTGCATGACAGCCATCAGCAGGCCCAGGGTGAGGAAGCCGCCAAAGGGCAGGGTCAGCGCGCCGATGCCGAAGCCCTCCGGGATGATGCGGAAGCCCGCGCCGGTGCCGTCCAGGGTGATAAGACCGCTGGCGCCGTTCAGCAGGCCGCCGCCGATGGTGCCGGAGCCCAGAAGCTCACGGAACAGGCACATCAGCACCAGCACGCAGGTGTAGCCCAGGCCCTGGAACACGCCGTCCCGGAAGGACAGGAACACGCCCTCCTTGGAGCTGAAGGACTCCGCCCGGCCGATGATGATGCAGTTTACCACGATCAGCGGGATAAACACGCCCAGCGCCGAGCTCAATGCCGGGATGAAAGCCTGCAGCAGCAGGTCCACGATCGTCACGAAGCCGGCGATAACTACCACGAAGATAGCCAGGCGGACCTGCTCGGGGATGATCTTCCGGATGGCGGAGACCACCACGTTGCAGCAGGTGAGGATGATCAGAACGGACAGGCCCATGCCGATGCCGTTGAAAAGCGTGGTGGAGATGGCCATGGTCGCGCACAGGCCGATCTGCTGCACCAGTACGGGGTTATTGGTGATAAGGCCTTCGGTAAGCTGTTTCTTTGCGTTCATGCCTTCTGCCCCCTTAACCTAAAGTCTCGCACAGAGCCAGCGCGGTGGTGACGCCCTTGGCGATGGCTCTGGAAGTGATGGTGGCGCCGGTGAGGGCGTTGATCTCACCGCCGTCTTTGGTGACGGCCACGGTACCGCTCTGGCCGACGAACTGGCTGCGGAAGTTGTCGCCGGCCTCGCTGGCCTGGGAGGCGATGGCCCCCAGACCGGCGGTCTCGCTGGAGTCGGTGACGGAGATGCCGGTGCAGGCAAGGTCGCTGCCCACGCCCACCATCATGGTGACGGTGCCCTGGGAGCCCACCTCGGTGACCTGGACCACCCAGCCGGCGTCGTCGGCGGCCTCATAGGCCGCGTCCACCTCGCCGTCGGGCTCCACGTCCAACTGCTCATAGCTTTCCGCCGGCAGGACGGACTGCATGGCGTCATTCATGGTCTGTTCCGCGATGGCCTCGATCCGATCCCGGGTCACCATATCCACCAGCCCCAGTACCAGGGCCACCACGGCGGCCACCAGCAGCAGGATCACGGCGGGTTTAACAAAGTCGATCACTTTTTTCATGCCTTCGCGTCCTCCTTCTTGGACTTTTTGCCCACCACGCCAAAACGCCGCGGAGCGGTGTGCTGGTCGATGAGCCAGGTGCAGCAGTTCATGATGAGGATGGCGAAGCTGACGCCCTCGGGATAGCCGCCGAAGTACCGGATGAGCACGGTCAGCAGGCCGCAGCCCACGCCGAAGATCATCTGGCCCTTGGGGGTCACGGGGCTGGTGCAGTAGTCGGTAGCCATGAAGATGGCGCCCAGCAGCAGGCCGCCGGACAGGACGTTCTGGAGCATCCACAGGATATGGTTGTTGCCCCGGGAGAAGATCAGCGTCAGCACGGCCACCGTGCCCACATAGAACACGGGGATGCGCAGGCTGATGACCTTCCGGTATACCAGCCACGCGCCGCCCAGCAGCAGAGCCAGCGCGCTGACCTCACCGAAGCTGCCGCCGATGTTGCCGATGAACATATCCCACAGGGCGTTCATGCCGCCGGGCACCAGCTGGCCCGCGTGCAGGCTGGCCAGGGGGGTGGCGAAGGTGGCGGCGTCGGGGCCGTCGGACCAGGTAGTCATGAGCACGGCGTAGCTGATCAGCAGGAACGCACGGCCCGCCAGAGCGGGGTTCCAGATGTTCTTGCCGATGCCGCCGTAGAGCTGCTTGACCAGCACGATGGAGAAGAACGCGCCGATGACTACGGCCCACCAGGGGAAGGTGTAGGGCAGGCAGTAGGCCAGCAGCAGGCCCGTGACTACCGCGGACAGGTCCTTGCAGCTGTCGGGCTTTTTCATCAGCTTGCGATAGCCGAACTCAAACACCACGCAGCTGACTACGGACACCGCCGTCACCACCAGGGCCTTGACGCCGAAGAAGATCACGGCGGCCACCAGGGCGGGCATCAGGGCGATGATCACGTCCAGCATGATGGCCTGGGTGCCCCGGGGGGTGCGGATATGGGGAGAGGAGGATACGATCAGTTTCCGTTCTTCGTTCATCTCACTTTTCCTCCTTCTTTTCTTCCGCGGGGGCCTCGCCGGCGGCGGCCTCGGCCTTGGCCTTTTCGGCCTCTTCCTTGGCTTTCAGGGCGGCCTGATAGGCCTGTACCTTGGCCTTGCCGGTCTTGAACGCGTGAGTCAGATGCAGCCGGCCCGGGCAGATGTACGAGCAGGAGCCGCACTCCACGCAGTCCATGATGTTGAGCTTTTGCAGCATCTCCACGTCGTCCTTTTCCTCGTACATATACATGAAGATGGGCTGCAGGTTCATGGGGCAGGCGTCGATGCACTGGCCGCAGCGGATGCAGACGGGATTTTCAACGGTCTTGTCCTCGTCGGCGGCGAAGGCCAACAGGGACGCGGTGCCCTTGCCGCAGGGGACCTCCAGATCGTACTGGGCCATGCCCATCATGGGGCCGCCCATGATGATCTTCCAGGGCTCCTTGGCGAAGCCGCCGGTCTGCTCGAACACCCACTGCATGGGGGTGCCCACCCGGACCTTCACGTTCTTGGGCTCAGCGATGGCGGAGCCGGCCACGGTGACTACCCGCTCGATGGCGGGCCAGCCCTCGTAGCAGGCCTTGTAGACGCTGTAAGCGGTAAAGGCGTTGAACACGCTGCAGCCCACGCTGGCGGGCAGACCGCCGGGAGGCACCTCGCGGCCGGTGACGGTCTTGATCAGCGTTTTCTCCGCGCCCTGGGGGTACTGGCACTTCAGGGGGACGATCTCGATCCCCATGGCCTTGGCGCCGCCCTTGATGTTCAAAAGGTCGATGGCGAACTTCTTGTTGAGCTCGATGCCGAAATAGGCCTTGTCCACTTTACAGGCCTTCATGATCAGCTGGATGCCCTTGAGCAGATCGTCAGGGTGCTCCACCATGGTGCGATAGTCGCTGTTTATGTACGGCTCGCACTCGGCGCCGTTGATGATGACGGTGTCCACCTTGCCCCAGCCGCTGGTGATCTTGAACGCGGTGGGGAACGTGGCGCCGCCCATGCCCACGATGCCGGCCTCGCGGACGATGTCCGCGATCTGTTCGGGGCTCTCCAGGGCCTCCGCCGAGGCGGGGACCATGGTCTCGGCCGGGGTGTCCTTGAAGTCGTTTTCGATGACGACGGAGGTCACCATGTTGCCGAGGTTGTTCAGATGGGGCTCGATGGCCACCACCTTGCCGGAAACGGAGGCGTGGATGGGCGCGGAAACGGGGGCTTTCGCCTCACCGATCTTCTGGCCCAGCTTCACCTCGTCGCCCACAGCAACCAGAGGCGTGCAGGGCGCGCCGATGTGCTGGGACATGGGGATCACCACCTGCGGGGGCTGGGGGATGGTGGAGATCTCCGCTTCGTTGGCAGGCGCCTTCATGTCGTTCGGATGGACGCCGCCGTGGGACTTAAAGAGCATGAGCATCACCTCTGCTTTAGATTATATACCTTGATATAATAGCACAACTCGCTTCAACTGTCTACAACATTATTTCGTAAAAAGCGGCTTATTTCCAAAAAATCTGCCGCCGGCGGCGGGCTGGCCCGAGATGTAATATAATATGAACAGGCCCAAAAATATAGCCCTCAAATCGTGGCAATTTTCCAGCATGAAGGCGCGGGGGCCCGGGACAGGAAAAGGACGCGCCTTCGGCGCGTCCCCGCTTATGTTTTCCCGGTCTTTTATTTGCGGTTTTTGGCGTGCATGGCCTCCAGCACGTCGTACCGCTCCATCTGCAGGTGCTTGGTCTCGGTCAGGGCCTGCTCGATGGGCTTGGTGACCATGTGGCCGTCGTGGGTGCAGACGATGCAGTTGCCCTCGCCCCGGGCCAGGGCCATGACGGCTGTGTAGCCCATGCGGGCGGCCATCTCCCGGTCCCGGGCGGTAGGGGAGCCGCCCCGCTGGATGTGGCCCAGGATGGTGACCCGGGGGTCCATGCCCAGCTCCTCATGGATGCGCTTGCCGATCTCCTGCGCGCTGCCGGCCCCCTCGGCCACCACGATCATGAAGTGGGTATTGCCCATCAGCCGGGACTGGCGGATGCGCTCCACCACGTCCTTTTGGAAGTCCAGCTTCCGCTCGGGGATCAGCACGGCGGTGGCCCCCACCGCCAGGCCCACGTACAGGGCCAGATACCCGGCGTGGCGGCCCATGACCTCCACCACCGAGCAGCGTTCGTGGCTCTGCATGGTGTCCCGGAGCTTGTCGATGCACTCCACGGCGGTGTTGCAGGCGGTATCGAAGCCGATGGTGTAGTGGGAACAGCCGATGTCGTTGTCGATGGTGGCGGGGATGCCCACCACGGACACGCCCTTGCGGGACAGCTCCAGCGCGCCCCGGAAGGTGCCGTCGCCGCCGATGGCCACCACCGCGTCCAGCCCCAGCAGCCGGCAGGTGGCCGCGGCCTTGTCCCGGCCCTCCGGCGTCAGGAACTCCGCGCTGCGGGCGGTGTATAAAATGGTGCCGCCGGCGGCCAGGATGTGGCTCACCGCGTCGGAGTCCAGGGGCGTGAAGTCGCTGAACACCAGCCCGTTCCAGCCCCGGCGGATGCCCACGCACTCCATGCCCTGGCCGATGGCCGTGCGGACCACGGCCCGGACCGCCGCGTTCATGCCCGGCGCGTCGCCGCCGCTGGTGAGAACGCCGATCCTCTTGACAGTTCCGCTCATGCTTTTGCCTCCTTTTTCCGCTCTTCCTGTTCGCGGATCTTTTTCTTCCAGCAGCGGTGGCACATGGCGGTATAGGTGTCGTTGCCGCCCAGGAGGACCTGCTGGCCCTCGGTGACCACGTCGCCGTTTTCGTCCAGCCGGGCGTTCACCACCGCCTTGCGGCCGCAGGTGCAGATGGTCTTGATCTCCGTGATGGAGTCCGCCACTTCCATCAGCCGCCTCGCGCCGGGGAACAGGTGGGTCTGGAAATCCGTCCGCAGCCCGAAGCACATCACCGGGACCTCCGCCTGGTCCACGATGTCCCGGAGCTGGTCGATCTGGGCGGGGGTGAAGAACTGCGCCTCGTCAGCGATGATCACGTCGCACCAGCCGGCGGACTGATAGAGGTCCCCGATGTTGTCCACCGGGGAGATCACGTCGCCGGTGGCGGTCAGGCCGATCCGGGAGCGGACCGCGTCCACTCCGTCCCGGGTGTCCGTAGCGGGCTTGATGAGCCAGCAGCGCATGCCCTGCTCCTCGTAGTTGAATTTGGCGATCAGGGCCTGGGCCGATTTGCTGGAGCCCATGGCGCCGTACTTGAAATAGAGTTTAGCCATTGTCTTTCTCCTCCTGCAGATGGGCCTGGATGCGCCGGATCAGCAGCTCCATAGCCACCTCGTTGTGCCCGCCCTCGGGGATGATGATGTCCGCCCGCCGCCGGGACGGCTCCACATACAGCTCATGCATGGGCTTGACCGTGGTAAGGTACTGGTTCACCACCGACTCCAGGCTCCGGCCCCGGTCCCGCACGTCCCG
The DNA here is from genome assembly GCA_947625285.1 of uncultured Oscillospiraceae bacterium. Classification (GTDB taxonomy): domain Bacteria; phylum Bacillota; class Clostridia; order Oscillospirales; family Oscillospiraceae; genus CAJOIG01. Next base: position 11,683 of record CANQNS010000001.1, read on the forward strand.
GACGATCCGCCGCAGGATCCGCACGTCCGCGTCCGCGTCCACGAAGACCTTGATGTCCATGCTCCGGCAGAGGGCCTCGTTTTCCAGGATGAGGATGCCCTCCACCAGCACCACCGGCGCGGGCAGGATGCGCTGGGTCTGGGCGGAGCGGTTGTGGACGGTGTAGTCGTAAATAGGCTCGTCCACGCTCTCGCCCCGGCGCAGGGCCTCCAGATGCCGGATGAGCAGGTCCGTCTCGAAGGCGGCGGGCTCGTCGTAGTTGAGCTTCGACCGCTCCTCCATGGTGAGCTGGTCGTGGGCCCGGTAGTAGTTGTCGTGATAGAGAGTGCAGACCTGGTTTTCAAACTGCCGCTGGAGCCGGCGGGTGATGGTGGTCTTGCCGCTGCCGGTACCGCCGGCGATGCCGATGACGAGGGTGCTGGCCATGGGACGGCCCCCTTTCCGTATCTCACGTTAAAGACTATCATACCACAGATTGGGCCCGTTCGCAAGAAAGAAGCGGGGCGGGGAGCTTCTGGGAAAATTGAAACTATTTTGCAACATATCGTTGCCGTCTTTTTATTTCTTTTCCGTTGCGCGACGCGGGCGGACATGCTATAATCAAGGTGTATGGAACAGAGGCAAAACCCTGAAAAACACATTTATTTTTAAGGAGGAACCCCATGAAAAAGATCCTTGCGCTCGTTCTGGCTCTGACCATGGTCTTCGCCCTGTCTGCCGTCGCTTTCGCGGACGGCGAGGACATGAGCGTCGCCATGATCACCGACTACGGCGACATCACCGACCAGTCCTTCAACCAGACCACCTATGAGGCCTGCCAGGCCTATGCCGAGGCCAACGGCGTGGACTTCCAGTACTACAAGCCCACTTCCGACTCCGACGCCGACCGTGTCTCCTCCATCGAGCAGGCCGTCGACGACGGCTACACCGTCATCGTGATGCCCGGCTACGCCTTTGCCAACGCCATCAAGGAGACCGCTGGCTCCGGCGATTATGACGACATCACCTTCATCGCTCTGGACGTGGGCGCCGGCGATTTGGGCGAGGATTTTGAGGTCCCCGCGAACCTGTACTGCGCTACTTACCAGGAAGAGCTGTGCGGCTACATGGCCGGTTACGCTGCGGTGAAGCTGGGCTACACCAAGCTGGGCTTCTGCGGCGGCATGGCTGTGCCCGCCGTCATCCGCTATGGCTACGGCTTCGTGCAGGGCGCTGACGCCGCCGCTGCCGAGATCGGCGCTGAGGACGTGGAGATCAAGTACGCTTACGCCAACCAGTTCTACGGCGACGCGGACATCACCGCCGCCATGGACACCTGGTACGGCGGCGGCACCGAGATCGTGTTCGCCTGCGGCGGCGGTGTGTACACCTCCGTGGCCGAGGCGGCCGCTAAGGTCGACGCCAAGGTCATCGGCGTCGACACCGACCAGGCCGCTCTGATCGACGGCCAGTACGGCGAGGGCATGACCGTCACCTCCGCCATGAAGGGCCTTGGCGCCACCGTCAACACCCTGCTGGCCGCGGTGCAGGATGGCCTGTTCGACGAGTTCGGCGGCAAGATCGCCACCCTGGGCCTGGTCTCCGAGACCCCCGATGAGAACTACGTCCAGCTGGGCACCACCCAGTTTGAGGACGGCGCCTTCACTGAGGAAGACTACAACGCCTTGGTGGCCGCCATGTACAACGGCGAGATCACCGTCTCCAACGACACCGAGACCGAGCCCGAGGTCACCGCTGTGGCCGTGGATTACCAGGGCAACATCAAGTAATCTCATCCCAGCGCAACAACAGCAGACGCGGCCCCGCCGCGTCTGCTTTTTTAAAAGAGAAACTGTAAAATAATGACACACCGCGCATGCTGCGCGCGGGTCGGACCCCAGGAAGGAGGATGAGGATGGCGGAAACGCAATACGCGATCGAGATGCTGAACATCACCAAAAAGTTTCCGGGCATCATCGCAAACGACAACATCACCCTGCAGCTGAAAAAGGGTGAGATACACGCCCTGCTGGGCGAGAACGGAGCCGGCAAGAGCACGCTGATGAGCGTGCTGTTCGGCCTGTACCAGCCGGAGGAGGGCGTTATCAAGAAGGACGGCCAGGTGGTGTCCATCAAGGACCCCAACGACGCCAACGACTTGGGCATCGGCATGGTCCACCAGCACTTCAAACTGGTGGAGTGCTTCACCGTCCTGGACAACATCATCATGGGCGTGGAGCCCACCAAGCACGGTTTTCTCCAGAAGAAGGAGGCCCGGCAAAAGGTCCTTGCCCTGTCGGAGAAGTACGGCCTGCAGGTGGACCCGGACGCGCTGATCGAGGACATCACCGTGGGCATGCAGCAGCGCACGGAGATCCTGAAGATGCTCTATCGGGACAACGAGATCCTGATCTTTGACGAGCCCACCGCGGTGCTGACGCCCCAGGAGATCGAGGAGCTCATGCAGATCATGAAGAACCTGGCCGCCGAGGGCAAGAGCATCCTGTTCATCTCCCACAAGCTGGCGGAGATCATGGCGGTGGCAGACCGGTGCTCGGTGCTGCGCAAGGGTAAATACATCGGCACCGTGGAGACCAAAAACACCACCATGGAGGAGCTGTCCGCCATGATGGTGGGCCGGAACGTGAACTTCCATGTGGAGAAAAAGCCCGCCGCCCCCGGAGATGTGATCCTGGACGTGAAGGGCATGACCGTAGCCAGCAAGGTACATAAAAACAACGCGGTCAAAAACGTGTCCCTGCAGGTCCGCCGGGGCGAGATCGTGTGCATCGCCGGCATCGACGGCAACGGCCAGACGGAGTTCGTCTACGGCCTGACGGGCCTGGAGCCCCTGGTAAGCGGCAGCATCGAGCTGTGCGGCCAGGACATCACCCACGCCTCCATCCGCAAGCGGTCCACCTCCGGCATGAGCCACATCCCCGAGGACCGGCACAAGCACGGTCTGGTGTTGGACTACACCCTGGAGGACAACATGGTGCTCCAGCGGTACTTCGAGCCGGAGTTCACCAGCAAGGCCGGCTTCCTGAAGCGGGGACCCATCCGGGCCTACGCCGAAAAGCTCATCGACCAGTACGACGTCCGCTCCGGCCAGGGCCCCGTCACCATCGCCCGGAGCATGTCCGGCGGCAACCAGCAGAAGGCCATCGTGGCCCGGGAGATCGACAAGGACCCGGAGCTGCTGGTGGCGGTCCAGCCCACCCGTGGTCTGGACGTGGGCGCCATCGAGTACATCCACAAGCAGCTGGTGGCCCAGCGGGACGCGGGCAAAGCGGTGCTGCTGGTGAGCCTGGAGCTGGACGAGGTCATGGACGTGCCCGACCGGATCCTGGTCATGTACGAGGGCGAGATCGTGGGCGAGCTTGACCCGAAAAAGACCACCCAGGAGGAGCTGGGCCTGTACATGGCCGGCGCCAAGAGAGACGAGGTGAGCCCATGAAGAAGAACATTTTCAAAAACCCGGCCGTCCAGGCCTTTATCGCCTCGCTGATCTGCATCGTGCTGGGCCTGCTCATCGGCTATATCGTGCTGCTGTTCATCAATCCCTCCGGCGCGGGGGAGGCCATCGTGGCGGTGGTGAAGAACTTCCTCAATTCCTCCCGGTCCAACCTGCGGCTGAAGAACTTCGGCAACACCCTGGTAAAGACCGCTCCGCTGCTGATGTGCTCGCTGAGCGTGCTGTTCGCGTACAAGGTGGGCCTGTTCAACATCGGCGCGGCGGGCCAGTTCGTGGTGGGAAGCTGCGCGTGCCTGATCTCCTCCCTGGGCTGGGGCTGGAGCTGGCTGCCCTGTCTGCTGTTCACCATCCTGGTGGGCGCGGCATACGGGGCCATCGTGGGCCTTTTGAAGAGCTACTGCAACGTCAATGAGGTCATTTCCGGCATCATGCTCAACTGGATCGGCCTTTATACCACCAACATGATCCTCAACACGGTGAAGGAGCCCACCAGCCCCTACACCCTGCATATGGCTACGGAGGCCCCCCAGGCCATCCTGCCCTCTCTGGGGCTGGGCGAGCTTTTCAGCGGCAATAAGTATGTGACCATCGCCATCCCTCTGGCTGTCATCCTGGCGGTGGTGATCATGGTGCTGCTGGACAAGACCAAGCTGGGCTATGAGCTGAAGGCCACCGGTAACAACAAAAACGCCGCCAAATACGCCGGCATGGCGGAGAAGCGCAACATCATCCTGACCCTGGCTATCGCCGGGGCGCTGGCGGCCCTGGGCGGGGCGTTCCTGTACCAGACCGACTACGAACAGTGGTCCGTCACCCAGTCCTCGGTCCCCGGCATGGGCTTCAACGGCATCGCCGCCGCCTTCCTGGGCGGGCTGCATCCCGTGGGTGCCATCTTCTCCTCTTATTTCATCCAGCATATCACCAACGGCGGCGCCTATGTGGACCTGACTAAATACTCGTCCCAGATATCCGACCTGATCAGTTCCCTTATCATCTACCTGTGCGGCTTCGTGCTGTTCATCAAGTACGCCATGAACAAGTCCATCGCCAAGCGGGAGGAAAAACAGGCGCAAAAAGCAAAACTTGCCTCTGATACCGAGAAAGGAGGCGACGGGAAATGACACTGCTTCTGCAATACACCCTGATCTTTGCCTCTGTGCTGATGCTGGTGGCCCTGGGCGGCTGCTTCGCGGAGCACTCCGGCGTCATAAACCTGGGCCTGGAAGGCATCATGGTGATCGGCGCTTTGGGCGGCGCGCTGGTGATGCGCTATATGCCTGCCGATACCTCCGCACTGGTGATGGTGCTGACGGTCATGCTGGGCGCCATCTGCTTCGGCGTGATCTACGCGTCGCTTTTGGGCGTGGCCTGTATCAACTTCAAGGCGGACCAGACCATCGTGGGCACGGCCCTGAATATGCTGGGCACCGCCGGCGCCACCGTGCTGGTGAAGGCCATCAACACCGCCGCCAACCCCAACGACGTGTCCTCCGTCATCCAGTATGTGGGGGCGAAAAAGAACTTCCTGGTCAACATCGGCGGGTTCGAGTTCAACTGGTTCATGCTCATCGCCGTGATAGCCCTGGTGATCGCCTATGTGGTGCTTTATAAGACCAAGTTCGGCCTGCGGCTCATGGCCTGCGGCGAGCACCCCCAGGCGGCGGACAGCGTGGGCATCAACGTGTACAAGATGCGCTGGTGCGGCGTGCTGATCTCCGGCGTGTACGGCGGCCTGGGCGGCATCACCTACATCCTGGCCGGCGTCAGCGAGTGGAAGTTTGAAAACGGCGTGGCCGGCTTCGGCTTCCTGGCCCTGGCGGTGATGATCTTCGGCCAGTGGAAGCCCACCCGCATCGCTCTGGCGGCGTTGCTGTTCGGCCTGTTCCGGGCCCTGAGCAACGTGTACATGGGCTTCGACTTCCTGTACAGCCTGAACATCCCCAGCACCGTTTACAACATGATGCCCTACATCGTGTCGCTGGTGGTGCTGGCGTTCACCTCCAAGAGTTCCCGGGCCCCCAAGGCCGAGGGCATCCCCTACGACAAGGGACAACGATAGAAGATCGTTTGAACGCGCCAGCGTTCAAGCGAAGCGCAAAAAAGCTCCGCACGCGGGGCGTCCTCCGTATGGAAGGCGCCCCCAGGCGGGCGGGGCATATCGCTGGTTTTACAGTTCTGTCAAAACGGCGCAGCCGAGCGGCTGCGCCGTTTTTGTTTTGGGCTCTTTCTCGGCTATGAGAAGACATGCCCGCAGGGAGCTTGAAAATGAGAGGAAAAAACGATGTGTCTCCGCACCGGATATGCGCAGACGCGAAAGCCTAACAGGATGCCTCCGCGGGCAGATCCTCGCTTATCAGACGCTGGCACAGCTTGAAATACAGCTCGCTTTTTTCGATCCCGATCGAGGCCACGTTTTTGCGGTTTGCCGCGATGCAAGTCGTTCCGCTTCCTAAAAAGGGATCCAATACCGAATCGTCCCGATCCATGCACCGGATCAACAGCTCGGGAATGCTCTGCGGAAACGGAGCGTCATGACCTAAGACGTTTTTGCCCCGGACCATTTTAATAACGGGCTTTATATCTTCGATCCGGGAGAAAAGCGAGCGGTATTTTTCATCCGGAGCGCTTTTTGAGAGGATCAGGATATGCTCCCAGCAATTCAGCGGCGCCTGATAATATGGGGTAAGGTTTCCCTGATTAAAGCTTCTGTTGCCCTGGACCTCGCCTTTGTTCCAAACGATATTCCCGCACACGGTAAAGCCGATCCGCCGAAACATATCTATCATATATGCGCCGAGGATCATGCGCTTATTTCCCATGGCGGATAAAACGATATTGTTCTCGTTATCAAAATAGTCGAAAATATTATACAAATATACGCCGCCGTCTTTTAATACTCTGAAAACCTCCCGGTTTATGTTGAACATATCATACAGATAGCAGTATATATTCGCCCATTGGGAATAGGACTTTGCATTATAGTATGGGGGCGACGTGACCGCGCAAGAGAAACTTCTGTCAGGAAAAGACCGCAGAGCGTCCAGCGAATCTCCAAGTATTACGGCGGCCTTTCCATGGGTCCAACGCTGCGTTGGTTTTATCTCTCTGTCGTTATATTGCAAATACCTGTAAAAATACGACGAATTTTTGAAATTGGAAAGCAGATCGACAGGCGGCTCCTTAAAGGGCTCATATACCAAGCGTCTTTGAAAACGCGAACTTTCGCCGGTATGCCCGGAGATGACGGTCACCGTGTCGCCTACGCAGGAATAATGCCTGAGCAGCATATCAAAAGCCGCCCGCTTTGTCGCGACGTGGCGGCAGTCTAACCGCCATTGCGAAATGGAGCTCTCGGGGATGAGATTATCGTCGTTCAGCATCTCCTTCTGCCTGAACAGCGACATAAAGGAATACCTCTTTCCCCGATCGTACTTGCTTCGGTCAGGGCACAGGGGATTCTCGCACTCCCAGCTCTTAACATTGAGAATGGGATAGGAGTTTCCCTGTACGTTTTTGGAGCGGCAGGCCGGGCAGTTCACGACCCGCTCGTCGCGGACGTTTTTTTCCAGGATAATGAGCAAAGAATACGAGCTGTCTTCCCTGCCCAAGACAAAGCAATCCTTGTAGACGAAGCCCTGAAACGCAAACTCGAATTCCGCGTTGAATGCGGTAAGGCCGTGTATATATCCCAGCGTGGCCTTTCCGATCTTTTGCCATCTGAAATAGGCTTTGTCGATCTTTTCCTTTTTGTGCTTTTCAGCGAACAGGACCGCGTCGGCATACAGCTGCCACTGCATATCGACGCCGTTTATATTTATTGAGGGAATGAAGACCGCCAAATCGCAATGATTGTTCAGGGCCTGAAACGCCTCCCTTACGGCGTTCAGCACAAGATCACAGCCATGTTCATAGCCCTTCTCGAACAGCCTTTCCGAAACATCCACTATGTACAGCGCATGGCTCCGATCGACCATATCAGGATACTGCGCTTTGATGAATTCAAAATAATCGCCGCTGTTCGAGCTGTTTTCAGAGAAAAAGCTGTATGTGCAGGTCTCCGGAAACAGAGCGAAGCAGAAGCGGGAAAAGATCGCGGAGCAGATATCCGCATATCTCCGCTCTACAAGGGCCAGGCTGTTGAAGGCCTCCAGCGTCTCTGCCCTCTCGACGGGGCGAAAGGCCGACGCCATCTTCTCGCTGGCGATCTTATTGGCTTTCAGGAACCTTTCAAAACCCTTGCGGTCGCATTTATCGAGAAGCTCCCTTATCGTTATTTTTTGAAAGTGATTCAGCTTGATACCGTCATAGAACGCGGTATCCAGAATATTTTTGTAAACGCCGCTGTTTAACGCCAGCTTCTGGTTTACCGCTTCGATGAAGGTGTCCTCATATGACCGGCTGATGCGAAAGTTATTGTCGTTCGCGAAGCGGACCAGCTCCGTCAGGACCCTGAGCTGGTCTTCCCGCGGCTCCCATTCGACAGGCAAAAAGCGGCGAAACGCCTGAACGATACTTGATGTCATGTCATCGACCTCCCGCGCTGGACCATTATACCGTGAACAGGTATAGATGTCAATATTCTATTTTGGAATAAAAACAGTGTAGTGTTATACTAAACAAAGAGGTGTTGCGGATGAGCGTGATCTATGAGCCTGAGTACAGGATACTTGTCGACTGCTTAAAAGAATACCGTCTGCAGAGCAAAATGACCCAGCGGGAGCTTGCGGCCCACCTGGGATGCAGCCAAACGTATATAAGCAAGTATGAACAGTGTCAAAAAAGGCTGGATGTGATCGAGGTGAGAAAGATCTGCGCTTCTCTTGGCGTGAGCCTCACAGATCTTATAAAGGAATATGAGGAGAGATTGCTGCTAGGGGGGTTACATTGATGGCGGACTATGAGACTATGAGATCTTTTCCGAATTCAGACCGCGATTGGAGCGAGGAAAACTGGAAATACCTGATCGAATATCTGGTCGAGTCAGGCATGGCGAATTATAAGGAGATAGCCTCTCTCGTATTGGGCCATTTGAATCCGTCGCAGGTGGGGACGTCGGTAGCCAGCAATCGGTCCTTTCAGGAGCATTATCCCAAAGGAGAGTGTTGGGCCGCCGTCAGACAATGGCATTTTGACCAAACAGGAAAATGCGCCGACTGTGGAACGCGCCTGGAGCTGCAGGCGGATCATATCATCCCGAAAGAAGTGCTCGGTGACGCCGCCAACACATTGGACAACCTTACGCTGCGCTGCAGACGCTGCAATGTTATAAAAAGACCCTCCCATAAGCAGGGGGGCAAGACATTTCTGACATCCGAGGCGGCTTTGATGTGGATCCTTTTTACGAAGCGGCCTTCGACATACCAAGAGTTTGAGCGTCTATGCAGGGCCTACGGATTGACGATGGCGAGCGTCCGCTTTGAGGAGTCCTGGGCCATGGCAAAATGGTTGCAGCGTGAAGGGAAATATTATATTTCAGAGGATTCAAAATATTAAGGCCGTTATAACGCCAGGGCGTTCCCTGGCGGCCTTTGTGCCGGCAGCGGAAATACGGGTATCGACCCAAAGGCCGATACCCGTATTTATCATCTCATAACGCCGGCCTCACGGCGCGCTTTGCCCCGTGTCCTTGTGAACGCCCGGGACCTTGCCGGCTTCTTTGAACTGGCTTTATTCCGCCGTGTCGGAGATCAGGCCGTAGCCGCCGTCGTTGCGCTTGTAGACCACGGAAAAGGCCCCGTCCTCGTCCTGGTTGCGGAAGGCGAAAAAGGCGTGGCCCAGCAGGTCCATCTGCATGACCGCCTCCTCCGGGCTCATGGGCTTCATGGAGAAGTGCTTGGTGCGGATGATCTTGTACTCCGCCTCCTCCTCATCGTCGGGGATGGACACAGGCGCGGAGGTGCGCTCGAACGCGCCGTCCCGCAGCCGCTTTTCCAGGCGGGTCTTGTTTTTGCGAACCTGCCGGAACAGCGCGGCGCAGGCGGAGTCGATGGAGGCGAACATATCGCTGGTGGTCTCGGTGACCCGATAGAACATCCCGTTGTTGCGGATGGTGACCTCCGCCGTGCAGCGGCCCCGCTCCGCGCTGAAGGTGACGAACGCGTCGCTCTCCGTGCGGAAGAGCTTGTCGATCTTGCTGATCTTCTTTTCCGCGTAGGCCTTCAGCTCATCGGACACCTCGTATTTTTTGCAGGTGAATGTGAATGTCATAGCACTCGACCTCCTTTGTGGAAATTGTACCACATATTTCCATGCAGGGCAATAGTTTTTATGAGCTTTCCCAAGTTTTTGGGGCTGATACCCGCAAAAACACCCGCACTGCCCCCAGCAGGACCAACGCGACGGTCAGCCCCAGGGTCGCGCCGGACAGGTCGATGCACACGTCCCGGAGCTGGGCGGCCCGGCCGGCGGAGAAAAGCTGGATGCCCTCGTCGATGAGGGCGGCGGCCAGACAGGCGGCCTCCGGCAGAAAAAACCGGCTGCGGCCGTCCCGGCGCACGCACAGCAGCCCCACAAGATAGCCCAGCAGGGCGTACTCGGAAAAGTGGGCGGCCTTGCGCACCAGAAACGACGCGTCCCGGCTCAGCAGGTGGTCCTCCACCGCGCTGGCGAAGCGGATGAGCGTCTCGCTCAGCCGGTCCGGGAAGCGGAGGGCGAAGCGGATCATGGCCTGCCGGACCTGTCCGCTGCGGACATAGTCCAGCAGCGGCTCCACCAGCCGAAGGACCCACTGGCTCTCCCGACCGGACAGGTCGCCGGGCAGCATGGAGTTGACCCATATGAACGTCAGCGTGAGGATCACGGAGACAGCAAGGATCTTTTGAGAGATCTTTTTCATGCCCTATATTGTCATCCTCGGATGGGTTTTTGTCAAGACGCTATTGACTTTATCCAAAACCATGCTACAATAAACCTGCACAATTTCATAGCCTTATCAAGAGTGGCGGAGGGACCGGCCCTGTGAAGCCCGGCAACCTGTGCGAAAAGCAAAAGGTGCCAATTCCGGCGGTGTAAAAGATCGAAAGATAAGGGACCAGCCCGTTCTATGCCCGCCGGCCTCCGGCGAGCTTTTGTTTTGGCTGATCTTATACAAAGGAGACCATAGAATGAGCCACTATCTGTTTACTTCCGAATCGGTCACGGAGGGCCATCCCGACAAGATCTGCGACCAGATCGCGGACGCCATCCTGGACGAGATCATGGCCCGGGACCCCCAGGGCCATGTGGCCTGCGAGTGTACCGCCACCACGGGCATGGTGTACGTGATGGGGGAGATCACCACAAGCTGCTATGTGGACATCCCCAAGGTGGCCCGGGGCGTGCTGCGGGACATCGGCTATGACCGGGCCAAGTACGGCATGGACTGCGACACCTGCGCGGTGCTGACCGCCATCGACGAGCAGAGCCCGGACATCGCCATGGGCGTGAACGCCAGCCTGGAGCAGAAATCCGGCGGCGAGGCGGCGGAGCTGGAAAACGGCGCGGGGGATCAGGGCATGATGTTCGGCTACGCCTGCGACGAGACCCCGGAGCTGATGCCCCTGCCCATCAGCCTGGCCCATAAAATGGCCCGGCGGCTGGCCCAGGTCCGCAAGGACGGCACCCTGCCCTATCTGCGGCCCGACGGCAAGACCCAGGTGACCGTGGAGTACGACGAGGAGGACAGGCCCGTCCGGGTGGACACGGTGGTGGTCTCCACCCAGCACGCCCCGGAGGTGGAAAACGAGCAGATCCGGGACGACATCATCCGGGAGGTCATCATGCCCATATTGCCCGAACGGCTCAACCACGGGGACGTGAAGTGCTACGTCAACCCCACCGGCCGCTTCGTGGTGGGCGGGCCCCAGGGCGACTCGGGCCTGACCGGCCGGAAGATCATCGTGGATACATACGGCGGCAGCGCGCCCCACGGGGGCGGCTCCTTCTCCGGCAAGGACCCCACCAAGGTGGACCGGTCCGCCGCCTACGCCGCCCGCTGGGTAGCCAAGAACATCGTGGCCGCGGGCCTGGCCCGCCGCTGCCAGGTCCAGATCGCCTACGCCATCGGCGTAGCCAACCCGGTCAGCGTGAACGTGACTACCTTCGGCACCGGCAAGGAGCCCGACGAGGTGCTGCAAAAGGCGGTGAGCCAGGTGTTCGACCTGCGCCCCTCCGCCATCATCCGGGACCTGGACCTGCGCCGGCCCATCTACCGGCAGCTGGCCGCATACGGCCACATGGGCCGGGAGGACCTGGAGGTGCTCTGGGAAAAGACCGACCGGGCGGAGGCCCTGAAGGCCGCCATCCCGGAGCCCAAAGAGGCCCTGGTGCCGGCGGAGACCGTCAAGCGGACGCCCTGGTGGAAGTTCTGGCTCCGGTGGAAGAAGTCCGCCCCGAAAGCGGAGGAGCCGGTCGGGGAGAACACCGAGAAATAAATATGCCGGGGAGGACCACGCTATGAGCACCATACGAGATATCGGCCTTGCCCCCTCCGGGGAGAAGAAGATCGCCTGGGCGGCGCGGAATATGCCCCTGTGCCGGTCCATCGGAGAGGAGTTTGCCCGCACGAAGCCCCTGGCGGGGCGGAGGGTGGCCCTGTCGGTACACCTGGAGGCCAAGACCGCCTACCTGTGCCGGGTGCTGGCCGGCGCGGGGGCCGAGATGCACATCACCGGCTCCAACCCCCTGTCCACCCAGGACGACGTGGCGGCGGCCCTGGCGGCCGGGGGCCTGGACGTCCACGCCCTGCACGGCTGCACCGCCGCGCAGTACGATGAGTGCATCGACAGAGTGCTGGCGTGCGGGCCGGAGATCGTCATCGACGACGGGGGCGATCTGATGCAGGGGCTCCGGGAGCGGTTCCCCCGGCTCCTGGCCGGGGTGATCGGTCTGTGCGAGGAGACCACCACCGGCGTGCACCGGCTGCGCCGGCTGGACCGGGACGGCCAGCTTCCCTTCCCGGCCATCACCGTCAACGACGCGGACTGCAAGCACCTTTTCGATAACCGCTACGGCACCGGCCAGTCCGTATGGGACGGCATCATGCGCACCACCAACCTGATCGTGGCGGGCAAGGACGTGGTGGTGGCCGGCTACGGCTGGTGCGGCAAGGGGGTGGCTATGCGGGCCAAGGGCCTGGGGGCCCGGGTCATCGTCACGGAGGTGGACCCGGTCCGGGCCATCGAGGCGGTCATGGACGGCTTCCGGGTCATGACTATGGCCCAGGCCGCGCCCATCGGGGACATCTTCTGCACCGTCACCGGCTGCGAGGGAGTCATAACGGCGGAGCATTTCCCGCTTCTGAAAGACGGGGCCATCCTGACCAACGCAGGCCACTTCAACGTGGAGGTGGACGCGGCGGCGTTGGAGAAGTACGCGGCGCGTCATTATGAGGCCCGCCGCAATATCGAGGGCTATGAGCTGCCCAACGGCAGGACCGTGTTCCTCATCGCGGAGGGCCGGCTGGTGAACCTTGCCAGCGGCGACGGCCACCCGGCGGAGATCATGGACATGAGCTTCGCCATCCAGGCCCTGTGCGCCCGGTACCTGGCGGAGCACGCGGGCCGGCTGGAGCCCGGCGTGATGCCGGTGCCCGCCGCCATCGACCAGGACGTGGCCCGGCGGAAGCTGACTACCATGGGCGTGACCATCGACACGCTCACCCAGGCGCAAAGGGATTACCTGGGCGTATGAAACCCAAAATGCAAGCAGCCCTGCCGCGGAAAGCGGCAGGGCTTTTTGCTGCGCTCAGGTCTCGTTCAGCAGGCCGGCCGCCCGCAGGCTTGCCAGCAGGGCGTTGAACTGGGTGGCGACGGTCTCCGCCGTGGCCGTGCCGGGATCGGCGATGTCAGCCACAGCCGCCGCCGGCGTAGCAACGGCCGCAGGACCCGTGGGACCGGTAGGACCGGTAGGACCAGTGGGACCCTCCGCGCCGGCAGGGCCAGCGGCGCCAGTCGCACCGGCGGCACCCTCCGGGCCGGTGGGACCGGTAGGACCAGTAGGACCCTCCGCACCGGCAGGGCCAGCGGCGCCAACAGCGCCCGCCGCGCCAGTCGGTCCAGTGGGGCCGGTGTCACCTGTCAGCCCGATAAGGCCTGCCGCACCGGCAGGGCCCACAGGGCCGGTCGCGCCGGTAGGACCAGTGGGACCAGTCGGACCCGTCGCGCCCGTGGCACCGGCAGGGCCCACAGGACCTGTCGGACCAGTCGCGCCCGTTGCACCAGTTGCACCCGTCGCGCCCGTAGCTCCGGCAGGGCCCACGGGACCAGTCGGACCAGTCGCGCCGGTTGCGCCTGCCGCGCCAGCCGCGCCCGTCGGCCCGGTGGGGCCGGTGTCACCTGTCAGCCCGATAAGGCCTGCCGCACCGGCAGGACCCACAGGGCCGGTCGCGCCGGTAGGACCGGTAGGACCGGTAGGACCAGTGGGACCCGTGGCACCGACAGCACCGGCGGCACCTGTAGCGCCCGTCGCGCCCGTGGCACCGGCAGGGCCCACGGGACCAGTCGGACCCGTCGCGCCCGTTGCACCAGTTGCGCCCGTCGCGCCCGTGGCACCCGTAGCTCCGGCAGGGCCCACGGGACCAGTCGGCCCAGTCGCGCCGGTAGGACCCGTGGCACCCACAGCACCCGCAGCGCCCGTGGCACCCGCAGCTCCGGCAGGGCCCACGGGGCCAGTCGGACCAGTCGCACCTGTTGCGCCCGTCGCGCCCGTCGCGCCTGTTGCGCCTGTGGCACCGGCAGGACCCACAGGGCCGGTCGCGCCAGTCGCGCCGGTGGGACCCGTGGGACCCGTGGGGCCGGTGATGCCGGCGGGGCCGGTAGGCCCGGTGGGACCGGCGATCAGGGACGGGCAGCAGGGCTGCGTGGGGCAGGGGTAACGGTACAGACCGTTGGCCTGCTGTCCGCAGATGATGTTCATGTTCTCAGAACCGCAATCTGCCATAATTTCCTCCTTTGGGCTCGTGCGCCCAATCCTACTATATGACGGCGGCGGCCAGACGGTGCGCGGCCGTCCGCTCCGGGCGGAAATGATTACAAAAAACGGTTGTATTGGACAGGGATTTGTAGTAAAATGCACAATCATAACAGGAAAGATGATCCTGATAAAACATCGCCCGCCAAAGACGCGGGCCGTATGACGGAAAGAGGGGGACTTGATGACAGACAAGGAAAGAAAAGAGCTTCAGATCACGGCCACCCGGGTGCGGGAGGGCATCCTGACCGCCACCCACGGGGCCAAGAGCGGCCACCCGGGCGGGAGCCTGTCGGCGGCGGACGTGTTCACCTATCTCTATTTCAAAGAGATGCGCATCGACCCGGCGGACCCCAAAAAGCCGGACCGGGACCGCTTCGTGCTCAGCAAGGGCCACACCGCGCCGGGGCTTTACAGCACGCTGGCTAACCGGGGCTATTTCCCGGTGGAGGACCTGCCCACCCTGCGGCACATCGACTCCTATCTCCAGGGCCACCCCAACATGAACACGGTGCCCGGCGTGGATATGTCCACGGGCTCTCTGGGCCAGGGGCTGTCCGCGGCGGCGGGCATGGCTAAGGGCGCGAAGTTTTTGGGCAAGGACGTGAACGTATATTCCGTGCTGGGCGACGGGGAACTGGCCGAGGGCCAGATCTGGGAGGCCACCATGTTCGCCGCCCACTATAAGCTGGACAACCTGTGCATCATCGTGGACCTGAACGGCCTGCAGATCGACGGCCGGACCGTGGACGTGATGAACACCGCCCCGGTGGATGAGAAATTCGCCGCCTTCGGCTGCGATGTGGTGACGGTGGACGGCCACGACTTCGACGCGCTGGAGGCCGCCTTTGACCGCTTCCACAAAAACCACGGCGGCGGCATGCCCACGGCCATTCTGATGAAGACCACCAAGGGCAAGGGCGTGTCCTACATGGAGGACCAGGCCGGCTGGCACGGCAAGGCGCCCAACGACGAGGAATATGCCCAGGGCATGGCGGAGCTGGCCGCCGCCCGGGCCAAGCTGGAGGAGGTGTGAGAGATGGCAGATGTGAAAAAGATCGCTACCCGGGAGAGCTACGGCAACGCCCTGAAGGAGCTGGGCGAGACCGCCAAGGATATGGTGGTGCTGGACGCGGACCTGGCCGGGGCCACCAAGACCGGGGTGTTCAAAAAGGCGTTCCCGGACCGGCATTTCGACTGCGGCATCGCTGAGGCCAACATGATGGACGTGGCCGCGGGCCTGTCCACCATGGGGCTGGTGCCTTTCGCCTCCACCTTCGCCATGTTCGCGGCGGGCCGGGCCTATGAGCAGGTCCGCAACACCATCGGCTATCCCCACCTGAACGTGAAGATCGGCGCCACCCACGGGGGCATCTCCGTGGGGGAGGACGGCGCCAGCCACCAGTGCTGCGAGGACTTTGCCCTCATGCGGACCATCCCCGGCATGACGGTCCTGTGCCCCGCCGACGACGTGGAGGCCCGCCAGATGGTGAAGGCCGCCTATGAGATGAAGGGCCCGGTCTATATGCGCTTCGGCCGGGCGGCCACCCCGGTGATCCACGGGGAGGACTTCCATTTCCAGATCGGCAAGGGCGAGGTTCTGGCCGAGGGCGGCGACGTGGCCGTCATCGCCACAGGCATCATGGTGCCGGAGGCGGTGGAGGCGGCGAAGCTGCTGGCGGAAAAGGGCGTGTCCGCCATGGTGATCAACATGGCGACCATCAAGCCCCTGGACAGGGACCTGGTGGTGGCCGCCGCGAAAAAGTGCGGCCGGGTGGTGACTGTGGAGGAGCACACCATCCTGGGCGGCTTGGGCGAGGCCGTATGCGGCGTGCTGGCGGAGGAATATCCCGTGCCGGTGAAGCGTATCGGCGTCAACGACGAGTTCGGGCACTCCGGTCCCGCGGCGGCCCTGCTGGCGGCCATGGGCCTGGACGCGGCGGGCATCACCAAGACCACGCTGGCGTTTTTGGGAAAATAAAAGAGAAGATCAAACAGGAAAGCTCCCGGCTCGAAAGGCCGGGAGCTTATTTGTATTTGTCGATATCAGTCCGAACCCAGCACCCGCACGCCCTGGGGGGTGATGCGGATGCGCTGGCAGGCGCCCTGGCCGAAGGACTCGTCCATGGCGGCGCGGTATTCGGGGAAATACCACTCCGGCATCAGGGCCAGCACATACCCGGCGAAGCCGTTGCCGTGGACCCGCCAGGCGCCCCTGCCGTCCAGCAGCCGGGCGGATTCCTCCAGGCCCCAGAGCAGGCCCGCGCCGCAGACCTCCGACCAGATGTTGCGCAGATAAAGCTCCGAGCTGCGGCCGGACTGATTCATCAGCTCCATATACCGGGCCCCGTCCCGCAGGCCCAGCGCGTCGGCCATGGAGGCCACCCGCCAGGTCTCGTCAAAGAAATGGCGGGCCCGCCGCCACTTAGGGTCGTTTTTGTGCAGGGGCCACTGCTCGTCAAAGACGGGCTGGCGCACCTTGGCGAGAAAGGGCTCACCAAAACTCTGGGCCACCTCCGCCATATCGGCGGTGATCTGGGCGTAGGCCGGCTCCGCGGGGACCGCGCTGCCGCCGGTGTTCGTCAGGCACAGGGCCAGGCCCAGCTCCTTGAAGTCGCAGGGGACGGGGACGATCTTGTTTTCCAGCACATCCATATATACCCCGCCGCCCATGGCGCAGGTCAGCGGCTCCACCAGCCCGCAGGGCTTGCCGAACCAGCGGGACTCCGCCTTTTGGACAGCCCGCGCCAGCTCCTCCGGCGGCACGTCCGCGCCGGAGAAGGTGATCAGGATAAAGCCCACCAGCACGCAGAAGGCTGTGGAGGAGCCCAGGCCCTGGCCGGGGGGCAGGTCGCTGATCAGATAGGCGTCGAAACCCACCGGCTCCGGCACCGCCTCCCGCAGCTCGCCCACCACGCCCCGGACCAGCGCCGCGGAGGAGCCCCGCTCCTTCTCGTCCGGCCAAAGGCGGGACAGATCCACCTCGATGGGGTCAAAGCCCCGGCAAAACACCCGTACCACGCCCTCGTCGTTGGGCGCGGCCTCGGCGGTGATGCCCCAGTCCATGGCGGCCGCCATCACGCGGCCCCGCTGCTGGTCAGTGTGATTCCCGGCCAGCTCTACCCGGCCGGGACAGAAAAATCGGGTCATCGTTCTGCTTTCTTTCTTACGCTTTTTCTCTATACTTCAACAGCATAATTATATAGTTGCTTTCTGGCCGTTTCAACATTATAATGTGTAATTAAGATTACAAATAATAAAAATGCTGTGAGGCGGAACGATGAAGATCAACGAAAAGCTCAATCTCACCATGCTGTGCGACTTTTACGAGCTCACCATGGGCAACGGGTATCTGGCGTCGGGGATGGATGAGAAGATCACCTATTTCGACCTGTTTTTCCGGGACGTGCCGGACGGAGGCGGCTTCGCCATCGCGGCGGGGCTGGAGCAGGTGATCGAGTATGTGCGGGACCTGCACTTCGGGCCGGAGGACATCGCGTATCTCCGGGGCCGGGGCATCTTCTCGGAGGAGTTTCTGCGGTATCTGGAAAACTTTAAATTCACCGGGGACATCTGGGCGGTGCCGGAGGGCACGCCGGTCTTTCCCCGGGAGCCTCTGATCACGGTCCGGGCCCCGGCCATCCAGGCCCAGCTGCTGGAGACATATATGCTGTGCGAGATGAACCACCAGAGCCTGATCGCCACCAAGGCCAACCGGATCGTCCGGGCGGCCCAGGGGCGGACGGTGCTGGAGTTCGGCTCCCGCCGGGCCCAGGGCATGACGGCCGCGCTGGTGGGGGCCCGGGCGGCCTACATCGGCGGCTGCGCCGGGACGGCCTGCGCCCTTTCCGACCAGGTGTTCGGCGTGCCCGCCGGAGGCACCATGGCCCACGCCTGGGTGCAGATGTTCGACACGGAGCTGGACGCCTTCCGGGCCTACTGCCGGACCTATCCCACCAACGCCACGCTGCTGGTGGACACTTACGACACCCTCCACAGCGGCGTGCCCAACGCCATCCGGGCCTTTGACGAGATATTAAAGCCCCTGGGCATCACCCAATGCGGCATCCGGCTGGACTCCGGGGATCTTGCCTATCTGTCCCGCCACGCCCGGCAGATGCTGGACGAGGCCGGCTGGACCGAGTGCAGGATCACCTGCTCCAACTCCCTGGACGAGTATCTGATCCAGGACCTGTTGAGCCAGGGGGCCTGCATCGACTGCTTCGGCGTGGGCGAGCGGCTCATCGCCGCCAAGAGCGACCCGGTGTTCGGCGGGGTGTACAAGCTCACCGCCGTGGAGGATCAGGACGGGCGCATCACCCCCAAGATCAAGATCAGCGAGAACGTGGACAAGATCACCAACCCCCACTACAAAAAGCTCTACCGCTTCTACGCCCGGGACACGGGCAAGGCCCTGGCGGACTATCTGTGCGTGTACGACGAGAAGATAGACGACACCAAAGACCTGGAGATCTTCGACCCCCAGTCCACCTGGAAGCACAAGACCCTCCGGGATTTCCGGGCCCGGGAGCTGCAGGTGCCGGTCTTTCAGGGGGGAGAGCTGGTGTACGATATGCCGAGCCTGGAGCAGATCAAGGCATATTGCAAAGAGCAGGTGGGCACGCTCTGGGAGGAGGTCCTGCGCTTCGAGAATCCCCATCACTACTATGTGGACCTGTCCCAAAAGCTCTGGGACATCAAAAACGACCTGCTCCACAGCAAGAAGTGACTTCAAAGCCCGCCGCAGGACCTTCTGCGGCGGGTTTTTTCTGTCTCTGTGAACGGTTATGAAAATGACTTGAACTCCCCTCCGCCCTCATGCTATAATGCCCTCATGACCGGCCCCGGCGGACCGCCGGGGACAAACAGAGAGGAGGCGCGGCGCATGAAACGGATAACCATTCTTGTTCTGACCGTCCTGATGCTTTTCTCCGCGGCAGGCTTTTCCTTTTTCAAAAAGGACAAGCCCGTGGATGAAAAGGTCATACAGGCCGACGCGGAGGCCCAGGTGGAAAAAGAGGGCTTCCAGGTGGAGACAAAGGAATTTGAGGTCATCAAGCGGCAGACCAACATGGATGACAAAGAGGACCTGGTGTATGTCTACCTGTACGGGGAGAACGAGGACATCGCCGTGTCCCGGTGCTATAAGTTCACGTATATCCTCTATAACGACGGGTGGCTTCTGGAGGAGAACGAGCCCTACGCCGACGAGGATCACCCGGACGGCGTGATGCCCCTGCACGGCCCCACAGAGGAGGACGCCAGGCAGTTCGTGGAAAGCTATGGCCTGTTGTATTTCTCCTCCTACCGTTCCTCGGTCAACCTGCCCAGAATGGAGGACGAGGTGGACCACCCGTCCTGGGCCTACAGCGTGTGGGGCCCGGCGGCGGAGGCCACCGGCAACGCCGTGGAGGCAGATTATTCCGAGCTGTATACGGATGAGGAGTACGCGGATTATTACAGTGACAGCGGCCTGTACCTGGACGACGTGGGCGAGTATGACGCGGGGGAGGCCAACGCCGCGGACAGCGATTACTATGTCGCCGACCCCTCTGAGGGCGGTTATTTCGGCCCCAGTATGTACGACGAGAACGGGACGTTCACAGGCAGCGAATATGTGGGCGGTTTTGACAGCGGCTATGAGGGCTCTTATGACAGCGGCTATACCGGCCCGGGCTGCGAGGCTTACGATCAGTTCACCGTCCATCTCGCGTTCAGTTATGCGGTGCCGCTGAAAGAGCTCGTGGACGTGAACGTCAACTATCAGTTCAACGGCGTCACCGGCATGTGGGAGCCCAGCATCAACAATTGGGACATGACCCGCACCCTGCAGCTGAGCAAGGCATTTCCGGGCGTTTGGGAGTCGAGCGACCATTACGACGGGGAATATGACGAGCGTCATCCCGACTCGGGTTCCTTCACCGATTCCCATGTGGAGGTGACCTCGGTGGATGAGGACGGCCAAGGCTGCACCTTCCAGAACTATTGGCGCTATCCGTCATACGACCCGTTCTATATGGGATACGATGTGGACGACCCTGCAGACCGCCTCACCCACCCCGACGGACATCTGTCCCTCACCTATGATTACTATTACGGGGAGAACGAGTACAACGTCGGAAAGTTCCGCAACGTACAACTGATCTGGGACAGCGACGGCGAGGCGTCCGACCTCAAGTTCCTGTGTGACCTAGACGAGCAGAAGGTGTGGCTCGTCAACGATCGCATTGACGCCTATACGATCTTGTGGCCGGTCAACGACGCCTCGGCATAAAACCGGAAACGGTATACGCGACACAGGAGATGCTGGATAAGGGCCCGGAGCGAAACGCTCCGGGCCTTTTTCATTTTCCCCGTTGATGAACCGGCCCATGGTGTGGTAAACTATAAAAACGTGCAAAAGACAAAGCGTCCCGGGAAGGAGGGTGTGTCCATGGCCGGGAAAAACAGTAAATATTGGACCCTGGGCACGCTGAAGAGCCGTGGCTGGACCAACGCGCTCATCGGGTCGCTCCTGCCCCGGCCCCGGTATCGGCATATAAACGGCGGCAATGTCAAGACCTGGCAGACGGACGTGGTCCTCGCCGCCGAGGAGACGGAGCAGTTCAAGCGGGTGGCCCGCTCCAACCAGGCGGCCCGTGCCGCCCGGGAGCGGACCGGCGCCACCGCCGCGGACATCGAGCCCGCGCTGGCGGGGGCCTCGGCGTTCCTGGCGGCGGCCTGGGAGAGCTGGGAAAAGCCCGCCGGTCCGGCCGCCATGCTGGCCCGGCGGTATCACGAGGTCATTTTGCAGCAGGTCCCGGCCACGGGCTGGGCCATCGTGCTGTCCCCCGGCCAGGCCGCCGGGCGGATCGAGAACTTTCTGGCCCTGGCCGCCCCTCGGGGCGAGGTCAAGGCCGGGCGGGTCATCAAGAACTTCCTCACCGCCGCGCCCTGGCTGGGCAGGAACCAGCAGGCGAACGCGGCGGTCAAGCTGCGCCGGCAGTACGGCCCCACCCTCCTGGCGGTGGCGGAGCGGGAGCTGGAGAGCTTTCTGTCCACCCAGCCGGCGGTGGAGCCGGAGGCGCTTCTCGCCATGGAGGGATTCCCCCTCCGGGAGCTTCTGGACCGGGGGCTGGGGTATGTGTATTCGGTATTTTATGTGCCCCGGGCCATACGGACCAGCCTGGACCTGCTGGTGGCGTTGAATCCCAAGGACGAGTACCCGGCGGCCCGGGCCATCGCCCGCCACTTCGTCGTCCACATCGGCGGCACTAACACCGGCAAGACCTACGCCGGGTTCCAGCGGCTGATCCGGGCCCGGACGGGGGTGTATCTGGCCCCGCTGCGGCTGCTGGCCCTGGAGGCCCAGGAGCTGCTGCTGGACCAGGGCGTGGCCTGCTCGCTGACCACCGGCGAGGAGGAGGACCGGCAGGAGGGGGACACCCATGTGGCCGCCACCGCCGAGAAGCTGGAGCTGGACCGGGAGTACGAGGTGGCGGTCATCGACGAGTGCCAGATGATCGCGGACGCGGAGCGGGGCTACGCCTGGACCCGGGCCATACTGGGGGTCCGGGCCCCGGAGGTGCACCTGTGCGCCGCGCCGGAGGCAAAGGGCCTGCTGCTGCGGATCATCCAAAGCTGCGGCGACACCTATGAGGTCATCGAGCACAAGCGCAAGACGCCCCTGATCTGCATGGATCGGACCGTGGATTATTCCGACATCCGGCCCGGGGACGCGCTGATAACCTTTTCCAAGGTGGGGGTGCTGTCGGTGGCGGAGGACCTGCGGGGCCGGGGCAAGGAGCCGGCCATCATCTACGGGGCCCTGCCCTACGCCACCCGCCGCAAGCAGGTGGAGGGCTTTCTGTCCGGCCGGATGGAGTATGTAGTCAGCACGGACGCCATCGGCATGGGCCTGAACCTGCCCATCCGGCGGATCATCTTTATGGAGGCGGAGAAGTTCGACGGCCATGAACGCCGGCCGCTGAAGCCGGAGGAGATCCAGCAGATCGCCGGCCGGGCGGGCCGGTACGGTATGTATGACAAGGGCTTCGTGGGGGCCATGGAGGACCTGAGCTTCATCCGGGCGGGCATGGAGACGGTGGTGCCGCCGCTGCAGACGGCTGTGGCGGGCTTTTCCGACCTGATAACGTCGGTGGACTTCGATCTTTTGGAGGTGCTGGAGGTCTGGAACCGTATGCCCACCGCCGACCCCTATGTGAAGCTGGACATCAGCCGGTATATCGCCATCATCTCCCGGCTGCGGGAGGCGGGCTTCACCCTGACCCGGGAGCAGGAGCTCCGGGCGGCCAACATCCCCTTTGACGAGACAGACCCGGCGTTGAACGAGCTCTTTTTCCGCTTTATGCGGACCTGGGCCGCCGGGGAGGAGCTGGTCCGGCCGGCCCTGCCAGAAAAGCAGACCGCCTTCACCCTGCCGGAGCTGGAGGAGCACTATCGAATGCTGGACCTGTACTTCTCCTTTTCCAAGGCGTTCCAGTGCCCGGTGGACCGGGAGGGGCTTTACGAGGAGCGGTCCCGGACTGCGGACGAGATCAACCAGATCCTCCTTTACAACCTGAAAAACAACATCCGCTTCTGCGCCAAGTGCGGCCGGGCCCTGCCCCTGCACCACCGGGGCAGGCTGTGCAACGCCTGCTTTGACCGGAACCGCCCGCCCCGCCGGCGTCACCAGGGGAGGCGCGGGCCATGAGAAAGCTGCTTTGCCTGCTGCTGTGCCTGGCGGGCCTTATGGCGGCCGGCTGCGCCGCCGGGCCGGACCGGGAGAGCGTGAACGTGCCGGTGCTGATGTACCACCACATGGACGACGCCGGCGGACAGGATACGGTCATATCCGAGGCGGGCTTCCGGCGTCAGATGGACCTGCTGCGGGACAACGGCTATACCCCCGTGGCCCTGGACGCGCTGGCGGCCTACGGGGAGGGGACCGGGGACCTGCCGGAAAAGCCGGTGTGCATCACCTTTGACGACGGCTACGAGAGCACCTTTTCGCGGGCGTGGCCCGTTTTGCTGGAGTACGGCTATCCCGCGGCGGTGTTCGTCATCGGCGTGTCCGTGGGCCGGGACACCTACAAGGGCGGGGACCAGCCCATCTTTCCCCATTTTGGCACGGAGGAGATGGAGCGGATGACCGCCTCCGGGATCATGACCGTCCAGTCCCACACCTATGACATGCACCAGTGGGGACCGTTCGAGGGGAGCGAAACGCCGAGGACCAGCATGCTGCCCCTGCCGGGGGAGACGGAGGAGGACTACGCCGCCGCGGTGCGGGAGGACTTCCGCCGGGAGGCCGCGGTATTGGAGCAGGGTGGCGTGGAGACCGTCTGGGCCCTGGCCTTTCCCCTGGGCCGGCACACAGAGCTGACGGACCGGGTCCTGAAGGAGCTGGGGGTGCGCCTCACGCTGACAACGGAGGCCGACCGGGTCAACACCGTGATCCGGGGGGACCCGGACAGCCTGTACGGCCTGGGCCGGCTGAACATGACGGACGCGCTGACAGACCAGGACATTTTGACATACTTGTCCCGATAATGATCATTAGGAGATACATATGGACAGAAAAAAGCAATATCTGCAGGGGGTCCGGGACGGCGTGCCCATCGGGCTGGGGTACTTCGCCGTGTCCTTCTCGCTGGGCATCATCGCGAAAAACGTGGGCCTGACGCCGGTCCAGGCGGCGGTGATGAGCCTTCTCAACAACGCCTCCGCCGGGGAGTACATGGGCCTGACCGTCATGGCGGCCAACGGCACCCTCTGGGGCATGGCCCTGGCTATGCTGATAACCAACGCCCGGTACCTGCTCATGAGCTGCGCCATGAGCCAGCGGATGGACCCGGATATGCCCTTTTATCACCGGCTGCTCATGGCCTTTGACATCACCGACGAGCTGTTTGGCATCACCATCGCCCGGCCGGGCTATCTGAGCCCCTGGTATATGTACGGCGGCATGACGCCCTCCATCCCCGGCTGGATGATCGGCACCGCGCTGGGGGCCCTGGCGGGGAGCGTGCTGCCCCTGCGGGTAGTCAGCGCGCTGAGCGTGGCACTTTACGGGATGTTCATCGCCATCTTCATCCCCCCGGCCCGAAAGGACAGGGTGATCGCCGCGCTGGTGGCGCTGGCCTTCGCGTCCAGCTGGGGCCTGAGCGTGCTGCCGGCCACGGCCGCGCTGTCGGAGGGCACCCGGACCATCATCCTGACGGTGGCCCTGTCCGCCGGGGCGGCGGCCCTGTTCCCCCGAAAGGAGGAGACGGAATGAGGATATATGCGTACATACTGGTCATGGCGGGGGTCTCCTATCTGATCCGGGCCCTGCCGGTGACTATATTCCGCAAGCCCATCAAAAGCCCCTTCATCCGGTCGTTTTTGTACTATGTGCCCTATGTGACCCTGGCAGTGATGACCTTCCCCGCCATCCTCCGCGCCACCCAGAGCCCCCTGTCTGGAGCGGCCGCGCTGGTGGTGGGCGTGGCGGCGGCCTGGCTGGGAGCGGATCTGTTCAAGACGGCGGTGAGCTGCTGCGTGGTGGTGTTCATCCTGGAGCTTTTCGTGGGGTGAGCGGGCCATGCTGACATACGATCTGCCCAAAAGCGGCGGGCCGCTCTATTACGCGCTGTATCGGTCCCTCCGGGACGATATCGCCGCCGGGGCCCTGCGGGCGGGGGAGAAGCTGCCCAGCAAGCGGGCGTTGGCGGAGCATCTCGGCGTCAGCGTGGTGACGGTGGAAACCGCCTATCAGATGTTGGCGGAGGAGGGCTATATCCGCTCCCGGGAGCGGAGCGGATATTATGTGCGGGCCATCGGCGCGGCGCCGTCCGCCCCGGCCGCCGGAGCCGCCGGCCGTGCGCCGCTGCGGCTGCTGCCGGAGGAGGAGCCGGGCCCGGGCGCGGCGGATTTTCCCTATTCCCTGTGGTTCAAGACGCTGCGGCAGGTGATGACGGAGCAGGGCAGGCGGCTGGTGGACCGGTCCCCCAACGAGGGCTGTGCTGTGCTGCGAAACGCCATCGCCCGGTATCTTCTGCGCTACCGGGGCATGTTCGCCCAGCCGGAGCAGATCGTGGTGGGCTCCGGCTCGGAGCAGCTCTACCAGGCCGTGGTGCGGATGCTGGGCCCGGAGCGGACCTACGCCGTGGAGTGGCCCGGTTACGGGCAGATCGAGGCGGTGTACCGGGGCGCGGGGGCTAGGGTTGTGCGGCTGGATATGGGCCCGGACGGGGTCGAAAGCGGCGCGCTGGCCGCCGCGGAGGCGGATGTGCTGCATGTAACGCCCTTCCACAGCTGGCCCACCGGGGCCACCGCCCCCGCCGCCAAGCGGTATGAATATCTGGCCTGGGCGGACCGGCCCGGCCGGTTCATCGTGGAGGACGACTTCGACAGCGAATTCTCCCAGCGGGGCAAGCCCCTGGACACCCTGTACGCCCTGGACGACCGGGGCCGGGTCATCTACCTGAACACCTTCTCCAAGAGCCTGGCCCCCTCCATGCGCATGGGCTATATGATCCTGCCGGAGAGCCTGCTGGAGACCTATCGGGAGCGGGTGGGGATGTACTCCTGCACGGTGCCGGCTCTGGAGCAGTACGCCCTGGCGGCGTTCATCGACCAGGGCCATTTCGAGCGGCATCTGAACCGGGTCAGACGGCGGCAGCGGCCGGAGTAAAATACGCCAAAAACGGCGGGAACGGGTGACCGTTCCCGCCGCCGCTTTCCGCCGGGATGTCGGAAATTGTCGAAAGAGAAAGAATTATGTCAACAAAAAATTGCCCTTTTTTACTGGTTTTGTGTTGCAAAGAAAAGGGTATTATGGTAAATTGTAAAAGCTGATACAGCGGAGCTTCGCAAGAGAGAGAAAGTGCGGTCCGAAACTGATACGAGGGAGGAAATGAACAATGGAAACAACGACGCGCATTCTGATCGCCGACTCAAATGAAGACTTTCGGAGACTTCTCACCGAGGTCATCGGCGGCGAGGAGGACCTGGAGGCAGTGGGCAGCGCCGGAGACGGCCAGGAGGCGCTGGAGATGGCGGAGCGGCTGCATCCGGACGTGCTGGTGACGGACCTGGTGCTGTCCCGGCTGGACGGGCTGGGGCTCCTGGAGGCGGTAAACAAGCTGGACAACGGCCCGGCGGCCATCGTCCTGTCCGGCTTTTTCAACGACCGGGTGGTCGCGTCCTGTTCGGAGATGGGGGCATATTATTTCATGCCCAAGCCCTGCGACGTGCCCAATCTTCTGACCCGCATCCGGCAGGTGGCCGCCGAGCGGGCCCGGGCCGGCGTCCCGGTGAGCCAGGGGGTAGCCATCGCGCCGCTGCCCAAGGAGCCCAGCCTGGAGGCCGTCGTCACCGACATCATCCATGAGATCGGCGTGCCCGCCCACATCAAGGGCTATCAGTATCTGCGGGAGGCCATCGTCCTCACCGTCAACGACATGGACGCCATCAACGCCGTCACCAAGGTCCTGTACCCCGCCGTGGCGAAGAAGTTCGCCACCACCCCCAGCCGGGTGGAGCGGGCCATCCGCCACGCCATCGAGGTGGCCTGGGACCGGGGCGACCTGGAGACGCTGCAAAAATTCTTCGGCTACACCGTGAGCAATATAAAGGGCAAGCCCACCAACAGTGAATTCATCGCCATGATAGCGGATTCCCTCACCCTCCGCCGCAAGGACCGCATGGCGTAAAGCGGCCATAAAAAGCAAGGGCGGCAAGATCCGGCGCAGTACCGGGTCTTGCCGCCTTTTTGCGGAATAATCGTTCGCCGTCCCCTGAGCTATGCCTGCGTATCCAAAACGAAGGGGTCGCTCCGGCTGCCGGATCCGGCAAGCGCTTTCGATGTGCGTATCTCTACCATGGGGCGGACCGAAAGCGGTGACGCCGCGTCCCCGAAATAGATGTGTCCGTCTGTTCCCACATAGCGCACCAGGTCATCCGACGGGCAATAGGGCGTCTCCAGCCACCAGCCCCGTTCAGCGCGGGGAAGCCGCCCCTCCCGGGCCAGCCCGGCAGCCGTGTCGATGCCGGCCAACCGGACGGTGTCCGCGGTCTCGGCCAGGTAAGCCCGCTCCCACAGCCGGTCCGCCAAGACGGCGATATGGCTGCACGCGAAGGTCCGATCCCATGTCTGCTCCAGGGGCCGATACCGGTCCGGCAGGATCACCGGGTCTTCCTCCGTCAAGAGGAGGGCGCGCTCCCCCGAAGAAAAGCCCTCCAGAAACGCGCCGTTGAGCCACCGGCGCAGGCTGCATTCCCGCCAGGCGTTGCCGCCGGCCTCGTCAAAGGGAAGGGAGATCCCCTCCTCCGCGCTCAACAGCGAGAGGCCGTTTTCCGTTCGGTCCACTACGAGCCAGGTGAGCGGGTCTCCCTCATACTGTCCCAGTGAAATGTACGCTCCGACCTCCGGCGCGTCATGGCTCCGCCTGTCCCGCCACAAGCTTTCGGCGGCGTCGAAAAGGCCCGGAAGGACCAGGGCGATCGCCAGGGCGGACAGAATGACGGAGCGCATCCGCCCGCCGGGCCGGCGATGGCTTTGGTCCAGCCCCCCGGCCAGGCAGCCCAGCAGGACGAGATCGACCAACTCCCCGAAAGCGAACATATGTTTGGCAAGATCGCCCTCGCCGTTGAGGACGATCGGCAGGATGAACGCATAGCACATCCCGCCCAGCAGCGCGGCGGAAAGAAGGACCGGGCCGGCCGTCCCCCGCCGGCGGCGAAACGACAAGACCGCCGCCCCTGCCGCCGCTGTCACCGCCAGGCAGCCCCACAGGCTGTCCAGGGGAAGCCAGTCCCGGACCCGGCTCCAGAGGGACATCTTTTGGCTGTAGGTCATAAGGGGCGCGCCCTGCCCCGCGTTAGCCAGATAATATGGCCGGATCATACCGCAGTGCAGCGCGGTGAGCTCCGCTTGCTCCCAAAGCCGTTTGGGGTGCGTGAGATAAAACCGCAGCAGCGCGGCCTTGTCGGCGGACAGCGCCGTCCGGTACAGGTCTCCGGCCTGCAGGGACTGCTTCACGCCGGGGATATAATAGTTCGTGTCCCGATAATCCGCCAGCTCTTCCGGCAGTCCCATATCAGCGAGATACGCCTCCGCCGTGTCCTGGTCCACGTCCCGCACGACGCCGTAAAATACCGCGTTATAGCTGGTGGCCGTGTCCATCCAGCCGGGCACCCCGGCCCACACCAGGATCAGCACGGCCAGCCCCGCCGCACCGGGGATCAGGGCCCGCCGTTTTTCGGAGCGGATCAGTATCGTTCCCTCAAGACACAAAAGCAGCAGGACCGCCAGGGGGATATTGAAGAATTTCGACCAACCGTACAGCGCCGGCAGCAGGGCGCACCAGACCGCGTCGGACACGGTCGGTCTCCGGGTCAGCGTCTGGATCAGCATCCCCGCGCAATAGACCAGGACGATATGCTCCAACGCCTCGCCGTAGAAAGAGTTAAAATAGGCCGAATAGCCGATGTCGCACAGCACGACCAGGGCTGCGCCCTTCACCAGCACGTCCCGATAGACCGGGCGCAGATAGAAGCGGGATAGCAGAAACCCGATCCCTCCGGCATATGCCAGGGCGTACAGGACCCCCAGCGACTGTATGTGGTAGATGTCCGGCTCCCGGCCGAGAAGCCGGTTCAACAGCAGCTCCAGCGCCACGGACACCCGCACCACCGCCACATGGATGGAAGGATATGCGCGCAGGCCGTGGGAGCCGAACAGGATGCGGAGGATATTTTGGAAAACGGACGGCCCCTCCAACTGGATGGCGAAGGTATCCACAAACGTATGAGAGGGGACCCGATCCCGAAAGGTCAGGCCCGCCGCGCCCATCACCCGGCCAAAGTCGCCATTATCGGACAGCCCGACGGGGCTTCCGAAAAAAAGCGTGCCGCACAGTATGGCCAGCGCCAGCAGCGCGAACAGCAGCCACCCCCGGCGGAAATACAGCTCTTGCCACCCGTTCCGCCGCGGCCTTGTCCGCGTGCCATTATATAGGCCCTCCGCTGACCGCATAGATAACTCCTTCTTCCGGCCGCCGGAGGCGCATATCGCGCTGGCTTCGCCCCACATCGGCGCGGGTCGGTTCATTGCTCTCTTCGGAGCCGGACGAGGGTGTCAGCCGGGAGCACGGCTGACAGTTCCGTCATACATCTATCGCTCGCGGCGACAGTATAGCATACGCAAGCTGTCTCTGGCAAGCGGCCGGCACAGCATAACGATACCGCAGAGGATACGGCTGTATCGCTCTGCGGTAAGGACCCTTTTCCTTATTATGCCCGCCTTTTTCAGCGCGCCTCTTTCGCTGCCCATGCCGCCACGGTGGTCTCGGACCGGGCAGCGTCCGCCCCATGGACGGCCAGCCCCTTGCCAAAGGCAGCCCCTTTGCATACGGCTTTCAAGTCCCGCTCACAGGAGCCAAGGCCGCTGCCCTCATGGGTCATGACGGCGCACACGTGCTTGCCGGTCCAGTCCAGCCGCTCCAGCTGGGTGAACACCGCCATGGGGAAGGTGCCCCACCAGCAGGGGCCGCAGACGAACACGTTGTCATATCCGTCCAGACTGTCCAGATACCGTTTCAGCTCCGGCCTGGCGTGGGCGCGCAGCTCCTCCTGGGCCTGGCGGGTGCATTCCGTGTAATCTGCGCTGTAGGTCCGCACGGTCTCGAGCTCAAAAAGGTCGCCGCCCACCGCCTTCTGGATATATTCGGCCACGATCTCCGTGTTGCCCTTGGGGATGGAGCGGATGGAGCCGTTGACGTAGTTCTCCCCCTTGCGGGAATAGTAGAGGATCAAGTTCTTTCCCATGCTCTCCCTCACTTTTCAAACTCCGCCGCCACATCCCGCAGAAGCTCCCGGATGGGCAGATGCTGGGGACAGGCTTTCTCGCACCTGCCGCACTTGATGCACTCCGAGGCTTTTCCGTTGGCGGTGGTATAGACGTTGTTGTAGTAATAATCCGTGTTCCAGTTGTGGAACACCCGCTTGGCGTTCAGGCAGGCGAACAGGTCCGGGATGGAGATATGCTTGGGACAGCCCGGGGTGCAGTACCGGCAGGCGGTGCACTGGATGAGGTGTTTGCTGCGGAAGATGTCCCGCACCTGCATGACCGCGGCCAGCTCCGTCTCGTCCAGGGGCTTGAAGTCCTTCATGGTGGCGATGTTGTCCCGGACCATGTCCATATCGCCCATGCCGGAGAGCACCATCATCACATTAGGCTGGCTGGCGGCGAAGCGGATGGCGTAGCTGGCCGGGCTGCCGCCATGGAGCGCGTCCAGCACGGCTCTGGCGTCGTCGGGAAGCTGGGCCAGATTGCCGCCCTTCACCGGCTCCATGACGATCACAGGTTTGCCGTACTTTTCGCATACCTCATAGCATTTGCGGCTCTGTACCGCCGGGTCCTCCCAGTCGGCGTAGTTCAGCTGCATCTGCACCACCTCGATCTGGGGGTACTCGGTCAGGATCTGCTCCAGCACATCCGCCGTGTCGTGGAACGAGATGCCGAAGTGTTTGATCTTTCCCTCCGCTTTCAGCTCCAGAGCCGTCTCGTAGGCCTGGCATTTCTTGAAGGAGGCGAAGGCCGCCGCGTTTTGGGCGTGCATCAGGTAGAAGTCGAAATAGTCCACCCCGCAGGCGGCCAGTTGGCTTTCAAACAGGGGCCGGATG
The DNA here is from genome assembly GCA_947625285.1 of uncultured Oscillospiraceae bacterium. Lineage (GTDB taxonomy): Bacteria > Bacillota > Clostridia > Oscillospirales > Oscillospiraceae > CAJOIG01. Next base: position 42,737 of record CANQNS010000001.1, read on the forward strand.
TCCTCCTGTTTTTTAAAGAAGAAGCCGGTCAGCTTGTCGGTCAGTATGTACCTGTCCCGGGGATAGCGGCTGGTGAGGCAGGTCTTCAGCGCCAGCTCGCTCTGCTGATCCACATAGCCGTGGGCCGTGTCGAAGTAGTTGAAGCCCGCGTCCAGAAAGGCGTCCACCATTTTGGAAAACAGCTCTGTGTCCACTGCGGCGTCCTTCAGGGGCAGGCGCATACAGCCAAAGCCGAAGTTCTTTTTGATCTCAGGATAAAGGCGGTCCATCCGCTAGCCCTCCTTGTCTTTTTTTCAATTATAGCAAGCGTTTCTTATCTTAACAATCTTACTTTTCGCAAACTTTGATAAGTATAACTGATATGAAACGCACCCCTGCCACATGACAAGGATGCGTTGTTTTTATTCCTGTTCAAACTGTTCCTTCAAAAGCGACACGAACGGCTCGATAAAGCGGTTAGGGTTTTGTTTTTTCCAAAAGGCGCAGGTGTTCACCCGGATGGGCTCGCCGTTTCGGCACAGAGGCAGGCGTGCGATGAGGCCGGCGAACTCGTCCGGGCATTGCCCGCCGTCAACGGGCAGAAAGCCCTGGCCGCCCACGACCATGAGCCTGGCTTCCTCCAATCCCTCCGCGAACAGCATCTCGCTTTGGATGCCATAGACCTCCCGGTAGTGGACCTGCTCCGTCTGCCGCTGGGAGCTGGAGGCCACCAGGATGCAGGGCGTATTGGTCAGCTCGTCCACGTTGACCCGATCCAGCCTGGCGATGGGGCTGTGGGCCGGGACCTCGATCTGGCAGGCCGCCGCGGAGAGGATCACATTGCCATATTCGTCGGAAAAGGTCCGCCGCTGGTCGTTCAGCGCAAGGTCGATGCCCCCGTCCCGCAAAAGCGCATACAGCTCTTCATGGTTGCCGATCCGCACCTCAACGGACACGTCCGGCCACGCCGCTGTGAACGCCGCCACCGCGTGCCGGAACTCCGCGCCCCCATAGCTCCGCAGCCGGCCTAACCGCAGCACGGCGTCCTGTCCCCGGGCCAGGCGCACCGTATCCCGGCACAGCCGGTCATAGTCCGCCGTCAGCAGGAGGCTTTTCTTGTAAAAATACTCCCCGGCGGGCGTAAGGGAAAACCGGCGGTTCTCCCGGTGCAAAAGCTCCGCGCCCAGCTCCCGCTCCAACGCCTGGACCTGTTGGGAGATGGCGGATTGGGATATGTAACACGCTTCCGCCGCCTTGCTGAAGCTGCCCAGCCGCACCACCGCCTGAAAATACCGTATCTGCTTGAGCATAGCGCCACCTCCGGCAATGCCAGTATACTGTTAAAAAGAACAGACACCCAGATGGGTGCCTGTTTTTTTGGTGGCGGGAGAGGGATTTGAACCCCCGACCTCCGGGTTATGAGTTGTCGCTTTTGCTTGTCGAGTAGCTTTGAGTAAATGCGAAAGCCGTTGAAAATGGCCGTTTTCTTCGTTTCCACATTCGTGTACTTGTGAGCACGTAAAAGTATTTTTGGGTGAATTCACCCAATTTTCACCCAAAAATTAGTTGACATAACCACATGGTCAACTGTGCCCATTTTTCCTCCGGTCAATGGCCTTCCGTTGAAGGTCCCGCGCACGGTCCAGCTCCACTTGTACCTGGGCAGCCGTCCACCCCTCCATGCCCTTGGGCATCGGGCCGCCGGTGGCCGCGGCCTTCACAGTGGCCTCCATGCTCATAATCGGATCGGTAAAATAGTCCGGGTCCCCGCCCCAGTCAATTCCCACTGTGCGCAACCTCCCTCCCGTGCAGTGTAGCTTCCGTCATTGTGCATACCGGCATGAGAGCGGGGCACACCAGAATGGTGCGCCCCGTGGCAAGCGCCCGGATTTGCACCGGGGCCGCGGCAATCACCGGTTCTCCTCGTCCTAAACTACCACTTGCCGCTTACACTATAACACACTGGCGGCATATTATCAAATCCCCAAAGAGCGGGACAGCTGTCATGCTGTCTCGCTCTTTGTCTCGCTGTCTTTCTTCCGGCTGGAAAAGATACTGAACCGAGCATCATCGGCCTTGGCCCGTGCCTCCGCGATCTGGTGGGCGTATATGACGGCTGTTGTGGTGGCGTTGGCGTGGCCCAGCTCCCCGGCAGCGGTCACAAGGTCAACGCCGTTCGCAATCATGGTGGATGCAGCGGTGTGGCGGAACGCATGGGGATGGATGTGGGGCAGCCCATTGGTGGCGCTGAATTTGCCGAGCCAGTCTGTGATGCTGTCAGGATTCATCCGGCTCCCGTCATTCTGCGTGAACACGTATCCGCTGTTGATCCAGCGATCCCCGTTTTTGAAGCGGAGCTTTGTCTGCTCTACCCTGTGCCGTTTCAGCAGGGCGACAGTTTCCGGGGATATGTGGATGGTACGGCTTTTGCCGCTCTTGGGCGGCCCCTCATACACGCCACGTGCGGCGCTGTATAGCAAGGCCCGCTCGATGGTGATGATCCCATTTTTCAGGTCCACGCTCTCCCATTTCAGCCCGGCGGCCTCGCCGCGGCGGCAGCCGGTGTCGATCAGAAGGTAGGTTATGGCCTTCCATTTGAGCGGGGCGCTCTCCAGCGCGTCCAGAATGGCGTCTATCTCCTCCGGCTGGTAGTAGTCCGGGGCCTTCCGCTCCATCTTGGGCGGCGTGGCCTTTGCAGCGGGATTATAAGGCACCAACATTTCCTTCTCCGCTTGGGCCATGATCGTGGAGATCAGGCGGTGATATTCCAGGATGGTTTTACTGGAAAGAGGCGTCGTGTCCGCTTGGAGCTTGAAAACGTCTGTGACCTTGGCGCCCATTGCGGCGGCTATGGCCTCCGCGCTGCTTTTGCTTATCCCCTGCCCGCGTGTAGCCGCGGACACCGTAGACACGGAAATGTGTGCCCGGCGGCCCAGCTCTGTCCGGCTGATTTTATTTGCCTTCATCCAGTCCGCAAGGCGCGCTTTGGCGAAGGCCCGCTCCCCGTTTTTGCGGATGCCCGCCTCTCCTAGATTGGCGTAGAAAGCGTTCAGGTGCTGCGGACGCAGCTCTCCTAACTTTATGTGGCCTACTGCGGCGTCGATCCGCACAAGCAGCTCCCGGTACCTGTCAATGGTGCGGGGCCGTACACCGGTGCGCTCTTTGAGTGACAGCACATACTCTGCGTATTCCGCAAAGGACTGTTTATGGTCCAGTTGATACCCCTGCTCGATCTCCCGCTCGAAGTCTGCCACGACGCGGGCCAGGGCCTTGTCTATCTGCTTTTGGGTCATGTCCGGGCGCGGCGGCGTCCAGTTGCGCCGGGAGCGGATTTGTTTTCCGGTGCTGTCGATCCCGGCGGCAACAGTGATCCGGTACACGGTGACGCCGTTTTTGTTGGTCCGCTTTTCAACTGTTGCCATTATATCCCCTCCAATTTTCGGAAACACTCAAACGCAATAGTGGCCTTCATCCGGTCAAAAAGGGCTTGCAATTCATCATCAGTAAGATTCATAGGGTCTGCCTCTTTGCCAACTGGTGTGAGCTGGTGCGGGCAGTGCTCATTGGTGAAATCATACCTGTAATAGTAACCGCATGTTGAAAAGAGAATTTGATAATTCTCGATCATGGCAACCCGTTCTTTGTATAGTTTTATGGATGCCTCTGTCAGCGCGTCCACTGAATTCTGCATTTGAACGTATTGCTGGCGGGTCTTGCACTCTGTGTACCCTTGCCAATACAGGGTAAACCACCCGGTCCGCCGTTCCAACGCTTGGGCGGTCCGCATAGATATATCTACCCTCGCATTTTCATACCGGCGGATTGCTTGCTCCTCGACATCCAAAAAATCTGCAAGGTCTTTTTGGGTCAGGTGCTGGTCTAGCCGAAAAGCACGTATGTGCTCTGCGGCTCTTTTGCGGCGCATATATGCTTCCGGAGAAGTATCTCTTGGAGGTCTGCCTCGCTGTTTGCCCATGATCCACCAACCTATTAAAATATTGTTTAATAACTGGTAATTTATTGACAGATTGACATATTCTACCGTTTATATTAAGATTATACACGGTAACAACAGCAACGTCAACACTTTTATCCGACGAGCTGTGCGAGGAGGTGCAATCTTGGCAAATAAGGAAATCCGAAAAAAGATGGTGCAGCACAATATCCGCTTTTGGGAGCTTGCCGACGCCGTGGGCGTGAGCGCAAGCACCCTAACAGTTTGGATGCGCCATGATCTATCCGAGGAGCGGCTGGCCCGCGTACAGGCCGCCCTTGACAAGCTGATTGGGGTGGAGGTCAATGCCGGTAGCAGATAAGCAGTTGCTCAATATCCAAGAGACCGTGGCACGCTGCCAAGAGCGTGGCCTGCCAGTGTCGGGCTACACGCTGCGGCGGGCAATACGCACGGGGGCCGTGCCCTGCCGGATCATAGGGCGGACCTATTTGCTGGCGTGGCCCAATGTGGAGCGGTGGTTGCTGTGTGCTGACAGCTGCGATAATGCCCCGCGTGCAATCAGCACCGACGGCATCCGACCGGTGGAGGTGGCCATGCGGTGACGGATAGACAACTGACAATTTCCACCGGCACCAACCGGCGGGATCTGAATTGGGTGCAGGCCCACCTGACCGTATCAGAGCTTTTCGACCGGCTGAAAACGCCGGTACGGGGCACGGAGACGCTGAACGAGTACCTGCACATGAAAAAAGCCCAACAGGACGCCTTGAAAGACGTGGGCGGCTTTGTGGGCGGCGCGCTGTCCGGCCCTCGGCGGAAGGCCAGCAATGTGACCGGCCGGGATATTATCACCCTGGACTTTGACAACATCCCCGGCTGGAAAACGGACATGGTGCTGGACGCCGTGGCCGCTCTGGGCTGCGCCTGCTGTGTATACAGCACCCGCAAGCACGCCCCCAGCGCGCCCCGGCTGCGCGTGATCGTGCCGCTGGACCGGACGGCGACCCCGGACGAGTACGAGCCGTGCGCCCGCCGTGTGGCCTCCAGCATTGGCATTGGGATGGCTGACCCCACGACCTTTGAGGTGAGCCGGCTGATGTACTGGCCGTCCTGCTGCGCTGACAGCGAGTATGTGTACCGGGCGTACACGGACGGCCCGCTGATCGGCGTTGACTTTCTGCTGTCCACCTATGCCAACTGGCACGACCTGACGAGCTGGCCCGTGGTGCCCGGCGCGGTGAGCTATGCAAAGCTGGCTATGAAACAGGGAGACCCCACCGACAAAAACGGCGTGGTGGGCGCCTTCTGCCGGACATACAGCATCCGGGAGGCCATGGCCGCGTTCCTGCCGAACATCTACGAGCCGGTGGACAACGACGACAACCGCTTCACCTATCTGGGCGGGTCCACCGCCGGCGGCGCGGTGATCTACGACGACGACAAGTTCCTGTATTCCCACCACGCGACGGACCCCTGCGGCGGCCGGCTGGTCAATGCGTTCGACATGGTGCGGCTGCACAAGTTCGGCGATCTGGACGACGACGCAGCGCCGGACACGCCGACGGTGAAGATGGCGAGCTACACGGCGATGTGTGGGCTGGCGCTGAACGACGGCGCGGTGTGCGCGACCATGGCCCGGGAGCGGCAGGTGCAGGTACAGGCGGACTTTGGCGCGCTGGCAAGCCCCGGCGACGGCGTGGGACCGGCGGCCCCGGTGCAGGACACCGGCACGGACGACTGGATGAGCAAGCTGCGCTATAACCAGTCCGGCACCATCAAGAACACCATCGACAACGCCGTGCTGATCTTGGAGCACGACCCCCGGCTGTCCGGCTGCTTTGCCTTAAACCTGTTCGCCGGCCGCGGTGAGGTGCTGGGGCCGCTGCCATGGGACGAGCATTACACCCGCCGGCGGATGTGGAGCGACACTGACAGCAACGCGCTGTACTGGTATATGGAGTGCGCCTACGGGCACACCGGCAAGGGCAACATCGACAGCGCTCTGGACGTTCACGCCTCCCTTCACGCCTTCAACGACGTGCAGGACTACATACAGGGCCTGACCTGGGACGGTGTGCCCCGGCTGGACACGCTGTTCTGTGACTACCTGGGCGCCGAGGACACGGCGTACACCCGCGCCGTATGCCGCAAGGCCTTTACGGCTGCGGTGGCCCGGGCCATGACCCCCGGCTGCAAGTTCGACAACATGGTGATCCTGTGCGGCCCGCAAGGCATCGGCAAAAGCACCCTGCTGGATAAGATGTCCCGCGGCTGGTTCAACGACAGCATACGGACCTTTGAGGGCAAGGACGCCTCCGAGCTGTTGCAGGGTGTGTGGCTGGTGGAAATCGGGGAGCTGGACGCCTTCCGGCGCACGGACGTGGCCCGCATAAAGCAGTTCCTGTCCCTGCGGGCGGACCGGTACCGGGCGGCCTACGGCCGGCACGTCAAAGAGCTGCCCCGGTGCTGCGTGTTTTTCGGCACGACCAACACGTCCGACTTTCTGCAGGACACGACCGGCAACCGGCGCTTCTGGCCGGTGGACGTGGGCGTGCTGGCGCATGAGCGCAACGTGTGGGACGACCTGACCGATGAGGTGGTCGACCAGCTGTGGGCTGAGGCCAAGGTCCGGTGGCAGTGCGGGGAAAAGCTACACCTGACCGGCGAGCTGGAGGAGGCCGCCCGGGAGCGGCAGGAGGAGCACCGGGAGGTCTCCATCCGCGAGGGCATGATCTTGGACTTTGTGGAGCGCAAGGTCCCGGTGGACTGGCCCAAGTGGAGCTTGGACCGCCGGCGGGACTTCTGGGCGGGCGGCATCCACGCCCCGGACGGCGCCCCGCTGGAGCTTGTGCCGCGTGACCGCATCTGCGCGGCTGAGGTCTGGTGTGAGCTGTTCGGCGGCAAACCTGGCGCTGCATCTATCGCGGACACGCGGGAGATCAACGCCGTGCTGGAGCGCATGACTGGGTGGAAGCGGCAGCGGCTGTCTTTCGGCCCGTACTCTACCCAGCGGGGGTACGCGCGTGCTCCAATGCCATGACACTTTTCCGTGACATTCTGGTAGGAGGTGACGGGCTGTGACAAAACCCCATGACATTCCACTTTTTGTCATGGAGAATGTCACGCTTGCAGCCCTAGGGCCGCAAGGGTTACGGCTACTTTATGACACTATGACACTTTTTTCTTAATACAGTCATATTTATAGATATTATGGTAAAAACGCCATAGCACCTATAACCGCGTAATATACGAGGACATTTTTTGTCACGTGTCACCCCGACAAAAATAAACGGAGGAAAAATCAACATGGAAGAAAGCTATCTGCCTGAGACCGATGACCGGTTTATTGATCTTTACGAGACGGTGAAATTGGAAGATGTGCCCGGTGAAAAGCTGGGGGAGCTTCTGCTCGGTATGCGGGTTGATTGGGCGGAACCTATCAACTGGCCGTTTACAGACGGGGTCACTTTGTACCTGTCCGGGGAGGATGGCAAGCAACTTGTGCTGGAGTTAGGCCTTGATCCGGCGGGTATCAAGTCTGACACGCCGTTCTATCTACGCGCAGGAGAGAAAAAGTCCTGTTGACACTGTGCCCACAAAGCGAATCTTTCTTTATTCCCCACTGCCTATGAACAGAGACGCAGCAGTGTGGCAGCGGGGTAGTGGGTCCTTTTTTGGAGGTCTGATATGACCAAAGAGCTTTTGGAGCAGTATCGGTGGCTGGCGATGGAGATTGCCAACGAGCAAGCCCGGCTGGAAGCGCTGGAGCAGGGGGACCGGGAGGGCCTAGTGCATGACATTCTGGCTGACCCGGAAACGGACCCGGAGAACGCGCGCGCGATCCGGGAGAGCCGGGAGAGCATACGGCAGATAACGGTGGCCGGGATACACCAGGCAGAGGCGCAGTGCGCCGAGATTGAGGCATGGATCACCGGAATCAGCGACCGGCGCATCCAACGGTACGTGATTCTGCGGTATGTGGATGGGCTGAACTGGAAGGAAATTGCGGCGAAGGTTGGCGGGACGCCGGATGCAGTGAAAAAAGCCCTGTACCGTTTTTTACAGGCGCAAGAGGCGTCGGAGGCCCGCCCGTGAAGATCAAATTGTCTTTCCTCCCGGCGGAGCGGGAGCGGGTGTCGGAGGCTGTGAAGGCATTGGAGCGGGTATTGGCTGGGGACGGACCGCGAATTTCGCGCAGTGACCGGCACCCTCCATACCGGCACATCTACATCGTCACGAAAAAACAACACCCGCCGCAGTAGTTGACAGGCACCACCATATGCGGTATACTATCGGCAGTACCGCCCCACGTATTGGGGTTAGCTGCAAGGCACGGGAAGCAAAACGCTTCCCGTGCTCTTTTTATTGCCGCGGTGATACAGGGGGATTCTGCGTGACGAATGAAGAATTGGTAGAGCAGATTCAAAACGGGGACCGTACGCTGATGGAATCCCTGTGGTTACAGGTGGAGCGCTTTGTTGCCCAGCAGGCAAACCGCTTTATGGCCCGGAAATATGCTCTAAACCTGCCCACTGCGGGCATGACGTTCGATGATTTATACATCGAGGGATATTTTGCCCTTGAAAAGGCAGTGCGCAGCTTCTCCGCTGACAAGGGGAGCTTTATTGGCTGGCTGGCTTTCTATCTCCGCTCTGCATTCCAAGCAGCCCTCCGCGCCATGGGTGGCCGTACATACAGGATGAACCCGCTAGACGTTGCGGTGAGCATGGACACACCGCTGGACGAGGGGGACCCGGACGCGGAAACGCTTGCAGATGTGGTAGCTGATCCCAGCGTGGACGTTGCGGGCAGCGTCGAGGAGAAGGTATGGGGCGAGGAGTTACACGCGGCGGTGGAGCGGGAGCTTGGCGAGCTGACAGAGCGGGAAAGCGCAGTCCTCCGCATGACGTATTATGACGAACGGAGCGCGGGCCAAATTGCGGAAGTATTGAGCATTTCTGAAAAGGACGTGCGGGCCTTGCAGCAGCGGAGCATGAACCGGCTGCGGCAGAAAACCCGGCGCACGCTGCGGACCCTTGCTGAACAGCGATATTGCCTCTGCTACCAAGGACCGGACCAGCAGTCCCCGGCGGACTATCTGGCCGCTTTTCGGAAGCGGTACGCTGTCCGGCAACCGCTGACCAGCTCTACAGCATATTCCGGCCGGCGCAGGCCGATAAACCGCGCAGAACAGGGGGTATGGCAAAATGGGCGGTAGAGGCAGCGGGTCCGGCTTTAGCAATGTGTCCTTGGCATTTTTGGTGCAGGCCGTGAGAAATGCGCAGGGCAAGACCGGCGCCAACTGGCAGCATACCGGCGACTATACGGATGGGAACAATCCCGCTCTTGTAAAATACCAAGGGCAGGAGGACGACAAGACCGCAAATTTTTTGGCCGGGACAGACCGCAAAACGGATTTTGCAGACTACGACGACGGGTATCAATTCCACGATATCCCACTGAACAAGCTGCTTTTGCGCCTGGGTATCAAGGGCAAGCCCACCACCCTAAGCGACAAAGATTTTGACGCATATGTGCAGCAGACTGGGCAGCAGGTGTTTTACCGGGGCTGGAGCGGGAAAGAGGCCGCAGAGCGTATGATGGACGCGGAATACAACCACGTGGGCAACGGCAGGTATGGTGACGGCTACTACTTCACGCCGGACCGGAGCGTTGCACAGAGCTTTGCGTGGAACGTGCGTGGGAGCGGCGTTGTCACCCGGATGGCCCTGTCTCCGACAGCGCGGGTCATATCGCTCAGTGAGCTGCGGCAGAAAATGGCATCCATGTCCACGAAGCTGCAAAGCTCTATGCGGTATGCGGGCACCGGCGGCAGCGGGCGCACATTCTCTCCCAACATGGGAGAATCGCAAGCCGCCCTCAAACTGGGCTATAATGTGATCGACACGGGATCGGGCTATCTCCATGCCGTGACCCGTGACGCCTTTATCGTGAGCAGAAAGCTGACAAAGTGAGGAGGAAAATCGCATGCAGGACTACGATCTTTTGGTAGACCAGGCTATGAGCTTGGAGGCTGCCGCACGAGTGGTGGCCGCAGGTGGCCCGGCGCCCGCAGGTATGAATGGCTGGAGCGTCGAGCAGATACGGGCGGAACTGGCCCGCGTCAAGAACACCATGCGCGAGGTAAAAAAGCGGGATGGGGCTACACGCGGCAAGGCTTCCCGGTGAGCTGCGCCCCCTGCCGCGCCCATCGGGGCGAGGAGGGATGATCCATGAGCAACCGGCCCCAGGACAAGCATCTGATCCATTTTTCTGATATGCCCCCGGACCGTGCGCGGGCTATCAGATCGGCAGGTGGCAAAGCGCGGCAGGAGCAGATCAGGCAGCGCAGGGCGCTGGCGGAGATACTATCCTTTTACGCTGACCTGCCCATCCGCGACGGGCGCGTGAGAAAGCGCCTGTTGAACTTGGGCTTTGACACGGACGACCTGACCCAAAAGCTGCTCGTTGCCGACGCCATCGTGCGGGCGGCCCAGGGCGGCAATACCTACGCGATCCGGCTGTATTTGGACCTTTTGGGCGAAAGCGGCTGCGAGATTGCAAAGGAGAATAACCTGTTGGACGCCATCAAAGACAGCACGCAAGGCGATATGGACACCAGCGACTTGCCGGAGGTCCAGCCGGCGGAGCCGGGCTGACACTTGCCACCGCGCCCCGCATCCGGTAAAATAGGGGGACACATCCATTTTACGGAGGGTCCCACTATGCCGCGAGTATATCTGACCGAAGCTGACCGGGAGCGGGCCGCGCAGGAGCGGCTGGAAGCCCGCCGGGCGTGTATCGTTCGAGTGGCCGCCGCCCAAAAGGGCGTGAGCTTGCGCCGCGTGGCCCAGGATTGCAGCTTGCCCTATACATCCTTCATCCGCCGGGTGAACGGTGAAAGGCCCTTTGACCTGTCCACCTTGGCAGCGGTCACACGCTACTTTGAATTCGACCCGGACACGGCCTTGGTCCTATTGACCGGAAAAGGGAAAAGCCCGTATGAGATAACAACATGATCCATCCCAAGCTGTCCAGCCTCCAAGACAGCCGAGCGGGGCAAGGAAAACCCTTGTCCCGCTCTCATTTTGTGTTTTTTGCCCTCTACGCGCCCACGTGGGCGCAGGAATGCACAGACACGCCCGCGGCGGGGGAAACCCCGCAGCGGGCCGCCCAGAGCACACAGAAGTAAAAGAGCAGGATAGATCATCACCCATCCCGCTCTATGGTCTATGTATCAGATAGTTTTCCTGCATTGCTGGCAAGTTTCTTTTCTTCCGATTTTACACGCCGTTCAACTTTCTTTATATCTTCTTCCGGGGGAAGAGCCTCGGGGCGGATTCCACGCTGCTTAAGCATTGCTCGTACACTCTTGTTGTTTTGAACATGCTCAGTTGTGATGGTCGATTCACCCTGCAAGTCTTTTTCTTCAATATTGAGATTTGTCATCTCTGTGGCAAGGCTTTTTGCAGCTACTGTAACAGGAGGAAGACGATCGGCTAGGGGCCCGCTTTTTATGCCGTATTTTCGTTTCATGTCCTCTGTGGTATTCCCGCCAAATAACGCTTTATCGCCCTTTGATCGAATGCGGCCAAACCCTTTTTCATCCACGCCGCGCTCATAGATATTTTGAGAGAGGCGCTTTTCAGCGGTTCTGAGTTGCTCCCGGAGTTGAAGACGGTTTAAATCTGCAAGGCGTTGCTCTAAAACTTCCTGCTTTCTTGTCTGAACTGCAAAATATGTTTGAGCAAAAGCGACTTCTGATTTTGTCGGATCACCATTTTGCGCAATCAAATAGCAAGCATATCTGGTAAGCATCAAGTCAGGAATCTCTTTGAAACCGCCATTCGGCATGGGAGATGTTTTCGTGATATCACGAAAACATTCACCTACAGGAATTCCGGAAGTCTGACATGAAGTTTTTGCTTTTTCGATAGCATTGGTGAAATTTTCCCACCGAGCATACCCAAGAATAGATTGTAAATCCCTTGCCAGCCAATACTCCACGCCGTCCTCGGTAGTGTGGGCTATATCATCAAAAGTCCTTTTTAATTTGCTTATCTGATTTCTATCCATTGTTTTATTTCCCTTTCAGGTCTCGCTCAATAGTCTCATCAATGGCTCTGGAAATAAAGCCGTTCACGCTTTCTCCTTGGGCCTCGGCATGGGCATGGACAATTGCGCGTTTTTCCGGCGTCATTCTTACTTCCACACGCATGAACTTCTCCATATATGCTTTCTGGGCCTTCTTCTGGGCCTCGGTTTTTTCTGGCATACTCTCCCCTTTCTGGGGGCGGGATTTACGGCATTCCCTCCCCCTAGTATGATTGTATTATAGCACAAAAGTCAATCTACCGCTAGATATAAAATAGACAAATCTACCGGTAGATATTTGTGAGCTTCGCCAATTGATATCTACCGGTAGACATGCTACAATATAGACAGTTAAGGAACAGAGCCGCCGAAAGCACGGCCCGCAAGGGAAAAACGATGTAGGCGCGAAGATCGGCAAGGGGGCCGCGAACGGAAAGCCGCCACAAACTACCGAAGCTCTGAATCCTTCAAAAAACGAGGAGGTACAGAAAATGAGCATGAACGAGATCGAGGCCAAGGTTCGGGAGCTGCGCGAGCTGCAAGCTCTGATCGAGGAGGCCCAGCAGGAAGCTGAGGCCATCAAGGACACCATCAAAGCCCAGATGGGAGAGGCCGAGGAGCTGCGGGCCGGTGAGTACAAGATCACTTGGAAGCCCGTCACCACGTCCAGAATCGACACCACGGCGCTGAAAAAGGCCCTGCCCGACGTGGCCCAGGCCTTCACTCGCGAGACCACCACCCGCCGCTTCTGCGTGGCATGAGAAAAGCCCCTTGTGTCATCGCCCTGCAAAAGCAGACACAAGAGGCCGGACAACCCCGGAGGGGTCATGCACAGTATAGCACGATCCCTCCCCCGTTTCAAGAATGGAGGTACAACAATGTTTGAAAACCTATCCGCGGAAGAATGTGCGGTGCTCCAAGGCTATGCCTCCGCGCTGCGAGAGCTGCGGCGGGCCGACGCCCGGAAACAGGGGGCGCCGACACCTTACAACCAGTCCGCATATGACCGGGCATTTGGCAAGGTACACGCTTTTATGGACCTGCTCATGGACGCGTTCGGCTGGAGCGTGGACGCCATTCTGGACCTTTCTATCTGACAACACCACACACAACATTAAGGAGGATATGACCATGAAAAAGACTGACACAGGTTTGGAGATCGTCAAGAGCGCGGTCAGCACCGTAAGGGGCCGCCGGGTCATCTTGACCCGCAAGACCACCAAAGCCGGGGAGATCAGACACGCCGTTATTCTTGAGAGCATGCGGAGCGGCCGGCACCAGAAGATCGGTACGTTCGCCGGGCTGGCCCCGGCCTTCCGGGTCTACAAGGCCCTGGCCCAGTAAATCCCCGGTCTTGCACGCCGGGGGCAGGCAGCAGGTCAAAGCTACACATCTGCCGGGCGAGTGCCCCGGCGGTCAGAGAGGGCAGAGTACAGATCGGGCGTTTATCTGGAGAGAGGGCAGGCACCCTTTCAAGCGCCCACACAAAACAATAACCCGCCCCGGAGGGTACGAGGGCAGAATAGGAGGATCACAGCATGAGAAAATGGATCGTAAAGAACGCAGCTACCGCCGACACATTGCTTGCGGCGATGGAGGCAGGAACGTGCAAAACGGAGGCCGATGTGGAGGCCATAGCCGCAGCCACGGGAGACACCGTGCGCTGGTGCTCCTCCGAGATCGACCCGCCGACGCCCCCGGTACCTATACCGTTTGCGTTCCCGGTAACTGAGGAGGATTTCATGGACTACCAAGAGCAGCTGGCCGGGCACAAGCTGACCGACGACCAACGGGAAACCATCGCTGCTTGGGTGCCCGTCATAAACAGTGCGTACACAGATGGGCTGTCCGACAACACCATGGCCGCGCTGGACGGCTTCATCGCACAACATCCGGCGGGCTCCCCTGTGGCACGGTTTCTGGAGAAGGCGAAGCTCTGGATGCAGCGCGCCGCAGCACAGCGAACGACAGCATGAATATTAAGAGCGGGACCCGCCCACGGGTTCCCGCTCTTAGCCATTTGGCCTATCTAATCGCTGTGACGGCCTTTCTATAATCTCTATGCCGCCGCAGCTCTCAACGGTTCCGGCTCCATTTCGTATAAGCTCCATGACATGATCCAGCTCTGCCTGGATTTGCTCATCGGTCCAGCCCTCCAAGCTGCGAGGCCGGGTGCCTGTTTTCAAAGCAGCTTCCAGGCCGATAATCTCGTTGAAATAGTCATGCCCATAGTCAATATTGCCTGCCATGGTATAGCCCCTCTCAAACGCAGTGTAGCTTCCGGACGCTGCACCGCCGATGTAAGAAGCGAGGCACACCGTGGACAGTGTGCCTCGCAGCAGTCAACCGGAATTGAACCGGTGCCTCGTCCATCAACGCATTCTGCCAGCCTAAACTATTTTCTGCCGCTCTCATTATACCAGCGCAGTGCAGAATACGCAAGAGGGGCGAAAGACCCTGTTTTTTACCCCATTCACCCAAAATTCACCCAAAAATGGCCCTTTTGCGCCCCTCTCTTTACCCTGCGAAAGACAAAAAGAAAAACCCTGGAACCGTTGCGGCTCTAGGGTTTTCTGTTTGGTGGCGGGAGAGGGATTTGAACCCCCGACCTCCGGGTTATGAGCCCGACGAGCTACCAGACTGCTCTATCCCGCGTTATCGTGGAATGCTATGATACCACGCGGCGGCGGGGGTTGTCAAGCTCTTTTTCTGTCGAAAGGACCCGGGCCGGGGGCCGCCGTCAATCTTTCAGGGACTGGATGAACTCATACATGGCCTGGGCGGAGTTGAAATTCTCCGGCTCCAGGTCCGCCATGGAGATCTCCACGTCGAACTGGTCCATGATCTCGTTGACCAGCGCGGTGATGTCGAAGGAGCCCAGGATGCCGTCGTCGATCAGGGCGGTCTCCTTTTCAAAATCCACGTCCGGGCGCAGGTCCCGCAGTATTTCCATCAGGTCTTCCATTTTCATCTATCCTCCTATAGTACGGCTCATTTGCCGCCGGTGAGCATTTTTTCCTGGTCCAGCAGGTCCCGCCTGCGGTCCTTGAGCCGCCGGGCGGGGATGCCCGCGTAGACCCCCCAGGGCTCTGTGGAGCGGTTGATAAGACTCATGGAGCCGAAAGAGCAGCCCTCCGCCATCCGCACCCCCGGCAGCACGGCGCAGCCGGTGCCCAGGATCACATGCTTCTCCATGACGATGGGGGCCGAGACCTCCCGCCGGAAGGCGGTGGGGATGGTGGGGTTAGTCAGGCACACGCCGGAGTAGTCGTCGCTGGAGGCGTACAGGGTGCAGCGGGAGCTCATGCCGGCAAAGTCCCGGATGGTGATGCCGGCCTTGCCCGCGTACAGCTCGCAGTTGGAGCTGATGTGCACATAGCTGCCTACGGCGATCTCCCCGTTCAGGATGGTGAAATCGTCGACGAGCACATGGCTGCCCAGGCTGATGAGCTCCGGGGTATAGATGCGGCAGGTGCGGCTTATCAGCACCTGGCGGCCCAGGGCCTTGAAGCCCATCTCCTGTAGCTCTTTTCGGCTGTAATAGGGGTCCAGTTTCATCTTTTTACCTCTTTTGCGCTATATTAGCACACTGTGGGCCCGGTTGCAACCGTTAAAAGACGAGCCCCGTGCCCAGCGGGTATTCGTAATACTCCGCCCCGGCCAGTCCGTAGATGCGCCCGGCAAAGCAAAGCTGGCCGCCGGCGTCCAGCCACAGCCGGTCCGTCTGGGCGTTGTCGGGGGAGACGGTGCGCTGGTACTGTTGGTCGTAAAAGGCCGCGTCCGTGACGGCCTCCGCCTGGGAGAACTGCCGGTCGAACTCCTCTCCCAGCAGGGTGGATTCCAGCACCTTCAGGGCCTCCGGGTCCTGGCCCAGCAGGGCCAGCAGCTCCGGCCCCGTCAGGGCCTGGCCGGTGGTCAGGTCCAGCACATAGGGGGTGTACTCCGTCCAGTCGTTGGGGCCGCCCAGGACCATCACCACGCTGAGGACCCGCCCGCCGAAGCCCAGGGCGGCCTCATAATGAAGCTGAAACATGGGATCGTCCCAGGATGAGGCGAACTTTTCATCGATGGCGGCGTTGATCTGCTCCGCGCCGGGGCAGTCCAGGATGATGCGGGGCACGGCCCCGGACTGGGCGTCCTCCACGCAGTCGGCCACCGTCAGGGCCGCGCCGTCGGGCAGAGGCTCCGGCAGGGCGTCCGGCTCCGGCTCGGGAGTCGCTTCGCCGGCGGGGGCCTGGGTCTCCGGGGGGAACGTGGCCGTCATGGGGTCCTCCGGGTCGGGGGTGACCGCGCCGGCGGCGTCGCTGCCGGCCAACTGACGGCGGATGCCGTCCATCTCATCGATCACGCTGCAGCCCGCCGCCAGCAGACTCAGGCACAACACCAGAGCAAGAACAGAGAAGATGCGTTTCATACGGCAAAGCTCCTTTCTCACAGCAGGGCCTTGAAGGCCCGAAAAGCCGACGGCACCGGGTATCGGTCCTCCCGCTGGGCCGCCGTGGTCCAGACGAACCGGTCCGGCGCGGCGGCGCACAGGACCCGCCAGCCGGTCATATGCCATTCCAGATGGGTGAAGATGTGCACGGCCTGGCCGCAGGGCGACGCCTCCACCGGCGCGCAGCCCCAGGCCGCTGTCTGCCGGAGGACGCCGGCCTCGTCCAGCTCGCCCTCCAGGTTGGGAAGCTCCCAGAGCCCCGCCAGCAGCCCCTTGTCCGGCCGCTTGCACAGGGCGGCCGTTCCCATATGCTCCAGCACAAAGACCGTCCGCCGCTGGACGCGCCGGGGGGCCTTCTCCGGCATGACGGGAAAGTCCGTCTCCCGGCCGGCCCCATGGGCGGCGCAGACCGGCGACAGAGGGCACCGGCCGCAGTCCGGGGTCCCCGGCAGGCACACGGTCTCCCCCAGCTCCATGAGGGCCGAGGTGAAGGCGGCGCATTTCCCCCCCGCCGGCGGGTACCGCTCCTGAAGCGCCTGCCGGAAGGCGTCCTTCACCGCCTTGTCCCCCACGCTGTCGGGACAGCGGGTCAGCCGGGCGCAGATACGCAGCACGTTCCCGTCCACGGCGGGGGCCCGCAGCCCGAAGGCGATGGAGGCCACCGCCCCGGCGGTATAGTCCCCCACCCCCGGCAGGGCCCGCAGGGCCTTCACGTCCGCCGGCAGCCGGCCACCGTACCGTTCCACGACCATCTTCGCGGCCCGGTGCAGGTTCCGGGCCCGGGAGTAATAGCCCAGGCCCTCCCACAGCTTCAGCACCGTCTCCTCCGAGGCGGCGGCCAGATCCTCCACCGTGGGCAGCGCGGCCATGAACCGCTCAAAATAGCCACGGGCCGCTTCGATGCGGGTCTGCTGGAGCATGATCTCCGACACCCACACCCGGTAGGGTGTGGGGTCCTGCCGCCAGGGCAGGGGCCGGGCGTTGGCCTCATACCAGGGCAGAAGGCTCTCCGCCAGATCCTTCGGCAGCTTATCCACGTCCGTCCCTCCCCTCCGAGCCTATTAAAGCACGCCCGCCCCCGCAGGTCAAGCGGGACCGGGGCGGGTTTGGGCAAAAACCCGCCTGCCGGCGGGGAATGTTTTGTGCAATTCGGCGGTTGACAAAATATCACGTAACCTGTATCATTTTCAGCGGTAGACCACAATATACAGCGTCCGTTTACCGATGCCCTTTTCGTCGGCAAGGCGCGACAGGATCAGCCGTTACCGGGGCCTCTTGCCGAACTGGCAGGAGGCTTTTTTCTGCGGGTCCATAAATAAAAATTACATATACAAGGGAGAGAGCGAAATGGATCTTATCTATGGGATCAAGGACAAGCCCAAATTCGGACAGGTCGTACTGTTCGCCATCCAGCAGCTTCTGGCGATCATGGCCGCCACCATCGCCGTGCCCGCGGTAGTCAATTCCGGCTGCGGCACGGCCCTGACCGCCTCCGCCGCCATCTTCGGCGCGGGCATGGGCACGTTCGTGTACCTGCTGTTCACCAAGAGCGCGAGCCCGGTGTTTTTGGGCTCCTCCTTCGCCTTCATCGGTTCCATGATGAGCGCCTTTTCCGGCGCGGCCAGCATGGCGGTGGGCTACTGGGGCCTGATCATCGGCGCGGGCATGGCCGGGCTGGTGTATGTGGTGCTGGCTATCGTCATCAAGGTCTGCGGGGTGGGCTGGATCGACAAGCTCATGCCCCCGGTCATCATCGGGCCCACCGTGGCTATCATCGGCCTGTCCCTGGCGGGCAACGCCGTGGGCGACCTGACAAGCTCCAGCGTGGAGGGCGGCTCGATGTATGTGGCGATCCTCTGCGGCCTGGTGACCCTGGCGGTGACGATCCTGGCTTCTACCTATGGTAAGAAGATGGTCCGCATGGTCCCCTTCATCATCGGCATCCTGGCCGGCTACGCCTGCGCCAGCCTCTTCGCCCTGCTGGGCTATGTGACCGGCAACCCGGCCCTGACCGTCATCAACTATGACGCCATGGCTAACGTGGGCGTCCTGTCCGCGCCGGACTTCACCTTCCTGCTGGGCGGCAGCCTCAAGGACATCACGCCCACCTATCTGCTGACGCTGTTCACCGCCTATGTGCCTGTGGCCTTCGTGGTGTTCGCGGAGCATCTGGCGGACCACAAGAACCTCTCCTCCATCATCGGCACCGACCTGCTGCACACCCCCGGCCTGACCCGGACCCTGCTGGGCGACGGCGTGGGCTCCATGGTGGGCGCGGCCTTCGGCGGCTGCCCCAACACCACCTACGGCGAGTCCATCGCCTGCGTCGCCATCACCCGCAACGCCTCCACCGTCAGCATCTGGGGCGCGGCGGCACTGTGCATCATCGTCAGCTTCATCTCCCCGCTGATGGCCTTTTTGCAGACCATCCCCTCCTGCGTCATGGGCGGCGTGTGCGTGGCGCTGTACGGCTTCATCGCCATGAGCGGCTTCAAGATGCTCCAGGGCGTGGATCTGAACAAGAACCGGAACCTGTTCGTGGCGTCCATCATCTTCATCACCGGCGTGGGCGGCCTGTCCGTCAGCTTCGGCGCGGTGGAGATCCGCACCGTGGCCTGCTCCCTGATCCTGGGCATCCTGGCAAACCTGATGCTGTCCAAGGAAAAGGACGAGAGCAAGGAAGCGGCGGAATAAGCCCCCGAAGCCGCCGGACCGGCGGAGAAAAACGGCTGTACCGCAGCGGCCAGTGGCGAGACCACTGGCCGTTTTCATAGGGAGGTCTCCATGGGAGAGGAAATAAGACATATCGAGCCCATCGCCCACATCCGGGCCGATCTGCCCACCAAGTTCGGTCTGCCCCGCCAGAGCGGGCTGGTGCCGGCCCTGCGGGCCAGGGTGGTGTTCGAGCCGAAATACCGGGATCCGTCGGCGTTCCGGGGGCTGGAGGGGTTTTCCCACATCTGGCTCATATGGGGCTTTTCGGCCAACGGGCGGGACAGCTTCGCCGCCACGGTGAAGCCGCCACGGCTGGGGGGCAACAAGCGCATGGGCGTCTTTGCCACCCGGTCCCCCTACCGGCCCAACGCCCTGGGCCTTTCCTGCGTGGAGCTGACGGAGCTCACCTTTGACCAGCGGCTCGGCCCGGTGCTGACCGTGGCCGGGGCGGACCTGATGGACGGCACGCCCATCTATGACGTGAAGCCCTATCTGCCCTACACCGACAGCCGGCCCCGGGCGGTGGGCGGCTTTGCGGAGCGGGTGCTGGACTACGCGCTGGAGGTGGACTTCCCCCCGGAGCTTCTGGAGCGCGTCCCGGCGGACAAGCGGGACGCGCTGCTGGGCCTGCTGGAGCAGGATCCCCGCCCGGCCTATATCGACGACCCGGACCGCCGGTACGGATTCAACTATCTTGACTTTGACGTGCGCTTCACCGTGGCCGGCGGCAGGCTGACCGTGATGGAGGTGGCGGACATATCGAATAGCTGACCCATGGCAAGGCCCCTGCCGCGTGCTTCGCGGCAGGGGCCGTCTTTTTCCTTTCTCATGCGCGCCTTGCATCCGGCGGCGGTTTGGGGTATGATGAAGAAAAAATCGCTTGTGAGCAAGGAGGCAATCGTCATGGCAGTTTCCACGATCCCCTTTGGCCGTACCGGGGCGGGCGAGCCCGTCACGGCATACCGGCTGGAGAACAAAAACGGCATGGCCGTCACCGTTCTCGACTACGGCGCCACGATCCAGTCCCTGGTGGTACCCAACGGCCGGGGCGGCTTCACCGACGTGGCCCTGGGCTACGACACCGTGGCGGAGTACGAGGCCAACGGCGGTTACATGGGCTGCGTCGTGGGCCGGGTAGGCAACCGCATCGCCCAGGCCCGGTTCTCCCTGGGAGGCACGGAGTACGTTTTGGCAAAAAACGACGGCGAGAACCATCTGCACGGGGGCGTCAAGGGCTTTGACAAGCATATCTGGGCCTGTGACGCCGGGACCGGCGCGCTGGCGTTCTCCCGGCTGTCCCCGGACGGGGAGGAGGGGTACCCCGGCAGCCTGCAGGTCACGGTGACGTACTCGCTGACGGAGGACAACGCCCTGGTCATCGCCTACGACGCGGTCAGCGACAAGGACACCCTGGTGAACCTCACCAATCACACCTATTTCAATCTGAACGGCGGCGGCACCGCCCTGGAGCATCTGCTGAAGATCAACGCCGAGCGGTTCTGCGAGGCGGACGCCGGGTGCCTTCCCACCGGGAAGCTGCTGCCCGTGGCGGGCACGCCCTTTGACTTCCGCCAGCCGAAGCCCGTGGGCCGGGACATCGGCGCGGACTGCGAGCAGCTCCGCCGGGGCGGCGGCTACGACCACAACTTCGTCCTGTCCGGGACCACCGCCGCGGTGGTATACAGCCGGGACAGCGGCATCGAGATGACCGTGAAAACGGATATGCCGGGCATGCAGTTTTACGCCGCCAACAGCCTGGACCGGCGCGCCGGCAAGGGCGGGAGCGTCATGGGCCCCCGGGACGCGGTGTGCCTGGAGACACAGCTTTTCCCCAACGGCATGAACTGCTACGGCTTCCCCTCCCCGGTGCTCCGGGCGGGCAAAGCCATGCACAGCGAAACGGCCTACTGCTTCGCCGTTCGGTAAACGCTCAGTTGAGCCGCCGGCGGTGGACGCCGCTGGCGAACAGGGTCAGCACGGGGAATATCTCCAGCCGCCCCAGGAGCATGCACAGGCTCAAGACCAGCTTGGACGGCGCGCTCCAGAAGGCGAAATTCCCCGTGGGGCCCACCATGTTCAGGCCGGGGCCGATGTTGGACAGACAACTGATAACGCTGGTGAAGGTGGTCTCCAGGTCGTGGCCCTCCCCGGTCAGCAGCAGGAACGCCCCCAGCGCGAACAGGGCGTAGAGCATATAATAGACCATGGTGTTGTGGATGGCGTCGTCCTCCAGCCGCTCCCCGTCCAGGGTCACCCGGCCAACGGACCGGGGGGACAGGAGCTTGCGGATCTCCCACCAGATGGCCTTCAGCACGATCACCAGCCGGGCCACCTTGGTGCCGCCGCCGGTGCTGCCGGCGCAGGCGCCCATCATCATCAGCAGCACCAGCAGTCCCCGGGAGTAGCTGGGCCAGGCGTTGAAATCCGCCGTGGCGAAGCCGGTGGTGGTGATGATGCTGGATACCTGGAAGAAGGAGTAGCGCAGGGCCTGCAAAAGACTCTCGTACTGGTTCAGGATGTTCAGCGCGATGGTGACGGTGGCCGCGGCGATCACCAGCAGGTACAGGCCCAGCTCCTGGCTTTTCAGCCCCCGCAGGGACCGCTTGACCAAAACGATATAGTACAGGTTGAAGTTCACCCCGAAAAGGACCATGAACACGCCCACGACCACATCCACATAGGCGCTGTTATAGGCGCCTATGCTGGCGTTTCGGACCCCGAAGCCGCCGGTGCCGGCGGTGCCGAAGGCGGTAGTCAGCGCGTCGAACCAGCCCAGCCCGCCGCACATCAGCAGCACCACCTCCACGGCGGTCATGACAAGATAGATGATGTACAGCGTCCTGGCGGTGCCCCGCATCTTGGGCATCAGCTTGCCCTTGACCGGTCCGGGCACCTCCGCCCGGAGCAGGTGCATGGAGTGCTCGTCGTCCGTGGGCAGGATCGCCATCATGAACACCAGCACGCCCATGCCGCCGATCAGGTGGGAGAAGCTCCGCCAGAACAGCACGCCCTTGGGCACGGCCTCCACCGCGGGCAGCACCGACGCGCCGGTGGTGGTGAAGCCGGAGATGATCTCGAAAAGTGCGCTCACATAGTTGGGGATGGCCCCGGAGAACACGAAGGGCAGCGCGCCCACCAGGGAGATCACCACCCAGCTGAGCGTCACGGAGACGAACCCCTCCCGGGGGTGGAGCGTGCCGGTCTTTTTCCGGCCCAGAGCCAGCAACAGCCCGCCGGCCGCCAGGGCCAGCGCGATGGTCCACAGGAAGGGCCACGGGCTCTCTCCGTATATGGCCGCCACGGCCAGAGGCGCGGCCAGCAGGCCCGCCTCGATAGTCAGGATGCGGCCCAAGATGCTAATGATGATCCGGTAATTCACGCTCTTACCCTCTCAGAATATCTTCCAGCCGGGCCATGCCGGGACGGGTGGTGACGGCCAGCACGCTGTCGCCGGCCCAGATCTCGTCGCTGCCGCCGGGGATGATGCACTTTCCGTCCCGGATGATGGCGGCCACCAGCACGTCTTTCCGGGTGGGCAGGTCCCGCAGGGCCACGCCGACGCAGGGGCTGGACACGCCGGCCCGGAACTCCAGCACCTCCAGCTTGCCGTCCAGGATGCGCCGGAGCATCTCCACGCCGCTGCTGGAGCTGGCGTTCTCCATGCTGCGTACATACTGGAGCACCTGCTGGGCGGTGATGAACCGGGGCTGGACCGGCTCTTCCAGACCGAAGGAGGTAGCCAGGGAGATCAGATGGTCCTCGTTGACCTTGGCTACGGCCTTTTCCACGCCCACGCTCCGGGCGTAGGCCCCCAGGATGATGTTGATCTCGTCGGTGCCGGTGATGGACACCAGCGCGTCCGCCTCCCGCAGACCCTCTTCCTCCAGCACGTCCGGCCGGGACCCGTCGGCGCAGATCACCTCCGCCTTGGGCAGCAGGTCCTTGATATGGCGGCATTTTTCCGGGTCCTTTTCCACGATCTTCACGCGGATGCCCATGCCCAGCAGCTGCCGGCCCAGGTACACGCCCACCTGGCCGCCGCCCACGATCATCACGTCCTTCGCGCTCTTTTTGAAGATGTCCAGCGCACGGAAAAGGGCGTGGATATGCTTGGGCGCGCCCACCACGTTCACGCTGTCGTCCGCCTGGAGAACGAAGTCGCCGTCGGGGATGTGGACCTGCTCGCCCCGCCGGACGGCGCAGATCAGGGTGCCGCGGCCGAAACGGCCGTGGAAATTCTTCAGCGTCATGCCGCACAGGGGGTTCCCCTCCCGGAGCCTGAACTCGACCAGCTCCGCCTGGCCCTTGGCGAAGGGCTCCACCTTGGCGGCGGAGGGGAAGCGCAGCACGCGGCTGATCTCCCGGGCGGTGTCGTTTTCCGGGTTGATGGTCATGGACAGGCCCAGCTCGTCCCGCAGCAGCATCACCGCGTCGTAATGGTTCTGCTGGCGGACCCGGGCGATGGTGTGCTTGACGCCCAGCTTCCGGCCCATCATGCAGCAGAGGATATTGGCCTCGTCGGAGTCGGTGGCGGCGATGAGCAGGTCCGCCGAGCCCACGCCCGCCAGCTTCAGCAGCTCGATATCCACCGCGCCGGCGATGGAGATGGCGTCCAGCGTGGTGTTCACCAGACCGGTCCGGTCCGGGTTCCGGTCGATGACCGTCACATCATGACCCTCCCGGGTCAGATACTGGGTCAGGGTGAAGCCGATCTTGCCCGCGCCAACGACGATGATGTTCATAGCTCTCTCCTGTTAAAAGGGTAAATTGTCATATATACGCTTCCCTGATTTTATCACCGACGCCTATCTCCGTCAAGGCCGCTTGTAGACGGCGGGAAAACGTGGTATACTCATGATGGCCCGCGGGGCTAAGTCTCGCTATGCAAAGGAGAAGCCCATGACAAGAAAGCTTTTGACCGCGCTGCTGTGCCTGTGCATGACGCTCTCGCTGCTGACCGGCTGCGGCGGCGGCGCTATCCAGGAGTATGAGGAGGAGCCCGCCGAGACGGCGGAAAAGACCGACGCGCCCCGGGAGACCGGCGGCGATGAGGAGGCGTCCCCGGCGGACGCGGAGGCCAAAGAGGAGGATGAGGCGTCTTCGGCGGACGCGGACGCCGAGGAGGAGGACTCCGCCGGCCAGACGGACACCTCGGAGGACCCGGAATCCCCGGAGGCCGGCGGCGTGATCGGCCGGGACACCGAGCCCACCCCCAGCCCGGACCCGGGCCTGGGCTACGCCGCCTATGAGCCGGACCAGGTGGTGGCTACCTACGACGGGGACGAGATGACCTGGCGGGAGTACTATTACTCGCTGAACTACTACGCCGGATATATCCAGTATCTGCGGGCCATGGGCGCGCCTTTCTCCGGCTGGGACAGCAAGGATCTGGACACGACCCGGACCAACGCGGAGCTGGTGCGCTCCAGCGCCCAGCAGGATATGCTCTCCTACCGCTCTCTGGAGGCTCTGGCCGCGGAAAAGGGTGTAGAGCTGGACCAGGACGATCAGGAGCAGATGCAGGCCGTTTTTGACGACGGCGCGGACAGCTATGGCGACGGCGACGGCGAATGCACCGATGAGGAGGCCGAGGCCTATGAGGAGTACCTGGACGGCCAGTTCATAGACCGGGCCCTGTTCGACCGCATGAGCGGCATCAGCATCCTGTCGGAAAAGCTTTTCACGGCCATGTACGGCCAGGACGGGGCAGATTACTCCGACAAGGATACCCTGGCCTATGCCGAGGACCAGGGGGTCCTGGCCTGCAAGCACATCCTGCTCATGACGGTGGACGCCTCCACCGGGGAGAATCTGGACGAGGAGCAGATCGAGGAAAAGAAGGCCAAGGCCGACGAGCTGTATGAGCAGCTGAAAGAGGTCCAGGAGGACCCGGAGGAGCTGGAGGAGCTGTTCGACCAGCTGATGAACGAGAATTCCGAGGACACGGGCCTGGCGGCCAACCCGGACGGCTATCAGTTCGTCCCCGGGGTGATGGTGCCCATCTTCGAGACCACCACCCAAGATCTGGAGGAGTACGGCCTGTCCGAGCCGGTGGAGTCTGACTACGGCTACCACATCATCCTGCGGCTGCCAGTGGACCCGGACGGGTCCTTCACCGGCAGCGGCGGCTCCGGCGCGCCGCTGCGCACCACCGCCGCCCAGGAGGCGTTCTTTGCCGATCTCCAGGCTGTCACCGACAAGGCGGACGTGGTCTGGGAGGACGGCTTTGAGCAAGTCGATATCGCGGAGATATTCGGAGAATAACGCGGATAGAACAAAGGAAGCGGCAGGGCTTGCGCCCTGCCGCCTTTGCTATGGATAGGATATGTGCCGCTGGAAGATCAGAAGTTGCCCACGGCGGCCTTTACGGGCTTGGACCGGATGACGCCCGGCAGGGCCTTGTGCACAGACACGATCTTCTTCGCGTTCGCCATGTCAACGGGCGTGCTGTCGGCGTCTGCCAGCGCGTCGTTGCTGGGCAGGAGGGAGGCCCGGAAGCGCTTGTACGTCGCTTCGGCCTTGGTGATCATTTCCTCCAGATTGGCGGGGTCGCTGCCGTAGGCCCGGTTCAGGACCGGGGCGTAGAGGGCCAGAAAATCGTTGAAGGTCAGCTTGGTGACGTCCACGGCGGACTTGTACACCACGCAGGCGATGGCGCTCTCGCAGTAGGTCTTGATGGACTGGGCGCTGATCTTGCGGGACCAGAAAGCGAGGTCGTAGCGCACGATGGCGGGGTAGTCCGGGGTGACCATGTAAAGCTGGGTCTTCTGCTCGCTGCCCTCACCGATGCCCAGAATGGCCGTCAGGGCGTCGTTTGCCAGGGTGGCGATGCCGGTGGTGATGCCCTCCGCGCTGGGATCGGACACCATGGTCTTGACCACCTCGCCTACCCGCTTCAGGATGTCGCTCTTATCCGATACGACGCAGTGCGCCTCGGAGTAAGAGCCGATGATCTTGGTGATGGGCACGGTCATGTCATCGGTGGTCTTGCCGGTCTTCAGGTCCATGACGATCTCGTTCTGAAACAGCTTCTGCTGATCTTCGCACAGGTCCATCAGCATATGGAGGCTTTCCCGGACCTCTGCGGTCACCTTTTGGGAGCTGTCCGCGGAGGCGATCACGTCTCTAAGTTTTCCCATGATATTATCTCCTTTTAATAATTATTTAGGGATCCCTTGCGCCTACAGTACCACAGAAAAAGCGCGAAATTTGTCGGATCCTGTCGAAAAAAATAATTATTTTGGAGCATCCGTCGAAAACGGCGGCAAGACGTAGAACACCATAAAATAAGATATGGACCGAACGGGGGGCGTATTCCCGTTCGGTCCATATTCACTCGTCTAATTTCAGCACGGCCAGAAACGCCTCGGTGGGGAGCTGGACGCTGCCAAGAGAGCGCATCTTCTTTTTGCCCTCCTTCTGCTTTTCCAGCAGCTTCTTTTTCCGGGTGATGTCGCCGCCGTAGCACTTTGCCAGCACGTCTTTTCGCAGGGCCTTCACTGTCTCCCGGGCGATGATCTTGCCGCCGATGGCCGCCTGGATGGGCACCTCGAAAAGCTGCCGGGGGATGTTCTCCTTCAGCTTCTCGCACAGCCGCCTTGCCCGGGGATAGGCCTTGTCCCGGTGGGCGATGAGGCTCAAAGCGTCCACCGCCTCCCCGTTCAGGAGCAGGTCCACCTTCACCAGCTCCGAGGGCTTGTAGCAGGAAAACTCATAGTCCATGGAGGCGTAGCCCTTGGTGCGGGCCTTCAGGGTGTCGAAAAAGTCATAGATGATCTCCCCCAGGGGCATCTCGTACTTCAGCTCCACCAGCCGCTGGTCCAGATACTGCATCCCCTCGTAAATGCCCCGCCGGTCCTGGCACAGAGGCATGATGTTGCCCACGAACTCGTTGGGGGTGATGATGCTCATCTTCACATAGGGCTCCCGGGCTTGGGCGATGGCGGAGACCTCCGGGTAGTTGTGGGGGTTGTCCACATATCGGACGCTGCCGTCGGTCATCTCGATCTCGTATATGACCGAGGGCAGGGTAGTCACCAGGTCCAGGTCGAACTCCCGTTCCAGCCGCTCCTGGATGATCTCCAGGTGCAGCATGCCCAGAAAGCCGCATCGGAAGCCAAAGCCCAACGCCACGGAGGACTCCGGCTCAAAGGACAGGCTGGCGTCGTTCAGCTGCAGTTTTTCCAGCGCGTCCCGCAGATCCGGGTACTTGGACCCGTCCTCGGTGTAAATGCCGCAGTAGACCATGCTCCGGGCGGGCCGGTAGCCGGGCAGGGGCTCCGCCGCGGGCCGGTCCAGGCCCGTCACCGTGTCGCCTATGCGGGTGTCCCGGACGTTTTTGATGCTGGCGGTGAAGTAGCCCACCTCCCCGGCGGTGAGCCGGTCGCAGCTCTCCAGCCGGGTGGGCAGCAGATGCCCCACCTCCACCACCTTATAGGCGGCCCCGGTAGCCATGAACTTCACGTCCATGTCCTTTTCCAAAACCCCGTCCACCAGCCGCATCAGCACGATCACGCCCCGATAGCTGTCGTACTGGCTGTCAAAGACCAGGGCCTTCAGGGGCTTGTCCGGGTCCCCGGCGGGGGCGGGCACATGGGCGATGATGTCGTCCAGAACGGACTGGATGTTGACGCCGTTTTTGGCGGACACCTCCGGCGCGTCCATGGCGGGGATGCCGATGATGTCCTCCACCTCCGCCTTGACCCGGGCCGGGTCCGCGGCGGGCAGGTCGATCTTGTTGATAACGGGGAGTATCTCCAGATCGTGTTCCAGGGCCAGGTAGGTGTTGGCAAGGGTCTGGGCCTCCACCCCCTGGGAGGCGTCCACCACCAGCACCGCGCCCTCGCAGGCCGCCAGGCTCCGGCTCACCTCATAGTTGAAGTCCACGTGGCCCGGCGTGTCGATCAAATTCAGCTGGTAATCCTTCCAGGTCAGGGTCACGGCCCGGGCCTTGATGGTGATGCCCCGCTCCCGCTCCAGGTCCATGTTGTCCAGGATCTGGTCGGACATCTGCCGGGCCTCCACCGCGCCGCACAGCTCGATGAGCCGGTCGGACAGGGTGGACTTGCCGTGGTCGATGTGGGCGATGATGGAGAAATTGCGGATGTTTTCCTGCTTCATAAATAGCTCTCCGCCTGTTCAGCGATCTGGCGCAGCTGCTCAGCGAGCTGCCGCACGGCGTCGGAGCTGAGCCGGGGGCCGTCCTGGTCCCCGGTGCGGCCCAGCAGATAGTCCGCCGAGACCCCGTAATAGTCACAGGCCCGGCACACGAAGGCCAGGCCCGGCTCCCGGGCCCCGTTTTCATAGTGGCTCAAAAGGGCCTGGGATATCTGCAAGTCCGACGCCGCCTTCCGCTGGCTCACGCCTTTCTCCCGCCGAAGATGGGCCAGATTCTCGCAAAATAGCTTCTCCTGCATGGGCGTTTCCTCTCTCCCGATGGTGATAACTTTAAGTATTATATACGACGGGCCAGAATTTGTAAACAGAAACTTGAAATTTCCATGAAGCCGTGCTATCATTGTTTAAAACGACCGATTAACCCAGGGGCCTGGTCGTTTATTTTCGTGAAGGATTCATAGGAGGAGAGCTGTGTTTACCTTTCAAACGTTGATCGATTCGCTGCGGGCGCGTCCCCGGAAGATCGTCTTTACGGAGGGCAGCGACCCCCGTATTTTGGAGGCGGCCGCCCGGCTTTTGTCCGGAACGTTCCTGACGCCCATCCTGATGGGAAATGAGATCGAGATCCTCACCGCCGCCCAGCGGGCCGGCTACAACATCCGGGGAGCCACCATCATCGACCCGAAGGAGTATCGGGACATAGACGCGATGGTGGACAAGATGGCGGAGCTGCGAAAGGGGAAGATGACCCGGGAGCAGTGCGCCGAGGCCCTGACCCACCGGAACTACTTCGGCACCATGCTGGTAGCTACCGGCCAGGCGGATGCCCTGCTGGGCGGCGCTACATACTCCACGGCGGACACGGTCCGTCCGGCCCTGCAGTTGATCAAGACCCGGCCGGAGAACAAGATCGTATCCTCCTGCTTCATCATGGTCCACCCCTCCGCCACCGGCGACAGCACGGTGCTGGCTATGGGCGACTGCGCCATCAACATCCACCCCAGCGAGGACGATCTGGTGGAGATCGCCACCGAGACCATCAAGTGCGCCCGTATGTTCGGCGTGGACCCCAAGGTGGCCTTTTTGAGCTATTCCACCTTTGGCTCCGGCGCGGGCCCGGACGTGGACCGGGTACGCAACGCCGCCGAGCGGGTGAAGGCCATGATGCCCACGGTGCCCATCACCGGCGAGCTGCAGTTCGACGCGGCGGTGAGCCCCGTCGTGGCGGAGACCAAGTGCCCCAACGATAAGGTGGCGGGCTACGCCAACACCTTCATCTTCCCGGATATCAACGCCGGCAACATCGGCTACAAGATCGCCCAGCGGCTGGGCGGCTTCGAGGCCTACGGTCCCATCCTCCGCGGCCTGAACGCCCCCATCAACGACCTGTCCCGGGGCTGCAACGCCGAGGAGGTCTACTCCATGGCTATCATCACCGCCGCACAGGCAAACATGTCATAAGTCGTTTGAATGCATCGCATTCAAACGAGAGGGCTTCGGCCCGCTGCAGCGCAAAGCACCCCCGCCCGATGGGCGGGGGTGTTCACGTTTGCGGGCCGCAAAGAATGATTTCCGAGGCGCATGTCCCCGGAAATCATATCCAACTTTTTTCGCCGCCCCGGCGGCGAATTCTGCGAAGCTTGTCACAGAATACTCTTGAAATGTGATATTCATAGCACAGACGCGGCTGTGGAAGGAGGCGGTCATATGACCGAACAGCAGGCGCTGACGCGCCTGAGAGAGAAAGACCCGGCGGGGCTGGACTGGTTCATCCGGCGGTATACCCCCTATGTGGGGACGGTGATCTGGAACGTGATCGGCAGGGCCATGACCCGCCAGGACGCGGAGGAGCTCTGCTCCGACGTGTTCCTGGCCCTGTGGCAGAACAGGGAAAAGCCCCTGCCGGGGAAGGTGAAGAGCTATCTGGGCGTCATCGCCCGGCGAAAGGCCGTCAACGCCCTGCGGGAGCGGAGCGGCGTGGAGCTGGGGACCGAGGAGGATATGCTGGTCCTGCCGGCGGCGGGGCCGGAGGGGACCGTGGAGGCCCGGGAGCTGGCCCGGCAGGTGAAGGCCGCCGTGGAGAGCCTGGACCCCGCCGACCGGGAGATATTCGTCCGGTTCTACTACTATTGCCAGACTGCCGCCCGGATCGGGGAGGAGACAGGTCTGACCCCCGCCGCCGTTCGCAAGCGGCTGGAGCGGGGCCGGGAGAAGCTGCGGGCCTATTTTCAAGATAAGGAGGAGAACGATGCGGTATCAGACTTTTTATGATTTGATGGACTACTACGAGGACCAGGCCGGCATCGACCTGGCGGAGAACGCCCCGGTCCGGGCGGACCGGGTGGCGGAGCGGACGGCTGCGCGGCCGGGCCCCCGGGCGGCGGCCGCCGGACCTGCGAAAAAGCGCCGTCCCGTGGGGCGGATGCTGCGGACCGGCCTGATCGCGGCGGTGCTGGCGGCGGCCCTGGGCGTCACCGCCTACGCGGTGTACATGGCTACGGTGGACAAATATGTCCTGCCGGAAGAAACGGCGGCCGAGGCCCCGCCCCCGGCGGCGGAGCCGGAGCAGACGGACGCGGCCCCCGCCCCGGAGCCGGCCGCTGCCCACCTGTCCCTGGTGGGCTACCAGGGCACCCCGGAGTACGAGGCCTATGTGGAGTGGGAGCAGTGGCTGAAGGACAATCCCACCGACTTTTCCGGCGTGGGCAATGACGACAGCTACTATGAAACGGATAAGAACTATGCCGCGCTGTACGGGGCCTATTTCCAGGACCAGGCGGAGAAGCTGGACGAGATCATGGCTAAATACGATCTGACGCCGCTGAAAGAAATGCACTTCGTCTACGCGCCGGAGGAAGTTTATGACTACCTGGGCACAGACCCCTTCCTGCCGGACGGCTCCTGGGGCGGCGGCTATGTGTACGACGACGGCACTTTCAAGCTGGAGGCCATCGACTTTGGCACAGAGGACCTGGACGGGACCCTTTTCGTCAGTGTCAAGGGTTCTTTCGCCCGGATCTTCAGCCGGGCCCCGGAGGACTACCAGGAGTGGAGCTATACCACCGCCTCCGGCCAGACCGTGGACCTGGTGATGGGTACGGATCAATCGCTGATGCTCTTTGAGACAGACGGGGCCTACATCCACCTGGACGTGAACATGGGCAGCGAGGCCGTGTATCCCGAGGCGCCGGATATCATGAGCGAGGAGGAGTACTGGGCCTCGCTATACGAGAGGGTGCCGGAGGAGAAGTGGGATCAGATCGACGAGGGCAGCTACGAGTTTTACCTGTCCAACTTCGACGACTATGACCCGGACACGCCCACCCAGCCCGCCTATACGAAGGCGGACCTGGAGAAGCTGGCTGACAGCGTGGGCTTTGACGTGCTGGCGGAGCGGTTCGCAGACCCCGTGGACCGGGAGAAGTCCCTGGCGGACTACGAGGCGTTCATCGACCGGCTGGAAAACGCCACGGACACCTACAACCGGTCCGGAGACGCAGACGCGGCCATCGCCGCCCTGGGCGATTACTATCTGACTGATCTGCCGGAGGGCTATGCCATGTACAGCGTCAGCGGCTCCACGCCGATGGAGGGCGTGACGGACGAGACCTACGCGGTCCGCAGCTATGACGGGCCCGGCGGCGTGATCATGCTGATGTGGACCGACGATCCGCAGCTGAACGAGCCGTTCCCCATAACGGAGACGGAGGACGGGGAGGTAGTATACCCGGACCAGGAACAGGTCCAAGTGAACGGCATCCAGGCCCAGTGCCTCAGCTGGGACGGGGGCGTCCAATTGGAGTGGTTCGACGAGACCCTTGGCCTCCGGTTCCGGGTCGCCGCCGACGCGGATATGAGCAGGGACCAGATGATCTCCCTGGCGGAGAGCATCACGGCCCGATAAAATCCAGCAAAAACAGGGGGAGCGTCTGCTGTTGCAGACGCTCTCTTTTTGTGCCATAATGGGCAAGAGGTGATACCATGGAGCGGGAGGACTATATGCGCCTGGCCTTGGCCGAGGCGGAAAAGGCCGTCGGGACCGGGGACGTGCCGGTAGGCTGTGTGGTGGCGGATGCCGCCGGAAACATCATCGGCCGGGGCCGGAACCGGCGGGAGGAACGGCAAAACGCCGTCCGCCACGCGGAGATCGAGGCCATTGAGACCGCCTGCGCCGCGGTGGGGTCCTGGCGGCTGGACGGCTGCGCGATCTATGTGACGCTGGAGCCCTGTCCCATGTGCGCCGGGGCCATATTGAACGCCCGCATCCCCACGGTGGTCTACGGGGCCAAGGAACCGGCCACCGGCTCCTGCGGCAGCGTGATCAATCTCTTTGAGGAGCGGTACGGCTTCCGGCCCGCCATTTACGGCGGTGTGCTGGCGGAGGACTGCGCCAGCCTCCTGCGGAGGTTTTTTGAAGATATACGAAACGCCCCCTGACGGGGGCGTTTTTCTTTACAGCCTGTGCAGGCAGTCGTATTCCGCTTTGCGGCCAGGGGAGAGGTAAAACGCCTCGAAGGGCCCGCCGGGCACGTCCAGGCCCTCGCCGGGGCCGATGCCCCAGCCCGGGTGGATCATGACCTCCAGATCGACGCCCCGCCGGGCGGCGATACGCTCCAGCTCCGGCAGCAGCCGGCGGACCGGCTCATAGGCCATATTACCGGACAGCACCAGGCCCATCGCCATGTTTCTCGCCAGGCCCATTTCCTCCATGATCCGCCCGCCGGGGATGGACAGCAGGTTCAGGACGATGTTTTTGACGATGTTCACCGGCCTGTAATACCGCCAGAGCGATGGATGGCGCAAAAAGGGCTGCAGCGGCTCCCGGGCCCAGCGGATGTAGGTGACGGTCCAGCCGTTTTCCTCCACGGTGTCCCGGATGGCGGCCAGCACGGCGGGGATCATCTGGATATGCTGGTGGCCGTCCAGCCGCAATGGCCGGTCTCCCATCAGGGGCAGGACCCGCTTTATCTGCAGCGTGAACTCCCGGACCAACTGCTCATGCAGCGCCCGGGGTTGGGCCGCGCCGTGGAGCAGCAGCCGGAGAAAGCTCTCCCGGAACCGGCCGTCCGGCCCGGCCAGCAGAGGCACGTCTTTGGGCTCCGACAGGCAAAGCCCCTCCGTCACGTTCAGATGCACCGCCACATCCAGCTCCGGCTCGTCCGCCAGCAGGGCCATGGCCGCCTCCAAATGGGGGCTGTTGGGCATGGCGCTGACGCCGGTGAGACAGCCGTTTTTCCGGCAGTCCAGGATGTGCTCCGCCTGGACCGGCGTGATGCCGTAGTCATCAGAGTTAAAGAGCGTCATGGGGGCGTTCCTCCCGCCTGGGCAGACCCACGGTCCCCGCGATGACGTACCGATGCCGGCCCTTGACTTCCTCGTAGATCTTGCCCACATAGCTGCCGATGATGCCCAGGCTGAACATGACGATGGAGCCGATGATCAGCTCGATGAGGATCACGGTGGTGACGCCCTCCACGGCCTGGTGGGTGACGTAGGAGATGATGCTGTCGATGCCCTGGATGACGGCCAGGACCGCAAACAGCGCCCCCGCGCCGATGACAAGATACAGGGGCTTGGTGGTGAAGGACAGGATGTTCGTCACGGCGTACTGCATCAGCTTCCAGGTGGACCACTTGCTCTGACCGATCTCCCGCTCCTGGACCTGAAAGCCCACGGTGGCGGTCTTGAATCCCACCCAGCCGGACAGGGCCCGGAAAAAGGTGTTCCGCTCCGGCAGGGAGATGATGGCGTCCACGGCCTTTCGGTCCAGCAGCTTGAAGTCGGACGTCCGGGACATATCCAGCTTGGACGCGGCAGTCATGAGCTTGTAAAAAAGCGCGCTCATGCCCTTGTACAGTATGTTCTCCCTGCCCCGGTCCTCCTTTATGCCTTCGATGACCTCAAAGCCCTGCTCCCACAGCCGGTACATCCGCACCAGGGCCTCGATGGGGTGCTGCAGGTCGCAGTCCATCACCGCGCAGCAGTCCCCCGCCGCGGCGGACAGGCCCGCGAAGATGGCGGCCTCCTTGCCGAAGTTCCGGGAAAACCGCAGGCCCCGGACCATATCCCACGCCTGGGCGGCGGCCTGGATCTCCTCCCAGGTGCCATCGGAGGAGCCGTCGTCCACGAAATAGACGGCGGCGGAGATGCTCTCCGTCTCCATGGCCCGGCGCAGGGCCTGGGCAGTACGGCTGATGTTGCCCGCCTCGTTGTAGGCGGGGATCACGATGGACAAGGTCTCTTTTTTATCGCTCATATCGCTGTCCTCTTAATGTAAGGTAGGTTACCAGGTCTCGATGGGAAGGCCCTGCAGATACCGCCGGAGCATATCGAAGGCGTGGCTGGCGGCGGCCTGCCGGACCCGGGCCCGGCCGGTGCCCAGATGAAGCTCCCGGACCCACACACGATCTTTGTCCGCCAGACCCACGTACACGGTGCCCACGGGATGGACGCCGTCCCCGTCGGGCCCGGCCAGTCCCGTGGCGGAAAGGCCCAGGTCCGCGCCAACGGCCCGGCGGACCCCGCCGGCCATGGCTTCGGCCACCTCCCGGGACACCGCGCCCTTTTCTGCGATCAGGGCCGGGTCGATGCATAGCAGAGCCGCCTTCACCTCGTCACAGTAGGTGACGGCCCCGCCCTTGAATACGGCGGACGCCCCCGGCAGGGCGGTGAACCGCTCCCCGATCAGGCCGCCGGTCAGGCTCTCCGCCGCTGACAGGGTAAGGCCCCGGTCCGTCATGCTCTCCAGGCACAGGGCCTCCAGGCTGTCCACGTCCACGCCGTAGACCCTGTGGCCCAGGGCCGCTTTCACCTTTTCCACCACCGGCCGGCACAGCTCTTCCGCTTCCGCCTCCGTGGGGGCCTTGGCGGTGGCCCGCAGCATCACCTCGCCGAACTTGGCGTAGGTGGCAAGAGAGGGGTTCGCCATATGCTCCATCTCCGCGCGGAACAGGGCCTCGATGGCGCTTTCGCCCATGCCGAACACCCGGATCTGCCGGGAGAAGATCACCTCGCCGGACAGGGCCTTTATGTAGGGCGCGGCGCAGGCCTTGAACATGGGCAGGCACTCCCGGGGCGGGCCCGGCAGCATGATAACATGGACGCCGCCGGCCTCGAAAGCGCAGCCCGGGGCGGTGCCCCAGTCGTTGTGGAACACCGTGCAGCCCTCCGGCAGATAGGCCTGCTGGAGATTGTTATCCGTGTAGGGGCTGGTGCCGTTGCGGGCGAACCAGTCCCTGAGAAAATCTGCCTCGTCCTGGTGCAGCACCAGCTTCAGCCCAAAGGCCTCCGCCAGCACGGTCTTGGTAAGATCGTCATAGGTGGGGCCCAGGCCCCCGGTGGTGACGATCAGGTCCGCCCGCCGCCGGGCCACGGCCACCGCGTCCCGGAGCCGGGCCGGGTTGTCCCCCACCACGGAGTGCCAGAACACGTTCACGCCCAACCCCGACAGGAGCACGGACAGGTCCGCCGCGTCGGTGTTCACCGTGTTGCCCAGCAGCAGCTCCGTGCCCACGGCCAGTATCTCACAGTTCATAAGCGCGCCTTTCTCAAAACGCGAAGCTGCCGCCCACGAACACCGGCACTTCCTTGCCGTCGTGGGTGGTCCCCACGATGGACAGGTCCTCCGTGCCCACCATGAAATCCACGTGGTTGATGGACTGGTTCAGGCCCGCGGCCTTCTGGGCGGCCTCGTCCATGTCCGCCCCGCCCTTGACGCAGGTGGGGTAGGACGAGCCGAAGGCCAGGTGGCAGGAGGCGTTCTCGTCAAAGAGAGTCTCATAAAACAATATGCCCTTTTTGCGGATGGGGCTGTCGTAGGGCACCAGAGCCGCCTCGCCCAGATAGTGGGAGCCCTCGTCCAGATCGATGGAGTGGCGCAGAAATTCGATGCCCTGCTCCGCGTGGACGTCCACGATCCGGCCGCCCCGGAAGTCCAGATAGAAATCCTTCACCAAATTGCCGTCCAGGGCCAGGGGCATGGCCCCGTAGACCCGGCCGTCCACCCCGTCCCAGCGGGGGGCGGTGAAGATCTCCTCCGTGGGGATGTTGGCAACGAAGCGCACGCCCTCCGCCGTGTCCTCCGCGCCGCCCTCCCAGACGTGGTTTTCCGGCAGCTGCACCGTCAGGTCCGTGCCCAGGGAGTTGGTGTAATGCAGAGAGACGAAGTTATAGCCGTTCAGTATCTCGCACCGGCGGGCGGTGGCCTCGATATGCTCCCGCCAGCGGTCCGTGGCCTTGCCGTCCCCGGTCACCCGGCACACGTCGAAGATGGCGTCCCACAGCGCGTCGATGGCCGCCTGGCCTTTCAGGTCCGAGAAGGCCTTTTCCGCCCAGGCGGGGGTGGGGTACGCGCCGATGGACCACTGGAACTTTCCCGCATCCATGGCGTCATAATAGGCCTTGCTGTTGGAACCGGCCACCCGCTGCCAGGTCTGGATGCGCTTGGGCTCCACGCCCTTGAGCATCTCCGGGTCCGAGCCGATGATAGCAAGATTGGGAGAGCCCTTTTCCAGCAGCCAGTCCAGCTTCGCCTTCTGGTAGGGGGGATATTCGCCGAACACGGCCTCCTCCGCCCGCAGATATTTCATCCGGGCCAGCTCGTCGTCGTTCCAGTCCACCACTACCTCCCGGGCGCCCCGGTCGTAGCAGGCGGCGGCGCACAGCCGGGCCAGGGGCGCGCAGTCCACGGGACAGGAGATGCGGGGCGTCTGCCCGGGCTGGACGTTCATGCCCACCTCCACCAGCAGGCGGGCGTATTCGTTCAATTTCGCGTCAAAATTCTCGATCATTTTATCAATATCCTATCTTCACAAATTCCACGCCGGCCACGGCCTCGGCCACCAGCGCGTCCACGTCCAGGGCGGCCTCCGCCTCCCGGACCTTTTTTATCTTCGGGTGGGTGCAGGGGTGCCGGGGGGTGAACACGGTGCAGCAGTCCTCATAGGGCAAAATGGAGGTCTGGAAGGTGCCGATGCGCTCGGCGATGGCGATGACCTCTTTTTTGTCCATGCCCACCAGGGGCCGCAGCACCGGCAGGTCCGCGCAGTCCTCCGTGGCGGCCATGGCCTCCACGGTCTGGCTTGCTACCTGGCCCAAGCTCTCTCCGGTGATCAGCGCGCCGCAGTTATTATCCGCCGCGATGGCCGATGCGATACGCATCATCATGCGGCGCATGATCAGCGTGAAATAGTCCTCCGGGCACTTTTCCCGTATCTCCTCCTGGATGTGGGTGAAGGGCACGATCTGCACGTTCATCCGCCCGCACCAGGGCACCAGCAGCTTTGCCAGATCCAGCACCTTCTGCTTGGCAAGCTCCGAGGTATAGGGGAAGGAGAAAAAGTGCACCGGGATCAGCCGCATGCCCCGCTTTGCCATCATCCAGGTGGACACGGGGCTGTCGATGCCGCCGGAGAGCAGCGTCACCGCCGCCCCGGCGGTGCCCACCGGCAGGCCGCCGGCGGCCTCCACAGGGGCACCGTGGACGTAGGCCGCCCGGTCCCGGACCTCCAGATGGACGGTAAATTCCGGGTGGTGCATATCGGCGGTCAGGCCGGGAAAGGCGTCGTTCAGCTCCCCGCCCACATACTGGCTGAGTTGTACGCTTGTCATGGGGAACGCCTTGTCCCCCCGGCGGGACTCCACCTTGAAGGTCTTTGCCGCGGAGAGCTGGTCGAAAAGGTACTCCTTCGCCTTGGCAAGAATGGCCTCCGGGGTCTTTTCACAGGCGGCGGCCCGGGTCATAGTCATGATGCCGAACACGCTTTTCAGGGCCTCGAAAGCCCCGTCCACGTCGCAGGCCCCGTCCCTGGGCTCCACATAGATGATGGACTGGTGGGCGATGACCTCGAAATGGCCGAACCGCTTTAAGCGGCGGCGGATGTTGGAGAGGAGCTTTTGCTCAAAGGAACGCTTGTTGAGGCCCTTCAGGACCACCTCGCCCTCTTTGAGAAGGATCATATCGGTCATATCAGACCCTCGCTTCGTTGACGTTGAATCGGAATGTGCGGTACTGGATGGCCTCCGCCAGATGGGCCGGGCGGATGAGATCGCTGCCGTCCAGGTCCGCGATGGTCCGGGCCACCCGCAAAATGCGGTCGTAGCTCCGGGCGGTGAGGCCCAAGGCCTCGTAAGCCCCTTTCATCAGGGCGGAGCAGGCGTCGTCCAAAACGCAGAACCGCTCCATGGCCGCCGGGTCCATCCGGGCGTTCTCCCGGATGGAGGCGCCGTCGAACCGCCGCCGCTGGGCCGCCCGGGCCCGGTCCACCCGGGCCTTGACGGCGGCGGAGCTCTCCCCGTTGGGACGGGCCTCCAGCTCCTCATATTCCAGGGCCGGGACCTCCACCATGATGTCGATCCGGTCCAGCAGAGGGCCGGATATCTTGCTCTGATACTCCGCCACGGACCGGGGCGAACACCGGCACCGGCCGGAGGGGTGGCCGTACCAGCCGCACCGGCAGGGGTTCATGGCGCACACCAGCATGAACCGGCTGGGATAGGTCAGGGACCCGCCGGCCCGGCTGACCGTCACCTCGCCCTCCTCCAAAGGCTGGCGGAGCAGGTCGATCACGTCCCGGTGGAATTCCGGCAGCTCGTCCAGGAAAAGCACCCCGTTGTGGGCCAGGCCCATCTCCCCGGGCCGCAGGTCCGCCCCGCCGGACAGGGCCTGGCGGGAGGCGGTCTGGTTAGGGGCCCGGAAGGGGCGGCGGACCACCACCGGGTCCTCCGCCGTGGTGAGGCCCGCCACGGACCAGATGGCCGTGGTCTGCAAGGCCTCCTCCCGGCTCATGTCCGGCAGGATGCCGGGGAGCCTTTTCGCCAGCATGGACTTGCCCGCCCCCGGCGGGCCCACCATCAGCACGTTGTGTCCGCCGGCGGCGGCCACCTCCAACGCCCGCTTCACGTTCTCCTGGCCCTTTACCTCCGCAAAGTCGGGCACAGGGGCCCGGCCTGGGTCCAGCACGCCGGGGGCGGCGGGGACGATGGTCCCCTCGCCGGAGAGAAAATCGGTCAGCTGCCGGGCGGTCTCCACGGGGTAGACCTCCACCCCCTGGGCAAAGGCCGCCTCGGCGGCGTTGTCCTTTGGCACGAAAAGCCGCTTCGCGCCGGCCTTTTCCGCCGCCAGGGCCATGGGCAGGGCTCCAGATACGGGCCGGAGCTGCCCCGTCAGGGACAGCTCGCCGAAAAACATATCGTCCGCCCGGGGCGGCCTCATCTGCCCCGAGGCGGCCAGGATGCCCAGCAGCACCGGCAGGTCATAGACCGTGCCGGCCTTTTTCGTGTCCGCCGGGGCCAGATTCACCGTGATACGGCTGACGGGAAAGTCCCAGCCGTTGTGCTTGACCGCGGCCCGGACCCGGTCCGCGGCCTCCTTTACGGCGGCGTCGGGCAGGCCCACCATGTCCAGCCGGGGCAGGCCGGAGGCGATGGATGTCTCCAGCTCTACCTCATAGCCGCCTATTCCTTTGATGCCAAGGGAACGGATGCGAGCGTACACGGCCGGACACCTCTTTTCATTTTAATGCCCGAAGGGCGACTTTGTTGAATGGGGCCCCCACGCGGCACGCCTACCGCGTGGGGAGAGGAGAAACCCCGTGCTGTCCGAGCCTTGCCGCTTGCGGCAAGGGGAGGCCCAGCTTAGGGTGTTTCGACGACGGCGATATGCAGCTCGTCCAGCTGCTTTTGCTCCACCGTGCCGGGGGCGTCCATCATCAGGTCCTGGGCGTTCTTGTTCATGGGGAAGGGGATGATCTCCCGGATGGAGGGCTCTCCTGCCAGCAGCATCACCATCCGGTCCACGCCGGGGGCGATGCCCGCGTGGGGAGGCGCGCCGTAGCAGAAGGCGTTGTACATGGCCGGGAACTTGGCCTTCACGTCGGCCTCGCCCAGACCCACCATCTCAAAGGCCTTCACCATGATGTCGGGGTCGTGGTTGCGGACCGCGCCGGAGGAAAGCTCCACGCCGTTGCACACCAGGTCGTACTGATAGGCGTAGATGTCCAGGGGGTCGATCTCGCCCCGCTCGGCCTTTTCCAGCACCGCCAGGCCCCCGTTGGGCATGGAGAAGGGGTTGTGGCAGAACTCCAGCTGGCCGGATTCCTCCCCGATCTCGAACATGGGGAAGTCCACGATCCAGCAGAAGGCGTACTGCCGCTCGTCCATGTGGCCGGGCACCAACCCGCCCAGCATCTTCACCGCCACGCCGGCGGTCTTCAGGGCCTCGTCCCTGGCGCCGGCGGCGATGAGCCCCAGGCTGCCGGGGACCAGCCCCAGCTCCTTCAGCTCGCTTTCATGGCCCGTCAGGAACTTTGCCACGCCGCCCACCAGGACGCCGTTTTCGTCCATGCGGACCCAGTAGGGCTTCCGGCCCGCCTGGACCGCCACGTCGTCGCAGAGCTTGTCGATCTGCTTGCGGGTCAGCTCCGAGCCCGTGCAGGGCACGATCTTCACCACGGCGGCCTGCTCAAAGGGGGCAAAGCCCTCGGTCGTTTTGGCAAGGGCGGTCATGTCCTTGACGGTCAGATCGATGCGCAGGTCCGGCTTGTCGGTGCCGTAGGTCTCCATGGCCTCGTTGAAGGGGATGCGCCGGAAGGGGGCCTGGGAGGCCACGTCGTAGGTGCCGTACTTGGCGAAGATGGGCGGCAGCACGTCCTCGATGATGGCGAACACGTCCTCCTGATCGGCAAAGGCCATCTCCATATCCAGTTGATAGAACTCGCCGGGGGACCGGTCCCCCCGGGCGTCCTCGTCCCGGAAGCAGGGGGCGATCTGGAAGTACCGGTCGAAGCCGGAGGTCATCAGAAGCTGCTTGAACTGCTGGGGGGCCTGGGGCAAGGCGTAGAACTTGCCGGGGTGCTTTCTGGCCGGAACCAGGTAATCCCGGGCGCCCTCCGGGCTGGAGGCCGTCAGGATGGGGGTGGTGATGTCCAGAAAATCGTGTTCCAGCATGGCCTTGCGCAAGGCCGCGATCACGTTGCAGCGCAGGATGATGTTCTGCTTCACCGCCGGGTTGCGCAAGTCTAGGTAACGGTATTTCAGCCTGAGGGCCTCGTCGGCCTCCCGGCTGCGGTTGATCTCAAAGGGCAGCTCGTTGTAATGGCAGCGGCCCAGTACCTCCACGCGCTCCGGCACGATCTCGATATCGCCGGTGGGCAGCTTGGGGTTTTTGCTGTCCCGCTCCCGGACCGTGCCCTCCACGGCGACGGTGCTCTCCTTGGTGATGGAGCGGAAGGTCCTTACCATCTCCTCCGTCTCGGCCACCACCTGGGTGACGCCGTAAAAGTCCCGGATCACCACGAAGGCCAGGGCCGCGCCCACCTCCCGGACGTTCTCCATCCAGCCCACGATCTTCACTTTCCTGCCCGCGTCATCCAGCCGAAGCTGGCCGCAGGTATGGGTACGCATCTGAGTCATATTTCCTTCTCCTTCACCGGCCTTGCCGGGTCTTTCAAGCTGTCCAGAATAAGGGCGGCGGCCGCATCCGCCGTCACAGCCGTCTGGCTGCCGGAGCGCAGGTCCTTCAGCCCCACCGTGCCGGCGGCCTCCTCGTCGGAGCCCACCACCACCGCGTAGGGGATCGCCAGCTTGTCCGCGTAGGCGAACTTGGCCTTGACCTTTCTCTTCTCCGTGTATACCTGGGTCCGGACCCCGGCGGCCCGCAGCACAGCGGCGCAGCGCACCGCGTAGGCCGGGTCGTCCCCCAGGGGGATCACCAGCGCGTCGCAGGGGGCGGTGGAGAGGGCCTCGTTCAAAAGCCCCTGCTCCTGCAGGATATAGAAAAGCCGCGTCACGCCGATGGACAGTCCCACCCCCGGCAGCTTTTTGTCCGTATAGTACCCGGCCAGGTCGTCGTACCGGCCCCCGGAGCAGACCGAGCCCACCTCGGGATAGTCCAGAAGCTGGGTCTCATACACCGTGCCGGTGTAATAGTCCAGGCCCCGGGCGATTGTCAGGTCCACCCGCCACTTGTCGTCCGGCACCCCCAGGCCCGGCAGCAGGTCCGTCACGGCCTTCAGCTCCGCCAGGCCCTCGGCCAGAGCCGGGCACTTGCCCGCCAGCGGCT
Organism: uncultured Oscillospiraceae bacterium; assembly: GCA_947625285.1. GTDB lineage: Bacteria > Bacillota > Clostridia > Oscillospirales > Oscillospiraceae > CAJOIG01. The sequence goes on from CANQNS010000001.1 coordinate 85,091, forward strand.
CCAGCGCGCCCATGGGGTCCGGCGCGGAGAGGATGTCCAGCAGCTCCGCCGCCTGGCCGGGGGCCATGCCCAGGTCCGTGAGCAAGGCGGCCACCTTGTCCCGGCCGATCTTCTCCAGCTTGTCGACGGCGCCCATGACGTTCACCGGGTCGGGCACGCCCAGATACTCGAAAAGGCCGTTGAGGACCTTGCGGCTGTTGATGCGGATGCAAAACCGCTCCAGCCCCAGCCGGCGGAACACCTCGCATATGACGGCGGGCATCTCCGCGTCGTTGGCGATATCCAGCTTCCCGTCACCGATCACGTCGATGTCGGCCTGGTAAAACTCCCGGAACCTGCCCCGCTGGGCCCGCTCCCCCCGGTAGACCTTGCCGATCTGGTACCGGCGGAAGGGGAAGGTGAGCCGGCCGTAGTTCATAGCCACGTACTTGGCAAGGGGCACGGTCAGGTCAAAGCGCAGAGCCAGGTCGCTGTCGCCCCTGGCAAAGCGGTATATCTGTTTTTCCGTCTCGCCGCCGCCCTTTGCCAGCAGAACCTCCGCCGCTTCCACGGCGGGGGTGTCGATGCTGGAAAAGCCATACAGGGCGTAGGTCCGGCGCAGTACGTCCATGACCGCGTCCATCTGCGCCTGGCTGGCCGGCAGCAGCTCCATGAACCCGGACAGGGTCCGGGGCGTGATCCGTTCCATAGCTTCTCCTCGTCAGGGACGGCCGCCGGAAGGCGGCCGCCGCCAGATGTTCAATGCCGCTTGTTCTTCGGGTTGACGATGTCGCGCCAGGCGAAGTCGCCCCGGCGCAGGCCCTGAACGAGCACCTCCGCCGTAGCCATGTTGGAGGCGAAAGGGATGTTGTGGTTGGCGCACAGCAGCGCGATCTCGTTGACCGGGCCGAACAGCTCCGGGTGGTAGGGGTCGGCAAAGAACATCACCAGGTCGATCTCGTTGTAGGCGATGCGGGCGCCGATCTGCTGCACGCCCCCCTGCGAGGAGTTCATATAAAGCTCGATGGGCAGGCCCGTGGCCTCCCGCACCAGCTTGCCGGTGGTGTTGGTGGCGATGATGTTGTGCTCCGCCAGGATGCCGCAGTAGGCGATGCAGAACTGCACCATCAGCTCTTTCTTCCCGTCGTGGGCCATAAGCGCGATATTCATGGAAGACCTCCTAAGAGATGGATTGCAATGTTGATTGGGTGAAAGATCAGGCCAGCAGCGTCAGCTCGTTCTCGGTCTGCTGGGTGCTCACCTGGAAATCGAAGTAGTACTGGAGCATATCCCTTGCCATGACGCCCAGGTTGGCGCCCTTGGAGCCGTTCTCGATGGCCACGGCCACGGCGATCTCCGGGTCGCTGTAGGGCGCGAAGCAGATGAAGAAGGCGTCGTTGGTGCTGCTGCCGGTCTCGGTGGTGCCGGTCTTGGCGGCCACTTCGTATTCAAAGTTCACGAAGGGCTCCCAGGCGGTGCCCCAGCGGTTGGTGACGGCGCCCCGCATCCCCTCATGGATCAGGTCCCAGTTGCCCGAGTAGGAGTCCACCTTGCTGATGACCTCCGGCTCCCGCTCGTAGATGCTCTCGGAGTAATCATAGCTGGAGGCGGACTTGAGGATGGAGCAGCTGTACACAGTGCCCCGGTTGGCGATGGCGGCGGCGTACCGGGCCAGCTGGATGGGGGTGATCAGGGTAAGGCCCTGGCCTATGGAGGCCAGCAGCGTATCCGCCGCGTACCAGGAGGCCACACGCTGGCCCTCGTAGAGCCGGGCCTTCAGGTCCGGAGAGGCCACCTGGCCGATGGCCTCGTCCAGCTCGATGCCGGAGGGTTTGCCCAGACCCAGCAGCGCGGCGTATTTGTCGATGTTGTCGATGCCGATGGTGTCCCCCACGGTGAAGAAGAAGAAGTTGCAGCTGTAGGTAAGGGCCTGGCTCACGTTCATGGCCCCGTGAGGCCCGCCGGTGCAGCCGGGGGCGTAGCCGGAGGAGCGGTATTTATCGAAGATGGTGGTGCAGACGATAGTGGTGTTCTTGTCTATGAACCCCTCCGTCAGAGCCGCCAGGGCCATGCAGGGCTTCCAGGTGGAGCCGGGGGAGTACAGGCCCGACAACGCCCGGTTCACCAGGGGGTTGTTCTCCGCCTCCAGGAGCGTGTCGAAATCGTCCAGATAGGTCTCCAGGTTGAAAGAGGGATAGCTTGCCATGCACAGGGGCTCGCCGGTCTTTACGTTCACGGCCACGATGGCCCCGCCGGTGATAAGCTCCCGGATCTCCGAGCGTTTGCCCTCCTGCTCGTATTTCTGGTTGTCGGCCTCTGTCTGGGCGTTGTTGGACTCGATGTAGGAGGCCAGGGTGGACTCCGCCGCGGCCTGCAGCTCGATGTCCAGGGTCAGGTAGATGTTGTTGCCGGGCTTGGGGACCTCGTTGTACACGGTGCTGGTGACAACGCCCTCGCTGGTGCGGGTGATCTCCGCCTCGCCGTCCACCCCGTGGAGCAGATCCTCGAAGGCGGACTCCACGCCGGCCTTGCCCACCACCGCGTTGAGGGGGTAGTCCTTTTCCTTGTAGACCTTATATTCCTCCGCGCTCATGGCGCCGGTGTAGCCCAGGATATGGGGCGCGTAGGTGGTGTTCAGCTCCCGGACGTAGCTGACCTGGACCTCGAAGCCGGGCAGGTCCGCCTCCATGAGAGAGGTGATGGTGCCGATGGACACGTCCTGGGCGAACACATAGTCGGAGGTGTTGACTACGTACCGCACGTTCACTCCGTAGCGCACCCCGGCGATGACCCGCATATCCTCCGCGCTGTAGTTGCCGTCGATGCCGTAGCGGGTGCGCATCTTTGCCATGATCTCCACGGCGGAGGCGTCCGGGGACAGCCCGTTGGCGGTGAGCCACGCGCTGAGCAGGATGGACTGGGTGTCGGACATATCCGTGAACTCCCAGGGGGTAGTCATGGAGATGGGCAGCTCGTCGTTATAGGTGTCGCCGTTGGCCTCGATGAGCTGGCACATCTGCAGGATGATGGCGTTGGCCTGGTTGCCGTCCAGGTCTCCCATCAGCAGCTCCTCGTCCTTGATGAGCAGGTTGTTGCAGCTGCGGTTGGAGACCAGCATCCGGCCATAGCGGTCCATGATGTTGCCACGGGCGGCGATCACGTCCTCGTGGGAGATGATGGAGTTGATGGACGCCTCATAATTGCGGTTGCCCTCTACGATCTGGAGCCGGTAGAGGGTGACGGCGAATACGCTCAATAGGACCAGGACCACGACGCCCATGAACAGGAGCCGGCCTGTGCTGATCAGCTTTCTCATAGGATGCGCTAATGCCTCGCTTAAAGTCGCGCCCGTGGGCGCGGATAGAAGTTTCTTACGTTCCGACAGATATCATTTTCCCATCGGCCTCGCGGCGATGATCTTGCAGGGGAAGTAAAGGGGCAGGCTCAGCACAAGGCTCCAGACCACCTGGATCAGCCCCGTGCGCAGCACGGGCCAGTAGGCCGGCCCGGCGATATACAGCGCGTGGAACGCCCGTGCGTCCTGGTCCGCCAGAAACAGGAACCGGAACATCTGGCAGAAGGTGACGAGGGCCAGCGTCAGCAGCAGCATCGTCACATAGGACACGAAACCCTTGTGCAGCATATATTTGCCCAGCACGCCGGTGAAAAATCCCGCGGCGGACAGCGTTATCGTGAACAGCACCACGTGCCCCGCACAGCTGAAATCGGCGAAGTACCCCGCTGCCAGGCCCAGCACGCCGCCCCAGACGCCGCCCTCGAACAGCGCCACCGCCACCACCAGCGCGGGCAGCAGCATGGGCCGGACCCCCAGCACGGGCATGCGGGACACGATCTGGTTTTGCAGCACCAGCACCGCCGCCATCAGCAGGCCGTACACGATGGCCCGCCGCAGCTTGGACAGGTCGATAAGGTCAAGCAGCATATGCCGTCACTCCTGGGTGGTAAAGTCGGTGATGATGAACACCTGGGACAGACTGCCCAGGTCGCAGGCGGGCTCCACCACCCCGTAAAGGGTCTGGCCGTTGCCTTCGCTGAGGACGGAGTTGATGTAGCCGATGATCAGGCCCTGGGGGATGGAGCCCCGGCCGGAGGTCAGAACCGCCTCGCCCTCCACCAGTTGGGCGTTCTCGGAAAGATACGTCAGGCGCAGCATATTGTCCCGCATCAGCGCGAAGTCGCCCACGCACATGCCCACCGCGCCGGCCTCGCCCACCAGCGCGCCTACGTCGATGGCGGAGTCGATCAGCGTGCGGACCGTACACCAGTTGTCGCCCACCTCGATGACCTGGCCCACCAGCGCGCCGTACTCCGTGATGGCGCAGTCGCCCACCGCGATCTCGGCGTTGGCCGAGCCCTTGCTCAGCCGGAACGTGCTTTCAAAGTTGGAGCTGGACCACTCGGTGATCTTGGCCGGCTCCAGCACATAGTCCGTGTGCTGCTGCTTGAAATCCAAAAGCTCCCGTAGGCGCACGTTCTCCTCCTCGAACTGGCTGGCGTTGATGGAGGCCTGCTGGGCCTCGGCCAGCTGGGCACGGAGGGAGTTGTTCTCCGCCACAAGCTGATCGTACTTGTAAATATAGCCATAGATGCCCTCGATCCACTCCACGGCGGAGGAGGCGGCCCGGCCCACGGGGCTGGATATGGCCCCGGAGATGTTGGCAAGAAATCCTGCCCGCCCGTCCATGAGCGCGGTGGCCAGCACCACGATCAGCACCACGGCGATGACGGCCGCGCCTACGCGCATGCCGTATTTTTTCACATATTCCTTCAATGCAGCACTACTCCCGTTTCCCGCAGCATCTGCCCCAAAAGGCACAGCGGCAGGCCCACTACGTTGAAAAAGTCTCCCTCGATGCGTTCCACATACATCCCGGCCCGGCCCTGATAGCCGTAGGCCCCGGCCTTGTCCATGGGCTCCCCGGTGGCCACGTAGGCGTCGATCTCCGCGTCGGACATCTCCCGAAAGAACACCCGGGTCATGGCCGTGCGGGTGGAGCAGGGACCAGCGCCGTCCCCCGCCAGGCTCACGCCGGTCCAGACCCGGTGCTCCCGGCCGGAGAGCCGCCGCAGCATCCGCCTGGCGTCCGCCTCGTCCCGGGGCTTGCCCAGGATCGTGCCGTCGATCTCCACCACCGTGTCCGCGCCGATCACCAGCGCGCCGGGGTGGGCGTCCGCCACCTGCCGGGCCTTCTGCCGGGACAAAAACGCCACCGTCCGCTCCGCGTCCGCCCCCGCGGGGGGCTCCTCCGGCCCCGATGCGGGGATCACGGAAAAGGGGATGTCAAAATAGCTCAAAAGCTCCCGCCGCCGGGGGGAGGCGGATGCCAGGATCAGCTCCATAACGCTCCTTTCTGATAGGCCCCGCGGCTGGCGTTGATGGGCAGATAGTCGCTCTCGCCCTTGTACCGCTGGGTGATCAGAACGCACTCCCGGGGGCTCTCCGTGGTGAACAGCAGCCGCAGGCCCCACAGGCCCACGCCGGTGTATACCTCCGGGTGGTCGGCCAAAAAGGTCTTGCGGGCGTCGTAGACCGTGTTGCGGCAGCCGAATTCCTTCTCCACCGGGTACACGCCCCCGAATACGTCGCTCATGCTGGTGGGGGTGGCGCAGGAGCACCGGCCCGCGCTGTTGCGGATGATGCAGTGGTCCGTCACCATCACTGGCAGCCGGCCGTAGACCACCATCTCCGTGTCGGCGGTCTTGGCAAGAGCCCCGATCTGCCGGGCGGTCAGCTCCCCGGAGGCGGTCACGGACTTGAACCCGCCCCGGCTGAGGAACTTCAGCGTCCAGGAGTTGGCGATGTTCAGCCCCAGGTCGCCCCGCAGCTCCATCCCCGCCTGGCGCACCGCCGGCAGCAGGCCCAGATTGCCCGCCAGCACCTGGGTGACGCCCCGCTCCTTCAGGGCCGCCAGCAGCTCCCGCAGCACCGGGCCCTCCGCCTCGGATATGACCCGGGGCAGAGCCGCCGCGATCTGGGTCCCTCGCTCCAGGAACGCCGATACGTCCGCCGTGCCCGCCGCCAGGATCTCCGCCGGGACATATAAAAGGTCCGGCTTCGTGGCGGCCAAGTCCGCCGTGAGCTGGTTCTCGCTGGTCACCTGGATCACCAGCTTGGGCGGGCCGTCCACCCCCGCGCCCTCGGGCCTGGGGGGCGTCTCCCGCTCCGTGACGGCCACGGGCTCCCGCGTCTTGTCCGCGATCTGGTGCAGCAGCTCCCGGCGGGCGGCCTCGATGGCCTCGTCGGGATAGTCCAGGTCCGGGTCGATGGAGCAGTTGACCTCCGTGCAGTTGAAGGGCGTGCCGCCGGTCCGGTACAGGATCTCCCGCACCCGGACGTCGCTGACGCCCTGCCGGCCGATGTCCACCGGCTCGAAGCCCTTGACGGTGGCGTGGTTGCCCCGCTGGTCCTCCGCGGCGAACAGGGCGGGCTGGCCCGCCTTCAGCACCGCGTAAAATTTCACCGGCACCCGCCGCAGCTCGGTGTTGGAATAGCCCTTGCGAAGCTCGGAATAAAACCGGGCCGGTATCTTGTCCGCTTCCGGCGCGGGGGTGAACATGGCCGGGCCCGTCTCGCCGGTATAGTAGCCGTCGGACAGGCCGGTGGCGGAAAAGGCGCGCAAAAGGTAGTCTTTTTCCTCCTCGGTGGGGAGGACCTGCTCCCGGATGGCCCGGGAATAGAGCCGGGTGGTGTAAGCCACATATTCCGGCCGGCGGCCGCGTCCCTCGATGGCGGCGCCGGTCACGCCGATGGTCTGCAGGGCTTCCACATGGTCGATCAGGCACAGATCCGCCATGGACAGGGGCTTTTCGTCCATCCGGCCCCCCAGGGAGAACCGGCCCCGGCAGGGCTCCGTGCAGCGCATACAGCTATCGCTCTTGTGTTCGTGGGCCAGGGCCCCTATGTAGCACTGGCCGCTGTGGGCAACGCACACCGGGCCGTGGACGTATACCATGGTCTTGACGGGGCTCCCCTGGGTGATGGAGGCGATCTGCTCCATGCTCAGCTCCGGGGCCAAAAACACCCGGCTCAGCCCCATGGCCGCCGCCGTGGCCGCGCCCTCCACGCAGGTGACGCCCAGCCGCACGTCCCCCCACAGGGGCATGTCCGGCAGGACCCGGCGCAGCACGTCGATGAGCCCCACGTCCCGCACCAGCAGCGCGTCCGCCCCCGCCCGGGCGGCGAACCGGGCCCGGTCCACGGCCTGGGCCATGGTCTCGTCCGTGAAAAGCCCGCACAGACTCACCGCCGCTGTGCAGCCCCGCACCCGGCAGTAGCGGATGGCCTCGCTCATCTCCTCCAGGTCGAAGGCCCTTTCGCCCCGGCCCGGCGCGGTGAGACGGTCCGCCATATATACTGTGTCAGCCCCGTTTTGCACGGCGGCCATCACGGCCTCCATGCTCCCGGCGGGCGCAAGCAATTCCAGCATCGTTCCCCCGATATCCCCGCCGGCGTGGCCCCACGCCGGCAAACTTGCCCAATATATGTATAATCCACTACATTATAAACAATATCAGTCAATAAAACAAGAGCAAATCCCAATTTCTGGCGGTGAACGCAAAAACTACCGCCTGGCCGCCTCCAGGCCCTCCAGCACCCCGCCGGGGACCCGCAGGGTCCCGCCGATGCCGGTCCCCATGCGGATGGACGGCTTTCGGTCCCCATGGAAATCGCTGCCGCCGGAGGCCGCCAGGCCGTACCGCTGCGCCAGCGCGGCCGCCTCCGCCTGCCGGGCGGGGGTATGCTCGGAGTAGTAGACCTCCAGGGCCCGGCAGCCCGCCCGGACGGCGGCCCGGATAAAGCCCTCCAGCGCGTCCGGGTCGAAGCCGTAGTGGAAGGGGTGGGCGATGACCGCCACGCCCCCGGCGGAACGGATGGCCGCCGCGGCCCGGTCAAGGCCCATCCGCTGCCGGGGCATATAGTAGGGCCGGCCCTTGTTCAGATACCGGCGGAAGGCGTCGGCGGTGTCGGCGGCCAGGCCGTGCTCCGCCAGCCACCCGGCGATGTGGGGCCGGCCCAGCACCGCCCCGGGATGGGCTGCACGCAGCGCGTCCATGCTGATGGGGAGCCCGTCCGCCTCCATGGCGGAGACGAGCTTTTCATTGCGCTCTTGCCGCCTGTTCCGGGACCAGGCCAGCGCGTCCGCCAGGCCGGCGCCGGCCGGGTCGATGAACAGCCCTACGATGTGCACGTCCCGGCCCATATAGTCCGCAGACAGCTCCACGCCGGGGATGACCCTCACCCCCAGCCGCTCCCCGGCCGCCAGGGCCTCCGGGACCCCCGCCACGGTGTCATGGTCCGTTATGGCGATGGCGGCCAGACCCAGGTCCCGGGCCATGGCCGCCGCCTCCGCCGGGGACACCGTCCCGTCCGAGGCCGTGGTGTGGATATGCAGATCGACAAAACGCTCCATGGGCCGTCCTCCTGATGGTATTATAGCACCGGCTGCCGGTTTAAGCAAAACTTGTAACTGCCGGTCGAAGATGCTATAATGTAAGGCGCACACTGTTTTCAGCCCGATACGAAGGATAAGGTCATTGGACCCATGGACGATGGTAAGCTCAAACTGAACCGGCCCAGGCTGCTGGCCGTGCCCCTCCGGGACGCGGACGCGCTGCTGGAGGCCGGCGACGGGGACGGCGCGCTGCTGTACCTGTACCTGGTGAAGAACGGCGGGGCCCTGGACATCGACAGGGCCGCGGCGGAGCTGCGCCTGTCGGTCCGGGCGGTCCGGCAGATCGCCGGGCGGCTGGAGCGGCTGGGGCTGCTGGACCGGGGCGCGCCGGAGAGGGAGGACCCGCTGCCGTCCGGCGAGATCCCGGAGTACCGGGCGGCGGACGTGGCCCGCCGGAGCCAGACGGACCCGGCCTTTCAGGATCTGGTGAAGGAGACGCAGCAGACCCTGGGCCGGACGCTGAACTCCACGGATCTGAAAAAGCTCTTCGGCATCTATGACGACCTTTCCCTGCCGGCGGACGTGATCATGCTGCTGATCCACCACTGCAAGGAGGAGCACGACCAGCGGTACGGGGCCGCCCGGCAGCTTGGCTTCGCGGTCATCGAGAAAGAGGCGTACCGCTGGTTCGACCGGGAGATCATGACTTATGAGCAGGCGGAGAGCTGGCTGGCGGAGCTGGACCGGCGCAAAAGCATGCTGGGCCAGATGCAGCAGGCCCTGGGCATCCGGGACCGGGAGCTGTCCTCCACGGAGAAAAAATATCTGCTGGGCTGGATGGAGCTGGGCTTCGGGCCGGAGGAGCTGGCCCTGGCCGCGGACAGGACCGTCACCAATACAGGACAGCTCAAGTGGCGGTACATGAACTCCATCGTCCAGTCCTGGCACGGCAAGGGCCTGCATACGGTGGCCCAGATCGAGCAGGGGGACCGCAAACCCGCCCGGCAAAAGACCGCCTCCTCCGCCCCGGACGCGGCGGAGCTGGAGCGGATGCAGAAGCTGCGAGAGCGGCTGAAAAACGGCTGAGGAAAGAGAAATGGACGGAAAGCTGCTGGCCCAGGCCAGAGAGGAAAAAGAGGATATCCGCCGCCGGGCGGTGCAGACGGACCGGCTGCGCCACGCCCAGGCCTACGCCAAGGAGCCGGCCCTGCGGGAGCTGGACAGGCAGATCGCCGCCCTGATCCCCAAGGCGGCCACGGCCGCGGCGGGCGGTCCCGCCGGGCTGGAGGCCCTGCGCCGGGAGAGCCTGGAGCTGCAGGCCCGCCGGGCGGAGCTGCTGGTGGCAAACGGCTGGCCCATAGACTGGCTGGACGGGGCCTGGGACTGCCCCCGCTGCCGGGATACGGGCTATGTGGAGGGGCGGATGTGCTCCTGTCTGAAGGAGCTTTACGACCAGGCCCAAAGACGGGACCTGTCCCAGCTGATGAAGCTGGGCACCGAGAGCTTTGGCACCTTCGACCTGGGCCTTTACGACGACCGGCCCGACCCGGTCTCCGGCGTGGCCCCCCGGACCCAGATGGAGACCGTGTTCGGCATCTGCTACGACTATGCCCTGGACTTCGGCCGCCGGCGGGAGAATTATCTCTTCCGGGGCGGCACGGGCCTGGGCAAGACCTTCCTGTCCGCCTGCATCGCCAAGGAGGTGGCAAAGCAGGGCTTCTCCGTGGTCTATGTGACGGCGTCGGAGGCCCTGGGGGCCTATGAGCGGCAGCGGTTCGGCAGGGATGAAGATACCGTGGCCCGGGCGGAGGAGCAGATCCGCCGGATGGAGGGGTGCGACCTGCTGATCGTGGACGATCTGGGCACCGAGATGGTGACGGAGTTCACCCGCAGCGCGCTGTATACCCTTATCAATACCCGGCTCATCGGCCGCAAAAAAACGGTAGTCAGCACCAACCTGTCCGCCGCCCAGATGGGAAAGCTCTACACCCCCCAGATCGTCTCCCGGCTGGAGGGGGAGTTCCAGGTGCTGTCCTTCGCCGGGACCGATATCCGCCTTTTGAAAAAAGAGCGGGGATTAGATTGAAACTGCTCGGCGGAAGTGAATCCCGCCGGCAGGAAGTCAAAAGCCTGTCGTACAGCGGCTTTTGACTTCGACGCGCGGGAATGCCGCACGGCTCGCCCTGACCGGGCTTCGCCCCTATTCATCGTTCTTTGATTGTCTGAGCCCCGCCCCGTCCGAACGGATAGGGCGGGGCTTTTTGCGGGAAACTAAAAATATGTGCAGAAAATTTATATAAATCGCTTGACAAAGTTAATGTGCAGATGTAAAATTGTTCCCGAGGTGAGAGATATGAAAAAGACCCTGTACAGCCTGATGCTGGCGGACGACGTGGTCCGGGCGGTGGACGATCTGGCCCACCGGATGGGCACCAACCGTTCCGCGCTGGTGAACCAGATCCTGGCGGAGTACACGGACCTGGTGACCCCGGAGCGGCGGGTCCAGGACATCTTCCGGCAGATCAGCGAGATACTGGACGCGGACCGGGCCCTGGTGCCTTTCATCACCCCCAACTCCATGACTATGAGCGTGAAGTCGAGCCTGCAGTACCGCTACCGGCCCACGGTGAAGTATTCGGTGGAGCTGTACCGGGACCGGGACGACTCCCTGGGGGAGCTTTCGGTGGTGTTCCGCACCCAGTCCCAGGAGCTTCTGGAGGCCATGGGGCGGTTTTTCCGGCTGTGGAAGCAGGTGGAGGACGAGCTGGTCGCCCCCTATCACGCCCTGCCGGCAGACTACGCCCTGTATCCGGGCCGGTTCACCCGGTCCATCGCCCTGCCCGGCAGCCGGGACTATACCAGCTCCGACGTGGCGGCGGCCATCAGCGCCTATGTGCGGCTTTTCGACCGGCTCATGAAGGCGTACCTGGCCGGCCAGGCGTCGGCCCGAGACATCCGGGCGGAGTATATCCAGTGGCTCCATGAGGGCAACACCATTTTATAAACGCGGAAAGAATTTATCATAAAGGACAGTGATCGGCATGAACAGCGATAAGCTGACGCAAAAGACCATAGAAGTCATCAACGCCGCCACGGCCATGGCCCGGGAAAACGACAACCAGTATGTGACGGCGGAGCACCTGCTGTACGCCCTGGTGGACGCGGACGGCGGGCTCATCCCCACGCTGCTTGGGCGCATGGGCGCGGACTGCGACGGCATCCTCTCGGCCCTGGACGGGGCCATCGAGCGGCTGCCCAAGGTCCAGGGGGCCCAGAGCGTGTACCCCTCCAACGAGTTCGGCAGGATCATGGACTTCGCCCGGAAGGTGGCGGACAAGCTCAAGGACGAATATGTGTCCGTGGAGCATCTGATGCTGGGCATTTTCGCCAACCAGACCCCGGCCATCCGGGACATCTTCCGGGCCCAGAACGTGACGAAGGACGCCTTCACGGCGGAGCTTGCCAAGGTCAAGACCGGCCATGTGACCAGCGACAGTCCCGAGGACACCTACGACGTGCTGGAGAAGTACGGCACGGACCTGGTCAAGCGGGCCCGGGACAACGAGCTGGACCCGGTGATCGGCCGGGACACGGAGATACGGAACGTGATCCGCATCCTGTCCCGCAAGACGAAAAACAACCCGGTCCTCATCGGCGAGCCCGGCGTGGGCAAGACCGCCATCGCCGAGGGCCTGGCCCAGCGGATCGTCCGGGGGGACGTGCCGGAGGGGCTGAAGGACAAGACGATCTTTTCCCTGGATATGGGCTCGCTGGTGGCGGGCGCGAAATACCGGGGCGAGTTCGAGGAGCGGCTGAAGGCCGTGCTGGAGGAGATCGCCAGGAGCGAGGGACGCATTCTGCTGTTCATCGACGAGCTGCACACCATCGTGGGCGCGGGCAAGACCGAGGGCAGCATGGACGCGGGCAACCTCCTGAAGCCCATGCTGGCCCGGGGCCAGCTGCACTGCATCGGCGCCACCACCCTGGACGAGTACCGCAAGTACATCGAAAAGGACGCGGCGTTGGAGCGGCGGTTCCAGCCGGTGATGGTGGACCAGCCCACCGTGGAGGACACCATCTCCATTTTGCGGGGCATCAAGGAGCGGTATGAGATCTATCACGGGGTCCGCATCCACGACGCGGCCCTGGTGGCGGCGGCAACCCTGTCGGACCGGTACATCTCCGACCGGTTTTTGCCGGACAAGGCCATCGACCTGGTGGACGAGGCCTGCGCGCTGATCCGCACGGAGATCGACTCCATGCCCTCGGAGCTGGACGATATCCGCCGGAAGATCATGCAGATGGAGATCGAGGAGATGGCTCTGAAAAAGGAGACGGACAAGCTCAGCGCGGACCGGCTGGAGAAGCTGCGGGGCGAGCTGGCCGCCGCCAAGGAGGAGTACGCCGCCATGAAGGCCCGCTGGGAGGCGGAGAAGGCGGACGTGGACGCGGCCAAGGGCCTGAAGGCCGAGATCGAGCGGCAGACCGCCGAGATGGAGCGGGCCCAGCAAAACTATGAGTACGAGACGGCGGCCCGGCTGAAATACGAGACCATCCCGGCCCTGCAAAAGAAGCTGGACCAGGCCCAGTCCGCCCCCCGGAAGGAGACGGCTCTGGTCCAGGACGCGGTGACGGAGGAGGAGATCGCCGGCATCGTGGCCCGCTGGACGGGCATCCCCGTGGCCCGGCTCATGGAGGGCGAGCGGGAAAAGCTGCTGCACCTGGAGGACATCCTCCATGAGCGGGTGGTGGGCCAGGATGAGGCGGTGCGCCTCGTCACCGAGGCCATCCTCCGCTCCCGGGCGGGCGTGGCGGACCCGGACCGGCCCATCGGCTCGTTCCTGTTTTTGGGTCCCACCGGCGTGGGCAAGACGGAGCTTGCCAAGAGCCTGGCCCAAGCCCTCTTTGACGACGAGCGCAGCATGGTGCGCATCGACATGACCGAGTATATGGAGAAATTCTCCGTTTCCCGGCTGATCGGGGCCCCTCCGGGATATGTGGGCTACGACGAGGGCGGCCAGCTCACCGAGGCGGTGCGCCGCCATCCCTATTCGGTGGTGCTGTTCGACGAGATCGAAAAAGCCCACCCGGACGTGTTCAACATTCTTTTGCAGGTGCTGGACGACGGGCGCATCACCGACAGCCAGGGCCGGACGGTGGACTTCAAAAACACCGTCATCATCCTGACCTCCAACCTGGGCAGCCCCTATCTGCTGGAGGGGGCGGTGGGGCCCAACGGCGAGATCACCGACGAGGCCAAGGCCGCCGTCATGGGCGAGCTGAAGCGGTCCTTCCGGCCGGAGTTTTTGAACCGGCTGGACGAGACGGTGCTGTTCAAGCCCCTGACCCGGGAGGATCTGACCGGCATCATCGCCATCCTGACCGAGAGCCTCCGCAAGCGGCTGGCGGACAGGCAGCTGGGCCTGGAATTCACCCCCGACGCCTGCCGGCATATCATCGACCACGGCTTCGACCCGGTCTACGGCGCCCGGCCTTTGAAGCGGTATCTGCAATCCGCCGCCGAGACGCTGATCGCCAAGAAGATCCTGTCCGGGGACATCCCCGCCGGGGCCACCCTGGTGGTGGACGTGCGGGACGGGGAGTTGGTATGCCTGACGAGGGACCTGGCGGCGCAGTAAACGAAAAAACAAAATGGAAATGGCATGACCGCCCTGGTCATGCCATTTTCCGTGTCTGTCCGGGAGCTATGCGCCGGCGGGCTCTTCGGGGGGCGTGCCGCCTCCCATATCGCCCTGGGGCGGCTCAGGCGGGGTTCCGCCATTATCCACGCCGCCTTGGGGCATGTCGGGCGGGGTTCCGCCATCGTCCATGCTGCCCTGGGGCATGTCGGGCGGGGTGCTGCCGCCGTCCATGCCGCCCATGCCGCCGGCGGTCTGGGAGCCGGTGTTGACCTGGGCGTCCTCGAAACTGGTTACCGTTCCCGCGCCGGTGAGATCGGCATTTTCGTCATACTCGGAAACGGTCACCGTGTATTTGCCGTCGCCGCTGACATAGACGGTCCCGTCAGTCCCCTGGATGGTGACAGGGCTGCCGTCCTCATCCACGACAGAACCCCCATTGTGCAGGGTCGTCAGAACGCTGTCCCCGGTGACGATCCACTGAGAGCCCCCGTCGATGGTGAGCGCGGCATAGCCGTCGCCGCCGGAGCCTGCGCAGCTCTCGTCCTGGACCACCGCGCCGGTGAGCGCGCTTCCCTCGGTCACGTACAGGTCCAGGCTGCTGATGGAGTCCCACACCACGTCCCCGGCCATGTCCTGGCTGATGGCGGTGAAGGTGCAGTCCGCGCCGTTGCTGCCGGCCTGGCCCCAGCCCCGCTGGTTCTGGTTGCCGGTGCAGCGCAGAAAGAAGGGGCTGTCGTCGGCATAGACGATCTGCACGTCCTGCAGGACGAACGTGGATTCGGTGTTGGTGGTGTAGAACATCCCGCCGTTTTTGGCCGTCAGCGTGCCGCCGGTCATCTGGAAGGTGCTGTTGCCCACCTGGGAGTCGCCGGACATGCTCTGGTAGAGGATCACGTTCCAGGTGCAGTCGTTCTGCTGGGAGTCGGGCATAGCGCCGGACAGGTCGCAGTCATAGAGATACAGGCTGTTCAGCCCCTCGATGCAGACCGCCTCGGAGCCGTTGGCGGCCAGCTCCGCGTCCTTCGCGGCGATGGCAGCGGTGCAGTAGACCGCCGGAGAGCCGACGCCGTTGGAGGTATAGCTGCCGCCATTTACCACCATGAGCCCGCCGCCCCGGTCGGAGCGGATGGCGGCGGAGGACTCGCCCTCCGTGGTGGCGGTGACGTTGTCAGCGTACAGGGCGCCGCCCCCCGCCGCGTGGATGCCGCCCGATGTGTCCTGGGTCGTGGCGATGGCGCTGTCGCTGATATGGACCACGCCGTCCCCGTAGGCGAAGACCCCCGCGCCGCCCTTGGCGTCCGTGGTGATAGTGGCGTTGGTGATGTCTGTCTCGCCGCCTGTGGCGAGAATGGCCGCGCCCACGCCGTAGAAGCTGGCGTTGTCGCCCCCGGTGGAGTCAGCGGAGGTGCGGTCTACACTGATTTGGTCCAGGGTCACCGTGCCGTCCTCGATCAGTATGGCATTCTCGTCGGTCCCGGCGGAGGTATAGTCCTCCCCGGACACAGCCGTGTCCTCGTTGTACGTCACGACGGCGTTATGGTCCGTTGTCCCGGAGGAGGGGGCCGGCCCGCCCGCCGCCTGGGCCGCTCCATCCGTGGACGTTTGGTTGAACAGGGGCGCCAGGGTGTCGGCATGGGTGTTAAATATCTCCAGAAGGGTGGTGTTCCAGTGCCGGGCGTCCTTTTCCGGGCTGCCGAACACATAGTCCTCCTGGCCGTAGTCGATCACGTCAAAGCCGGGGACAGCCTTGCTGGCCCCCGCCGTGCGGTAGGCCGCGGCGTCGGCCAGGGAGAAGGTCACGTTTTCCACATCCGAACCGTCCACCCAGCCGGTCAAGTCAGTGCCGGAGGGGGAGGTGGCCGTGCCGTTGGCGGTCTGGGCCTGGGCGGGTTGCTTTTCAACTTCCGTGCCGCCCGCATACTCTGCCACCATCTCATCCACATACAGGGAGAAGGACTCGCCCAGCACCTCGGAGGGCACATGGCCGCCGTCCCACTGCCACTGGAGCTCCGCGTCCGTCCCGGCGTTCAGCCAGGCGATCTGCAGGTTCAGCGACGTGAACATGGACATGTCTCCCTCGGCCGCGCCCATCATGATTCGGGTCCAGACAGGGGCGTCCGTGCCCTCCGCGCCGATGTAGTTCAGCGGGTCATACAGGGCGGCGATGTTGTTTCCATACTCGTCCCCGGCCGCGATCTCGGCAATGTCCGCCTCATAGGCCGCGACCATCTCCTCATAGGAGGCATAATTCCGGGAATCCGTCCCGCCGGTGGCCGACTGGGTGGTACCCGCGTCCGGCGTTCCCACCTGCATCTGGCCGCCATCGGGGCCCATGCCGCCCATCATGTCGGGCAGCTCCCCGGCCGGCATACCGCCCTCCGGGCGCTGGCCGTCCATTTTACGGTCGAGCTTTTCGCCGTCAGGCAGGGTACCGTCGGGGCCGCCCGCCGCTATATCGCCGCCCATGGGCCCGCCGCCGGGCATGCCGCCCATCATGCCGCCGGAGCCGCCCTTCGCGTAGCGGCCCTCCAAAAAGGCCTGGGCCTTGTCCGCCCCGGTCATGGCGGCCACCGCCTCATCGGAGAGAGCTTCGCCGTTTTCATCGAACCAGGTCCAGCCCTCCGCGTAGTCCAGGTCGTCCAGATACCACTGCAAGTTCTCCCTGAACTCCGCCAGATAGAGGTCCAGATAGGTCCCGTGGTAGCCGTTGGTCTCCGGGTACTGCTCCATGTCGCACTGGATAGTCAGCGGCACGGTGCTGGAGAGCGCGCCGTCCCCGTCCAGGTCGAAGCCCACTTTGGATTCCTCGACAGTGAGCCCCTGGCCGTTGATATAGTCCATATAGGCTTGGGAGAGGTACTGCGCCAACTGTTTCTGGAAGGGGGTGCCGAAATCGTAGGCCGTGTCCATATAATACTCAAAGGCCATGGCCATATCCCCCTCGGCCAGAGAGGTGATGGCGCTGTACGCGATGCAGCCCCAGGCCCCGTCGGACAGCTGGAAGTCCGTCCCGTCCACGGTCACGGTGGTGTCATAGGTCCCGTCGGCGTTTTTGTAGACGCCCACCGCGCCGGCCTCGATCTGGTAGTCATAGAAATCCGGGTGGTTGCCCGTGGCGGCAAACATGACCGCGTGCGCGCCGCCGCCGGAGCCGCCGGTGGAGATGAACTTCTCGATGTCGCCGGGCAGATTGCCCAGAAGAATATTGTATTTCACATACCGGGCCGCCGCTTTCTGGTCGGCAAGACAGCTCGGTGCGTCGCCGGTATAATAGGTATTTCCGTCGCCGTCCGCGGCCGTGTCCTGCTTGCCGCGGTTGCCGCAGGACACGTTGATATACCCGTCGGCCGCATGGTCGGCGGAGGCGGCGGTGTTGTTCTGAGAGCCATATCCCGCCGCGCCGGTGTTGAGGATCACGGGCGCGGTGGCGGCGGTGTAGGTCTGCCCGTTAGGACTGGTGATCTGCGCGTCATAGTCGATGACGAGGCCGCCCTGCACGGAGCCGTCCCCGTCCTCCGCCGTCGCATCCGCCGCGCCGTCGCCGTCCGTGTCGATGCCGGTCACATAGGCGCCGGGGACGCACACGCTCACGCCCTGCTGGTCGGGAAGCTCCGGCCAGGCCACCGCGCTCACCGGCTCCAGCGTCCAGGCGTCCGCCTCGTCGGAATAGGTCCAGGTCTGATCGGCATTGTTCGCCAAGTTCAAAACCGTC
This sequence comes from uncultured Oscillospiraceae bacterium, assembly GCA_947625285.1. Classification (GTDB taxonomy): domain Bacteria; phylum Bacillota; class Clostridia; order Oscillospirales; family Oscillospiraceae; genus CAJOIG01. The sequence continues at coordinate 102,838 of CANQNS010000001.1, forward strand.
TCGATCGTCTCTCTGTCGGAGCCGCCCTCCGCAGCCTGGGCCGTCACGCCCAGACCCAGCAGCATGGCCGCCGAAACGGCTATACATACGATTCGCTTCATGACATTACCTACCTTCCATCGAATGAGCGGAGCATATCACCGATTTTTGAACGGGATAAAGCCGGTTTGTGAAAAAACTGAAAATAACCGAAAGACTTGAAGCGCGCAGCGGATGGCACGAAGCCACCCGCTGTCATTTTGCGTCGTTCAGACGCCGATATCCTGTTTTGCGCGCCGGAGCGTCCCCGGCGGTCAGTTGATGGCCGCCTTGCTGAGCCAGAGAGGTATCTCTCCCACGGCGGCGTCCCCCGCCGGGGCGCGGCCCACCGCCACGCCGTAGGAATCGGTCCCGGCTTTCAGCACATAATATACCGTCATGCCGTCGCTGTCGATCCAGTCCGCGAACAGGCTGCCGAACTCGTCCGTTTCAAAGGAGACATCCTCCGGCACGTCCTGGCGGACCGGGCCGCTGGCGGCGAAGCTCTCCAGATCCGCCGGAACGGTCTCGCCCGCGTCCCGGAAGTCGTCATAGCCGATCCGCTCGGCGTAAACGGTGACGCCGGAGCGGGTGAATGTGACGCCGGACGCAGGCAGCGGGTCCGACGACTCCGCCAGGGCCATATCAAAGCCCGCCGGCAGCCAGAACGTGCCCACCCCGTCGGCGGCGTATTCCTGCAGGGCGTCCGGGTCCGGGGTGGCCGAGGGCTCCCGGGTGGGCGTGGGGGCGGCCTGCCGGAAGGTCATGCCCTGCGGGTCGCTCTCCTCCGCGGCGGCGGGGGACGGAGCGGCCTTCTCGCCGCCGCCGCTGCCGCAGCCGCACAAAAGGGCTGCCAAGAGGCATACGGACAGAAAAACGGAAATCATGCGTTTCATTTTCTCTCTGCTCCTTTTTGTCTTTCCGATGCTCCCGTTGTTGGACGCATTATAACGCGGCGTACAGGATTTGTAAACAAAATGGAAAAATTTTTCAAATTTCGCTGGATATGGCGTATATACGCCGCTGTTTTCGGGCACACTAGGCTTGCAAGACCAATTTCAGTCTGATCGAAAAGGAGTCTTTTTCATGGTCATCGACAGGATAGCTCTGATCCTTGCCATCATCGGCGGACTGAACTGGGGCAGCGTTGGTCTGTTCCGGTTCGATATCGTGGCCTGGATATTCGGCGGCCAGACCAACCCGGTGAGCCGGGTGGTCTATACGCTGGTGGGCCTGGCGGCGCTGTGGTGCATCTCGCTGCTGTTCCGCACCCGCGACGAGGCGGACGAGGAAGCGTAAAACGCCCACGCTGCCAAAAAAGGAAAAAGACCGGGTCCCCGAGGGCCCGGCCTTGCTTTATTTTTTTATTCTTCCTTGCTCTTGCCGTCGCCGCCGTCCGTCTCCAGCTCGAACTCCAAAGTCTCGCCGCAGGCGGGGCAGGGGATGGAGCCCTTGGCAAGATCGTTCTCGTCAAAGGTGACGGTCTCGCCGCAGGCGGGGCACTTGATGTCGTAAAAGACGGTCTTGCCGTCCCAGTCCTCGATCTCCAGGTCCTCGTCGTCCAGATCGTCCTCGTCCGGGTCGCCAAAGAGGACGTCCTCCACGTCCTCCAGGTCGTCGCTGACGGCGTCCAGGCCATCGCCCAGCTCCGCCAGGTCCGCGGCCAGGTCCTCCTGGTCCAGCGCCAGATCCTCCAGTATGTCCAGGATCGTAGTCAGCAGCTTGCCCTCCTTGGTGGCGGGGTCCGTGCCAAAGCCCTCGGCCAAGCCCTTCAGGTACGCGACTTTTTCAGAAGTGGTCATGATGGACATCCTCCCGCGGCTCAACCCTTGGCCCGGCCCAGGTACTCGCCGGTGCGGGTGTCGATCTCGATGCGCTCGCCGGGCTCGATGAACAGGGGGACCTTGATCTCCGCGCCGGTCTCCAGGGTGGCGGGCTTGGTGGCGTTGGTGGCGGTGTTGCCCGCAAAGCCGGGGTCGGTGTCGGTGATCTCCAGCGTGACGAAGTTGGGGGGATCCACGGCGAACACCACGCCCTTGTAGGAGCTGATGGTGCAGACCTCGTTCTCCTTCACGAAGCGGAAGCCGTCGGACAGCTTGCTCTTGTCGATGGGGATCAGCTCATAGGTCTCGCCGTCCATGAAATAGTAGATATCGCCGTCGGCGTAGCTGTACTCCATGTTCTTGCGCTCCACGTAGGCGTTCTCAAACTTCTGGGTGGGGTTGAAGGAGGTCTCCACCACGGCGCCGGTGATGACGTTCTTCATCTTGGTACGCACGAAGGGTGAGCCCTTGCCCGGCTTCACATGCTGGAACTCGATGACCTGCATGACCTGACCGTCCATCTCGAAGGTCACGCCGTTACGGAATTCGCCTGCTGAAATCATATAAAATATCCTCCGTTGAGTGGTTTTTGTGTTAACGATTCATTTTACAATATATTTTCCGCCTTGGCAACCCTTTTTACAGGATCAGCAGCTCCTTGGGGGCTTTCGTGAGGTTTTCCGCGCCCTCGCCGTGGAGCCACAGCATATCCTCGATCCGGACCCCGAACCGGCCCGGCAGGTAGATGCCCGGCTCGGCGGAGATCACGGCCCCCTCCGGCAGAGGCTGGGTGTTCCGGGCGTGGGCGCCCGGGTCCTCATGTATCTCCAGGCCCAGGCTGTGGCCGAAGCTGTGGCCGAAATAGTCCCCGTAGCCCGCGTCGGTGATGACCTTCCGGGCGGCGGCGTCCACGTCTCGGCCGGCCGCTCCGGGCCGTGCGGCCTGGATGCCCGCAAGCTGGGCCGCCAGCACCGTGTCGTAGACACGGCGCATCTCGTCCGTCACATAGCCCACCGCCACGGTGCGGGTCATGTCCGAGCAGTAGCCGTTATAGAGGGCGCCGAAGTCCATGGTGACGAAATCCCCGTCCCGGATCACGTTGTCCCCGGGCACCCCGTGGGGCATGGAGCTCTTGGCCCCCGCCACCACGATGGGGTCGAAGGAGTTGCCCTCGCCGCCGTATTTGTACATCCGATAGACCAGCTCCGCGGCCACCTCCTTTTCCGTGAGGCCGGGCCGGATCAGGCCCAGCACCTCGTCCAAGGCCTTTTCCGCGATCCGCTGGGCGGCGATGATGCTGTCCACCTCGTCCCGGTCCTTCCGGGCCCGCAGCCGGCCGAGGAGGTCTCCGGCGGAGACCAGGGGCACGCCCACGGCCTTTTCCAGCCAGCTCCACCGCTCATGACTGAGCCGGTCCGGCAGGGCCCCGGCCCGGGAGAAGCCGTTTTGGGCAAAGAGCTCGCCCAGGATCTTGTCCAGGCCGTGGTCCGGGCCGGTGCAAAGCACCTCCATGTCCCGGATGGCCGCGGTGGCCGCCTCCACATACCGGGAGTCGGTGATCACCCAGGCCCGGTCATGGGCCACCACCGCGGCCCCGTCGTCGATGTGGAAGCCGCAGGCGTAGCGGATGGAGACCGCGTCCGTCATCACCAGCGCGGGCAGGTCCCCCAGGGCCTGCTGGATCGTCTTTACATGGTTCATGGTCTTATCGCTCCTTATCACAAGATATATCCGGCCGGTCCGCCTGGGGGTCCCAGAGAGGGAACGCGACGGTGAACCGGGTGCCTGCCGGGGACTGGGCGGCGGCGTGGATCGTGCCGGCGTTTGCCAGCACCGCGTCGTGGACGATAGCCAGGCCCAGGCCGCTGCCGCCGGAGGCCCGGGACCGGGCCTTGTCCACCCGGTAGAACCGGTCGAAGATGTGGTCCATATCCGCCTCCGGGATGCCGATGCCCGTGTCCGCCACGGTCAGCAGGGCCTGGCCGTCCTCCCGGCGGAGGGCCAGGGTCACGCTGCCGCCGGGCTGGTTGTATTTGATGCCGTTCTCCGCCAGGTTGAAGATGATCTGATAGAGGTCGTCCGCCGAGGCGGAGACAACGCACCCGTCGGCCAGATCCGTCTGCAGATGCACGCCCTGTTCTGCCGCCAGAGGCTCCAGCAGATGGAGGGTCCGCTCCGCCACGGCCTTCACGTCCACCGGCTCCGGCTGGCGCACGGCCGGGCCGGCGTCCAGCTTTGTCAGGGTCATGAGCTTTTCCGTGATGCGCTGGAGCCGGTGGGCCTCCGCGCCGATGTCCCGGGCGAACTCCCGCATGGTGTCCGGGTCCATGCTGTCGGACTGGGTGATGCTGTCGGACAGCAGCCGTATGGCCGCCAGGGGCGTGCGCAGCTCATGGCTGGCGTCGGAGACGAACCGGCGGCGGACCTCCTCCGTGTCCTCCAGCCGGCCGGTCAGCACGTTGAACTCCTCCGCCAGCGCGGCCAGCTCGTCCCGGCCGCGCACCGGCACCCGCTGGCTGTAATCCCCGCCCCGGACCACGTCCATGGCCCGGCTCAGCCGCTTGATGCGCCGGGTGAGGGTGGTGGAGATCACCACGATGATCACCAGCCCCGCCCCGCCGAACAGCACGCTCATGCTGCCCAGATTCTGCTGCAGGCCCGCGATGATGTCCCCCTGCTCGGTGTCGTACTCATATAGGTACACCGCGCCCGTGACGCCCGCCGGGCCCACCACCGGCACGGTGCACCGGCTGGTGAAGGCCCCGGCGGTATAGGAGTAGGCGCAGGAGAACTGGGCGTACCCCTTCAGGGCCTCCTCCACGCCCCAAAGCGGTCCGCCGCTCCGGGTCCTGTCCGCGTCGTAAAGGATGTGCTGATCGGCGTCGGTGACGACCAGGCGGGTCGGGGGAGCCATGTCCAGCAGGGCCATGACCTGCTCCACGCCCTGCTCGGACAGCGGCTCCAGCGCGGACAGTGAGCTGGATATCACCGAGCCCTGGCTCTGCAGCGCGCCCCGCTTGGTGGCGAACACCATGTCCCGGCTGACGTAGACGGGATAGATGTTCAAAAACAGCATCATCCCCGCCGTGAACAGGGAAAAGACCGCCGCGATCTTGAACCGGACGGATACGATCCGCCGGACCTTTTTTCCCTCAGTCCTTGAAATAGTAACCCACACCCCATTTGGTGATGATACATTCCGGCGCGGCCGGGTCCCGCTCCAGCTTCTCCCGGAGCCGGCGGATATGCACGTCCACCGTGCGGATGTCGCCCTGGTAGTCGTAGCCCCAGACCAGGTCCAGCAGGTTCTCCCGGGAGTACACCTTGCCGGGGTTGCGCATGAGCAGCTCCGCCAGATCGAACTCCTTCACCGTCAGGTCCACGGGCCTGCCGTCCGTCGTGGCGGAGCGGCGTTCCCGGTCAAGGGTGATGTGCCCCCGGGTCAGTTTGGCGTCCGGCTCTCCGCCGCCGGGCTGGAGCCCGGCCCGGCGCAGCAGGGCCCGCACCCGGGCTTTCAGCTCCAGGATGTTGAAGGGCTTGGTGATGTAGTCGTCGGCCCCGTACTCAAAGCCGATGAGCTTGTCCGTGTCCTCGCTCTTGGCGGTCAGCATGATGATGGGCACGGCGGAGCTCTGGCGTATCTTCATGCAGGCCGTGAGCCCGTCCAGCTTCGGCATCATCAGGTCCAGCAAAATGAGGTTGTAGCCGCCGGAACGGGCCATCTCCACCGCCGTCTGCCCGTCGTAGCAGACGTCCACCTCATAGCCCTCGTTTTCCAGGTTGAATTTGATCCCCTTGACGAGCAGCTCCTCGTCGTCCACGACCAGTATCTTCATGACGCGCTCTCCTCACTGATAGCGAATGAAGCTCTCCACGGCCTGGCACAGAGCCGGGCCCACGCCGGAGACCCGCTGCAGGTCCTCCGGCCCGGAGAAAGGACCGTTCTCGGCCCGCCAGGCCAGGATGCGCTCCGCCAGAGCGGGGCCGATGCCCGGCAGCTCCTCCAGCTCCGCGGCGGTGGCCTCGTTCACGTTCAAAACCGCCTCCCGCTGCCGGACGGCGGTCTCCGCCGGGGCGAACACCGCCGGCTGCATATCCCGCCGGTCCAGGGCGTACCAGGCCAGCGTCCCCGCCGCCAGCAGCCCGGTGCCGGCCAGCAGCGCGGCCAGCAGTATTTTCCGGCCTCTATCGGACATTTAAGAAAGTTTTCATAAAACAGTTGTTGCTTTTCCCATGGATTTTTTTTATAATGGGATGAAAAGCGTCCTCTCCCGCGTATATCATATCATACTTTTCCGGAGAATGACATGAAAAAATTCAAGCTGCTGTCCCTTCTTCTTATCATATCGCTGTTTGCCGCCGTTCTGCCCCAGCCGGCCCTGGCGCTGGACACGCCGGAGCTGTGGGCCCAGTCGGCGGTGATCATGGACGCCGTGTCGGGAGAGGTGCTGTTCCAGAAAAACGGCACCCGCTCCATGGAGGCGGGCGCGATGACGGTGCTGATGACCGCGCTGGTGGTGGGCGACGCCATCGGCCGGCAGGCCATCTCCCTGGACGACGCGGTGACCGCCACGGAGAGCTTCGGCTATAACCTCACGGACGTGAGCGCGCGGACCGATCCGGCCATGGCGGCCGGCGAGACGCTCACCGTGGAGAATCTGCTCTATCTGATGATCTACCGGGGCGCGGAGGACGCGGCCAACATCCTGGCGGAGTATGTGGGGGGCACGGCGGACGCGTTCATCGAGAACATGAACAGCCGGGCGGCGGAGCTTGGCTGCGTCAACACCCACTTCTCCAACGCCGGCGGCACCGCCGCGGCGGACAACTATACCTCCGCCGGCGATCTGGCCCTCATCGCCCAGGCCGCCTTTGCCAACGAGGATCTGCGGCCCATCTTCGAGGGCACGACCTATTCCACCGACCCCACCGAGATCAACGCGCCCCGGACCGTGGGCAACCCCAACGCCCTGATCGCAGAGGGCTCCGGGTATAAATATGAATACGCCACTGTGGGCCTGCCGGGCAACAGCTCCGCCGGGGCCAACATCGCCGCAGAGGGCCTTTACAACGAGATGGAGGTCATCACCGTTGCCATGGGCTGCCCGGACGACGCCAGCCGGTACTCCGACGCCCTCACCATGTTCAAGTGGATATTCGACAACTTCAGCTATCGGACCCTGCTCAGCTCCACCGATATCCTGACAACCGTGCCCGTGCAGATGGGCAGCCCCGAGGCGGTGGGCGTCCGGGCGGAGACGCCGGTGCGTATCATGCGGCCCGGGGACCAGCAGATCGGGGAGATCACATACGAGATCAGCTATCAGCATGAGAGGGAGGGCAAGGCCCTGGTGGCCCCCATCGAGGTGGGCGCGTATCTGGGCGAGGTGACGGTGCTGATGAACGGCGTCGCCTACGGCACCTCCCGCCTGGTGGCGGGGTCCGCGGTGGATATCTCCCGGACCGAGTACCTGCGCAGCCAGATGGAGGTGATGAGCCAGACGCCCTCCGTGCGCCAGATCGTGAAGATCCTCATCATCGTTCTGGGCATCTATCTGCTGCTGGTCTGCTTTTACCTCTTCCAGCGGGTCCGCCATATGCACAGCCTTCGGAAAGCCCGGAAGGAACGGGCCCGGGCCCAGGCCCGCCAGGAGATCCAGTGGCTGGACGTGCCCGCCGGGGCGGAGGAGCTGGCGGAGCCCCAGGCCGCGCCGGAGGAGCCGGCGGACCAGGCCGGCCCGCCGGCCGGAGAGGAGCCTGCCTATGCCGGCGAGGCCCCCGACGAAGGCCAGTACGCGGACGAAGGCCAGTACGCGGACGAGGGCCAGGAATATGCCGACGAAAGCCAATACGCCGACGAGGGCCAATATGCGGACGAAGGCCAGTATGCCGACGAGGGCGAATACGCCGACGAGGGCCAGTATGCCGACGAGGGCCAATACGCGGATGAGGGCCAGGAATACGCCGATGACGGCGGCGAGTATTATGACGATGACAGCGACGGCTATTATGATGACGACGCCCGCCGCGGATAAGTAAAAATAAAAAGTAAAGGCCGGAGAGCGGGACGCTCTTCGGCCTTCTTTATTTTATCGCTCCGCCGCCCGGTAGGCGGTGGGGGAGCAGCCGGTGTGCTTTTTAAAGAGCGCGCTGAAATAATGGGCGTCCCGGAAGCCCACGGCGCGGGCCACCTGTCCGGCGGGCAGATCGGTCTGGCGCAGCAGCCGCCGGGCCCGGTCCAGCCGCGCCTGGGCGACGTAGTCGGTGTAGGTCCGGCCCAGCTCCCGGCGGAACAGCGCGGACAGATAGCTGGCCGTGAGCCCGGCGGAGCCGGCGGCGTCTGAAAGGGTGAGGCCGGGGTCCGCGATGTGCCGGCGGATGTAATCCAGCGCAAGGCCCAGGGGGCCGGACCGGTCCACGCAGATCTCCTCGTCCCGCAGGGCCATGGCCGCGGACAGAACGCTCTCCACGGCCCGGCGGAGGTCCTGCCCGTCCTCCGGCTCCGTCCAGGGGCCCAGCCGCCGGTCCAGCCGCTCCGGGGCCAGACCCAGGCCCGCCAGGTACCGGCTCGCCGCGAAGCGGACTGCCAGCAGGGCGTAGTGCCGGAAGGGCCGGAAATCCATGCCGCCCGCCAGGGCGGCCAGGTACCTCTCCGCGAAAGGGGGGATATCCTCCGGCCGGCCCGAGCCAAGAAACTCCAGCACCGGGGCCGGGTCGGTCCCGGCCGGGTCCACGGCCAGCAGCGCGCTCTCGTCGCCAGGGCCGGCGGGGATGTCCTCCGTGCCCGGACCCAGCACGTGCAGGTCCGGCCGGATAAAACGCCAGGACCACAGCCGGGCCGCCTGCCGCCAGCAGCCGGGCAGGTCCTCCAGCCGTTCGGCGGGATCGCTGACGGCGATGTGCCAGTCCCGGACGCCGCTGCGCTCGAACCGGGTCCGCACCGTGTCCACGCATCGCCGGATCAGCCCGGGCATGGCGGGACCGCGTCCCTGGATCAGCACCGCGCACAGCTCCGGGCCGCAGGGAAAGGGCTCGTATTCGGAGTATTTCATAAAGTACGCCAGCAGCCCGCTGCGGACCTGGCTGACGGGGTCGGAGAAGAAGTCCGCCGGGCTGTCGGGAGAGGGCGGGAGCTCCAGCAGGGCCAGGGCGTAGCCGGGCCCGTCCAGCTCTATGTCCAGCTGCCGGGCCTCCTCCCGCGCCTGACCGGCGGTCAACAGCCCCGCCGCCAGCCGGTCGAAAAACCGGCGGCGCGCATAGGGCATGAGCTCCGGGTCCCGGAGAATGTCCTCCAACGGCATAGCCCCTGCCGCCTCCTTTCCTTACGAACGGCTGCTGGCCCGTTCCATCAGCTCCCAGTCCAGCGCACGGGACGCGCCGGGCTGGCCCTGAAGGACCCGGATCAGCTCCTCCGCTGCCACCCGGCCCATCCGTTCGTGCCGGTGCCAGAGGGAGGTGATGTGCACCGGGCCGATCTGGCTGTAGTAGCTGTTGTCGAAGCTGACTACCGCCACGTCCTCCGGCACCCGCCGGCCCATGGCCAGCAGCACCCGGATCAGATGGTAGGCCACCTCGTCGTTGTAGCAGATCACCGCCGTGGCGTCGCTGAGCCGCTCGGTCAAAAACCGGCGGAGCATCTGGCTGTCCTGCTGGGCCAGCATATCCAGCCGGTCCTGGGTGTCATACCAGCAGAACCGCCGGTCCGAGAAGGGCAGGCCGCTGTCCCGGATGGCGGTGACCGCCCCGTGATACCGCTGGGGCCCCTGGGCGTCGTCGGATTTGAAGATGCCGCCGATACATTGGCGGCCCCGGTCCGCCAGGTACCGGGCCAGCTTGTAGCCGCCGCCGTAGTTGTCGTCTGCGATGCAGGGCACCCCCGCCAGCTCCCCATAGGCCCCGTGGAGGAACACCATGGGCGTGCCGGACCGGCGCAGACGCTGGTACAGGTCCGAGTTGGGGCTGGGCAGGGCGGTCTTGGAGCCCTCCACCAAAATGGCGGCCGCCGGCCGCTCCGCCAGCTTCAGGAGGATCTCCCGCTCCCGGCTCACCTGGTTCTCCGTGGCATAGACCAGAACCGAGTAGCCGTGGTCGGAAAAGACGTTCTGGGCGTCGTGCAGGATGGTGGGGAAGATGTAGTCATCCAAAAACGAGGTGATCACCGCCACCTGCCGTCCCCGGTCGCCGGCGGCCTGGCCGGTGGCGTAGGTGCCGCTGCCCTGGCGGGACTGGACCGCGCCCTCCTCCGCCAGCTGGCGCAGGGCCCGGCGGACGGTCTGGCGGCTCACATGGAACCGCCGGCACAGCTCCGCCTCCGTGGGCAGGCGGCGGCCCGCCTTCCATTCCTGCCGGATCATCTCCTCCCGCAGCTGGTCGGCCAGAAGCCGGTATTTTAGAGCCATGGGCCCCCTCCTTTCCAACAGCGGCGGCGGCGCGCCGCCGGACGGCGCCAAAAAAGCGGACGAATCACGCGGATTTGTTTGTTTTCATGAGCCGGGACAGTACAAATTTCGGCTTTTCGCCAGCCGGTCCCCACCGCCGCCCCGGGGTTTTTGGGCGGTATGAGCAATTTGCCGAAACGGTTTTTCCGAAAATATCCAAGTGGACGCATAAAATATCAAACCGATTATCCCACAAAATCAAAAAAATTTCAACTAAAAATAGAATATGGCGGGACTTGTCTGAAAAAATTGTTTTTAAAATGAAAATGAGCGACAGGATTTGTATTATGAAATGGCACGAATTTGGTGGATCACACAAATTCGGATTGACTTTTCAACGGTTTTTTGATTTAATACATATATCAATCGCCCGGCGTGGACCGGGCTAAAATTAGGAAGGAGCAAATCTATTATGAAGAAGATCCTTGCGATCGCCCTGGCGCTGGTCATGGTGCTGAGCCTTGGCGCCATTGCCTTTGCGGATGACGAACCCATCAAGGTCGGTATCATCAACAACGACCCCAACGAGTCCGGCTACCGCACCGCCAATGTGGCTGACTTCGAGCGCGTTTTCTCCGAGGAGAACGGCTATGAGGCTCAGACCTTCTACAGCCTGAAGAACGACGAGCAGATCGCCGCCGCTCAGCAGATGATCCAGGGCGACATCGACTTTCTGCTGCTGTCCGCCGCCGCCACCACCGGCTGGGACTCCGTCCTGCAGGACGCCCAGACCAACGGCATCCCCGTGATCCTGTTCGACCGCACCATCGACGCTGACGAGAGCCTGTATGTGGCTTCCGTCGTGTCCGACATGGCCGCCGAGGGCGAGACCGCTGTGGCCTGGCTGGAAGAGCAGGGCCTGGATGAGTACAACATCATCCACATCCAGGGCACCATGGGCTCCGCCGCTCAGGTGGGCCGCACCGGCGCTCTGGACGAGAAGGTCGCCGCTGAGGACAGCTGGAACATCGTGACCCAGCAGACCGCCGAGTGGAACGCTGAGACCGCTCAGCAGATCGTGCAGTCCGTCATCGACTCCGGCGAGGAGTTCAACGTCATCTACGCTGAGAACGACGACATGGCCCGCGGCGCTGTGGCCGCTCTGGACAAGGCCAACATCACGCACGGCGTTGACGGCGATGTCATCGTCATGGGCTTCGACTGCAACAAGTGGGCTCTTGAGGAAGTGCTCGCCGGCCGCTGGAACTACGACGGCCAGTGCAACCCCTTCCAGGCTGACACCATCGACGGTATCATCAAGGACCTGATGGCCGGCAACGAGCCCGCCGAGAAGACCATCATCATGGAAGAGGTCGGCTTTGACGCCGCCACCATCACCCAGGAAGACATCGACACCTCCGGCATCGGTGTCGGCTCTGAGGAGATGGCCGAAGAGGCTGAGGCCGAGGAGCCCGCTGAGGACGCCGAGGAAGAGCCTGCCGAAGAGGAAGCTGCGGAATAACTTTCCCGGTATTTCCCCGGAACGGATCATAAACACGCGGTACGGTATTTTCATACCGCACCGCGTGTATTTCTTATCTAGGAGGCGAATGCAATGCAGGAAGGCGCAGTACTGGAATTGCGCGGGATCAGCAAATTCTTCCCCGGCGTCAAAGCCCTGCAAAACGTGGACTTCACCCTTCGCGCCGGCGAGGTCCACGCGCTCATGGGCGAGAACGGCGCCGGCAAGTCCACTCTTATCAAGTGCCTGACCGGCGTCTATCCCAAGGACGAGGGCGAGATCTATATGGCCGGCCATGACAAGGCCGTGAACATCCGTTCCCCCCAGGACGCCCAGAACATCGGTATCAGCACGGTCTATCAGGAGATCACCCTCTGCCCTAACCTGACGGTGGCGGAGAATATGTACATAGGCCGCACCAAAGGCTCTGTCACCCACTGGAAGCAGATGAACCGGGGGGCGGAGAAGATCCTCTCAGAGCTTGGCATCCCGGCGGCGCCCGGCCAGCAGCTGTCCAGCTGCTCCATCGCGGTGCAGCAGATGGTGGCCATCGCCCGGGCGGTGGACATGGACTGCAAGGTGCTGATCCTTGACGAGCCCACCTCCTCTCTGGACGAGTCGGAGGTGGCGAAGCTGTTCAATCTTATGCGGGACCTGAAGGCCCGGGGCGTGGGGATCATCTTTGTCACCCACTTCTTGGATCAGGTCTATGAGATCAGCGACCGGATCACGGTCCTGCGGGACGGCCAGCTGGTGGGCGAATACGTCATCGAGGATATGCCCCGGGTGCAGCTGGTCAGCAAAATGCTGGGCAAGGAGCTGGGCGACATATCCGGTATCAAAGAGCAGAGTGACGCGTCGGTGGACATGGGCTCCGTGCCGGTGCTGGAGGCGGAGCAGCTTGCCAGCACGGCGGGTATCAAGCCATTCGACTTCTCCATCCACAAGGGCGAGGTCAACGGCTTCACCGGTCTGCTGGGCTCCGGCCGCAGCGAGTGCGTCCGGGCCATCTTCGGCGCGGACCGCACCGTGGGCGGCACCATCAAGATGAACGGCAAGCCCGTGAAGATCCGCAAGCCTCTGGACGCCATGAAAAACGGCATTGGGTATCTGCCGGAGGACCGGAAGCTGGACGGTATCGTGGGCGACCTGTCGGTCCGGGACAACATCATTCTGGCTCTACAGGTGATGAAAGGCTTCTTCAAGCCCTTTAGCCGGGCCCAGGCTGAGGCGTTCGCGGACGAGTACATAAAGCTGCTGGAGATCAAGACCGCGTCCTCGGACACCCCCATCAACTCCCTCAGCGGCGGCAACCAGCAAAAGTGCATCGTGGCCCGGTGGCTGCTCACCAACCCGGTGTACCTCATCCTGGACGAACCGACCCGCGGTATCGACGTGGGCACCAAGACAGAGATACAGAAGCTGGTCCTTCAGCTGGCCGGCGAGGGCAAGAGCGTCACGTTCATCTCCTCCGAGACCGATGAGATGCTCAACACCTGCTCCCGGCTCGTCGTCATGCGCGACCGGAAGGTCGTGGGCGAGCTGAAGGGCGCGGATCTGAATCAGGATATGATCATGGCCACCATCGCAGGAGGTGAAGCGCAATGAGTACCGAAACAAAGACCCCCGTCAGGAAAGAGAGCCGCAGCGTCGGCGAAATGCTGAAAGGGCTGGTCCGGCAGCAGATGTTTATCCCCGTGGCCGCGCTGCTGGCGCTGGTGCTGTTCAACCTGATCGCCGACCCCTCGTTTTTCGCCATCAAGCTGGGTACCAACAGCGCCGGTGACCCGGTGCTGACGGGCTACCTGATCACCATTTTGGACAACGCCTCGGAGCTCGTCATCCTGGCCATCGGCATGACGCTGGTGACGGCGGCCTCCGGCGGACAGGACATCTCCGTAGGCGCCACCATCGCCATCGCCGGCAGTGTGATGCTGCGGGTGCTGTGCGGCGCCAACGCCTCGTCCACTATGCAGGCCCCCATATGGGTGGCGTTCCTGATCTGCTGTGTGGTGAGCATGCTGTTCGGCGCGTTCAACGGTGTTCTGGTGGCCTATCTGAAGATACAGCCCATGGTGGCCACGCTGATCCTGTTCACCGCTGGCCGGTCTATCGCCGCCTGGATCAACAACAACCAGCTGCCCATCATCAGCGACCCGGTCTTCAGCTACGCGGGCACCTTCATCCCCGGCTGCCCGGTGCCCACGCCCATCTTCATCGCCATCGCGTGCGTGGCGGTCATCTTCCTGGTCCTGAAATTCACCAACCTGGGCCTGTACACCCAGGCGGTGGGTATCAACGCCCAGTCCTCCCGGCTCAACGGGATCAACCCGGAGAAGATCAAGTTCCTGGCCTATGTTATCCTGGGCCTGTGCGTGGCCGTGGCGGGCTACATCAAGGTCAGCCGCTTCTCCACCATCAACTACTCCGTGGTGGCCAAGGACATCGAGATGGACGCCATTCTGGCGGTGGCTCTGGGCGGCAACGCTCTGGGCGGCGGCAAGTTCAACATGGCCGCGTCCATCCTGGGCGCCTATGTCATCCAGTTTTTGACCACGACGCTGTTCAAGTTCAACGTGAACTCCAGCGCCCTGCCCGCCTACAAGGCCGTGGTCGTGATCATCCTGGTGGTCATGAGCGCGCCCGCCGTGAAGGCCAAGCTGGGCAGCCTGCGCAAGAAAAACGGCTCGGCAAAACCGGCAAAGGAGGCGGCGTGACATGAAAGAGGATAAGACGCTCCTGAAAAAACACGGCATGTCTGACACGAACACCCTTCTGACCATCACCATCACGGTATTCGTGCTGATGTATGTGTTCGCCATGGTCTTTCTCAAGGGCGCGTTTTTGAAGCCCCAGACCTTCTGCAACCTGCTCAACGAGAACGCGGCGCTGATCATCCTGGCCTGCGGCATGAGCCTTGTGATGATCACCGGCGGTATCGACATCAGCGTGGGCTATCTGACCGCGCTGGTGTGCATGAGCTGCGCGGTGCATTTGGACTACGGCGGCGGCAGCGTGCCCACCGCCATGCTTCTGGCGCTGGGTATCGGCGTGGCCTTCGGCGTGGTGCAGGGCTTTTTGGTGGCCTATCTGGAGATCCAGCCCTTTATCATCACGCTGGCGGGCATGTTCTTTGCCAAGGGCATGACCACCATCGTCAACAACACCCAGTTCAACGTGGCCCACGAGGGCTTCCAGGCCCTGAAGGCCACCCGTATCTACCTCCCCTTCGGTTCGGTGAACCGGCTGGGCAACTATGTGCCGGCCTATGTGGAGATCGGCGTCATCGTGGCCCTGGTGGTCGTGGCTGTGCTGTTCGTGGTGCTCCGCTGGACCAGGCTCGGCCGCAGCCTCTACGCCGTGGGCGGCAACAACCAGAGCGCCAACATGCTGGGCATCAACGTCAAACGCAACAAGTTTTACGCCCACCTTCTGTGCAGCATACTGGCCAGTATCGGCGGCTTCGTGTACTTCCTGCATGTGGGCTCTGGCTCCCCCTCCCACGCCAGCGGCTATGAGATGAACGCCATCGCCTCCTCCATCATCGGCGGCACCCTGCTGACCGGCGGCGTGGGCAACATCGCCGGCACCTTCTTCGGCGTGCTGAGTCTGGGCACCATCAAGAACATCGTTTCCTCCATCGGATTGGACGAAGCATGGTGGACCAACATCACCGTGGCGGCCATGATCTGCCTGTTCTTGGTCATCCAGAGCGTGGTGCTGATGCGCAAAAATAAGAAGAAGGTGTGAGCTATGGACGATAAGAAACTGTATCTGGGCGTGGAGTTCGGCTCCACCCGCATCAAAGCCGTCGCCATAGACGGGGCGTACCGCCCCGTCTCCGCCGGCGACTACACCTGGGCAAGCTCCTATGAAAACGGCGTGTGGACCTATGCCTTAGAGGAGGCATGGGCGGGCTTGAAGAAGGCCCTGGCCGGCGTGGAGCGCCGGGAGGATATCCGCGCCATGGGCGTTTCCGCCATGATGCACGGCTATCTGGCCTTCGACAAGGACTGGAACCTGCTGGCGCCCTTCCGGACCTGGCAGAACACCATCACCGGCCCCGCCGCCGCGGAGCTGACCGCTCTGTTCGGCTTCAACGTGCCCCAGCGGTGGAGCGTCGCGCATCTCTATCAGGCTGTTCTCAACGGAGAGGAGCATGTGAGCCGGGTGGCCCACATCACCACCCTGGCGGGCTATATCCACCATGCCCTCACCGGCGTCAACGCCGTAGGCGTGGGGGAGGCCAGCGGCATGTTCCCCATCGCCCCGGACGGCGGCGGTTATGACGGGGATATGCTGGCTAAGTTCGAGAGGCTGACGAAGGAAAAGGGCATGCCCTGGAAGGCGTCGGACCTGCTGCCGAAGGTGCTGCAGGCCGGCGAGAACGCCGGAACTCTCACCGAGGCGGGCGCGGCGATGCTGGACGGGCTGCTGCCGGCGGGCATCCCCCTGGCGCCGCCGGAGGGCGACGCGGGAACCGGCATGACCGCCACCAACGCGGTGGCTCCCCGGACCGGCAACGTGTCCGCGGGCACCAGCATCTTCTCCATGGTGGTGCTGGAAAAGCCCCTGGAGCACGTCCATGAGGAGATCGACGTGGTGACCACCCCCACGGGCAAGCCCGTGGCTATGGTCCACTGCAACAACTGCACCAACGACACCAACGCCTGGGTGGGCGTGCTCCGGGAGACGGCGGAGCTTTTCGGCGCGGACCCCGACACCGGCGCGCTGTACACCAGGCTCTATGAAAAGAGCCTGGAGGGGGACCCGGACTGCGGCGGCGTGCTGGTGTGCAACTACCTGGCCGGCGAGGGCGTCACCCATATGGACGCGGGCCGGCCCCTGGTGGTCCGGACCCCCGACGCCAAGTTCACCCTGGCAAACTTCTTCCGGGCCCAGCTTTACGCCACCATGTCCACCTTGAAGATCGGCATGGACATCCTGGCCCAAGAGCACGTCGCCATCGACTCGCTGACCGGCCACGGCGGTCTTTTCAAGACCCCGCTGGTGGGCCAGAAGTACATGGCCGCCGCCTGCAATGCGCCGGTCACCTGCATGGAGACCGCCGGCGAGGGCGGCCCCTACGGCATGGCCCTGCTGGCCGCCTATCTGGTGGATAAGGCGGCGGGCGAGAGCCTGGAGGATTACCTGAACGGCCATGTGTTCGCGGGCGTGACCGGCACCACCGTGGCCCCGGATCCGGCCGACGCGGCGGGCTTCACCGCTTACATCCAGCGGTACAAGGCCCTGCTGGCGGTGGAGAAGGCCGCTGTGGAGAATCTTTGAGGAGGAAGACGCTTTGAGCAAGTATGAATTCTGGTTCGTGGTGGGCAGCCAGTTCCTGTACGGCCCCGAGGTCCTGGAGACCGTGGAGGCCCGCGCCAGGGAGATGGCGGCGGAGATGAGCAAGCATCTGCCCTATCCGCTGGTCTACAAGGTGACCGCCAAGACCAACAAGGAGATCGCCGACGTGGCGAAGGAGGCCAACTATGACGACGCCTGCGCCGGCGTCATCACCTGGTGCCACACCTTCTCCCCCAGCAAGATGTGGATCAACGGCCTGGCGAGCCTGCAAAAGCCCTACTGCCACTTCGCCACCCAGTACAACAAGCAGATCCCCAACGACGAGATCGACATGGACTTCATGAATCTGAACCAGGCCGCCCACGGCGACCGGGAGCACGGATTCATCGCCGCCCGGCTCCGTATGCCCCGGAAAGTCATCGCCGGGTACTGGAAGGACGAGAAGGTCCTGGGCCGCATCGGAAGCTGGATGAAGGCCGCCGTGGGCGTGGCCGTGTCCAGGGGCATGAAGGTCATGCGCTTCGGTGACAACATGCGGGAGGTGGCCGTCACCGAGGGCGACAAGGTGGAGGTACAGACCAAGCTTGGCTGGCAGGTGAACACCTGGGCCGTGGGCGATCTTGTCAAGGAGATGAACGCGGTCACCGAGGCCGAGATCGACGAGCTGATGAAGGTCTACGAGGCCAGCTATGACATCGCCACCGACAACACCGCCGCCATCCGCTACCAGGCCCGGGAGGAGATCGCCATCAAGAAGATGATGGACGCCGAGGGCTGCAAGGCCTTCTCCAACACCTTCCAGGACCTGTACGGCATGGAGCAGCTTCCCGGCCTGGCGAGCCAGCATCTGATGGCTCAGGGCTACGGCTACGGCGGCGAGGGCGACTGGAAGGTGTCCGCCATGACCGCCATTTTGAAGGCCATGGGCGAGGGCGGCAACGGCGCCTCCGCCTTCATGGAGGATTACACCTATCATCTGGTGGAGGGCCAGGAGTACTCCCTGGGCGCCCATATGCTGGAGGTGTGCCCCAGCGTGGCGGCGAAGGACAAAAAGCCCCGCATCGAGACGCACCACCTGGGCATCGGCATGAACGAGAAGGACCCGGCCCGGCTGGTGTTTGAGGGCAAGGCCGGTCCCGCCATCGTGGTGAGCCTGATCGACATGGGCGGCCGGCTGCGGCTGATCTGCCAGGACATCGAGGCGGTCAAGCCCATCATGCCCATGCCCAACCTGCCTGTGGCCCGGGTCATGTGGCGGGCGGAGCCGTCCCTCACCACCGGCGTGGAGTGCTGGATCACGGCGGGCGGCGCCCACCACACGGTTCTCTCCTACGACGTGACCGCCGAGCAGATGAAGGACTGGGCCAATATGATGGGCATCGAGTTCGTCCACATCGGCAAGGACACCACGGTGGAGAGTCTGGAAAAGGAGCTTTTCTGGAACGACATCGCCTGGAAGCTGAAGGCCATTTAAAACAGGATCGAACCGCCGGGCCGACGGCCCGGCGGTTTATCAAAAGGAGACGTCTATATGCTTGAGGAACTGAAAAAAGCGGTATGGGAGGCCAACCTGCTCCTGCCGAAGCACGGGCTGGTCACGTTCACCTGGGGCAACGTATCCGGCATCGACCGCGCCTCCGGCCTGGTAGTCATCAAGCCCTCCGGGGTGGAGTATGACGGCATGCAGGCCGAGGACATGGTGGTGGTGGACCTGGACGGGAACCGGGTGGAGGGCAAGTACAAGCCCTCCAGCGATACCCCCACCCACATCGCGCTGTACAAGGCGTTCCCCGCCCTGGGGGGCGTGGTCCACACCCACAGCCGCTGGGCCACCAGCTTCGCCCAGGCCGGCCGGGGCATCCCCGCCTTCGGCACCACCCAGGGGGACTATTTCTACGGGGAGATACCCTGCACCCGGAAAATGACCCCGGCGGAGATCGGCGGGGCATATGAGCTGGAAACGGGCAACGTGATCATCGAGACCTTCCGATCTCGGCAGATCGACCCGGCCCAGGTGCCCGCCGTGCTGGTGCACAGCCACGGGCCCTTTGCCTGGGGCACGGACCCGTCTAACGCGGTCCACAACGCGGTGGTGCTGGAGGAGGTGGCCTTCATGGCTTTCCACGCCATGGCCCTGACGCCGGACCTGCCCCCCATGCAGCAGGAGCTGCTGGATAAGCACTATCTGCGTAAGCACGGCCCCGGCGCCTATTACGGCCAGGGCTGACCGCGGCGCATAGCGTGAGCGGCCTCCTTGCAAGAGGAGGCCGCAAGCTGTTTTCCAGGAGGGAATATGAAAAACGACAACGGATTTCTCGCTACGGAGCCGGTTGGGAAGCTCCTTTTCCGCCTGGCTGTGCCCACCATCGCGGCCCAGCTCATCAATATGCTCTACAACGTGGTGGACCGCATCTACATCGGCCACATGCCCCAAAACGGGGACCTGGCCCTCACCGGGGTGGGGGTGTGCATGCCCATCATCATGTTCATCTCCGCCTTCGCGGCCCTCATCAGCGCGGGCGGCGCGCCCCGGGCGTCCATCTACATGGGCCGGGGGGACAACGACACGGCGGAAAAGACCATGGGCAGCTGCTTCAGCCTGCAACTCGTCATCTCCGCTGTGCTGACGGCCGTGCTGCTGCTCTGGGCCCGGCCCATGCTGCTGGCCTTCGGGGCCAGTGAAAACACCATCGGCTATGCCGCCGCCTATATGCGCGTCTACGCCGCCGGGACGGTGTTCGTGCAGCTCACACTGGGCATGAACGCCTACATCACCGCCCAGGGCTTCGCCAGGACCGGGATGCTGACCGTGCTGATCGGCGCGCTGTGCAACATCGCGCTGGACCCGGTGTTCATCTTCCTGCTGGGGATGGGGGTCCGGGGCGCGGCGTTGGCTACGGTGCTGAGCCAGGGGGTGTCCTGCCTGTGGGTGGTGTGCTTCCTCAGCGGGAAAAAGACCATCCTGCGGCTGAAAAAAGAGACGCTGCCCATTCGGATGAAGCTGGCGGCCCCCTGCGTGGCCCTGGGCACGGCCACGTTCGTCATGCAGGCCAGCGAGAGCGTGATATCGGTGTGCTTCAACTCGTCGCTTCTGCGGTACGGCGGCGACATCGCCGTGGGGAGCATGACTATCCTCACCAGCGTGATGCAGTTCGCCATGATGCCTTTGCAGGGTCTGGGCCAGGGTGCCCAGCCCATCACCAGCTACAACTACGGCGCGGGCAACGCCGGCCGGGTGAAAAAGATGTTCCGGTTGCTGCTGGCCGTGAGCCTGGCCTATTCCGTGACCCTCTGGGGCCTTATCATGCTGTTTCCACGGCTGTTCGCGGGCATCTTCACCCCGGACCCGGTCCTGCTGGCCTTCACGGGCCGGTCCCTGCGGGTGTACTGCGGGGCCATGTGCCTGTTCGGCATCCAGATCGCCTGCCAGATGACCTTCGTGGCCCTGGGCAACGCAAAGGCCTCCGTGGCCGTGGCGGTGACGCGCAAATTCGTGCTGCTGCTGCCGCTCATCTACCTGATGCCATGCCTGATGGCCGACAAGACCATGGCGGTGTACACCGCCGAGCCGGTGGCGGACGCGGCCGCCGTCACCTTTACGGCCATATTGTTCGCCAGCCAGTTCAAAAAGGCCATCCGGGGGATATCCGGCCCGGCGGGCGATGAAGAATAAAAAGCACAAGGCCGGCGGTCTGTCCGCCGGCTTTTGCTACCTTGCGGTCGTCCAGCGCCCTACCCGCTGGCCCATGTGGACATAGGTCTCGGTCCCGGTCCGGGAGGCCCGGGCCATGGACGGGTCCGGCTCGGCGGTCCCTGGCGGGGTGATAAGGATAATGGTAGAGCCGCCGAAGGCGAAGTTGCCCTTCTCCCGGCCCCGCGTCACCGGCCCGGTCACGGGCCGGTTTTCTATTTTGCCCACGAAAAGAGCCCCCACCTCCATGACAAGCAGGGGGCCGGCGGCGGTCTGCAAAAGGCGGTATTCCCGGGCGTTTTCGTGATAGACTGGCCGTTGGCCCCGGTCCAGGGGCCGGACCGTGTGCAGCACGCCGGGGACGGATACTGCCGGACCGGGGGTCCCGTCCGCCGTCCAGATGTAGCGGTGGTGATCCTCCGGGGCCAGCCGGAAGAGCCACACCAGCCCGCCCCCAAACCGCCTGGCTAGAGCCTCGTCCGCCAGCAGCCGGGGCAGGGTATACTCCGTTCCCTTTACGGGAAAACGGCCCTCCGGCGTGACGGGCCAGACCGTGAGGCGGCCGTCGCAGGGGCTGATAAAGGCGGCCGGGTCCGGGTCCACGGGCCGGGCCCCCGGTGGGAGGGAGCGGGTGAAAAAGTCATTGAAGGAGGCGAACTTCGTCCGGGGGCATTGGCTCATGTCCACGCCATGGCGGCGGATGAAGGGCTTTACTGCCAGGGCGGACAGCCGGGTGGACAAAAGCCGCCCCGCCCATCTGGATACGCCCGGACGGACCAGGCTCCGGAGCAGGAACCGCCCAGGAGCCGTACCGTAGAGGAACGCCAGGGCCTTCATGGCACGCGCACCCGCCGCAGGACCCACTTCCAGGGCAGCGCGCTGCCCCACAGGTGGCAGGCCAGGATGTACAGCACCGTCAACGCCCCGAAGGCGATGAGGGCGGCCAGTTCCCGGTTGGTGGGCTTGCGGAAGGCGAAGCGGCGGACGAACAAAAAGCCCGTCAGCAGCATCACCCCGTCCAGCACCGCAGGGAAGAGGCCTTGGAAAAGCCCGCCCAAGGCGTAAGCCACCGGCAGGATCACGGAGATAGAGGTGATGGGCATGCCCTGGTAATACTTTTTTCCGTCGGACCGGGGCGGCTGGTCCGCGGTCACGTTGAACCAGGCCAGCCTTATGAGTCCCGCCAGGCAGTAGGCCGTCAGTACGGCCATCCCCACCGGGCCGTGCATCCCCAGGTGGAAGCAGATGATCACCGGCAGGACCCCGAAGCAGACCATGTCGCACAGGGAGTCGATCTGTACGCCGTACTCCTTTTCCTGCTGGGTCCGATCATTTTTCGTCCGGGCCACCTTTCCGTCGAAGGCGTCCAGCAGCCCCGACAGAGCCAGGCACGCCAGGGCGTAGCGGATGTGGCCGGAGCAGGCCAGGAACATGCCCGCCACGGAGCTTACCAAACTCAGATAGGTCAGGATAACGGTATAGTCGTATACGCCGATCATGTGGTCGTCTCTCTCTTTCTATGTTTGCCCAGGACCAGGGCGGCAGCCAGGGTGAACGCGGCGGAGATGAAAAGCCGGCAGTAAAAGTCCGTCCCCCGGCTCAGGACCATGGCCGGCAGGACCAGAGCCCCAAACACCGGCTCGAACGCCGTCAGGAACAGTCCCTCCGTGACCCCCAGGCCGCCGGGCAGGGGCAGCATATCCGCCGCCACGGAGATGGCCGCCTGCAAGCCCGCTATGTCTGTCCAGCGCATCCCCGTCAGCCCAATGGCCCGGCACACCAGCCAGGGGACCGTGAACAGGATGAAACGCTGGATAAAGGTGACGGCCTGGACCAAGGCCATGAGCCCCAGGTGGCCCTTGAAATAGGCCGCCGTTTCGTGGTATCGGTCCATGGAGGCCAAAAGCCGCTCCCGGCGTTCCGGCCGCCGGCGCAGGATATGCAGCCGCTCCAAGAGGTCCAGCGTCCGGTCCGCCAGTATCCGGGCCAGGCGCGGATGAAAGATCAGCATCATCAGCACCGCCACGAACCCGCAGGTCAGCGCCAGGCCGATCCAGAACAGAAACAGCATATTTCCGAAGTGGTCCCGGAGAAAGTCCAGCCGGAACGCCGCCAGTCCCAGCCCCACCACCACCAGCACCAGCTTATAGGTGAGGGTAACGGCCATGAGCGTCACCGCGCTCACCGCCACAGGGATCCGTTCCTTGCGGAGAAAGTATATCTGCATGGGCTGTCCGCCCCCTGCGGAGGGGGTCACGGCGGAGAAGAAAAAGCCCACCGAGGAGACGAGCCAGCACCGGCCCAGTCCCAGCCGCTGGCCGCCGGAGCGGAGCAGCAGACGCAAAATGACCGCCTCGCCGCCGATGAACGCCGCCACGCAGGCCAGACCCAGCAGGAGCCACCGGCTGTCGCAGTCCCGGATGGCCTCCCGCACCGCGCCCAGGTCCTCCCCGTGGAACACCGCCGCCAGCGTCAACGCCAGAATGGCCGCGAACAGCAGGGCGTTTCCCACGATCTTTTTTCGATCACCCTTCATGGCGGACCGCCTTTCTTCCGGCCCAGAGCCGCCCGTACCAGGCGCCCAGGCCGGTCCTGCCCGCGATCTGCCAGCAGAGCTCGCCCAGGATCAGCCCTCCGATCATATCCGCCAGCACGTGCTGCTTGGTAGTCAGGGTGGACAGGCAGATGGCAAGAGCCGCAGCCAGGGTGAAGGCCCGGTATCCGGCGGGGACATCCCGGCAGCCCCGCAGGCCCGCCCAGCACAGCCAGCTGTTCAGGCAGTGGATGGAGGGGAACAGATTGTCCGGCGTATCCAGCAGGTAGATGATCTCCAGCAGCCCGCCCAAAGGCGCGCCCTCCGGGACGGCGGGCCGCAGCTGGGCGGTGGGCAGCAGCAGGAATGCCGCCAGACAAACGCTCTTGCCCAGCATGTCCGCCGCCAGGAACCGCCAGGCCCGTTCCTCTCCCAGCCGGAGCGCCAGCACATAGTTGACTGCCCAGAAGAAGTAGGCGCCCACGTAGACCGCCACCGTCCAGGGAAGAAAGGGGACGGCCAAGTCCAGGTCCGTAGTCATATGCCAGTGCCGCCAGCCGGCGGTGAACAGCCGCGTGCCGCTGAACACCAGGCACTGATAGGCCAGAGCCGCCAGAAGCGCCCATCCGGCGCGGGGCGGAAAAGCTCTGTCCGATGAGGCGGTCAGCTTCATATGCACGGCTCCTTTGCGAAACGGTCGGTCTGGGGATGAACGAAGTTCGTCATAAAAATATCATACAGGAAAACGGCGCGTTTGTCCACGCCGTTTGTCTTACATTTGTCTTACGTTTTTGTAACGGCCATATCCTCGACGCCCACCGCGTATGACCTCTCTTTCCAGGAGATTTACTGTTCGGATGATAAAGGCGGGAGGTAAAGACAGCGGTAAAGGCGGGCGTAAAATTTCACGGTCGGTCCCGGGCCGGCAGGAGGATGGTGAAGCGAGAGCCGATCCCCTCATAGGAGCGCAGGGAGAAGGAGCCCCCGTGGCGGGTCACGATCCACCGGGCGATGGCAAGGCCCAGGCCGCTGCCTCCAGCGCCGCCGCTGCGGGCGGCGTCGGCCCGGTAGAAGCGGTCGAAGATGTGGGGCGCGTCCTTTTCGGCAACGCCGGGGCCGTTGTCCTGGACCTGGGCGCAGGAGCGGCCTTCGCCGTCCCGGTAGGCCCGCAGGGTGATGCGGGTCCCGGCGGGGGAGTACTTGCGGGCGTTGTCCGCCAGGATGCGGACCGCCTGCTTCAGCATGGCCTCGTCCCCCCGGACCATGACGGGCCCCGCCGTGTCCAGCACATACTGGTGGGCGCTGTCGATCATCCGGCTCTCCTCAAAGACCTCCCGCACCGTGGCGGCCAGGTCCATGTCGGTCATCTTCAGCTCCTGGCGGCCCGCGTCGCCCCGGGCCAGGAACAGAAGCTGCTCCACCAGGGTCTTCATGTGCTCTGTCTCGGTCTGGATGGCCCGGATGGATTCGTTGAGCACCTTCTCGTCGGTCTTGCCCCAGCGGTCCAGCATATCGGCGTAGCCCTGGATCACCGCGATGGGGGTGCGCAGCTCATGGCTGGCGTCGTCCACGAATCGGACCTGCTGGCGGTACCCGGCGTGCATACGCACGATCAGGTTGTTCACCGCCGTTTCCAGGCCGGAAAGGTCGTCGTCGCCGATGTGCAGCTGCTCGTCCGGGGAGGCCCCGTTCAGGTGGTCGATGGCCTCCTCCAGCGAGTGGAACTTGCTCTCGTCAAAGCCGTGGGAGGAGATGCTCTCCGTCACCTGGGCGATGTCGTCGATGGGCCGCAGATACCGGCGGATGCGCCCCGTGGCCCCCAGGCAGCTCAAAAGCCACCAGGTGAGCCGCGCCGCCGTGAGGCACTCCAGGGCGAAGCCCAGCCAGAAAAGGAAGCCGCCCATTTCCACCGCCGTGTCCCCCGCGTGGAAGATCACGTCGTCGGCGTAGACGTTCCACCTGCCGTGCCGGAGCAGATGCAGGGCATAGCCCGGGTCCACCAGAACCACGTTGAGCACCGCATCGGAAACGGTGAGCAGGCGGTCGTCCGTCTGTCCCCGTTGGAGATACCACTCCTGCTCCGGCGGGAAGGCGACCCCCGCCGTCTGAGCGGCGGCGACGCACCACACCGCCACAGCCACGCAGAACAGGACCACCGTCTGAAAGAGTATCCGCCACAGCTTCCTCCACTGGAACCGCCAGGCGATGCGCCGGGCGATGGAGGTGGTGCGGCCGGGAGTCGTTTTCATGGCGCGCCGTCCCCCTTGATCACATAGCCCAGGCCCCGGACCGTGTGGATGAGCTTCACGCCGAAGCGGTCATCGATTTTCTGGCGCAGGTAGCGGATGTACACGTCCACCACGTTTGTCTCCCCGGCGTAGTCGTAGCCCCAGACCCGCTCCAGCAGCGCGTCCCGGGTCTGGACGATGTCCCGGTTTTCCAGCAAGGTCTGCAAAAGCAGAAATTCCTTGTATGTCAGCTGCAAAGCCGTCCCGCCGTAGGCGGCCGTGTGCCGGGCCGGGTCCAGGGCCAGCTCCCCGCAACGCAGGACCGCCGTTTTTTTGGCCGCCGCCGCGCCGGCGCGCAGGGCCGCCCGGATCCGGGCCAGCAGCTCCTCGATGGAAAAGGGCTTGGTGATGTAGTCGTTGGCGCCCATGTCCAGGCCGCTGACCTTGTCCATCACCGCATCCCGGGCGGTGAGCAGTATCACGGGCACGTCCTTCTCCGCCCGGAGCCGGCGCAGCACCTCCAGGCCGTTCAGGCCCGGCAGCATCACGTCCAGCAGTATCAGGTCAAAGTTCCCGGCCAGGGCCGTCTCCAGGCCGGTCCGGCCGTCGGCGGCGCAGGTCACGGCATAGCCCTCATGGCAAAGCTCCAGCTCCAGGAACCGGGCCAGCCGGGCCTCGTCCTCCACGATGAGAATGTGTGTACACATATCCTTTTCTCCTTGATACAGCCGGAGGACCGGCGTCTGTCCCAGGACAGAGGCCGGTCCTCCGCTTGCTTGGCGGTCA
Source organism: uncultured Oscillospiraceae bacterium (assembly GCA_947625285.1). Taxonomy (GTDB): domain Bacteria; phylum Bacillota; class Clostridia; order Oscillospirales; family Oscillospiraceae; genus CAJOIG01. The sequence goes on from CANQNS010000001.1 coordinate 129,124, forward strand.
GCCGTTGGGGCCGTCCTCCCGGATGGACTCCTTGATGCTGTCGGCGATGTCGCTCATCTTGCCCATGGCGTCGTTGATGCCGTCCCTGCCAAGCTGCCGGCCCTCGAACCGATACTGGCACCCGCAGAAGAGCCCCGCGATCAGCACCACCAGCATCAGCCCGAAGCTGGCGAACAGCAGCACCGCCAGCACCAGCACCGGGATAGCCAGAAGCTGCTTGTCCCGGCGGACGACCACGAAGTCGTTATCCAGGGAGATGCGGAACAGCTTTTTTACGTACTCCCATATCTCCGCGAAGCCGTTGGAGAAAAAGCCGGGGCCTTTGCTGCCGCTGACGTTTTTCACCTGCTTCACGCCCGGGTCCGTCTGGCCGCCGCCGGTCTCCACGTTCACGCCTGGCTCCGCCGTCCGATGGGCCCGCTCCAGGGCCACCATGGCGTCCAGCATATCCCAATCGGCCTCCTCCAAAGCGGTCTTGGCCTCCTCCAGAGAGACCCCCGCCTTTTTGCTCAGAAGCTCCGCCATCTCGTACCGTTCCATCACGATACCTCCTTGTCTTTATCCGGGCATAGCGTATCACAGTCGTTTTAAAGAAAAATGCAAAGGAAATTAAAATCAGATTAAAATTTCACGCGGGCGTTATAAGAAGATCGGCGCGGGGGTGGGAACGGGGGTGGCGTTCGGGTCCGGGGTGGGGGGCAGGTCGGGGAAGTAGCCGAAATTCTCAGGACAGACAGGGTACTGGCTGGTGTCCCACCAGTAGGCCCCCCACAGGTCCCGGTCCCCCGCCAGGAACACGGGCACGTCCCGCTCCGTCCAGCCGCACAGGTCCACATGGTACTGCTCTCCGGCCAGGGTCACGATGTTCCAGAAATGCTCCTGGCCGTCCAGCCGGCCCGCCACGGTCTGGCAGGCGAAACCCAGCGTCTCGCACCCGGCCTCCAGGGCCAGGGCCAGCCCCTGGCTGTCCGCCGCCCGGCCCACCAGCGCGTCCCAGACGGTGGGGCCGGCGTTCTCATCCCAGGCGGCCAGGTCCGCCAGATATCCGCACAGATCGTGCAGGCTCTCCGCCGCCAGGGGGCCGTTGTCGCTGTCCGGGGCGGGGGACAGGTCCTCCGCCAACGCCGCCAGCGCGTCGGCCAGCTCCTGCCGCCGGGCGGCCAGCGCGTCGCCGCTCATGCCGTAATCCAGCTCTATCTCCGCGATCCGGTCCGGGCCCGTCTCCGGGTACAGCTCCACCGACGCCTCCGGCAGCGTGGGACAGGCGGCCAGATCTCCATAGTAAGCCCGGGCCAGCTCCGCCTCCACGCTCTCCGCCGTCAGGTCCGGGTCCGACACCTCCAGAGCCAGATAGGTCTCCCCCTGCCGGAGAGCCCGGTCCAGCCGGCCGGCCAGATCCGCTCCGGCGGCGATGGGCTCCACCGCCGCCAGCTCCTGGGCGGAGCGGGCGTAGCTGATGTGTATATCCGCCCGGTAGTAGCTGACGATGCGCTCCAGCTCATAGCGGATATCCTCCACCGCGAAGGCCCCCAGAGCCGTGGCGGACCGGACCTCCCAGCAGACGGCGGCCAGGTCCTGGCTCACGTCCCCGTCATAGTTGGCAAGCTGCAGCCGGGCGTCCTCCGTTCGGTCCGCCACCAGGTCCAGGATGGCCTGGCGCAGCCCCTCCGCGTCGGTGATGCTGGCGTCGGCGTCCTCCGGGGTCTGCCGGACGGCGGGGGTCTGGTAGACCTCGCTCACATAATATTCCGTGTCGAACAAAGTCGCACACCCGGCCAGGCCGGGCAGCAGCGCCAGTGCGGCCAGGATCGGCGCCAGGCGGTAACGGCGCATCTCAGTAGCCCAGGTCCTCGTCCACGACCAGGACCTCCATGGTGTCGCAGCCGTAGGGCCTTTTCCAGAACACCACCAGCGCGTTGCAGATCCGATCCGGGCTGGCGCAGTCGTGGCAGACCCCGTCCACGGCGCAGGGGGTCTTTTTGTTCAGCCGCCTGGCGTTGGCGGGCGCGGCCACGTTCCGGGCCCGGTCCAGGGCCTGGCTCATGGGGCCCGCCAGCTTGTTGCGGCCCACCACGAAGATGACCCGCTCCTTTGCCATCAGGGTGCCCGCCACCCGGTTGCCCCGGCCGTCGATGTTCAGGATGTAGCCCTCCTCCGAGATGGCGTTGGCGCTGGAGATGTACACCTGGGCGTTGCAGGCCCGCTCCACGGTGTCCGGGCCGGGAGCCGCCTGGTGCCAGTAGACCTGGTTCTGGGCGGCCAGGGCGTCGTATACGTCCAGAGCCTCCAGGGTCATGCTGCCGCCCATGCCGATGGTCTTGCCGCGCAGGGTGGACGCCAGGTACTCCGCCGCCTCCTTCGCCGTGGCGCAGCGGGTGACGGTGAAGCCGTTTTTCTTCAGATTTTCAAGGGTCTTTTCCATGTGGTCCTCCTTAGTCTATCTTCACGATGTCCTGGAAATTTTTACCGAACACTTCATGGGACTGGGTGATAATGACGAACGCGTTGGCGTCCCGCTCGGAGACGATCTTTTTCAGCGCGGGGATCTGGCTGCGCTTCACGGCGCACAGCACCACGTCCCGCTCCTCGCCGCTGTAGGCCCCCTCGCCCTTGAGGAGCGTCGCGCCCCGGCGGAGCCGGTCACCGATGAGCCGGGCGATGTCGTGGGGGTGGACGGTGACGATGTAGCAGATGCTGGAGTTGGCGGTGCCGTACAGCAACAGGTTCACCACACGGGAGCTGACGAACATGGTGATGATGGTGTACATGGCCGCGTCGAACCGGTGGAAGATCAGCGCGAAGGCCGCCACCACCGTCGCGTCCAGCGCCAGGCTGATGGTGCCCAGCTGGATGTAGGCGTACTTGCGCCGCAGCATCCGGGAAAGGATGTCCGTGCCGCCGCTGGTGCCGCCGGTGGTGAAGATGAGCCCGTAGCCCAGGCCCTTCAAAAGCCCTCCGTACACCGCCGCCAGCAGGATGTCGTTAGTCAGGGTGATGTGCAGAAGGTTGAACAGGTCGATGGCAACGCTGGAGCCCACCATGCCGATCAGGGAGTAGATGATGAACCGCAGGCCGAACTTCTTCCAGGCCACGATGAAAAGAGGCACGTTCATCACCATGATCATCACGCCCACCGGCAGCCCCAGCAGAAGATTGAGTATCTGGGCGACGCCGGTCAGCCCCCCGGAGACGATGCTGTTGGGGTAGGTGAAGAAGGAAAAGCTCATCCCCGCGATGGCGCAGCCCAGCAGATTTACCGCCACCGCCTTGCCGTCTGTTTTGAGAAATCGTTTTATTTTATCTAACATATGAGCCTCGCCAAATCATAGAATACGCAGCTGTTCCTCGCCCCGGTCGGTATCCGTCAGCTTCGCGCCGGCGGCGGGGAGGGAGCGGACCCGGTAACGGGACGGGTTTTGGATGGCGGTGTCCGCCAGAGGCCGGGCGTCGGTCACGGGATGCTTTTTTACCGTCATGACCTGCACCCCCTGGGTGGAGCGGCTGGTCTTGGGAGAAAGCTGCGCGGAGGAGAACACCACGCACCGGCCCTCGGCGGAGGTGACGGCGATCTCCTGTTCCTCCTCCAGAGGCACCAGCGCCGCCAGAGGGCTCTTGTCGGAGTAGGCCCCGGTGAGCCGCCGGCGGTTGGTCTTGGTGGCGTAGGCGGCCAGAGGCAGCCGGGCGCACTTGCCGTTTTGGAAAAACAGCAGGATCGTCCCGGAGTAGTCCCCGGCCAGGGCCGCCGTCAAAAAGCCCTCGCCCTCCTCAAAGCCCAGCAGACCGGGCAGATAGTCGCCCAGCGCGCTGGCCTTGGTCTCCTTCACGTCGGCCACCCGCAGCTTATAGGCCTGCTGCCGGTCCGTGAACAGCAGCAGCTCCGCGGCGTTGGTGGTCTCCCAGTACCAGCCCAGGCCGTCGTCCTCCTTGTACTTCTGCTCGCCGCTCATCCGCAGGCTCTGGGGGGTGATCTTCTTGAAGTACCCGTGCCGGGACAGGAACAGGTGCACCGGGTAGTCCTCCACGGCGTCGGGGGCGTCGGCGTACTGCTCCACCTCTTTGGCGTAGACCAGGCCCGTCCGCCGGGGGGAGGGGTATTTTTTCATGACAGACCGCAGCTCGTCGGTGATGATGGCCCGCAGCCGCCGCTTGGAGGACAGCGTTTCCTCCAGGTCCTTGATCTCCGCCGCCAGAGCGGCGGTCTCCTGGGTGCGTTTGAGGATGTATTCCCGGTTGATGTTACGCAGCTTGATCTCCGCCACATACTCGGCCTGGACCTGGTCGATGCCGAAGCCGATCATCAGGTTGGGCACTACCTCCGATTCGGACTCGGTGCTGCGGATGATGGCAATGGCCCGGTCGATGTCCAGCAAAATGGCCTTCAGGCCCTCCAGAAGATGGAGCTTCTCCTTCTTCCGGGTCATGTCGAAATAGACCCGCCGGCGCACGCACTCGGTCCGCCAGGCGATCCACTCCGTCAGGATGTCCTTCACCCCCAGCACCTGGGGGGAGCCGGCGATGAGGATGTTGAAGTTGCAGGGATAGTTGTCCTGCAGGGGGGTGAGGCGGAAGAGCTTTGCCATGAGCCGGTCCGGGTCCGTGCCCCGCTTCACGTCGATGGCCAGCTTCAGGCCCCCCAGGTCCGTCTCGTCCCGCATATCGGCGATCTCCCGGACCTTGCCCTCTTTGATAAGGTCCCGGCACTTGTCGATGATGGCCTCGGCGGTGGTGGTGTAGGGTATCTCGTAGATCTCGATGATGTGCTCCTTCTCCACATACCGCCAGCGGGCCCGGACCGGGAAGGAGCCCCGGCCGGTGCGGTATATCTCCGCCATCTGGCCCGCGTCGTACACGATCTCGCCCCCGGTGGGGAAGTCCGGGGCCGGCATGGTGGAGAGGATCTCATGGTCCGGGTCCTTCAAAAGCTCGATGGTGGTCTGGCACACCTCCGCCAGATTGAAGCCGCAGATCTGGCTTGCCATGCCCACGGCGATGCCCAGATTCGCGCTGACGAGCACATTGGGGAAGGTGGTGGGCAGCAGGCTGGGCTCGGTGGTGGTGTTGTCATAGTTGGGGACGAAGTCCACTGTGTCCTTGTCGATGTCCCGGAAAAGCTCCGCGCACACCGGGGCCAGCTTGGCCTCGGTGTACCGGCTGGCGGCGTAGGCCATGTCCCGGCTGTAGACCTTGCCAAAGTTGCCCTTGGAGTCCACGAAGGGCACGTTCAGCGCCTCGTTGTCCGCGGTGAGGCGCACCATGGTCTCATAGATGGCCGCGTCCCCGTGGGGGTTGTAGTGCATGGTCTGGCCCACGATGTTGGCGGACTTGGTCCGGGCCCCGGTCAGGAGCCCCATCTTGTACATGCAGTACAGGAGCTTTCGGTGGCTGGGCTTGAACCCGTCTATCTCCGGGATGGCCCGGGAGACGATCACGCTCATGGCGTAGGGCATGAAGTTCAGCTCCAGGGTGTCGGTGATGGGCTGGTCGATGACCTCGCCCCGCAGGCCCATCACGTTGGGGTCCGCGTTCCGCTCTTTGGGCGGCTGGTCGTTTTTCGCTCTGCGTGCCATGTGTTACCTCTTTATGAAATGTCGGCCAGTTCCAGATACTTGTATCCGTCCTGGGCGATGTGCTGCTTCCGGCCCGCCAGGTCGTCCCCCAGCAGCAGGTCGAAATAATAGGCCGTGCGCTCGGCGTCCTCGGGCATGACCCGGATCAGCCGCCGGGTCTCGGGATTCATGGTAGTCAGCCACATCATCTGGGCGGAGTTCTCCCCCAGCCCCTTGGAGCGGTTGACGGTGAACCGGCTGCCGGCCAGGTCCTCCACGATCTTGTTCTTCTCCCCGTCGGAGTAGGCGTACCAGGTCTTTTCCCGGCAGGTGATCTCGTACAGAGGCGACTCAGCGATGTACACATACCCCTCCCGGATCAGGGTGGGGGTCAGCCGCCAGAGCATCGTCAGGATCAGCGTGCGGATCTGGAAGCCGTCCACGTCCGCGTCGGTGCAGATGACTACCTTGTTCCAGCGCAGGTTAGCCAGGTCGAAGGCGTTGAGCTCCTTGCCGTGCTTTTCCACCTCCACCCCGCAGCCCAGCACCTTCAAAAGATCCGTGATGATGTCGCTTTTGAAGATGCGCGTATAATCGGCCTTCAGACAGTTGAGGATCTTGCCCCGGACGGGCATGATGCCCTGAAATTCCGCGTCCCGGCCCATCTTGCAGGAGCCCAGGGCGGAGTCCCCCTCCACGATGTACAGCTCCCGCCGCTCCGGGTCCCGGCTGCGGCAGTCCACGAACTTCTCCACACGGCTGACGATGTCCATGGAGCCGGTGAGCTTCTTCTTGATGTTCAGCCGCTGCCGCTCCGCCTGCTCCCGGCTGCGCTTGTTGATGAGCACCTGCTCGGCCATCCTGTCCGCCTCGGCCTTGTGCTCGATGCACCAGATCTCCAGCTTCTCCTTGAAGAAGTCCGTCATGGCCTCCTGGATGAAGCGGTTGGTGATGGACTTTTTCGTCTGGTTCTCATAGCTGGTCTGGGTGGAGAAGCAGTTAGTCACCAGCACCAGGCAGTCCTGCACGTCCTGGAAGGAGATCTTCGACTCGTTTTTCTGGTACTTGCCCAGCTTTTTGATGTAAGCGTCCACGGCGTACACGAACCCCAGCCGCGCCGCCTTGTCCGGCGCGCCGCCGTGCTCCAGCCAGGAGGAGTTGTGGTAGTACTCCAGCAGCTCGACCCGGTTGGAAAAGCAGAACGCCGCGGAGAGCTTCACCTTGTATTCGGGCTTGTCCGCCCGGTCCCGGCCCCGCCGCTCCGCCTCGATGAACACCGGCGTAGTCAGGGTCTGCTCCCCGGCGGTCTCGGTCACATAGTCCAATATGCCCTGCTGGTACACATAGTCCGTGGTCTCGAACCTGCTCCCGTGCTGGATGCGCAGCCGGAAGGTGACGCCCGCGTTCACCACCGCCTGCCGGCGCAGGGTCTGGCGGAACCATTCCTCCGGGATGTCCGTGTCCGTGAACACGGCCAGATCCGGCTTCCAGCGGTGGGTGGTGCCGGTCTTTTTCCGGTCCGCCGGGGCCTTTTTCAGCGCGCCCACGATCTCGCCCTTTTCAAAGCGCAGATCGTACCGGCTGCCGTCCCGCCACACCGTCACGTCCATATATTCGGAGGCGTACTGGGTGGCGCAGGCGCCCAGGCCGTTCAGGCCGAGAGAGTACTCGTAGCTCTCGCCCTCCTCGTTTTCATACTTGCCGCCGGCGTACAGCTCGCAGTACACCAGCTCCCAGTTGTACCGGCCCTCCGCCGGGTTCCAGTCCACCGGGCAGCCCCGTCCGAAGTCCTCCACCTGGATGGATCGGTCCTCGAACCGGGTGACGGTGATGACGTCCCCGTAGCCCGCACGGGCCTCGTCGATGGAGTTGGACAGGATCTCGAACACCGAGTGCTCGCAGCCCTCCAGCCCGTCGGAGCCGAAAATGACCCCGGGCCGCTTCCGCACCCGGTCCGCGCCCTTCAACTGGCTGATGGATTCGTTGCCGTATACCTCTTTTTTCGCCTTTGCCATGTGTTCCTCGCTTTAATGTTTCTACATTTGGTAGTCCGGTGGACATAATTTACCTAGTATAAACACATTATACCATAATCAGTAAAAAAAGCAAGGCGGGGACAAACGTCCCCGCCCAGTGGTGCTTGCGGTTCTCTCTCTGGGACTAGTATATGTTATAAACCGGGACAAACACAAATACAATTTATGGAAAGGAGGGATGTCCATGGTCCCGGCGCCGGTGCTGAAGGCCCTGTTCGTGACGGCGGGGCTGGGGGTGGTGAAGCTCTCCTACGGCCTGGTGGGGCAGGTGAAGAGCCGACCCGGCCGGGCGGCGCTGCACGCGCTGGCCGGCGTCACGCTGCTGCTCACCGCCAACGCCCTGGGGGCGCCCGTGGGGCTGGGCGTGGGCCTGAACCGGCTGACCCTGCCCGTTTCGGCGGTCCTGGGCGCGCCGGGCGTGGGATTGCTCTGGGCGGTGAAGTATCTGCTATAATGGGGCCCCCAAAAGGCATGCCTGCCTTTTGGGGAGAGGAGGAGCGCGGGAGCGGGCGGATGCTGCCGGCTTGCCGGCGGCGGAGCATAGCGGACGCCGCGACGACGAGGGCGGTGAAGTACCTGCTATAATGGCCGATCCGCTGTTGTGATTTACTAAAGGAAAGCGAAAAAGCGCCCGCCGGGCTTATCACATTCTCACAAAATCGACGAAATGCGGTTGACAGGGGACGAAAGGCGCGGTATGATAGGCGTGCTTGAAAAATGAATCGCTGAACAGAGGCGCGGTTTTCATCAGTACCCGTTCCCAGGGCCAGACAGCCGGGATCGGAGAAAGGGAACGCCGCCGAAGTGAACGGGGAGTGTCTGATCTCCGTCCGCTGGGCCGCCGGAGAACATCCGGCGGACTGTCACAAGTATTTGTGGAGCGCTGTCATGGCCGATGGAAGGCCCCTCTGGGGCTCATACCGAGATTTCCGTGGATCGCTTTGCAAGCGATCCATTTTTCTTGCGAAAAAAATTTTTTGCAGGAAAAGGAGAACAAAAACAATGAGAAGACTTATCGCGATGCTGATGGCCCTGTGCCTGGCGCTCAGCCTGAGCGCGGCCGCTTTCGCCGCCGAGGCCGAAGAGACCGAAGAGGCCGCCGGGGTGGAGATCCCCGAAGTGCCCGACCTGACCGATGTGGACACCAGCGCCATCCCCGGCCTGGAGGACGGGGTGCTGACCATCGCCATGGAGTGCGCCTACGCCCCCTACAACTGGACCCAGATGGACGACTCCAACGGGGCCGTGCCCATCTCCGGCACCGATGACGAGTTCGCCAACGGCTACGACGTGATGATGGCCCAGCGCATCTGCGACGCCTACGGCTGGGACCTGGAGGTCATCCGCACCGACTGGGACTCCCTGGTACCCGGTGTGCAGTCCGGCCTGTATGACGCGGTCATCGCCGGTCAGTCCATGACCGAGGACCGCATGGAGGAAGTGGACTTCGCCGGCCCCTACTTCTACGCCTCCATCGTGTGCGTGACCACCGAGGGCAGCGACTATGCCGACGCCCAGGGCCTGGCGGACCTGGCTGGCGGCACCTGCACCGCCCAGATCGCCACCATCTGGTATGACACCATGCTGCCCCAGATCGAGGGCGCCAACGTCCAGCCTGCCGCCGAGACCGCTCCGGCCATGCTCATGGCCCTGGAGAGCGGCATGGTGGACTTCATCTGCACCGATATGCCCACCGCTCTTGGCGCCTGCGCCGCCTATGACGACATGGTCCTGCTGGACTTCTCCGGCTCCGACGACGACTTTGAGGCCGACGAGGGCGACATCAACATCGGCGTGTCCGTCATGAAGGGCAACACCGAGCTGCGGGACGCCATCGACGCGGTCCTGGGCGAGATGACCGCCGACGACTTCAACACCCTCATGGACCAGGCCATCGCCATCCAGCCGCTGAGCGAGGAGTAAGACGCTCCGACGTATCAATAACTACCTGCGGCAGAGAAAGGGCCCGTCCCTTTCTCTGCCCGTCTTGAAAGGAAACTCCCTATGGGTATCTTCTCCGAGCTTATCGCGGATATATCCAGCCTGCTGTCTCGCTACGGCAGCGCCTATCTGGGCGGCATCCGCAACACTTTGGTGCTGGCCCTGGCCGCCACGGCCATCGGCTGTGTCATTGGCTTTCTCTGCGGCATCCTGAACACCATTCCCCACAGCAAGACGGACAACCCCATCAAACGGGTGGTCCTGGCGGTGGTGCGGGCGGTCATCCGGGTGTACGTGGAGGTGTTCCGCGGTACGCCCATGGTGTTGCAGGCCGTGTTCATCTACTACGGTGTGCCCTATGTCACCGGCGGCCAGGTGAAGTTCACCAACGTCTGGGTGGCGGCGCTGCTGGTGGTGTCCATCAACACGGGTGCCTACATGGCCGAGTCCGTCCGGGGCGGCATCATCTCCGTGGACCCGGGCCAGACCGAGGGGGCCAAGGCCATCGGCATGACCCACGTGCAGACCATGATGAACGTGATCATACCCCAGGCCCTGCGCAACATCATGCCCCAGATCGGCAACAACTTCATCATCAACATCAAGGACACCTCCGTCATGTTCATCATCAGCTTCACGGAGTTCTTTGCGGCCCACCGGGGGGCGGTGGGGGCCACCTACAAATACTTCCCCTCCGCCACCATCGAGATGGTGGGCTACCTGTGCATGACCCTGGCGGCCAGCTTCATCCTGCGGGCCGTGGAGCGGCGGATGGACGGCTCCGACAACTACGAGCTTGTCAGCGAGGACCAGCTGGTCATGGCCGCCGGCACCTACAACCATCCTGACCGGGGCACCCCCTTCGACGAGCGGCACAAGCCCTCCCGGGACGCGGTGATCCAGGAGGTAAGATTCGGCAGGAACAGGGGGGAGCGGTGATATGGCGGACACGATCCTGGAGATACGCCACCTCAGCAAGAGCTTCGGCTCTCATCAGGTGCTGAAGGACATCGACTTCACGGTGGAAAAGGGCGACGTGACGGCCATCATCGGGGCCTCCGGCTCCGGCAAGAGCACCCTGCTGCGGTGCGTGAACCTGCTGGAGACGCCCACCAGCGGGGAGATCCTGTTCCACGGCAGGGACGTGACCGGCCGGGGGGTCAACGCCCCGGAGTATCGGTCCCACGTGGGCATGGTGTTCCAGTCCTTCAACCTCTTCAACAATATGTCCGTGCTGGAAAACTGCGTCGTGGGCCAGGTGAAGGTGCTGAAAAAGTCCAAGGCCGAGGCCAGAGAGACTGCCATGCGGTATTTGCAGTATGTGGGCATGGCCCCCTTCATCAACGCCAAGCCCCGGCAGATCTCCGGCGGCCAGAAGCAGCGGGTGGCTATTGCCCGGGCCCTGGCTATGGGGCCGGAGGTGCTGCTGTTCGACGAGCCCACCTCCGCCCTGGACCCGGAGATGGTGGGCGAGGTGCTCTCCGTCATGCAGCACCTGGCCGGGGAGGGCATGACGATGCTGGTGGTGACCCATGAGATGGCCTTCGCCCGGGACGTGTCCACCCAGGTGGTGTACATGAACGCGGGGGTCATCTGCGAGCAGGGCCCTCCGGCGGACGTGCTGGGCGATCCCCAGCGGCAGGAGACTCGGGACTTCCTGTCCCGGTTCCGGAAAAGCTGAACAAGACGATAGGGCGCGTTAAAAACGCGCCCTACATTTTATTTTACGGGCCGGTCATCCCTCTTTTATCAGGCTCTGCCCGCTCAGAAAAGAGGTATATATACACTGCACGTCGTCAAGGGACCTGAGGTCCACCATGGGCGTGTTGGGATCGAAGGTCATGGGCGCAACGTTATAGGAGTCAAAGTCATACTCGTTCAAGTGCTCGCCGCCATCGTCCCAGCGGAGCCTGTAATAATGTTCCCCGTCTTTGTTGGTGAGGCGGCGCAGCGCAAGGTGCCCCTCGTCGGAGGTCTCTCTGCCGTCATAGTAAGTGAAGTGCCAGCCGGCGTCGCAGCCCGTCCCGTCCGGGTCGATCCCCATGACGGTGAACGTCACCTGGTCCCCGTATCCCCAGATGCCCACCAGCGCGTCGTTGAGCGTCGCGCTCCCGGTGAATTCGCTGCTCTCGCCGACGGACGGATACCAGGCGCCGTCATAGAAATCGAAGTAGTAATGGATGGGTATCTCCACCGTTTCGTCCAGCAGGTCGTAGTGATAGCTGACGGTACAGTACCATGTGTCATAGGCGTCCTGCTCGTTGATGACCGCCTCCTGGGGGTGGGAGAGGTCCGTCACCTCGCCCTGCACCGGCGTGCGTTCATCGCTGAGACCGGAACACTCCACATAGGCGTAGCTGCCGTACTCCCCCAGGTCCAGACTCTCCACATAGGCCCGTACGTCCTCCTCCTTGGGCGCAGAAACGGGCATCATCGCGTCTGGCGCGTCCTCATTGTACCAGGGGATGATCTGATCCAGCTCCCAGCCCTCGTTGTAGAGGGTGTAGCGGACCTCATAGCTGCGGGTCACGGTGTACGTATCGGTCTTGCCGTGGATCGTGGTCCAGGCCACATCCGTTTTGTCGTCCTCATCGGTCTGCCGCCGGACGACCTCAAAATCTGTTGTCTCGGCCTCCATCCAGGCATAGTCCTCATAGCCCTCCACATCTGCCTGGACTTGGGCCTCATCCGCCGGCTTCGGCCCGCCGCAGCCGCAAAGGCTGAATATCATCAGCGCGGCCAATAATAATGCTATCCGTTTTTTCACCTGTTCCCTATCTTTTCTTTTTGATGTCGCCCGGCGGTCAGGCCCGGGGGCAGTCACCCGCCCCGGGACCTTTCCGCCGGGATAACAAAAGCGGCGCAGGGTGAAGATCCCTACACCGCGAAAGGCCGCAAACACAAGCTCAAAACCCGCGCTTGTAAAACACAAGGCGAGCGGGTATAATGGGCTGGGCGCAGTTTTCCTGCTGTGTGGGAGGTACTGTCTCCTGCATAGGGCCGGCGGGATGTTGACGCGCCCCCCGGCCTGCCTTTGTTATCCCGTTGTGATTTGATTATACCTCATAGAAATCGTAAGCGCAAGGTTTTTGTGTTTTACTCCGTTGCGCGCGGAAAAGCGGTATGTGCGGCAGGTAGGCATGGCCCCCTACATCAAGGCCAAGCCCCGGCGGCTCTCCGGCGGCCAGAAGCAGCGGGTGGCTATCGCCTGCGCCCTGTCCCGGTTCCGCAGCAACTGAACATACGCGAAGGGGCGGCTTGCCGCCCCCCTTTTTTGTATATATGGAAATTGCACTTGACATAAAACCCATTTCGCATTAAAATTAACTAGTTACATTGGGGTAACTGGATGCTTGCCCCGGTGTTGCGTCCTTGATTGATCGGATGGGGTGCTTGATACCCGCCGTATGCAGAATTTGACAGGATGGGAGGTGTGTATACTTACAATGCCTATATGGTTATGGATCGTTCTGATCCTGGTGGGCCTGGCCCTGGGCTTCGGCGTGGGGATGGTGTACCGCAAGCGCATCAGCGAGCGGGAGATAGGCTCGGCAGAGGAGGAAGCGAAGAGGATACTCAACGACGCCATAAGATCCGCCGAGAGCAAGAAACGGGAAGCTCTCCTGGAGGCAAAAGAAGAGATACACAAAAATCGCGCCGAATACGAGCGCGAGGTCAAGGAAAGACGAGCGGAGCTTTCCAAGCAGGAGCACCGCTTACAGCAGAAGGAAGAACACCTGGACAAAAAGACCGACGCCATTGATCGGAAAAACGAGCTTCTCACCAAGAAGATCTCCGAGGTGGAGGCCCAGCAGGAGGAGCTGCAAAAGCTCAAAAACAGCCAACTGGAGGTGCTGGAGCGCATTTCCGGCTACAGCGCGGAGGACGCAAAACAGCTTCTGATCGACTCCCTGGCAAGCGAGGTGACCCACGAACAGGCCGTCAAGGTGCGGGAGATCGAGGCACAATTCAAGGAGGAGGCGGACCAGCGGGCCCGGGAGGTCATCGCCCTGGCGATCCAGCGCTGCGCCGCCGATCACGCCAGCGAGGTCACCGTTTCCGTAGTCAGCCTGCCCAACGACGAGATGAAGGGCCGCATCATCGGCCGGGAGGGGCGGAACATCCGCTCCATCGAAAATCTCACCGGCGTGGATCTGATCATCGACGACACCCCGGAGGCCATCACGGTCTCCTGCTTCGACCCGGTCCGCCGGGAGGTGGCCCGGCTGGCCCTGGAAAAGCTCATCGCGGACGGACGCATCCACCCGGCCCGCATCGAGGAAATGATCGCCAAGGCCCAGAAGGAGGTCAACGCCACCATCAAGGCCGAGGGCGAGCGCGCCGTGTTCGAGACCGGCGTGCACGGCCTGCACCCGGAGCTGATAAAGCTCCTGGGCCGGCAGAAATACCGCACCAGCTACGGCCAGAACGTGCTGAACCACTCCATGGAGGTGGCCCACATCTCCGGGCTCATCGCCGCGGAGCTGGGCGTGGACATCGCCACCGCCAAGCGGGCGGGCCTGCTGCACGACATCGGCAAGAGCATCGACCACGAGGTGGAGGGCAGCCACGTCACCATCGGCGTGGACATCGCCAAGAAGTACAAGGAATCCCCCGAGGTCATCCACGCCATCCATGCCCACCACGGGGACGTGGAGCCCCAGACGGTCATCGCCTGCATCGTCCAGGCCGCCGACGCCATCTCCGCCAGCCGCCCCGGCGCCCGGCGGGAGAACATCGAGAACTACGTCAAGCGCCTGGAGAAGCTGGAGGAGGTGTCCATGTCCTTCCCCGGCATCGACAGCTGCTACGCCATCCAGGCCGGCCGGGAGATCCGCATCATGGTCAAGCCCGACCAGGTCAGCGAGGACCAGATGACCCTGCTGGCCCGGGACATCGCCAAGAAGATCGAGGAGGAGCTCACCTACCCCGGCCAGATCAAGGTCCACGTGCTGCGGGAGACCAAAGCGGTGGAATTTGCAAAGTAAAAAACGCGGAAAACAAAAGATCCCCCCGCCCGTTTGGGCGGGGGATTGTTGTTGTCAGTAGTGGATGAAGTTGATGTAGACGAAGGTGCCGTCCTTGTTGCCCAGCCGGTAGCTCTCGCTCAGAGGCTCGGCGTCGTCCCGCAGGTTGCAGCCGCCGCCGGAGGGGTCCGAGATGAGATAATCGCTGTGGCTTTCGTCCGTCCAGCCGATGAACAGGACATAGTGGGTGCCGGACGAGGAGGCGCTCTGCACGGAGGCGATGATGGGCAGGCCGCTGTTCAGCGAGTTGTCGATGGCCGAGCGCAGCCCGCTCTCGCTCAGGCCGCCGCTGCTCCAGTTGGGGTAGTAGGTGACCCCGTCGGTGCCGGTGAAGCAGGTGCCGGAGGGGACGTTGAGCCAATCCTGGCCGGGGCCGCCGGTCCAGTCGAAGGCCCCGTACCGGTCCTGGCCCAGAATGACGTTGGCCGCCATGGAGAAGCAGGTAGCCAGGCAGCAGTACCGATCCCCCTGGCTGAGATGGCTGACGATGGCTGTGTTAGCCAGAAGCCCGCTGCCGGAGGGCAGTTGGGCCGGAGGCGAACCGCCGCCCTGCTGGGCCGGAGGCGCGCTGCCGCCCTGCTGGGCCGGCGGGACCGTACCGCCGCTGGCGGCGTCAAAACGCTGGATGATGGCGGCGGCCTCGGCGCGGGTGGCGCAGCCGGCCGGGTCGAAGGCCCCGGTGTCCCGGCCACGGATGATCCCGGCCTGGCTCAAGGCATAGACGCTGTCCCGGGCCCAGGAGCTGATGGAGCCGCTGTCGGAAAAGCTGGGGGCGGCGCCGCCGGAGCTGATGGACCTGCCCGTGACGGCCGCAAAGCGGCTCAAAATGGCGCAGGCCTGCTCCCGGGTGACGTTCTTGTCGGGGGAGAAGCGGTCGGGGGAGCCGTCCCCCTGCACGATGTCGTTTTCATAGGCCCAGACGGCGTAGCCGGCGTAATAGCTGCCGCCGCTCACGTCGGAAAAGGTGTGATAGGCCCCGGTGTTCCAGCCGGCGGGGTCGATCCCCGCGTACCGGCCCAGCACCGTGATGAACATGGCCCGGGTCATGGTCTCGTTGGGGGAGAAAACGCCGTCGGCGGTGCCCTGGAATAGATTCCTCTGGGACACGAAATCCACCGCCCCGGCATACCAGGAGGAGCCGGACACGTCGCCAAAGCTGGAGGCGAACGCCGGCACGGACAGTGCCAGCAGCAGACTGACCGCCAGCAGCAGCGGCAGAAGCTTTCTGATCAGACGCACGGTATGGGTCATCGTTTGCCTCCTTTCCGGGCGTGACGATAGACGAACAGCCGATGTAGATACCTACAATATAGACAAATAATTACAATTTGTCAACAAACTGGCGTCAATCTTAAGAATTACGCCCGTCGGTGGGGGAGGCGGACCGGGTATCCCCGGCAAAACAAATCGAGGTGGCGGGCCGCCCGTCAAGCCGGGCGATCAACGCCTCGGCGCAGCGGAGGCCGTCGATGGCCGCGCTCATGATGCCGCCGGCCCAGCCGGCCCCCTCCCCGCAGGGATAGAGCCCCGCCAGCGCGGGGGACTCAAGGCTGTCCGTCCGCAGCATCCGCACCGGGCTGGAGGACCGGGTCTCCGGCCCCGTCAGCACCGCGTCCGCCGCCGCGAAGCCCCGCAGCTTCCGGTCAAAAACCGGCAGCGCGTCCGCGATGGTCCCGGTGATGAAAGGGGGGAGCGTTTGGCGCAGGTCGCAGACCGTCACCCCCGGCTCATAGGAGGGCCGCACCCGCCCGAACCGGGAAACGCCCCCTTGAAGAAAGCCGCCCACTGTCTGGGCCGGGGCCCGGTAACCGCCGCCGGCGGCCTCAAAGGCCCGCCGCTCCAGCTCCCGCTGCCACGCCATCCCGCCCAGGGGCCCGCCATAGGGGAAGTCCTCCGGGGCCGCCGGGACCAGCAGGGCGGCGTTGGCATTTTCAAGGTCCCGCCTGCATGGGCTGGCGCCGTTGGTGCAGACCATCCCCGGCTCGCTGGCGGCGGGGACCACCTGGCCGCCGGGACACATACAGAAGCTGTAGCACCGGCGGCCGCCGGGCAGCTCCACGGCCAGGGCGTAGTCGGCGGGGCCCAGGGCCGGATGGCCCGCGAAAGCCCCGTACTGGGCCCGGTCTATATCCGATTGCCGGTGCTCGATACGCACTCCCATGGCGAAGGGCTTGGGGGCCATGGGGATAAGATCGCACAGCATTTCAAACGTGTCCCGCGCACTGTGGCCCACGGCCAGGATCAGCGAGGAGCAGGGGATGGTCTCCCGGGCGGTCACGGCCCCGGTGAGCCGGCCGGCCGCCGTCTCCAGCCCCAGCAGGGCCGTGGAGAAGCGGACCTGGCCGCCCAGGGCCACGATGCGCCGGCGGATATTGGCGCAGACGCCCGGCAGCCGGTCCGTGCCGATGTGGGGCTTGGCCTCATAGGTTATATCGGCCGGCGCGCCGGCGGCGGCCAGCTGGTCCAGCACCCAGGGGATGCGCCGGTCCTTGACCCCGGTGGACAGCTTGCCGTCGGAGAAGGCCCCCGCGCCGCCCTCACCGAACTGGATGTTGCTCTCCGGGTCCAGCGTCCCCTCCCGGCGCAGCCGCTCCACTGTCTCGGTGCGGGCGGCGGCGTCCTGGCCCCGCTCCAGCACGATGGGCCGCAGCCCCGCCAGAGCCAGAGCCAGGGCCGCGAACATCCCCGCCGGGCCGAAGCCCACCACCACGGGCCGCTCCGCCGGGATATGGGCCGACGTCGGCGGCGCGTAATCATTGGCGGGCGCGGGGGCGGCGTCCCGGCACTGGGCCAGGGCGGAGGCCTCGTCCCGGACGGCCACATCCAGGGTATAGACGAAATGCACGTCCGATCTGCGCCGGGCGTCCACCGCCTTGCGGGCTATCCGCAGGGCGGTCACGTTGGTTTTCAGCATCTGCCGGGCCCGGTCCCACAGCAGGCTCTCGTCCTCCTCCAGACCCAGGGGCACGTTTCGCAGCCGGATCATGCCAGGTCCTCCAAAAGTCCTCCGGCGGCCAGGCCCGCCAGCCGGCCGCTGGACCAGGCCCACTGCAGGTTATAGCCCCCGCAGTCCCCGTCGATGTCCAGCACCTCCCCGCAGGCGTAAAGGCCCGGGACCAGCCGGCTCTCCAAGGTCTCGGGGTCGAATCCGGCGGTCTCCACGCCCCCGGCGGTCACCTGGGCGTCCTCGAAGCCAAGCGTGCCCCGCAGGGGCAGCTCGAACCGGCAGAGGGTGTCCGCGATCAGCTCCAGCGCGCTGTCCGACAGGGCCCACAGCCGGGCGTCCAGGGGTATCTGCGCCCGGCGGAGGACCGTGCGGGCGATGGCGTTGTGCAGGGCCCCGCTCAAGATGTTCTCCGCCCGGTTGTCCGAAAAGGCGTCCCGCTTGGCGGTCATGTATCGGAGCAGCTCCGCCCGGTCCAGCTCCGGCAGCAGCCGCAGGCACAGGGCGCAGCCGCTCCCGGCGTCGGCGGCGGATCGGGACAGGTCGTATGCCGCCGGGCCGGTCAGGCCGTAGTCGGTGAACTGGATCTCCCCGAAGGCCGCGTCCAGCACGTCCCCGTCCCGCTCCAGGGTCAGGGCGGCCTGGGTCCGCACGCCCTTCATGGGCCGGGTCCACACGTTGTCGGTCTTTAGCTGGACCAGGGCCGGGCGCAGAGGCGTGCAGCCGTGGCCGAAGCCGGCCAGAAGCTCATACCCGGACCGGACGCCGCCCACCCGGGCCCCCGCCGCGCCCCCGCAGGCCACGATCAGCCTGTCCGCCCGGAAGCTCTCTCCCAGCGGGCCCGACAGGAGGAACCCGTCCCCCCGCTTTTCCGCCCTGGCGATGGGCATGGCGCACTCGATCCGGCCGCCCCGGGCCTCCAGCGCCAACCGCAGCACGTCCACCACGCTCCCCGCCGTGTCGGACAGGGGATAGACCCGGCCGCCGGGCTCCGTGCGGGTCACCAGGCCCAAGGACGCGAACCAGCGCAGCGTTTCCTCCGGGCCGAAGCGGTACAGGGCGGGACCGGCGAAGGCCGGGTCCTCGCCGTGGTAGTCCTCCGGCGAGGCGTTCCGGTTAGTCAGGTTGCACCGGCCGTTGCCGGTGGCAAGCAGCTTCCGGCCAGCCCGGTTCTGCCGCTCAAAGACCGTGACGCGGTTTTGCAGGTCCTCCCCCGCGCTCAGCGCGGCGGCCAGACCCGACGCGCCGCCGCCGATGATGGCGATATCCATGGCGATCCCCCTTTCTGTGCTGTAAAAACACGCGGACGAAGGGGTCTCCCTCGTCCGCGTTCGCGGTCATGTTACTGCCTGCCGTAGTATTCGTCCAGCTGCTGCTGTTCGTCATTGACCAGCCACCGGGCGGCCAGCAGGTAACGATCGTTGTAATAGCCCACCCGGACCCGATGGAAATACTGCTTGGGGTCGTTGAGGAAATCGGCTATCTTCTCGCCCCGGACGATCCGATGGGCGTCCGTCAGGATGCGGTCTGTTGTGTTTTTTGCCACAGGGCGTCACCTCCCGAACAGGCCCATGATACCACAGCGGCCGGGCCGTTGTCAATGGAACGGGCTTCCTTACAGATGCAGGATCGCCGTGGCGAAGCGGAAGTAGATCAGCAGGCTCAGCGCGTCCACGATGGTGGTGATGAACGGCGAGCTCATCACCGCCGGGTCGAAGCCCATCTTCTCCGCCAGCATGGGCAGCGTGCAGCCCACCAGCTTGGCGCACAGGATGGTGCAGATCATAGTCAGGCTGATCACCGCCGCCACCGGCACGGTGACGGCCGCGTTGTGAAAGAGCATCCCGTCCACCAACAGCAGCTTCACGAAGTTCACCGCCGCCAGGGCCGCGCCGCAGACCACCGCCACCCGGATCTCCTTCCAGACCACCCGGAAGAAATCGGAAAACTCGATGTCGTTCAGGCTGATGCCCCGGATGACGGTGACGCTGGCCTGGGAACCGGAGTTGCCGCCGGTGTCCATCAACATGGGGATATAGGCCGTCAGCACCGTGGCCGCCGCCAGGGCGTTTTCAAAGCTGGCGATGATCTGCCCGGTGAAGGTGGCGGAGATCATCAAAAGCAGCAGCCAGGGGAACCGGGCCTTGAAGGTCTCCCAGACGGAGGTCTTCAGGTAGGGCTTGTCGGTGGGCGTGACGCCGCCCATGATCTCGATGTCCTCGGTGGTCTCCGTCTCCAGCACGTCCAGGGCGTCGTCAACGGTGATGATGCCCACCAGGCGGGTCTCGTTGTCCACCACCGGCAGCACCGTCAGGTCGTACTTGGAGAACATGGCCGTGGCGTCCTCCTGGTCCGCCAGGGTGCCCACGGAGATCACGTTGTCCTCCATCACGTCGGAAACGACCTCGTCCTCTTCCGACAGGATCAGAGTGCGGATGGAGACCGTGCCCAGCAGGTGCCGGCCGTCGTCGATGACATAGCAGATGTTGATGGTCTCCTTGTCCGTACCGGTGCGGCGGATGCGCTTGATGGCGTCGGCCACGGTCATGGTGGGCAGCAGGTCCACATATTCCGTAGTCATCATGGACCCGGCGGAGTCGTCCGGGTACTTGAGGATGTTGTTGATGAGCCGCCGGGTCTCCGGGTCCGCCTGCTTCAAGATGCGCCGGACCACGTTGGCGGGCATCTCCTCCACCAGATCCACCGCGTCGTCCACGTAAAGCTCGTCCACGACCTCCTTCAGCTCGCTGTCGGAAAAGCCCCGGATCAGCAGCTCCTGGCTGTCCGGGTCCATCTCCACGAAGGTCTCCGCCGCCTCGTCCTTGGGCAGCAGCCGGAATAAAAGCGGCAGAAGGTGCTCGTCCAGCTCGTCGAACAGCGCGGCCGCGTCCGCCGGGTTCATGGTAACCAGTACGTCCCGCAGCGCGGGATATTTTTTTTGCTCCGCCAGAGCGACAACGGTGTCCTCCAGCTTCAAGGTATGCTCAGCCATTGTCGTCCTTCCTCCTTTTTGGGTATTCGGAAGGCACAAAAAGGCCGACAGATACTAGCGGGCGATGGACGCCCGCCGCCTTCGGCCTCGTTTTGTGCCGGTACTGTTACCAGCGTCCATCGTCTCACTTCCTTTCTGCGGCGGGTCTGTTTCCGCGATGCTTCGTCAGACGGCTTGGCAATACACAAAGTATTCCCCGCGCCGTCTTCCTCGCCTCGCGAAAACATCCCTCGCCGCGGTCTGTGGTGCTTCGTCAGGCGGCTTGGCAATACACAAAGTATTCCCCGCGCCGCCTTCCTCGCCTCGCAAAAACATCCCTCGCCGCGGTCTGTCAGGGTTCTCGGCCAAAGCTCCGTATCAGGCCAGCAGCAGCGCGCGCAGGTCCTCCACGGTATCAGCGATATAGTCCGCCCCGGCGGCGGCCAGCTCCTCCCGGCCGCCATAGCCGTAGCACACCCCCACGCAGGGGATGGCGCACGCATGGGCTCCCTCCACGTCGTACAGCCGGTCGCCCACCATCACGGCCTTCGCCATGTCCACGCGGCAGGTCTTTTCCGCGAAGCGGATCACGTCCTCTTTGGTGTTGTCACCGCTGGGCTGGCTGCCGGAGATGATCTCGAACCAGGGAAGCAGCCCGAACTTTTCCGCGATCTGCGTGGAAAAGCCCGTGGGCTTGGTGGTGGCCATATAGAGCCGGCATCCGGCGGCGCGCAGGTCCCGGAGCAGCTCCGGGATGCCGGGATAGACCTGGTTTTCAAACAGGCCCACCGTCCCGAAATACTCCCGGTAGGTTGCCAGGAACCGGACCGCCGTATCATGGTCCATGCCCCAGAACTGCTCATAGCTTTTGGGCATGGGAGGGCCGATGAACTTATAATAATCCTCATTCCGTCCCGGGTCAAGCCCCCACTTTTTCCGGGCGTAGATAATGGCGTTGGTAATGCCAAGGGCGGGATCCGTCAGGGTCCCGTCCAGGTCGAAAAAGATGTGTTCGTACCGCATCATCGTTCCTCGCGGAAATAGCTCAGGCCCAGGCTCTTGGGAGGCTGGGCCTCCTTGGACCGGCGCAGGCTCACCGCCACCAGCACCAGGATGGTGACGATGTACGGCAGCATCTTGAAAAGCTCGATGCTGGCCCGGCTCAGGCCGGAGATGTAGTTATAGGCCCAGTAGAGCACCCCGAACAGATATGCCGACCAGATGGCCCGGGCGGGCCGCCAGGTGGCGAAGATCACCAGAGCCACCGCCAGCCAGCCCAACGCCTCGATGGTGCCGTCGGTGGACCAGGTGCCCTTGATGTAGTCCATGGCGTAGTACAGTCCGCCCAGGCCGGAGACGCCCGCGCCCACGCAGGTAGCCAGGTACTTGTACCGGGTCACGTTGACGCCGGCCGCGTCGGCGGTGGCCGGGTCCTCGCCCACGGCCCGCAGGTTCAGCCCCACCCGGGAGCGGTTCAAAAACCAGTTTGCCAGCAGGGCCAGCGCAATGGCAAGGTAGGCCATGAAGCCGAAGGAGAACAGAAGCTGTCCGACCCAGCCCAGCCCCGACAGGGTGTGGGAGTAGGCCCGGTAGGCCCGGCTGGTGACCGCCACGCTGATCTGGCCCACGCCGCCGGCCAGGGCGTTCAGGCTGCCGCCGAACAGGTTGGCAAGGCCCGCCCCGAAGATGGTGAGCGTCAGGCCCGTCACGTTCTGGTTGGCCCGCAGGGTGATAGTCAAAAAGGCGTAAACGAGCCCGCCCAGCATGGAGGCCGCCACCGCCGCCAGGAAGCTGATCACAAGGCCCACCCAGCCGATAGGCGCCGCCGCGTGCATCTCATAGAAAAACGCCGCCGCAAGCCCGGCGATGCCCCCCAGGTACATGATGCCGGGCACGCCCAGGTTCAGGTTGCCGGACTTCTCCGTGACGATCTCGCCCAGGGCGCCGTAGAGGATCACCGTGCCGAACACGATGGCGTTGGTGAGCAGAGAAACGAGCTGTGTCATGCCTCCACCTCCTCATTTTTCTGGCTGTGTGAGCGGAAACGGACGGTATATTGGATGAAAAACTCGCTGCCCAGCAGGAAAAACAGGATGATGCCCGTTACTACGTCGGAGGCGTAGTCGTTCAGGTGGAACTGGGAGGCGATCTGGACGGCCCCCTTTTCCAGAAAGACCAGCAGCAGCGCGATCACGATCATGACGAAGGTGTTGAACTTCGCCATCCAGGCCACGATGATGGCGGTGAAGCCCCGGCCGCCGGCGGTGCTGGTGGAGATGGTGTGGCTGGCGCCCGCCACGGCGATGAAGCCGGAAAGCCCGCACACCGCCCCGGACAGGGCCATGGTGCGCACGATCACCCGCTTGACCGAGATGCCCGCGTACCGGGCCGTGTTCTCGCTCTCGCCCACCACGGAGATCTCATAGCCGTGCTTGGTATATTTCAGGTACAGGTACATAGCCACGGTCAGGGCCAGCACGATGACTACGTTCAGCAGATACTGCTTGCCGAACAGCGCGGGCAGCCACCCGGCCTGGGTCTGCTGGTTGATGACGCCAACGGAGTTGGAGCCCTTGGGGTTTTCCCACAACGCCACCAGAAAACAGGTGATCTGGATGGCAATGTAGTTCATCATCAGGGTGAACAGGGTCTCGTTGGTGTTCCAGCGGGCCTTGAAAAACGCCGGGATCACGCCCCATACCGCCCCGGCGGCGACGCTGACTACCGCGCTGAGCAGAAGGAGCTGGAAAGTGGACAGGGCCCCGCCGCAATAGATGAGCACCGCCGCCGTGGCGCAGCCGCCCATCAGCATCTGGCCCTCCGCGCCCACGTTCCAGAACCGCATCATGAACGCCGGGGCCAGCCCCACGCCGATGCACAGCAGGATGGACGCGTCCCGGGCGGTGATCCAGGCCCGGCGGGCGGAGCCGAAGGCCCCCTCCCACATGGCCGCGTATACCTTCGCCGGGTTCAGCTTCGTGATGGAGTAGATGAACAGCGCGCTCACCAGCAGGGCCAGGATCAGGCTCACGAGCCGCACGCACCAGGCCCGCCACCAGACCAGGCCGTCCCGCCGGGCGATATGGATGAGAGGTTCGTGGTTGTTCATACGCCGGCCTCCTTGTTCAAGTTTGTCATGAGATAGCCTACCTGCTCCTTGGTGGCGGTCCGGCCGTCCACGATGTCGTTGAGCCGGCCGCCGCACAGCACCGCGATCCGGTCACACAGCTGCAACAGCACGTCCAGGTCCTCGCCCACGTAGATGACCGCTACGCCGGCCTTTTTCTGCTCGTTCAAGAGCCGGTAAATGGTGTAGGAGGTGTTGATGTCCAGGCCCCGGACCGCGTAGGCGCTCATCAGCACCGTGGGGTGCATGGCGATCTCACGGCCCACCAGCACCTTCTGCACGTTGCCGCCGGACAGCCGGCGCACCGGCGTTTCGATGCTGGGGGTCACCACCTCCAGCTCCCGGACGATGTCCCGGGCCATGTCATAGGGCCGCCGCCGCTCCACCAGAGGGGACTTGCCGGAGCGGTATTCCTTCAGCATCATGTTGCCGGCGATGTTCATGCTGGCTACCAGGCCCATGCCCAGCCGGTCCTCCGGCACGAAGGCCAGCCGGATGCCCCGGTCGCTGACCGCCCGGGGCCCCAGCCCCAGCATCTCCTCCGCCGGGCCCTCCGGCCCGGTGGGCCGGTACTTGATGCTGGAGCCGCTCACCGCCGGCTGCAGGCCTGCGATGGCCTCCAAAAGCTCCTTCTGGCCGCAGCCGGATACCCCGGCCACTCCCAGTATCTCCCCGGCGTACACGTCCAGGTTGATGTCGTCCAAGCGGGTGACCCCGTCTTTGTCCTTGACGGTCAGGTTCCGTATCTCCAGACGCCGCTGGGGGTCTGCCGGCGCGTCCCGCTGGATGTTCAGCGTCACGGTCCGGCCCACCATCATGTCCGTCAGGGCCCGGACGTCCGCCTTGGCGGTGTCCATGTCACCGATGTATTCCCCCTTACGCAGCACCGTCACTCGGTCGGATATCTCCAGCACCTCGTTCAGCTTGTGGGTGATGATGATGATGCTCTTGCCGTCGGCGCGCATGTTGCGCATGACCGCGAAGAGCTTTTCCGTCTCCTGGGGGGTCAGCACTGCGGTGGGCTCGTCCAGGATCAGGATCTCCGCGCCCCGGTACAGGGTCTTGACGATCTCCAGCGTCTGCTTTTCCGATACGGACATATCGTAGATCTTCTTATCCGGGTCCACATCGAAGCCGTAGCGGTCGCATATCTGGCGGACCCGGGCGGCGATGGCCTTGCGGTCCACCACCGCGCCGCCGGGCAGGCCCAGGGCGATGTTCTCCGCCGCGGTCAGCACGTCCACCAGCTTGAAATGCTGGTGCACCATGCCGATGCCCAGCCGGTATGCGTCGTGGGGGGAGGCGATGGTCACCTCCCGGCCGTCGATATAGATCTGCCCGCTGTCGGGAAAATAGATGCCGGAGAGCATATTCATCAGGGTGGTCTTGCCGCTGCCGTTCTCGCCCAGCAGGGAAAGGATCTCGCCCTTGCGAAGCTCCAGATACACCTTGTCGTTGGCCGTCACATGACCGAAGGTCTTGGTGATGTTCACCATCCGGACGGCGAATTCCTCTGCCATGGAAAAACCTCCTTGGTAAGCTGTGAGGGAAAAACAAGGCGCCGCTCTGGAAAGGGGCGGCGCCTTGCGAAGAAACGATTTACTCCTCGGTGGTGAGCTCGGTGATGCCGTCGATGCGCAGGGAGAAGTAAGGAGCGGAGCGCAGCTCGGGATCGGACTCATAGAACACGCCGTCCCGGATGGCCTCGCCCTCGTCGCCAAGAGCCAGGAAGCTGGTGGGGTTCTCGCCGTCCACGGTGAAGGTGGAGCAGTCGAACACCTGCAGGCTGCCGTCGGTCAGGCCGGCCTCTACCTCCTCGACCTTCTCAGCGGTGCCCTCGGCGCAGGCGTCGCCCAGGGGGAAGATGTAGTTGGCGCCCTCGTTGTAGCCCTCGGACCAGTCGGTGGGGATCTCAGTGCCGTCGATCATGCTCTGCAGGGCGAAGGTGTAGTACACGGACCAGTCGTTGCCGGCGGAGGTCAGAGCCACGTCGGGGGCCACCTCCAGCATGCTGATGTTGTAGCCCACACAGAACACGGTGTGGCCGGCCTCATGATAGGCCTGGACCTCGGAGGGAGCGCCGGTGGAGTCGGCGTGCTGGCTGATGATGACGCAGCCGTCGGCCATCAGGGAGTTGGCCGCGCTGCCCTCGCCGGTGGGATCGAACCAGGAGTTGGTGTAGCGCACGTCCATGTGCACGTTCTCCACGATGGAGCGGATGCCCAGATAGAAGGCGGTGTAGCCGCTGACCACCTCGGCGTAGGGATAGGCGCCCACGTAGCCGATCTTTACGTTGCCGTCGGCGTCATAGTTCTCGTCGGCCAGCTCGTCGTTGGCAATGAGCTCGGCCAGCTTCATGCCGGCCACCACGCCGGACACGTAGCGGGACTCGAAGGTGTGGTTGAAGGCGTTTTTCAGGTTCGTCAGGCCGGAGGCGGCAGCCATGTCGCCGGTCATGGCGCAGAAGGTCAGCTCAGGGTACTCGCTGGCTACCTGCTGGGTGTAGGTCTGATGGCCGTAGGAGTCGGTGAAGATGATCTGGCAGCCGTTGTCGGCCAGGTCATAGCAGGCGTCGGCGGCCTCTTCGTTCTCGCCAACGTTGTACTTGTAGGTGACGTTCTCGGCGGGCACGCCCAGAGCATCCATGGCCTTCTCAAGACCGGTGATGTGGGCGATGTCGTAACCGGAGTTGTTGTCGCCTATGCAGACCATACCGATCTTCAGGTCCTCGGGGGCGATGCCGCCTTCGTCAGCCAGGGCGCAGACGCCCAGGCTCAGGACCAGGCACAGGGCCAGGAGCAGGGAAAAGAGCTTTTTCATTTGTTGCCTCCTAAAAAAATAGTTTTTCTGGAAATAAATAAACGGGCGGCCCGCACAGCGGGACAGTCCGTTAATTTATAAAGGTAAGGCCGTCGTCGGACATGGACTCGATCCGGGCCAGGGACTCGATGCGCAGACCGCTGGCCCGCAGACGGGCCCCGCCGGGCTGGAACGCCTTCTCCACCGCGATGCCCGCGCCCACCAGGGTGGCGCCCGCCTGGCGCACCAGGTCGCACAGGCCCTCCAGCGCCGCGCCGTTTGCCAAGAAGTCGTCGATCAGCAGCACCCGGTCCGTGGGCAGAAGGTATTCCTTCGCCACGATCACGTCATATATGTTGCCGTGGGTGTAGCTCTGCACCCGGGTGGTGTAGACCGAGCCGTCGATGTTTTTCGTCTTTGTCTTTTTAGCGAATAAAACAGGGCATCCGAACTCCTGGGCCGCAATGCATGCTAACCCGATGCCGGATGCCTCGATAGTCAGTATTTTGTTTACGCCGTCGTCCCGGAACGCGGCGTGCCAGGCCTTGGCGAGCTGGGCGAACAGCTCCACGTCCATCTGGTGGTTCAGGAAGCCGTCTACCTTCAGGATCCCCCCGGCGCGCACCTTCCCGTCCCGCAGGATACGCTCCTCCAGCAGTCGCATGGGAAACCCACCTCCAACGGCCATCGGCCTTCGATGATCCATTCTACTACGCCGCCGGACAAGTTTTCAATTGACAGATAATCAGAGCTTTTTCCATTTTTCAACCATTTTTTATGCACTTCTACAAGCGGTATGGATTATGTAAATCCGAAGCCACCAGATATGGAAAACGACGCCCTCACCAGGGCGTCATTTTATCCTTTTTCACCAGCCAGGCCCGCTCCGCCAGCCGGGCCATGGGGTCGTCGGACCGGGAGTCGGACCAGAAGCCCTCGATGGGCGTATCGCCGTACCGCTGCCGGTACCGACGGACCTTCTCCTGGCCGTGGCAGTTCTCCCCCTTATAGACGCCGGTGGCCTGGTCCACGGGGGAGGCCATCAGGGTGAAGCCCAGCGCCTTCGATACCGGCCGCAGAAGAAATTCCGGCGAGGCGGATATCACCAGGTCGTCCGGCCGTTTCTGGGCCAGGTACCAGGGGCGGACGTCCCCGATGTGCTCCCGCCAGAAGGTCTCCGGCGCGGCGGCGGGCACATGGCGCAAAAAGCGGTAGAAGATCTGCTTGCACCGGGTCTTGGGCTTTATTTTCAGCCCCAGGCAGAAAAAGGCCCAGCCGGTGCAGGGCAGGGTGAGCCAGGCGGCCGGGTACCGCCGCAGACACCAGAGGTAAAACTGGGCGGTGCTGTCCGTGGGGTAGATGGTCTTGTCAAAGTCGTATACGTTCATTTCAGGCTTCTGGTCTTCTCCACAGCGGCGATGACGGCGTCGGCGGCGGCCGCCCGGAAGGCGGACCGTTCCAGCGTCAGGACCCCCTGGATGGTGGTGCCGCCGGGAGAGCAGACCGCGTCCTTCAGCGCGCCGGGGTGCCGGCCGTCCAGCCGGGCCAGGGCCCCGGCTCCCTCCACCGCCGCTGCGGCGTACAGGAGCGCCCGGGCCCGGGACATCCCGCAGGCCACCGCCCCGTCCGCCAATGCCTCGATGAACATATCGGCAAAGGCCGGGGCGCACCCGCCGATGGTGCCGGCGATGTCCATCTGATCCTCCGGGCAGGCGTCCCAGAGCCCGGCCCCCGCCAGCGCGGCGATGAGCTCGTCCGCCTCCGACTGCTCGATATCCCTGGCGCACCAGGCGATCAGCCCCTTGCCCGCCGCCACGGGCATGTTGGGGCACAACCGTATCACCGGGTGCTCGGCGCCGGCCATGGTCCGGATGGCGGCGGTGTCCAGCCCCGCGGCGATGGAGACCAGCACGAACCGGTCCTGCCGGGCCGCCAGGACCGGGGCGATCTGGGCCAGGCAGGCGGCCATGTCCTTGGGCTTCACCCCCAGAAAGACATATTTGGCGGCGGCGGCCACTGTCTCCGCCGTGGCAGGCACGGCCCCCAGCTCCGCCGCCAGAGCCACCGCCTTGTCCGCCGTGCGGTTGGCTAAAAGGATCTGCTTCGGGTCGGTGTTGACCGCCGCGGCCCTGGCCAGCGCGCCGCCCATATTTCCCGTGCCGATGAATCCCAAAAGATACATATTTCTTTATCCTCCCGTTATCCGTTGTCCCATTCATGGGACAGACGCGGTTGCGGAAAAGCTCCGCGTATGGTATACTTTCTCCGTTACCAGGGGTCGGCCGCGGCCGGCTCCCCGCCGGCGGCCCGCACCGCCGCCAGGGCCAGGGCCCGGGTGGCGTCCAGACAGTCCGCCAGCAGGCCCAGCTCCGAAAAGGCCAGGGGAAGCTCCGTGCAGGCCAGCACGAATTTTTCCGCGCCCCGGTCCCGCAGGTCCCGCAAAATGTCCCGGACCGGGATGTCCCCCAGGGGCACGGACCGGGCTTTCACGCCCTGGTAGATAAGGCGCATGACCTGCTCCTGCATGGGGGGCGAGGGGTACACGGCCCGGACGCCCGCCTGGGAAAGCGCCTTTTCGTAGACCCCGCTTTGGACGGCGCCGTCCGTTGCCAGCACCCCCGCGCACCCCACGCCGGCGGCCTTCAGCGCGGCCGCGGCCTCCCGGGGCATATGCAGCACCGGCACGGAAACGGACGCGGCCACCGCGTCATAATAGAAGTGGGCGGTGTTGCAGGGCATGATGAGGATCTCCGCTCCCGCCGCCTCCAGCCGCCGGGCGGTCTTTACCAGCTCCGGCGTGGGGTCCGCGCCCCCGTGGAGGATGGCGGCGGTCCGATCCGGGATGGCGGTGTTGCTGTCCGCGATCACATGCAGGTGCTCCTGGTCCCGGGACGCCCTGGTGAGAGCCACCAGCTTTTCCATCAGGTCGCAGGTGGCCGCCGGGCCCATGCCGCCGATGACGCCGATCGTTTTTTTCATACCGCGCCTCCCGTGGTTTTGTCATTATTTTAGGGCAGGGCGGGGCCCGCGTCAAGCACGATTTGAAAGGATCGAATCTATGGACACAAGACCCATCGGTATTTTCGACTCCGGCCTGGGGGGCCTCACCGCCGTGCGGGCCCTGGTCCGGGCCGCGCCCCAGGAGAGCTTCGTATACCTGGGCGACACGAAAAACGCCCCCTACGGGGACAGGACCAAAGAGCAGATCCAGGCCCTGTCCCGGCAAAACGTGCGGTTTTTGCAGAGCCGGGACGTGAAAGCCCTGCTGGTGGCCTGCAACACCTCCACCGCCAACGCCATGGACGTTATGCGCTCCCAGGCGGGGGACCTGCCGGTGGTGGGGGTCATCGAGCCCGCCGCGGCCGCGGCCGTGTCCGTGACGGAGACAGGCCGGATCGGCGTGCTGGCTACGGCCGCCACGGTAGCCAGCGGGGCCTATGAGGCGGCGGTGGGGCGGCTGGCCCCGGCGGCTGCGGTGAGGGCGGTGGCCTGCCCCGGACTGGTGCCGCTGGTGGAGAGCGGCCGGACGGACGCGGAGGACCCGGAGCTGGCGGAGGCGGTAAAGACATACTGCGCGCCGCTGCTGGCGGCGGGGGTGGACACGGTGGTGCTGGGCTGCACCCACTATCCCATCATCCGGCCGGCTATCCGCCGGGCCCTGGGGCCGGACATCGCCCTCATCGACTCCGGCGCGGCCAGCGTGGGCGCGCTGCTGAAGGAATTGGAGGAGCGGGACGCCCTGGGCGACGAGAGGGCGGCGGGCCGACGGCAGTTCGTATGCACCGGCGGCGCAGAGCGGTTCGCCCGTCTGGGGTCCGCGTTTTTGGGCTGGGACATCCGCCCGGCCACGGAACAGGCTTCCCTTTGAGGTGACGGCTATGGCAAGGACAGCCAATCAAAAATTGAAGCTCCTGTATTTGTGCCGGTATCTGCTGCGCCGGTCCGACGAGGAGCACCCGGTGACGGTGGCCCAGATGATCGACTACCTGGCCCGGCAGGACATCGCCGCCGAGCGCAAGAGCGTCTATGACGACATGGAGGCCCTGCGGCTGTTCGGACTGGACGTGCAGACCGTGCGGGTGGGCTCCGCCACCGGGTATTTCATCGGAGAGCGGGAATTTCAGATGCCGGAGCTGAAGCTGCTGGTGGACAGCGTCCAGTCCTCCCGGTTCATCACCGAGAAAAAATCCCTGGAGCTGATCGGCAAGCTGGAGGGCCTGGCAAGCGAGCATCAGGCCCGGGAGTTGAACCGGCAGGTCTACGTCCGGGGCCGGATCAAGACCATGAACGAGTCCATCTATTATAATGTGGACGAGATCCACGCCGCCATCGGCTCCGACCGGTCCGTCACCTTCCGATACTTTGCCTGGAGCGTGGACAAAAAGCGCGTCTGGCGGCGGGACGGGGCCCGGTACGAGGTGAGCCCCTGGGCCCTGATGTGGGACGACGAGAATTATTATCTGGTGGCCTACGACCACGACGCGGGCGCCATCAAGCATTACCGGGTGGACAAGATGGCCTCCATCGCCCAGACGGACCGGCCCCGGCAGGGAGCCGGGGTCTTCGCGAAGTTCGACATGGCCGCCTACTCCAACACCCACTTCGGAATGTTCTCCGGGGACGTGCAGCCGGTGCGGCTGGCTTTTGAAAACGATCTGGCCGGACCGGTCATAGACCAGTTCGGCCAGGACGTGAGCTTGGTGCCCTTGGACCAGGGACATTTTTCCGTCACGGTGAACGTGGCGGTGAACGTGCAGTTTTTCGGCTGGCTCAGCGGCTTCGGCACCCGGGCCCGTATCCTGGCCCCGGCCGCCGTAGCGGAGGAGATGCGCCGGCATCTGCTGACCCTGGCGGAGCTGTACGGTTAAAATACCACGCGGCAGATCAGGTCCATCCAGCCCTCCGCCGTGAACGCCAGACACAGCACCCCCCAGAACACCACATGATCGAGTATCTTCTTTTTCCTGGACATGAGCTATACCATCCTTTCTGCTTTATCTGACAGAAGGATACCCGAACGGCTGCCCCATAAAACGGACAGCCGCCCGACGAGGAGCGTTTTATGGACAATATGCAAACGGAAAACGGCTGCGGGGTCCTGTTCATCGTAGCCACGCCCATCGGCAACGCCCGGGATATGTCCCCACGGGGCGCGGATATCCTGGAGCGGGCGGACGTGATCGCCGCCGAGGACACCCGCCGGAGCGTGGTGCTTTTGAACAAGCTGGGCATCCGCAATAAGCTGGTAAGCAACCACAAGTTCAACGAGCACGGAAAGGCCCGGTATTTCATCGACCTTCTGAAAGCCGGCCAGAGCGTGGCGGTGATCACCGACGCGGGCACCCCCTGTATCTCCGACCCGGGCAACGAGCTGATCCGCTCCGCGGTGGCGGAGGGCGTGAAGGTGGTAGGCGTGCCGGGGCCCTGTGCGGCGGTGACGGCCCTGTCCGTCAGCGGGTTCGACCTGAGCGCGTTCGTGTTCCGGGGCTTCTTCCCCCGGGAGAACGCGGACCGGGGCCGGCTGCTGGACCAGATGCGCCGGGGCAGCGTGCGGACCTATGTGTTTTACGAGTCCCCCAAGCGGGTCATGGATACGGTGGAGTACTTCGTCCGGGAGGTCCCGTCCTGCCGGATGTGTCTTTGCAACGACCTGACAAAGCTCCACGAGGCCGCCTTCCGGGGCGCGCCGGCGGAGGTCCGGGACCAGCTGCTGGCAAAGGGAAACTATGAAAAGGGCGAGTTCTGCCTGGTGGCGGAGCTGGCGGAGGACTTTCTGGCCCCCCGGCAGGAGCACGTGGTCTCCGCCGAGGCCCTGCTGGTGGACGCCATGGTCCGGGACGGCTGCCGGCCCAAGGACGCCATCAAAGCCGTGCTGGCCGGCGAGGCCAATACCTACAGCAAAAACGAGCTCTATGCCGCCAGCCTGCGGCTGAAGGAGCTGCTTTGAGCGACAATGAATACCGCCCGCCGGAAAACCCGGCGGGCGGTATTCATTGTCGTTAATGCTTAAAATATTGTCACATTTTCTATGCCGATGTCGGCTAGGGTGGGGGTCCCGCACATGGTCATGGCGTCTTTCAGCTCCGCTACGATCTTGTCCAGGCAGAGCTTCAGCCCCTCCGCGCCGGCGGCGTAGACAAAGGGCACCACCGGCCGGCCGATCAGCACCGCGTCCGCCCCCAGTGCCAGGGCCCGGAACACGTCCACCCCCGTGCGGATGCCGCCGTCCACCAGCACCGGGACCCGGCCGGCTACCGCCTTGGCGATGGCGGGCAGCACCTCCGCCGTGGCGGGCACGCCCCCCAGCACCCGGCCGCCGTGGTTGGACACCACGATGGCCGCCGCGCCGCCCTCGATGGCTTTCTCCGCGCCCCGGGGCGTCATGATCCCCTTCACGATGAAGGGCATTTTCGCGTAGGCGGTGATCTCCTTCAGCTCCGGGACGGACTTGCTGCCCGCGTTGGGGTTATACTGCTTCAAAAAGGGCAGGCCCGCCCCGTCCACGTCCATGGCCGCGGCGTAGACGCCCTTGGCGTTCAGGATGTCCAGCTTCTCGAACACGGCCTCCTTGTTCCAGGGCTTGATGGTGGGCACGCCGATGCCCTGGACCTTCTCCATGTCCCGGACGGAGCTTTTCATGATCTCCGGGTCCATGCCGTCGCCGGTGAAAGCGGCCACGCCGTACTCCGCCGCGGCGGGGACCAGGATGCTGTTGTAGGCGAAATCGTCATACTTCTCGCCGTAATGGAGCTTCAATCCGCCCAGAGGCGCGATGAAAATGGGGGCCTTGAAGTCCCAGCCGAACAGCCGGTAGGAGACATCCACAGGGCAGTTTTCGCAGAGAGTGTCCATGTTCAGCAGCACATCCTGCCACTTGGTATAGTTGCGGGCGGCGGTGTTGTTGGGCCCCTTGCAGCCGGGACCGGGGATGGTGTTGCCGCAGGCCCTGCCGTCGCAGACCGGGCAGGCCTTGCAAAACGGGCCGACCTGCCCCCGGGCGGCGGCCAGAACTTCGCTGTAAGTCATCGTCATGGCTCCTTTTTTATGTATTTAATACATTTTATTATAGTCCCAGCCGGGGAAAAGTCAATGCAAACGCGCCGGGGCCGCCGCCGGCTGCGGACGGCGCGGGGGTTTGTACAGATCGCCAAAAATTCGGCGGCATGTTCGGGAAGAACTGGATAATTGTCATGATTCTGAAAGTTTCGACACGGAAACTTTCATTTTGCGCTTGATATTTTAAAGTGGGGCAGGTATAATAGCAATATCTTGCAGAATCGAAAACCAAATTTTGCAAAGAAATGATCGCATTGGAGGACGAAACCATGAAAAAGTTTCTTGCACTGCTTCTTGCGCTGCTGATGGTCATGAGCCTGACGGCCTGCGGCGGCTCCAAGACGGAGGAAGCTCCCGCCAAGGAGGAGGCCACCGAGGCCCCCGCCGAGGAAGAAGCCCCCGCCGAGGAGGAGGCCGCCGAAGCTCCCGCTGAGGAAGAAGCTTCCGACGAGGACGCCGCTGCGGCTCCCGCCGCTGCCGGCAGCCTGTCCATGGGCACCGGCGGCTCCGCCGGCACCTACTACGCCTTCGGCGGCGTGCTTGCCACGTATCTGAAGCAGGAGACCGGCCTGGACATCACCGTCAACGAGACCGGCGGCTCCGCGGCCAACATCACCGGCATCGACCAGGGCCTGTACGATCTGGCTACCGTCCAGTCCGATGTGCTGGGCTATGCCTACAACGGCACCAACTCCTATGAGGAGACCGGCGCTGTCCAGTCCTTCGTGGTGCTGGGCGCCCTGTACGCCGAGACTGTGCAGCTGGTCACCTGCGACCCCGACATCAAGTCCGTGGAGGACATGAAGGGCAAGAGCGTGTGCGTGGGCGACGTGGGCTCCGGCACCTACTACAACACCGTGGACATCCTGAACGCCTACGGCATGACGCTGGACGACATCACCCCCGTGTACCAGTCCTTCGCTGACTCCGCCGAGAGCCTGAAGGACGGCAAGATCGACGTGGCCGTGCAGACTGCCGGCGCACCCACTCCCGCCATCACCGACTTGGCTGCCTCCAAGGATGTGTATCTGGTCTCCATCGACGAGGAGCACATGGAGAAATTGCTGGCCGACGCCCCCTGGTACGCTTCCTATACCATCCCCGCCGGCACCTACAGCGGCTTTGACGAGGACTGCACCACCATCACCACCAAGGCGACCCTGATCGCCCGGGCGGACATCGACGAGGATACCGCTTACACCATCGTGTCCACCATCTTCGACAACGCCGAGGCCATCACCGAGCTGCACGCCAAGGGCGCTGAGCTGGATCTGAACTTTGCCACCGAGGGCATGGCCGCTCCCTTCGCTGCGGGCGCTGCCAAGTACTATGCCGAGCACGACATCGAGGTCGAGGTCGCTGAGTAAGACCTGACGGCCCATCAACCAGGCGGGAGTGCCGCTTTTCCAAGCGGCACTCCCTTGCCGATTACAGGGGATAGACGCCGCATGGACAGCTATGATCTCCATAGCAGCCCATATGGCCTCTATGCCTGGTATACCAAAACCACGGAGGTGACCCCCATGGACAAAGAAAAAAAGCAGGAGCTGCAGGAGGAGATCGCTGAGCACCGGGCCGACGAGCACATGTTCGACCAGGCCGCGGTGGACGAGGTCATGAAAAAATATGACCGGGAGTCCAACACCCGGGTCTGGGAGGGCTGGCAGAAATGGGCCGTGAACGCCGTGCTGGCTGCCTTTTCCCTGTTCTCCATCTATGTGACGCTGTTTGCCACCTGGCTGGACTTGGTGCGCTACCCCTCCTTTTTGGGCTGCATCATCGTCATCGGCTATCTCACCTTCCCGATGAAGAAGGGACCCCAGAAGGTCAACCACATGCCCTGGTACGATTGGGTCATCATGATCCTGGGCGCGGGCGCGTTTTTCTATGTGGTGGCCAACGCCCAGAGCCTCACGGTCCGGCTGGGCGTGATGAATATCAAGTCCTATGAGATCGCCATCGGCATCATCGGCGTGCTGTCGGTGGTGGAGCTGTGCCGCCGGAGCGTGGGTCTGCCCATCCTGTGCGTGGCAGGGGCGTTTTTGATCTACGCGCTGTACTATTACCTTTTCAACCGGGGCATGGTCGCGGCAAAGGCCGTACGGCAGGTGACC
Source organism: uncultured Oscillospiraceae bacterium (assembly GCA_947625285.1). Lineage (GTDB taxonomy): Bacteria > Bacillota > Clostridia > Oscillospirales > Oscillospiraceae > CAJOIG01. The sequence goes on from CANQNS010000001.1 coordinate 164,685, forward strand.
ATCGGGCTGTTTTACCAGACCACCGGCGTGCTCACCACCCCTGTTCAGGTCTGCGCCAAGTTCATCGTGGTGTTCATCATCTTCGGCGCCTTCCTGGAGCGGACCGGCATCAGCGATTTCTTCATCAACCTGGCAAACTGTGTGGCGGGCTCCTCCTCCGGCGGTCCGGCCAAGGTGGCGGTCATCTCCTCCGCTTTGTGCGGCATGGTGTCCGGCTCCTCCGTGGGCAACACGGTCACCACCGGTTCCGTCACCATCCCCATGATGAAAAAGACCGGCTATAAGCCGGAGTTTGCCGGGGCCGTGGAGGCAGCCGCCTCCACCGGCGGGCAGATCATGCCCCCCATCATGGGCGCGGCGGCCTTCCTGATGGCGGAATATGTGGGCGTGCCCTATTCCAATATCATCGTCCGGGCGATCCTGCCCGCGGTGCTGTATTTCCTGGGCATCTTCATCTGCGTACATCTGGAGGCCCGGAAGCTGGGCCTGAAGGGCATCCCCAGGGACGAGCTGCCCAAGTTCAGCCACCTGATCGGCAAGATATACCTGCTGCTGCCCCTGGTGATACTGGTGTATCTGGTCTCCAGCGGCAGCCGGACCATGGCCTTCTCTGCGGCGGTGTCCATCGTGGCGGCCGTGGCGGTAAGCCTTTTCAACAAAGAGCACCGCATGACGCCGCTCATCTTCTTTGACGCGCTGGCCGCCGGCGCCAAGAGCTGCATCACCGTGGCCGCGGCCTGCGGCATGGCGGGCGTCATCGCCGGGTGCATCAACATGACCGGCCTGGCCTCCAAGCTGATCACCGCCATCGTATCCGTGTCCGGCGGGCATATCATCATCGCGCTGTTTCTCACCATGCTGTGCTGCATCGTGCTGGGCATGGGCGTGCCCACCACCGCCAACTATTGCATCATGGCATCCACCTGCGCCCCCATCCTGATCCAGCTGGGCATCCCCCAGATGGCGGCCCACTTCTTCGTGTTCTACTTCGGCATCGTGGCGGACATCACCCCGCCGGTGGCCCTGGCGGCCTACGCCGGCTCCGCCATCGCCAAGGCGCCGCCCATGAAGACGGCCCTCAACGCCACAAAGCTGGCTATCGCCGCCTTTGTGGTGCCCTATATCCTGGCTATGAACCCGGCCATGGTGCTGGTGGACACCACCGCGTTTGAAGTGGTCCAGGTGGCGATCACCTCCATCCTGGGCATCCTGGCCCTGGGCGTGGGCCTGGAGGGCTACTTCAAGGGGAACGTGCCCTGGGCGCTGCGGATCATCGCGCTGGCGGCGGGCCTGTTCCTGATTTACCCGGGCACCGTCAGCGACGTGGTGGGCCTGGTCGTGGTGGCGGGTATCTATGTGTTCCAGACCTTGGCCCACAAAAAGGGAACGCCCGCCGCAGCCTGACCGCGAAAAAATCCATAAATACCCGTCCGGGACCTGACTTGCTGTCAGGTCCCGGCTTTTTTTCGCAGAATTTGCCATGCTATTTTTTTGCCCCAGGGACACGATAATATTGATGTGAGGCAGATCAATATGTCAAATTTTCTCTTTGACCGGGACCGGCCCGCAGACGGGGACTTCCCGGGCCGGTGGAAGCAAAGAGATATTTTAGCGCGGTTTCGTGCCCCGCTTTCTCGCATACTGAATGGGCCGGCAGAAAGACGGGAGGAAGAAAAATGGGTAAGCGTTGGTTTTTGCGGCTGCAGACAGCCGTGATAATATGGATCATGACGGCCGTCTGTGCGGTGACGGCCTTTGCGGACGGGGCGCTGATCCCCGTAGGGGAGACGGTGGGCATCTCCATTCAAATGAAAGGCGTGCTGGTGGCGGGCGTGACCCAGGTGCAGACCGCCGGCGGCGCGGCGTGCCCGGCAAAGGACGCGGGCCTGCAGCCGGGAGATGTGATCGTGGCGGTGGAGGATAAGGCGGTGGAAAACGCCGGAGAGCTCATCGCTGCCGTGGAGGCGCTGGGCGGCTGCCCGGCCCATATGACGGTCCAGCGGGACGGCCAGAGCTGCCGCTTTACCGTGACCCCGGCAAGAGAGGAAAACGGCGAGCTGCGGCTGGGCCTCTGGCTGCGGGACGGCGTGGCCGGTATCGGCACGGTGACGTATATAGACCCGGACACCGGCGCGTTCGGCGCGCTGGGCCATGGGGTGAACGACGTGGATACGGGGGTGCTGCTGCCGGTGGGCAGCGGCGCGGTGTGCCACGCTCAGATCGTGGATGTGAAGCGGGGCGCGTCCGGCGCGCCGGGTGAGCTGGCCGGCAGCTTCGACCCGACCGATGTGGTGGGGTGCATCACCCGCAACACGCTCTGCGGCATCTTCGGCACCATCACCGGCGACCTGGGCGCGCTGCGGCCCGCCATACCGGTGTGCGCGCCCGGCGAGGTGCAAAAGGGCGCGGCCACCATCCTGACCTGCGTGGCGGGCCGGGAGACCCGGGAGTACGCGGTGGAGATCGCCCGCAGCGGCATGGCCGCCGGCAGCGGACGGGACCTGACCGTGCATGTGACGGACCCGGAGCTGCTGGAGCGGACCGGCGGCATCGTCCAGGGCATGAGCGGCAGCCCTATCATCCAAAACGGCAAGCTGGTGGGCGCGGTGACACACGTGCTGGTGAACGATCCCACCAGGGGGTACGGGGTGTTCATCGACACCATGCTGGACGCGGCGGCGTGACAGGGTACCGTGGCGCGGGGACGGCGGGCTATCGGCCCGCCGTCCGGTCTTGCCGCGCTTGCAATCGCACGGCTTATATGGTAAGATAAGCTGCCGATAAGGCGTGGTGCCGAGGTTTGCCGTCCCACGCCGGACAAATACACAGAGAACGCTTTTGCGCGGGCCGGCCCCGAACGGGAGCCGGACGGGAGAGAGATATGAAAGGCATTATTCTTGCCGGGGGTTCCGGCACGCGGCTGCAGCCGCTTACCATCGGCGTTTCCAAGCAGGCGCTGCCGATCTATGACAAGCCCATGATCTATTACCCCCTGTCTACCCTCATGCTGGCGGGCATACGGGAGGTGCTGATCATCTCCACGCCCCGGGACGTGCCCGTGTTTCAGGAGATATTGGGCGACGGGACCCGGCTGGGGATGCGGTTTTCCTACGCCGTGCAGGAAAAGCCCAACGGTCTGGCGGAGGCGTTCCTTATTGGCGAGCGGTTCATCGACGGCGACAAGGTGGCCCTGGTGCTGGGGGACAACGTCTTTTACGGAGGCGGCCTTTCCACCGTTTTGAAGGAGGCGGCCTCCCTGACGGAAGGGGCGGTGGTCTTTGGCTACCCGGTCCACGATCCCTCCGGCTTCGGCGTGGTGGAGTTCGACAAAAACGGCCGGGTGCTGTCCCTGGAGGAGAAGCCGGCCCACCCCAAGTCGAAATACGCCGTGCCGGGCCTGTATTTTTACGACGAGCAGGTGTGCGACATCGCCAGGCACATCAAACCGTCCGCCCGGGGCGAGCTGGAGATCACCGAGGTGAACAACGAGTATCTGCGCCGGGGCCAGCTGCGGGTAGTGAAGTTCTTCCGGGGCATGGCGTGGCTGGATACGGGTACATATGACGGGCTCCAGGAGGCGTCCCAGTTCGTGAACATCATCCAGAAACGGCAGGGGCTGTATGTGTCCTGCATCGAGGAGATCGCTTGGCGGCGGGGCTTCATCGACCGGGCGCAGCTGCTGCGGCTGGCCGAGCCCATGATGCAGACGGAGTACGGCCAATATCTGCGGGCTATCGCGGAAGGAGATGACGAGGGATGAAGATGCTCGTCACAGGCGGCGCCGGGTTCATCGGGAGCAATTTTATTTTCTATATGCGGGACCGGCACCCGGACTATCGGCTCATATGCGTGGATAAGCTGACCTACGCCGGGAATATGCGGACGCTGGCCCCCGTCATGGACGAGCCAGATTTCCGGTTCGTGCGGGCGGATATCGCGGACCGGCAGGCCATGGACGCGCTGTTCGCGGCGGAAAGGCCGGACGTGGTGGTGAATTTTGCCGCCGAGACCCATGTGGACCGGTCCATCGAGGACCCGGCCGTGTTTTTGCAGACCAACGTGATGGGCACCCAGGCGCTGCTGGACGCCAGCCGGAAGTACGGGGTGAAGCGGTACCATCAGGTGTCCACGGACGAGGTGTACGGGGATCTGCCTTTGGACAGGCCGGACCTGTTTTTCACCGAAAAGACCCCCCTGCACGCCTCCAGCCCCTATTCCGCCTCCAAGGCCGGGGCGGACCTGCTGTGCGGGGCCTACCAGCGTACATATGATATGCCCGTCACTATCAGCCGCTGCTCCAACAACTACGGGCCCTATCAGTTCCCGGAAAAGCTCATCCCCCTCATGATCGCCAACGCCCTGGCCGGCAAGCCTCTGCCGGTGTACGGACAGGGCCTCAACGTGCGGGACTGGCTGTATGTGGACGACCACTGCGCCGCCATCGACCTGATCCTGGAAAATGGCCGGCCCGGGCAGGTGTACAACATCGGCGGCCACAACGAGATGCGAAACATCGACATCGTGAAGACGATCCTGGCGGTCCTGGGAAAGCCCGAGAGCCTTATCACATTCGTGACGGACCGAAAGGGCCACGATCTGCGCTACGCCATCGATCCCACGTTCATCCATGACGAGCTTGGCTGGGTGCCGGAGACGCGGTTCCGGGACGGCATCGCCAGGACCGTGCAGTGGTATCTGGACAACCGGGACTGGTGGGAGGAGATCGTCAGCGGCGAGTATAAGGACTATTATGAGCGGATGTACGCCGACCGGTGAGCAAAGAGACGCAATAAAACAGGTCCCCCACACGGGGGACCTGTTTTATGTTTATATGGGAATATTTCCCCACACAGATGGTGTTAAGAGGGTAAAAACGGGAAATCAACCCCACTTTCAGAAAAGGCCGCAGACCAGCTCCGTATAGGCGGCGGGGTCGTCCAGGGGCAGGCCCGCGATCAGCTGGGCTTGGGCCAGCAGCACCATGGCAAGCCTGGCCGCCCGGGGCTTGTCCTCCCGGTACGCCTTTTCCAAGGCCCCAAAGGCGGGGTGGGAGCCGTTCAGCTCCAGGACCCGTTTGGCCTTGATGCGCTCCGTTTCCGGCACGCCGGGCAGGCTTTGGAAATACTTCTCCATCTCCAGCGTCACCTCGCCCTCCGTGGTCAGGAACACCGGCTGGCTTTTCAGCTTGTGGCTGATGCGGACGCTCTCCACCGCGCCGCCCAGGCTCTCTTTTACGAAGTCCAGAAGCTCCTTGGACTGCTCCGCCTTTTCCTCCGCGTCCTTCTTCTCCTGGTCGCTCTCCAGGCCCAGGTCGTCGTTCGTCACGTTGCAGAACTCTTTCTCGGCGTACCGGCCCAGCATCTGCATCACGAAGGCGTCCACGTCGTCTGTCAGGCACAGCATATCACAGCCCGCCGCCTTCACCGTCTCCGCCTGGGGCAGAGCCGCCGCCCGCTTCACCGTCTCCGCGCAGGCGTAGTAGATCTTCTTCTGGTCCTCGCCCATGGCGTCGGCGTATTCCTTCAGGCTCACCAGCTTGTCCTTGTCCGCGCTGTGGAACAGCAGCAGGTCCTGGAGCTTGTCCTTGTTCATGCCGTAATCGCCCACCACGCCGTACTTCAACTGGGGCGCGAAGGCCTTGTAGAAGGTCTCGTATTTCTCCCGGTCCTCGTCCATGAGCCGTTTCAGCTCGCTCTGGATCTTCTTTTCCAGGTTGCCGGCGATGATCTTCAGCTGCCGGTCATGCTGCAAAAGCTCCCGGGAGATGTTCAGGCTCAGGTCCGGCGAGTCCACCACGCCCCGGACGAAGCGGAAATGCTCCGGCACCAGGTCCGGGCACTTGTCCATGATCATCACGCCGGAGGAGTACAGCTGCAGGCCCGGCTGATAGTCCCGGGTGTAGTAGTCATAGGGGGCCTGAGAGGGGATGAAGAGCATGGCCCGGTAGCTGGTCAGGCCCTCCGCGTTCACCCGGATCACGCTCACCGGGTCGGCGGTATCGTGGAAGTGCTCCTTGTAGTAGGCCTTGCAGTCCTCGTCCGAGACCTGGTCCCTGGGCCGCTGCCAGATGGGGACCATGGTGTTGACTACCTGGTCCTCGACGACGGTGTTGTAGGCTCCCTTGCCGTCTTCGCCGCCCTTTTCGTCCCACTCCCGGCGTTCCACCTGCATGTGGATGGGCCAGCGCACATAGTCGGAATACTTCTTCACCAGCTCCTTCAGCTTCCAGCTCTCAAGATAGGCGCTGTATTCCTCCTGGTCCGCGTCCGGCTTGATGTGCATGATCACATCCGTGCCTACGGCGTCCTTGTCACAGGCCGTGACCGTGTAGCCGTCCGCGCCGGAGGACTCCCACTTCCAGGCCTGGTCCTCGCCAAAGGCACGGGAGATGACCGTCACCTTATCGGAGACCATGAAGGCGGAATAAAAGCCCACGCCGAACTGGCCGATCACATCCACGTCCCCGGCGGCCTCGTCCTCCGCCAGAGCGTCCCGGAAATGGCGGGTGCCGCTGGAGGCGATCACCCCCAGGTTGCTCTCCAGCTCCTCCTTCGTCATGCCGACGCCGTTGTCCCGGACCGTCAGGGTCCGCGCATCCTTGTCCGCCTCGATGCGGATCAGGAAATCCTCCCGGGCCATGCCCACCGTCTCGTCCGTCAAAGACCGGTAACACAGCTTGTCGATGGCGTCCGAGGCGTTGGAGATGATCTCCCGGAGAAAGATCTCCTTGTGGGTGTAGATGGAATTGATCATCAGATCCAAAAGCCGCTTGGACTCCGCCTTGAATTGCTTCTTCGCCATGGATTCAACGCTTCCTTTCTGGAGTTAGCACTCTTTTTAACTGAGTGCTAATCTACCACACTTCCGGCCAGTTGTCAAGCCCCCCGCAGGGGAGAGAGCGTGGGTTATTACAAGTTATTACAGTTTTCATAATCCCCTTTACTTTTTATAAAGGATGCGTAATAATACGTTTGGATGTAGATTTACATAATATAGTAAGTGGGGTGAAGGCGTTGCGTTGGCTGGGAGCGGCGGTGGCGATATTGATCGTGATAATGTTCGTGCTGCTGCTGTGCGGCGCGTCGCCTGCCCGGGCGGGCGTGCCGGAGACGCTGACGCTGCCCCAGCCCGCGGCGGGCTGGCAGGACGCCTATCTGGCCTTTCTGGACAGCCGCTACGACACCTTTTCCTACCTTTGGCCCGAGGGCATGAGCGGCGTGGGGTTCATCGACCTGGATCTGGACGGCACCCCGGAGATGGTCGTCTTTGACCAGGGGGCGTCCGCCACGCTGGGGGCCCAGCTTTTCGATCTGGCGGGCGGGCAGGTGTACTGCGTGTCCAGCGTGCTGGACGCGGCGGCCGGCGCTTTTGACGGCTCTCATATGTCCGCCGTGGACGTCTGGACCAGCTTTTTTGAGTCCTTCCGGCTCAGCCGCACCGCCGACGGCTGGTGCTTCTGGGTGGACAGCGCCAACGGCACCATGGAGACGGCCTGGGATGAGATCGTCCGCTTCGACTGCGTGGACGGGATATTGACCCCGTCCAGCGTGTGCTATCGGTATCTGGAGTTCGACCCGGCCAGCGGTCTTGTGGTGGCGGAGCGGTACACCGCCGCCGGCGCGCCTACGGACGCGGCCGGATACGCCGGGGCGTCCAGCGTCTATATGGACGGCCAGGACGCGGGCTATGACGCAGCCGGCGTGTTTTTGTGGAACGATCTGGACCGCTACGATACCTCCCGGGAGGGGCTGATGGCTATGGCCCGGGACGCGGCCGCCGCCTACCGGCCCATCACCGACTATGTGACGCTGGCGACCATGCAGCCGTGAGACATTAGCGTTTTTGATTGCCGGACCTCCCTGGGGGGTCCGGCGCTTTTGTTTGCTTCGGCAGATGCCATAAATCGGCGGCGGCCTTTTGGGGAAGAGTCTATAAGATTCGACAAAATGCACAAAACGAGGGCGGTAAATTGTTGATGATGCCTTGACAATCGGACCGAACGGGGGTATAGTGCGTACAATGAAACGGCAAGGACGTCGCGACATCTGGTCGGGGCGTCCTCGCCGTTTTTAGTTTTTCGCATGAGGAGGAAAGGAAAAATGGAGGAGTTGATGGCAAGCCTGTCGGGGGAGATATTCGCCGTGTGGTTTTTGATCGGGGCGGCGTTGGTGTTCTGGATGCAGGCCGGGTTCGCCATGGTGGAGAGCGGCTTTGCCCGGGCCAAGAACGCCGGGAACATCCTGATGAAGAACCTGATGGATTTCTGCATCGGTACCTGTGTGTTCATCCTGATCGGCTTCAGCCTGCTGCTGGGAGAGGATGTGCTGGGCTTCATCGGCAGGCCGGGATTCGACATCTTCACGGCATACGAGAGCTTTGACTGGTCCAACTTCGTGTTCAACCTGGTGTTCTGCGCCACCACCGCCACCATCGTGTCCGGGGCCATGGCGGAGCGGACCAGGTTTCTGTCCTACTGCGTCTACTCGGCCATCATCTCGGCCCTGATCTATCCCATCGAGGCCCACTGGATCTGGGGCGGCGGGTGGCTGAGCCGGCTGGGGTTCCACGACTTTGCCGGGTCCGTCGCCATCCATATGGTGGGAGGCGTGTGCGCCTTTATCGGCGCGGCCATGGTGGGGCCCCGGATCGGCAAGTTCACCCGGGACGGCGCGGGCAAGGTGGTGAAGGTCAACGCCTTTCCCGGCCACAACATCCCCCTGGGAGAGCTGGGCGTGTTCATCCTGTGGCTGGGCTGGTACGGCTTCAACGGCGCGGCCTGCACCAGCGTGGAACAGCTGGGGAGCGTGTTTCTGACTACCACCGTGTCCCCCGCCGTGGCTACCACCGTGTGCATGGTCTTTACCTGGCTGAAATACGGCAAGCCGGATGTGTCCATGTGCCTGAACGCCGCGCTGGCGGGGCTGGTGGGCATCACCGCCCCCTGCGACGTGACGGACTGCTTCGGGGCCATCTGCATCGGCGCGGTGTCCGGGCTGCTGGTGGTGTTCGGGGTGTGGCTGCTGGACAACAAGCTGCGGGTGGACGATCCCGTGGGCGCGGTGGCGGTCCACTGTCTGAACGGCATATGGGGCGGCATAGCCGTGGGGCTGTTCGCCACTACCTCCGCCCCCGGCAATGATACGCTGACGGGGCTTTTCTACGGCGGCGGACTGCATCTGCTGGGGGTCCAGCTCCTGGGCGTGGCGGCGGTCATCGGCTGGACGGCGGCGACCATCACCGTGTTCTTTTTGATCCTCAAGGCCACCATCGGCCTGCGGGTGACGGCGGAGGAGGAGCTGATGGGTCTGGACGTGACGGAGCACGGACTTGTCAGCGCCTATGCCGACTTCATGCCCGCGCTGGGCATGGCGGCGGCGGGGGAGAGCCGCCTGGCCGATGCGCCCGCCGCGCCTATGGACGACGCGGTGCCCGTGCAGGTGCGCTCGCCAAAGGCGGTGGCCTCCGACGGAGAGGTGAAGATGTCCAACGTGACTATATTGCTGCATATGGAGAAGTTCGAGGCGTTGAAGGCCGCCATGCTGGACATCGGCGTCACGGGCATGACCGTGACCAACGTCATGGGCTGCGGCGTGCAGAAGGGCAAGCCCGAATACTACCGGGGCGTGGTCCAGGATATCACCCTGCTGCCCCGCATCCAGGTGGAGATCGTGGTAAGCAAGATCCCGGTCCGAACGGTCATCGAGACGGCCAAGAAGGTGCTGTACACCGGCCACATCGGCGACGGGAAGATCTTCGTCTACGATGTGGAGAACGTGGTGAAGGTCCGCACCGGCGAGGAGGGCTACGACGCGCTGCAGGATATAGAACAGTATTAAAGTCGTTTGCGTGTAAACACGCAAACGAGAAAGATCGCGGCTCACATACGCGCACAAACGCTCCTGCCATTGGCAGGAGCGTTTCCACGCTTCGTGAGCCGAGAAGAGTTTTTTCCGAGGCCCATGTCCCCGGAAAAAACGATCCCATTCTATTTGCGCCCCCGGGCGCAAACGCTGCGAGGCGGCGTTACTTGCCCACGCAGAAGCGGGAAAAGATGCCGTTCGTCACGTCCTCCCGGACCGTGCGGCCGGAAAGCTCCCCCAGGGCGGTCATGGCCCCCTCCACCTCCGTCAGCACCGCGTCCGGGGCGAAGCCGGCGGTCATGGCCTCTTTGGCGGCCTTTACATAGTCCAGGGCCCGGCCCACCGCGTCCGCCTGACGGGGGTTGGTGAGGGTCTCTCCGGCGGGCGTGGGCTCGGCCTGGGCGAACATATCCGCCACGGCCTTTTCCAGCCGGTCCAGACCCGCGCCGGTCAGCGCGCTGATGGGGATGGCGTCCGCCCGGTCCCAGGCGGAGGGCAGGTCGGATTTGTTCTTTAGGATCAGGCTGTGGGGAGCGGCCTCCGCCGCGGCCAGCACCGCCTCGTCCTCCGCCGTGAGGGGAGCGGAGCCGTCCAGCACCGCCAGCACAAGCTGGGCCGCCCGGGCCGCCGTCCGGGCCCGGGCCACGCCCTCCCGCTCCACGGGGTCGTCCGTGTCCCGCAGCCCGGCGGTGTCCAAAAGCCGCAGCAGCGTGCCGCCCAGCGCCGCCTTTTCCTCGATGGCGTCCCGGGTGGTGCCGGGGATGTCCGTCACGATGGCCCGGTCATAGCCCACCAGGGCGTTCAAAAGAGAGCTCTTGCCCGCGTTGGGCCGGCCCAGTATGGCGCAGGGCACGCCGTTTTTCAGCACCGCGCCCCGCCGGAAGGTGGCCAGCAGCCGGTCCAGGGCTGTCTCCGCCTGGGTCAGCGCGGCGGAATACCGCTCCAGCGTGAAGGGCTCGATGTCCTCGTCCGGATAGTCGATGACCGCGTGATAGTGGGAACAGATGGCGGCGAGGGCCTCGTAGACCCCGTCGGTCTTTTTGCGGATGGCCCCGTCCAGCTGGGCGGCGGCTTCCTCCGCGATACGGGGCGTCTCCGCGTCTATGAGGTCGATGACCGCCTCCGCCTGGGTCAAGTCCATGCGGCCGTTCAAAAAGGCCCGGCGGGTGAATTCCCCGGCCTTGGCCTGCCGGGCGCCGGCGGCGAAAAGGCTCTCCAGCGCGGCGCGCAAAACGACGGGGGAGCCGTGGCACTGCAGCTCCGCCGTGTCCTCCCCCGTATAGCTGTTGGGGCCGCGGGAGACGGTAGCCAGACACAGGTCCAGCACCGCGCCGTTCGCGGCCTTCAGTTTTCCCAGTATGAGCTTCCGGTCCGGCCGCCCGCTCATGGCCCCGCCGGCCAGGGGCGTGAACACCCGGTCCAGCACCGCCAGCGACCCCGGCCCGCTCATGCGCACCACGCCGATGGCGGAGAGGACCTGGCCGGTGGAGATGGCGGCGATGGTGTCCGCGCCGGCCGGAACAGAGCTACTCGTCATCTTTTCTCTCGTCATCCGCCTGAGCCAAATGGTAGGTCAGGACCAAAAGGCTGTCGGAGAAGTGGATGCTCTCCACCAGAGGCCCGCCCTCCGGGACCTCCAGCTCCGTGTTGGTGAAGTTCCAGATGGCCCGGATGCCCGCCTCCACCAGCGCGTCCGTCAGCTCCTGGGCTACGCTCCGGGGGACCGTGAGGATGGCGATGTCCACCTTCTTCTCCCGGACGAAAGCGCCCAGGTCCTTCACGTCGTAGATGGGAAAACCGTCCACGTCCGTGCCGATCACCGCCGGATCCACGTCGAAGGCGCCCAGGAAGGAATAGCCCTCGATGATGAAGTCGAAGTTCTGGATCAGGGCGGTGCCCAGATTGCCCGCTCCCACCAATATGGCGGAATAGCCCCGATAGGTGCCAAGTATCTGGCCGATCTCCTGGCGCAGAAAGTCCACGTTGTAGCCGTAGCCCTGCTGCCCGAATTCGCCAAAGCATGAGAAGTCCTGCCGGATCTGTGACGGCGTGAGCCCCATCTGGCGGCCCAGCTTGTCCGAGGAGATGCGCTCCTCTCCCTTGCTGGCCAGGTCGTCCAGCTTGCGCAGATAACGGGGCAGACGCCGGATCACGTTGTTCGATACATTCCCGCGCTTCAAGGGTCTGCCTCCTTTTTCTTTGCCGCTGTCAGGTGTTCTATACTCTCTGTATTGAAAATTTACCACATTTCTGGTAAAGTTGCAAATGATATTGTAAGCGGCGATAAAAATATGATATAATGACTATATTAGTGCCGGAGCGGGACAGCATGTTGCCCAAATAAGTTTTGCCGGATCCGGCCCGGCGCAAAGGTTACGGAGCGTATTATGGCTGAAAAACGTCTGTCCCATGCCTATTTGCTGACGGGTCCCGAGGGGCCGGAGCGGGAAAATGCCGCCCGGCAACTGGCGGCGGCCCTGCTGTGCGCCGCGCCGGAGCCGCCATGCGGCCGGTGCCGGGACTGCCGGAAGGTCCGGGAGGGCGTACACCCCGACGTGATATGGGTGCGCCGGGAGAAAAAAGACGAACAGCTCCGGCGGGAGATACTGGTGGGACAGATCCGGCAGATGACCGCCGACGCCGCCCTGGCCCCCAACGAGGCGGAGCGGAAGGTCTATATCGTGGACCAGGCCGATCGGATGAACCAGCAGGCCCAAAACGCCTTGCTGAAGGCCCTGGAGGACCCTCCCGGCCATGCCTGCTTCATCCTGTGCGCCGCGGCGGCCGACGCGCTGCTGCCTACGGTCCGGTCCCGGTGCATCCGCACGGACGCCGGCGGCAGAGACCAGCGGGACGACGGGATGTCGGAGCTGGCAAAGGGGTATCTGGAGGCGGCCGCCTCCGGGGACCGGGCGGAGATCGTGCTGTACTGCATGAACCGGGCCAAGCTCAGCCGAGAGGAGACAGAGGCCTTCGCCGGCCAGGTGCGGGACGCGGTGCGGGACGTGCTGTGCGGCCGGGCGCGGGACCCTGGCCTGGGCCGGGACGGGCTTTTTCACCTGGCGGAGCTGATGGACAAAACGGAGGACTACCTGCGGCATAACGTGCAGCCCAAGCAGATATTCGGACTGCTGGCCGCGGAAACATTGAGGTAACGAACGCTATGCAGGAAGTTGTGAGCATCAAATTCAGAAACCGGGGCAAGAGCTATTTCTTCGACCCGGCCGGCCTGACCCTGAAGGCGGGGGATAAGGCCGTGGTGGAGACCTCCAAGGGCCTGGAGATCGGCACGGTGATCCAGGGCAACCATGAGGTGGAGGACCAGCAGGTGGTCTCGCCCCTCCGGGCCGTGGCCCGGGCCGCCACCGAGGACGACCGGCGCATCGAGGAGCTGTGCCGCAAGCGGGAGAGAGAGGCATACGTCATCGGCCGGCAGAAGATCGCGGAGCACGGTCTGGATATGAAGCTGGTGGACGTGGAGTGCGCCTTCGAGGGCAATAAGATCATCTTCTTCTTTTCCAGCGACGGACGGGTGGATTTCCGGGAGCTGGTGAAGGATCTGGCGGGGGTGTTCCGCACCCGCATCGAGCTTCGGCAGATCGGCGTCCGGGACGAGGCCCGGATGCTGGGGGGTCTGGGCATCTGCGGCCGGCCCTTCTGCTGCGGCAGCTTTATGGACGAGTTCAAGCCCGTGTCCACCAAAATGGCAAAGGTCCAGGCCCTGAGCCTGAACCCGGCCAAGATATCCGGCTGCTGCGGCCGGCTCATGTGCTGCCTGCGCTACGAGCAGCCCGCCTATGAGGAGCTGGTCAAAAACGTGCCGAAAAACGGCGCGTTCGTGGAGACCCCGGACGGGTACGGCAACGTGGCCCAGGTCAATATCCTCCGCCAGACCGTGCGGGTGAAGCTGGACGGCGAGGGGGACGACGCCTTCCGCCAGTACGACGCCGACGAGGTGGCCGCCGTTCCCGGCGGCAGGCCCCGGGACGGCAGCCAGCCACCCCATGTGCTGGTGCTGAAACCGAAGGAGAAGAAGCCCCCCGAGCCGGAGGACGATCCCTGGGAGCGGCCGGAGCTGCTCATCACCGCCCCCGGCGAGAGCGGCGGACCGGCCAGAGAGCTTCGCCAGATACAGGCCGAAGAGCGGCCGGAGGGCGGCTCCCGCCGGGGACGCCGGCACCGGCGCGGCGGCGGCGACCGGCCCCGGACCGAGAAGCAGTCCGGCGAGAAGGGCGCCGCGCAGGAGAAGGCCCAGCAGACGAAAAACCGCCAGCGTCCGCCCCGGCCCAAGACCGACGCGCCTACCGCGCAGGACCAGAGCCAGAAGGCCAAGAGCAAGAATTACTACAGCCGCCGGCGGCCCCACAACCGCCGGCCCAAGAACGAGGGCGGCGGGAAGCCCGCGGCCGAATAAAAGACGCGATGCACACGCTGTGTTCGACAGCGTGCGCATCGCTTTTTTACGCCGCCTGGAAGCGGTTCACGCCGGCCGACAGGGAGAAGGTCTCCGATGCCTCGCCCCCGGCTCCCGGGGCCGCGCCGGGTCCCATGTTCATGCCGCCGCCGGCCGCTACGGAGAGCGGGGTCTCATCGGCCAGGAGCGTGTAACCATCGCCCTCCGTCAGACCGGGGGCCGACAGCAGCAGGATGGAGAAGTCGTTTTCCGGCGTGAAGGACAGGATCCGGCCGCCCTGCCCGTCTACGACGGTATACGCCGTGCCGCCGGTCTGAGGCCGGGAGAAGGTGAATATGGCGCAGGTCTGGCCGCCCTCCTGGATGGGGTCCAGCATGCTGCCAGAGGCGGCTACGGAACCGCCGTTTATATAGACGCCCTTTTCCGCGTCCAGCCCCGCGTCCGCGCTGGCGGAACAGGCGCAGGCCGTGACGGAGCCGCCGTTGATAACCAGATAGCCGTTGGAGTCGATGCCGTCCCCCTCGCCGGTCTCGCCGGTGACGGTGATGTTCACGGAGCCGCCGTTGATCGCTGCCACGGAGACGCCGTCCTCGTTCACGTTGATGCCGTCGTTGCCGGAGGTGATGCGGATGCGGCCGCCGTTGACGGCCAGATGCATCTCCGTGTCCAGGCCCTCGTTTTCGGCGTCGATCTCCAGCAGGCCGTCGCCCTTGCTGCCGCCGGAGACGGTCATGCTCATTTTGGAGTAAAACGCGCCGTCATACTTGTGCAGCTTCTCGCTGTCGGCAACAGCGGAGCCGTCCTCATTCAGCGTATAGGACTTGTAGATGCGGGCCACGTAGGAGCCGGCGATGTGGTTCTCGCTGCCGTCGGCAACGATCACCCTGGCCCCCGCGCCGGACAGGTCCGGCCAGGCGCCCTGGCCGGCGTCGGGGTCGCATTCGTACACGTTATAGAATATCACCGCCGGGGCCACGGAACAGGTCACGTCCGCCCCGTCCAGAACGAGGGTCACCACCGCGTCCGGGTCCTCCCTGGCGTCCTGGCCCAGATCCACCGCGATCTGGCCCTGGGAAAGCGTCCCCCGCAGGATATAGGTCCCCGGCCGGACGATGTGGACCACCGTGTGGGCGGCGGCTTCCTCCGGCGCGTGCTCGTCCGCCTCTGTGCCCTCGCCGTAGGTGAAGTCATGGCCGGCCTCATAGTAGACGATGTCGTGGGCGGTGTAAACGGCGCCGCCGGTCTCTTTCGGCGCGGCTTCTCCGTCTACCTGGACGCCCTCGTCGGAGAGCGTCACCGTTACGGCCTCCGCCTCCCGGTCCGCCGCCAGAGCGGCGGGGGACAGGGCCAGCAGCAGCAAAGCGCACAGCACGCCCCACGGCCGGTTCCTTCTGCGCATAAGTCGTCCTCCTCGCGTTTTGATGGGGGCATTATACCGGCCGGGTGTGAACAGTTCTTGCAAAAGCTGTGTAGAATCTGTAAACTCCGCCGGGAGCGCGTGGAGCGCAAAAAGGCCCCGGAGCCGAGAGGCTCCGGGGTCCTGGGTCCGTATGACGATATCAGCGCTTGCTGAACTGGGGAGCGCGGCGGGCGGCCTTGAGGCCGTACTTCTTCCGCTCCTTCATGCGCGGGTCGCGGGTCAGGAAGCCGGCGGCCTTCAAAGGCGCACGGTATTCCTCGTTCACCTGCAGCAAAGCCCGGGCGATGCCGTGCCGGATGGCGCCGGCCTGGCCGGTGACGCCGCCGCCGGTGACGGTGGCCTCGATGTCCACCTTGTCGGTGGTGCCCGTAGTCACCAGAGGCTGACGGACGATCAGCTTCAGGGTCTCCAGACCAAAGTAGTCGTCGATGCTGCGGCCGTTGATGGTGATGGTCCCGGTGCCGCCGGGGATCAGGTGGACGCGGGCGACAGAGCTCTTACGCCGGCCGGTGCCGTAAAGGTACGGACGCTTGGTTTGATAAGTGGCCATCAGTTGGCGCCTCCTTCCACATAGACCTCAGGCTTCTGGGCCTGGTGAGTGTGTTCGCCGCCCCGGAAGACGCGCAGCCGGGTCAGCTGGTTCTTAGCCATGGCGTTCTTCTGCAGCATGCCCCGCACCGCCAGGCGCATAGCCAGCTCCGGCTTCTCCGCCATCAGCCGGCTGTACTGGGTCTCATGCAGGCCGCCGGGGTACCCGGAGTGGGTCCTGTAGTACTTCTGCTCCAGCTTCTTGCCGGTCAGCACCGCCTGCCCGGCGTTGATGATGATAACATAGTCGCCGCAGTCCACGTGAGGCGTGTAGTCCACCTTCCGCTTGCCCCGCAGCAGGTCCGCCGCGATCACGGCCGTCTTGCCCATGGGCTTGCCCGCCGCGTCCAGCACATACCACTTGCGGACCACGTCGGCAGGCTTTACCATTGTCGTGCTCATGCGTTTTCCTCCGAAATATCGTTCATTGTCAGCCTTTTTTCCGTCCTCGCCGGAGGACGCCTAATCTTTATAGCACAGTTGCGGGACCCTGTCAACCTGTTTTTTGAAAAATCACGCCGTTTGCTTTGAATATCTCAAAATATCTACTGTTTTCTCTTGATAACTCTGTTTCGATTTTTCTTTTTCCCGGGTTGAAGCGGCCCGGCGGGTGTGGTATACTGACAAAAAACGACACAGGAGGTCACCCATGAGCCAGAGCAAGCCCAGCCTGCTTTTTTTCCAGCATGAGGACAACTGGCAGGACATAAAAAACGCCACCATGAACACCATCGGCAAGACCAAGGGCGCATACCCGGACAGCCAGTGGAAACGCCAGCTCATCATGGCAGAACACTCCCCCATCCGCAAGCTGAAGTTCGCCTGGCGGTGGGTGGATCTGCCATACTGGGTCAGCGTCCATTTCGTGCGCCATAAGTTCGGCATCGAGCATTTCGTCAAGACCCAGCGCACCGACCGCACCGGCACCGACCGCACCGAGCTGCCCCAGGGCGCGCCGGTGAACCATGAGTGCGAGGCCGACGGCCAGGCCATGATAAACATCAGCCGCAAACGCCTTTGCAACTGCGCCAGCCCCGAGACCAGAGAGGCCTGGCAGCTGGTCAAGGACGCCGTGGCGGAGGTGGAGCCGGAGCTGGCCTCCTGCATGGTCCGGGAGTGCGTGTACCGGGGCTTCTGCCCGGAGATGTTCTCCTGCGGCTTCGCCCAGACCGAGGCTTTCCAAAAGGAGCGGGAAGCCTATATCAAGGGCATCTGAACGCGCCTGTGCCACACCTCCCCAGAAATGGGGAGGTTTTTTGTCGAAATTTAACGGTTTCCTGCGAATAATGTATTGCCAACGGCCAGCAGATATGTTACAATGTGGTGACAAGAAGTAAAAGAGAGTAAAAATCTGGCGGAGAGGAGTGACGGGTATGGTCAAAACCGTAGTGCTTGTTTCCGGCGGCGGAACGAATCTGCAGGCCATCATGGACGCCCATCTGTTCGGGGAGATACCCAACTGTGAGCTGACGGCGGTCATCTCCTCCGACCCGGAGGCCTACGCGCTCATCCGGGCCAAAAGCGCGAACCTGGCCGCCTATGTGGTGGACAGGTCCCTGTTCCCCAACGACCAGAGCTTCAACACCGCCGTGGAACAGAAGCTCCAGGACTTGGACGCCGAGCTGGTGGCGCTGGCCGGTTACGTCCACCCGCTGGGGGCCGGCGTGCTGAAGGCCTATGAAAACCGCATCATCAATGTGTGCCCCAGCCTGCTGCCCGCCTTCGGCCAGTGCGACATGAACTCCATGGAGCCCTATGAGGCGGCCATCCGCGCCGGCGTCAAGCTGTCCGGCGCCACCGCCTATTTCGTCACGGAGGAGCGGACGGGACCCATCATACTTCAGCAGGCCGTGGAGGTATGGGAGGGAGATACCCCCAAGACCCTGCAGCGGCGGATCATGGAGGAGGCGGAGTGGAAGCTTCTGCCCAAGGCCATCGCCATGTTCTGCCAGGGACAGCTTCGGACGGAGGGCGGTATCGTCCATCTGGCCGGCGAGAGATAACGAACGCGACAACACCTGAATCTGAGAATTATTACTGATAAAGGGGATAGAGAGACCTATGAACAAGATCACACGCAAGTGCCCCAACTGCGGCGCAGTGATGCAGGCCAACGCCAAGTATTGCAGAAAATGCCACGCCAAGCTGGATTCCGGCCGGGTGGAGACCCTGCAGGGCGCCGAGACGGAGGCGTCGGACAAGGCCGCGAGGAAGCTCCCCTGGCAGAAGCGGACCAACGACGACGCCCTGCGGAACCTGCCCAAGCCGGTGCGGCCGGCGGAGGAAGCGCAGTCCAACGGACCGCAGAGCGAGGGCTTCTTTACCCCTGCCTACGCCGGTGAGACCGCCGGAAAGAGCCACAAAAACGGGGCCTCCGACGGCTCCCCCAGGCCCGTGTCTACCGCCAGAGGCGTGGACGGCGGCCAGGCCGCCGGCGGGATAAAGGATAAAAATCTCTGGCAGATCATAGCGGTGCTGGCCGCGCTGCTGGTAGTCATCGTGGTGGCTATCGTGCTGGTGGTGCGGCTCAACCGGCCCGCGGAGGAGATCGCGGAGCCCTCCGCGCCCTTCACCAGCCCCAATGTGGTCAATGTGAGCAACGGCACGAACGGCGAGGCGCCCCCCGCGCAAAACGGCACGCCTACGCCCTCGCCCACCCCGTCCGCCAGCCCCACGCCCAGACCCACCAACACCCCCGTGCCTACCCCCAGCGCGACCCCGGCGGTCTCCCCCACGCCCGGCACCACCACGGTGAACGGCGTCACCGTGACCGCCACCAGCGACACGATCTATATCAGCGGCAGCACGGTCAATATCCGCTCCGGCCCCACCACGTCCAGCCAGATCCTGGGCACCGAGAGCAGGGGCTATCAGCTGCAGCGCACCGGCATCACCGGCAGCACCAGCAACGACTGGAGCCGGGTGTCCTATAAGGGCAGCGTGGCCTATGTGAGCAATTCGCTCATTTCCACCAACGCCCAGACCGCCTCCGGCACCGGCACCACCAGCAGCTCCGGCGGTACCTCCACCGGCAGCTCCGGCGGCACCAGCAGCAGCGTCACCGCGGCCAGCGGCACCGTTACCGTCAGCTCCGCCAGCGGCGCGAACCTGCGCTCCGGCCCGGGCATGGGCTATTCCGTCGTCACGGCGGTGGCAAACAATACCCAGCTCACCCGCACCGGCACGGCGGCCGGCGGATGGACCCAGGTGAGCTATAACGGCCAGACCCTGTACGTGGCTACCAGCCTGCTGGCCGGAAGCAGCTCCAGCAGCTCCTCCGGCACCACCAGCTCCTCCGGCAGCGGCACGGTCACCGGCGACGGCGTTCGGGTCCGCTCCGGCCCCGGCACCGACTACAGCGTCATCGGTTACTATAATAAGGGCGCGAGCGTGTCCATCACCGGGACCAGCGGAAGCTGGTATCAGATCAGCTACAACGGTCAGACCGGGTATATCGCGGCCCAGTATGTGAGCAAAAGCTGACAGGACGACAAATGTAAACGGGGCGGACCCACACCGGGTCCGCCCCGTTTTCAGCTTTCCAGGCCCCCGTAGAGGGCCAGCGTGAACCGCCGCAGCGCCCGGTCCCGCCGGCGATAGACCTGGGCCTTTTCCCGGTCCAGCTCCTCGCACAGCCGCTCACAGGCGCCTTTGCGCCGGTGGATGTAAAACCGGTCCAGCACCAGCCGGTCCTCCTCGTCCAGCGCGGCAAGGCCCCCGTCCGTCAGGTCCACCCAGGCCTGAGACGATTCCAGCTGCCGGGCCAGCTCCTCCCGGCGGACGATGTTGGAAAGCATCGCGTCCTCCCGCCGGCTGCCGGTGCCGTGGGCCGGGATCGAATCCGGCACCGAGCTGCGCAGGGAGGCGTAGTCCACCTCCAGACGGTGTATCTCCGCGGGGATGCTCTCCAGAGACTGCCGCCGGGCCTCGTATTGCAGCAGCTTCTCCGCCGCTTCCTGCTTCCAATCCATGCGTATATCCTCCTTTTCGGTCTGTTATCTGGCAGTTGACTGCCCGTTTCCGGATCTATATCACGAATATAATACCGAAAACGGGTCGTGTCAAGAGGTTTTCATACCGAAAAGGGGATTATTTTAGTTGACAGAGGGATAAAATTCGGGTACACTGGAGCATGACAGGGAGGTGCGTTCGATGGATATCAGCGAGCAGATCAACCGATACCGCCGGCAGGCGGGAATGACTATAGACCAGCTGGCCCGGGCGTCGGGGGTGTCCAAGGGGACCCTCAACAAGATCATTGCCGGGGAGACGAAAAGCCCCACCGTGGCGGTCATGGGCAAGCTGGCTCGGGCGTTGGGCCGGCCGCTGGACGATTTCGACCAGGAGGCGGCGGGACGGACCGGGCTGTCCCAGGAGGCCATGGGCCTTGCCAGGGACTTCGACGGCCTGGACAGCCACGGCCGGCGGGTGGTCCGGGCGGTGGTCGGGGAGGAGAAGCGGCGCATGGCGGCCCGGCGGGAGACAGCGGAAAAGCCCGCGAACAAGGTGATACCCCTGTTCGGCAACGCCTTCGCCGCCGGCCTGGGCGAGCCGGATTTCAACAACCTGTTCACGGATTACTCGGTCCCGGCGGACAGCGGCGCGGAGTTTGCCGTGCGCATCAACGGAAATTCCATGGAGCCCTACCTGCACGACGGGTCCGTGGCCCTGGGCCAGAAGCGGACGCCCCGGGACGGCGAGGTGGCCGCGCTGCTGCTGGACGGTGAGTTTTTGTGCAAGCAGGTGTGCCAGGACAGCCTGGGGAACGTGTATCTGTTCGCCCTGAACCGGGACAGGAAGGACGCGGACGTGACCGTGGCCCACGACGCGGAGCGGAGCCTGACCTGCTTCGGGACCATCATCATGGAGCGGGTCCCGCTGCCGGCGGATGTGTGACGTTTTTAGACTGTCAAAGAATAGAAAAACGGGAGCGAAGCCCGGTCAGGGCGAGCCGCGCGGCATTCCCGCGCGTGAAGTCAAAAGCCGTTGTGCGACAGGCTTTTGACTTCCTGCCGGCGGGATTCACTTCCGCCGAGCAGTTTATATCAACGCGGGCAAAAACTTGTTTTTGACAAGCAATAGTAAAGACAGCGGACCGGGAGGTCCGCTGTTTTGCTTTCGGTGTTTTGTTAAAAGCCGATGTAGGCCAGCAGGCCCGCTGCGTCCTGCTTTAAGATGTCCCAGTTCATGGCAAGGCGTTCGCCGTACTCGGTCAGATTGCCATGGGCCTGCAGGGCCGTGGGAGAGCTGCCGGTGAAGAAGCCCACGCCGATGGCGGCCACGCCCAGCAGAAAACAGATCAGCGCGATGCTGGTGATGAATCGCCAACCCTTATGCACGGACGTTCACCTTCTTTCCCAGCGTCAGATGGGCCAGGGCCTTCAGGCCACGGATATACAGCGACACGATGGCTACCAGCAGCCACAGGCCCAGCCACAGCGTCACCAGCCCGGCGGCCAGCGCCACCAGCGCGAGGCCAAAGAGCATGACCGCGTCCGCGATGTAGCTGATGCACCACAGCCCTCCCACCGCGGCCAGCCACGCGCCCAAAAGCAGCGCGGCGCCGGGCAGAAGCAGGATCGGCATCAGCGCCAGGCAGACCAGGGCCAGCGGCACGGCGATCACCAGCAGCGACAGGATGAAAAGCGGTATGCCCGCGCCCAGGGGCATGGTGCGCTCCACGGTGTAAGCGGGCGCGGCCGGGGCTTCGGCCGGTCCGGCGGGAGGCCTCACAGGCTTGGGGAGAGGCTCACGCGCCGGCGCCGGGGGGTTCGACGCCGCCTCGGCGGGACTGGCCGGGGCCGGTCCGGCGGGGGGCGTTTCCTCCTCCGGGGCCTCCGGGTCTGCGGTCTCCCGGCCGGACATCCAGTCGGGGAGGTCGTCCATCCCGGCGGGCCGGGCCGGCGTCTCCGGCTCCGGCTCGGGTTCGGAGTCAGCTTCCGGCTCCGGCTCGGGCTCTGGCTCTGGTTCAGGTTCCGTCTCCGGCTCCGGCGTGGGTTTCGGCTCGTCCGCCACGAAGTTGGAGGGGATGGACGGCGGCTCGAAGCCGGGCAGATCGTCCAAGAGCGCGTCCGGCGGCGTATAGGCGGGCACCGGCTCAGGCTCCGGGCTCGTTTCAGGCTCCGGCTCCTTCTCCGGCTCCGGCGCGGGCTCCGGCTCCGGGGCCTTCTCCGGGATGGGAAGCTCGTCCAGAACGCTGTCGGTGATGCTGCCGGGCTCATAGGTCCGGCTCATGCGGATGGCCGCGGCCGTGGGAGAGCCGATGCGCCGCACAAGAGCGTCCACGCCCTCCGGGCCGGCCTGGTCGAACAGCGCGCCGTAGCGGGACAGGGTCTGGGCACGGTCCGCGCCGGTCATGAAGATCAGCAGCCGGTCCAGCTCCGCGAGGTATTGGGGTTTGTTCATTATCGGTCTCCTTTCCAGGAGCGATGTGGATAGATACCTGACTATTATAATAACAAATCGCCCGCAGGTCAAGCCGTGGCGGGAAAGTTCCGGCCCCCGCTCCCGGGGCGTTTGGGCTTGACAAGGGACCGATACGTCTATAAAATGGATGGGCTGAAGTTTTATGCGAGAGAGGTCACGATCATGGCTAAAAACAACCAGGTGACGCAGATCACCTCCATGGATCAGGATTTCGCCCAGTGGTATACCGACGTGTGTACCAAGGCGGAGCTGGTGGATTATTCCGGCGTGAAGGGTCTTTTTATCCTGCGGCCTTACGGCTACGCCATTTGGGAGAACATCATGGGCTTCCTGGATAAAAAATTCAAGGAGACCGGCCACCAGAACGTGTCCATGCCCATGCTGATCCCCGAGAGCCTGCTCCAGAAGGAGAAGGACCATGTGGAGGGCTTCGCCCCCGAATGCGCCTGGGTCACCATGGGCGGCAGCGAGCCGCTGCCCGAGCGGCTGTGCGTGCGGCCTACCAGCGAGACGCTTTTCTGTGACCACTGGAAAAACGTGCTCCACTCCTGGCGCGATCTGCCCCTGCTCTATAACCAGTGGTGCAGCGTCATGCGCTGGGAAAAGACCACCCGGCCCTTCCTGCGGGGCCGCGAGTTCCTCTGGCAAGAGGGCCACACCCTCCACGCCACCGAGGCCGAGGCCCGGGAGGAGACGCTGCGGATGCTGGAGATCTACGCCGACTGCTGCGAAAATTACCTGGCCATGCCCGTTATCCGGGGCAACAAGACCGACAAGGAGAAGTTCGCCGGGGCGGTGAACACCTATACCATCGAGTGCATGATGCACGACCACAAGGCCCTCCAGTCCGGCACCAGCCACTACTTCGGGGACGGCTTCGCCAGGGCTTTCGACATCACCTTCCAGGATAAGAACAACCAGTCCGTCTATCCCCACCAGACCAGCTGGGGCATGTCCACCCGTATCATCGGCGGGCTCATCATGACCCACGGCGACGACCGGGGGCTGGCGCTGCCCCCCAGGGTGGCGCCGACCCAGGTGATCGTGCTGCCCATCGCCGCCCACAAGCCCGGCGTCACCGAGGCCGCCGAGAAGATCGTGGAGCGGCTGAAGGCCGCCGGCATCCGGGCCAAGGGCGATTTCTCCGACAACAGCCCCGGCTGGAAATACTCCGAGTATGAGATGAAGGGCGTGCCCCTGCGCCTGGAAGTGGGGCCCCGGGATCTGGAGAACGGCCAGGCCGTGGCCGTCCGGCGGGACAGCCTGGAAAAAACGTTCCTGCCCCTGGAGGGGCTGGAGAGCTCCGTCCCCGCCCTGCTGGAGACCATCCAGCAGGCCCTGTTCGACAAGGCCAAGGCCAATCTGGACAGCCACACCTGGGCCGCCTCCACCGTGGAGGAGGTCAAGACCAAGGCCATGGACGGCTTCGTCAAGACCATGTGGTGCGGCGACGCCGCCTGCGAGGAGAAGATGAAGGAGCTGGCCGGCGTGTCCAGCCGGTGCATCCCCTTTGACCAGGAGGACCTGGGCGGCGTGTGCCCCTGCTGCGGGCGGCCCGCCAGGAAGATGGTCATATGGGGCGTGGCGTACTGAATGCGCTGAAAACCAAAAATGATAAAATCAAGAGACGATTTTTACCGTTCCCGGTGATATACTGGGCACGATGAAAATGGGACCGACCCTGACAGAGCCTTCTGTCGGGGTCTTTTTATTGGGGGGTGAGCGCAGTTTGGACAGGGCGGAAAGGTGGCTGCAGGACGAGGGGCTGACGCTGCTGGAGGGCTGGGCCAGGGACGGGCTCACCAGAGAGCGGATCGCCGGGCAGATGGGCATCGGGCTCAGCACGTTTTATAAGTGGCAGAAAAAGTACCCCCAGATCGCCCAGGCCCTGAAAAAAGGCCGGGAGCTGGTGGACTATCAGGTGGAGCAGGCGCTGCTGGACAAGGCTCTGGGCGGGGACCTGCGGGCGCAGATGTATTGGCTCAACAACCGGCGCAGCGACAAGTGGCAGGAGCATCCGAAGGAGAAGCCGGAGACCGGCGGCGACGAGGGAGTAACGGTGATCGTGGATGTCTGAGGTGCGGCTGTCGGAGCTGCTGGGGCCCGCGTTCCATGACCTGGCGGGGGATGTGTTCCGCCACGGACACACCCACTACGATATCGCCGGGGGCCGGGGGTCGCTGAAGTCCTCCGCCGTCAGCCTGATGGTCCCGGCATTGCTGCTGCAAAACCCCGACGCCCACGCGCTGGTGCTGCGGAAGGTGGGCAATACCCTCCGGGACAGCGTGTTCGCCCAGTATCGGTGGGCGTTGGATATGCTGGGGATGGGCGGGATGTGGGAGGAGAGGACCGCCCCCATGGAGCTGGTGTTCCGGCAGACGGGACAGCGCATCCTGTTCAGGGGCGCGGACGACCCCATGAAGCTCAAATCCGTCAAGACCCCCTTCGGCTATATCGCCGTGACCCATTTTGAGGAAAAGGACCAGTTCGCCGGACGGGAGGAGATCCGCTCCATCCTCCAGTCCACCATGCGGGGCGGGGAGCGGTTCTGGAATTTCGAGAGCTACAACCCCCCGGTCAGCCGGGACCACTGGGCCAACCAGGACGCCGCCCGGGACCGGCCGGACCGGCTGTGCCACAAAAGCACATATCTTGACGCGCCGCGCCCCTGGCTGGGCGAGGCGTTTTTCGTGGAGGCGGAACGGCTCAAAGCCGCGGACCGGCGGGCCTATGAACACGAATACCTGGGCGTGCCCACCGGCACCGGCGGGAACGTGTTCCAGCGGCTGGAGGTGCGGACCATCACCGACGGGGAGATCGGCCGGATGGACCGGATATTCCAGGGGGTGGACTGGGGCTGGTACCCGGACAAGTTCGCCTTTTTGCGGACCGGGTACGAGCCGGCACAGGAGCGGATATATCTGCTGGATGAATATTATGTCAACCAAACCAGCAACCGGGACACGGCCCGGTGGGTGTTGGAGCGGGGCTATGGGGATTACCCCATCGTGTGTGACAGCGCGGAGCCAAAGAGCGTTGCCGACTGGCGGGAGATGGGTCTGCCCGCCCGGGGCGCGGTGAAGGGGCCTGGCAGCGTGGAGTACGGCTTCAAGTGGCTCCAGTCCAGGACCATCGTCATCGACCCGGCCCGGACGCCGGGCGCGTGGCGGGAGATCGCCGGATATGAGTATGAGCGCGACGGCCAGGGGCGGGTGGTGAGCGGGTACCCGGATCGGGACGACCACGCCATCAGCGCCCTGCGCTACGCCTATGAGGCGATGTTTTTGCGCAGAGGTTCCAAAGCATGATGAAAAGGAGAGAGCAGACTATGTTGCTGGCAGACAGAGCGCGGGAGCAGTTCGGCGTGCGGCGGGCCCCCGCCTGGGAGACAGAGCGGCTGCTGCGCCGGTGCGCGCAGGTATACCGGGGCAGGCCCGACTGGCTGGACCCGGACCCGGACGGCGCGGTCCGAACGGTGGATCTGGCAAAGAGCATTTGCTCGGAGACCGCCAGGCTCGCCACCCTGGCCGTGGGCGTGACCATAAGCGGGTCGCCCAGGGCGGCGTGGCTCCAGGAGCAGATCGACAGGGCCTATTATTCCCTGCGCCATTGGGTGGAGTACGGCTGCGCCTACGGCACCGTCATTTTGAAGCCCAACGGGGAGGGGATAGACCTTCTCGCGCCGGACCGGTTCCTGATAACGGACTGGACCGGCGGCGCGGTCAAGGGGGCCGTGTTCCAGAGCGGCCGGTTCGACCCGGAGCGGGGCCGGTATTTCACGCGGCTGGAATACCACCGCTTTCTGGCCGACGGCCGGTACGCCGTTTCCAACCGGTGCTTCGCGGGCGAGACCGCCCAGGACAGGGGAAGGCCCGTTCCCATCGAGGCAACGCCATGGGCGGAGCTGGCGGAGGATGTGATCGCTGAAAATGTGGAGCGGCCCCTGTTCGGGGTGCTGCGGATGCCCCAGGCCAACCACCTGGAGCCGGACTCGCCCATGGGCATGCCCATCTTCGCAGGGGCGCTGGAGGAGCTGCGGGATCTGGACGTGGCCTACAGCCGCAACGCGGCGGAGATCTTTGACAGCCGCCGCCTGGCCCTGCTGGACGACCGGCTCACCGAACAGGCCGGCGCGCCGGTGGCCGCCGCCCGGCGGCTGAAGCTGCCCCGGTTCATCAAGAAAGCCTTCGGCGCGGGGCCCTCGGAGTATTACCAGGAGATCGACCCGGCCCTCAACACCGAGGTGCGGCTGGCGGGCATCAACGCCCTGCTGGGCCAGATCGGGTTCAAGTGCGGCTACTCCAACGGCTACTTCGTCTTTAACCAGCGCACCGGCATGATGACCGCCACCCAGGTGGAGGCTGACGACCGGCGGACCGTGCAGCTCATCAAAGACGTGCGGGACAAGCTGGAAAACGCCCTGGACGGGGTCATATACGCGCTGGACCGGTTCGCGGACGCCTATGACTGGGCCCCGGCGGGGACCTATGAGATCACCTATGATTTCGGGGACATCACCTATAACCGGGAGGAGGACCGGGCCCGGTGGTACGGCTATGTGGCCGACGGGCGGGTCCCTTTCTGGTATTACCTGTCCAAATTCGAGGGCTGCTCCGTCCAGGAGGCAAAGGCCCTGGAAAGCGCCGCGGCAGCCGAACAGTGACTGACGGCGGCCAACGGATCCGTTATATCGCCGGCTGCCGGGCGGAACAGGCAGACCCGCGCCGGGGGGCCGCACCCTCCGTGAGCCGGAACGCATACGCGCCGGCAAACAGCGTCAGCGGGGGAAAGGACACACATATGAAACGCGAATTTCTGGAGAGCCTGGACCTGGGCGGCGGCACAAAGCTGCCAAAGGAGGCGGTGGAGGCCATCATGGCCGAACACGGCAAGGCTAAGCAGGCGTTGGAGGGGCAGATCGGCACGCTTACCCGCGAGAGGGATGAATGGAAAGGCCGGGCCGAAAACGCCGAGAGCGTGGTAAACAGGCTGCCGGAGGGGTTCGACCCGGACGAGTATGCCGCCAGGCAGGCCGCCGGGCGGGCGCGTTTCACCGCCGGTATGGCCGGCGAGGAGGGCGGCCGGATGACCAGAGACGAGATCATGGCCATCCGGGACCGAAGCCTTCGCCGGGCCGCCATCGCACAAAACCTCAATCTATTTGAAAAGGAGAACTGAATCATGGCAGATGAAAACATCATCGTGACCGAGGATCTGGCCCGTGTGCGGGAGATCGAGTTCGTGAGCGCGTTCGCCGGTTCCATCACCAAGCTCATGGAGGCCATCGGCGTCGCCCGCAAGATCCCCAAGCAGGCCGGCGCGGTGCTGAAAGCCTATAAGGCCACCGGCACCCTGGGGTCCGGCGAGGTGGCCGAGGGCGAGACCATCCCCCTGAGCCCCTATCAGACCCAGGCCGTGGATTTCGGTGAGATCACGCTGAAGAAGTGGCGCAAGGCCGCCTCCGCCGAGGCCATCATCGAACGGGGCTATGACCAGGCCGTGGATATGATCACCGACGAGATGCTCAAGGACGTGCAGAAGAGCATCCGCAAGGACTTCTTCGCCTTCCTGGCTACCGGCACCGGCAAGGCCCAGGGCGATACCTTCCAGGCGGCCTTGGCCCAGGCCTGGGGCAAGCTGCAGGAGGCCTTCGACGACGACGGCGTGGCCTGCGTGTACTTCATGAACCCCCTGGACGTGGCCGATTACCTGGCGACCGCGCCCATCTCCATCCAGACCGCCTTCGGGCTGAGCTATGTGGAGAATTTCATGGGACTGGGCACCGTTATCCTCAACAGCTCCGTCCCCAAAAAGACCATCTACGCTACCGCCAAGGACAATCTGGTCCTGTACTATGTCCCCGTGGGCGGCGGCGATCTGAACGAGGCCTTCGACTTCACCGCCGACGATACCGGCTACATCGGCATCCATGAGCAGGCCGATTACACCAACATGACCGCCACCGACACGGTGGTGTGCGGTATGCGGATGCTGGCGGAGCGAGTGGACGGCATCGTGACCGCCACCATCGGCGCGGGCGCGTGATGGACTACGGGGCCTATGCCGCCCTGTACCCGGATGGGCCGGGCGAGGACCAGTTCGAGCGGCTGGACTGGCAGGCGCGGCGGATCATGGACCGGGCCACCACCGGCCCGGACGGCGTACACAAGCTGACCTTGGCCCCGCCGGTGGAGCCGGCCGCCGCCCAGGCGGTGCTCCGCTGCGAGGCCGCGCTGGTGCGGCAGTTGTGGCAGAGCGAGCAGGAACAGGGCTTCGTGGCCCGGCCGGACGGCACGGTGTCGCCCAGGGTGGCCGCGTCGATCGCCGCCGGGGGCGAGAGCGTCAGCTTCGTCCAGCCCCGGGCCGCCGGTGGGCCGGCAGACCGGGAGGAGCTGTACGAGGAGACGGTGCGAGACTGCCTGGCCGGTATCGCAGACGCCAACGGCGTGAGCCTGCTGTATATGGGCCGCTATCCGGCGGCGAAAGGACAGGCGTGATATGTACGGCGATACGGTGACATTTTTTAATCGGAAGGCGACGGAAAACGGCCCGGTCTGGTACCCCACCCAGGCGGAGGGCGTGCACCTGGTATGGGACGCGGCCCCCGCCCCAGCCGGTTACGGCTGGAAGCAGGCGGACCGGGCGACGGTCTTTGTGCCCTACGTGACTACGGAGGGCGCGCCCCTGGTGGCCGGAAAGCTCTATCTGCCCCCGAAGATGTGGCAGAAAGCGGACCAGCCGGAGCTGTATGTCACCTTCGCCGGCGGCGAGGATCACGACTTCTTCATCCAGGGGCCCTGGCCGGGGCCGGACCCGGTGGAGGACAGCCAGTGGCCCGGCGGGTTTTACGACTATATGTGCCGGATCCATGACGGGGTCTTTGCCGTGACCGGCGCGCACAAGTACGGCGCGCTGCCCCATTTCGAGATCGCCGGGAGGTGAACGGCCATGGAGGGACTTGCCATAAGGTTCAAGGGCTTTACCCTGCGAGAGAAGAATGTGACGGCGTACCTGTCCATGGACCGGCCCTCCGCCCTGGCGTCTCGGGCCTTTGCGCGGCTGCATGAGCAGATCGCGGACGATATGCTCCCCTATATGCCCGGCCGCACCGGCGGCTTCCGGCAGAGGACCAGGGCGGCCAACGCCGCACTGACGGGCACCGGGACGCTGTACGCCGGCGTGGGGCCCATGGGGGCGTATCTTTACCGGGGCAGGACCATGGTGGACGCGGCGACGGGCAGAGGGCCGATGGCCATCCCCGGCGTGGGGCCCCGCTTCCGCAAAGGGGCCAAGCTGGTCCCCGGCTCCCGGCCCCTGCGCTACAGCGCCGGCGGGCCCGCCTGGTTCGAGACCGCCAAGGCCCGGCATCTGCAAAGCTGGCTGGACCAGGCGCAGGATATTCTGGACGGCAGGTGACGGACATGGACGAGAAGGACAGAAAGGAAAAATACGACCCGGCGGGAGAACAGGCCCTGACAGCGGCTGTCAGCGCGCTGCTGAACGGCTTTCCCGGCCTGGAGGCGGGCCAGCGCGTCGCCTTCGCCACCCTGCGGGAGACGGGGGGCATGGCTATGTTCCCCGGCGGCGGCGCGGTGGTGGAGTCGGAGCGCAGAAGCGTCACCGGCCGGGTCCGGCAGGTGTGCCGGTACCCCTTCGCGGTGCTGTTCCGGCGAAACGGGCTTGGCGAGAACGACAGGGCCCGCGCCAAGGAGCGGCTGGACGATCTGGGCCGGTGGCTGGGCCGGCAGAGCGTCGTCATAGACGGCCGGGAATACCGGCTGGAGGCTTACCCGGCCCTGTCCGGGGGCCGGACGCTGCTGGATGTGTCCATCCAGGCTCCCGCCTATCTCTACGAGCGGGACGAGCATCAGACTGAGACATGGGCGGCGGAACTGGCCGCCCGGTATGAGAACATCTTTCAGACATGAACAAGGAGGTATATTTGCTATGAAACTGGAGCGCGAGGCATTGGGCCACTACCTGGACACCGGGTTCCACACCAAAGTGAGCGACGCCGCCGAGGCCGTGTTCGAGATCATCGGTGACGACATCGAGGAGATGAGCGTGGAGCTCAACGCCGACACCGAGCAGATCAAAAACATCCTGGGCCAGACCAAGACCCGGGACAACGGCTATTCCCCCAGCATGAACGCCGACCCCTTCTATGCCGACCCGGACAAGAAGCTCTATCCCAAGCTGCGGGACATCGCCATGAACCGGCTGAAGGGCGACGACTGCAAGACCCTGATGCTGGAGGTCATCGTGGAGGACACCGAGGCCGAGACCCATAAGGCCTGGCTGCGGGAGGTCACCGTCAAGCCCCAGAGCTACGGCGGCGGCACCGAGGGCGTCAATATCCCCTTCGCCGTCAACGAGGACGGCGCGTGCGTGGAGGGCACCGTCACCGCCGAGAGCATGAAGGCCGGCAGCCCCGTTTTCAGCGCGGCTGCGTGAAAAGAGCGGCGGTCCCCTCGCCTGGAGGGGGCCGCCGTATCGGGAAGGAGATGTTTTTGATGGCGGAGACCATGAAGCTGCGGGTGGAGACCGGCGCGGTCAACGTGGAGGTGGAGGACGAGCGGGGCGAGAAACTGGGCGCGTTCCAGTTCAACCCCGCCGACTCCAATATCCTCAAACGCTACGGCAAGGTGGTGGACTTCTTCAACGCCGTGTCCTTTGACGATAAGGCGTCGGAGGAGGAGCAGCTGCGGCAGGTGGAGGCCCTGGCGGACGATATCGCCGGGCAGTTCAACTATCTGCTGGGCTACGACGTGTCGGAAGGACTGTTCGGCCGGTGCGGGCCCCTGACCGTGACGAAAAACGGCGACTTCTTCTTTGAACAGGCGTTGGAGGGCGTGGGCAGGCTCATCGAGCAGGTCACGAAAAAACGGCTGGATAAGAAGCTTGCCAAGATCAGAAAGGCGGCCGCCGCCGCGCCGGGCGTCCGTGCCAGGGCCTGATGGACGGCTGGGACCTGCCCACGTCGCTGACCGTGGGTGGGGCGCGGCGGCCTATCCGCTCGGATTTCCGGGACGCGCTCTACCTGATGGGCATCTTTGCCGACCCGGAGCTTGAGCCGGATGAAAAGGCCGCCGTGTGTTTGCGGGTGCTGTTCGTGGACGGAGAGGATATCCCGGCCGGGCAGGCGGAGGAGGCCTTCCAGGCGGCGGTGGATTTTTTGGACGGCGGCATCCCCGCCGGCGGACGGCGCGCCTCGCCCCGGGTGGTGGATCTGCAGCAGGACGCGCCTATCCTTATCCCGGCGGTCAACAAGGTCCTGGGACGGGAGATACGCGCCCTGCCCTATCTGCACTGGTGGACCTTCCTGGCCGCCTATATGGAGGTCGGTGACAGCCTCTTTTCCACGGTGGTGGGGCTGCGGCAAAAACGCGCCAGGGGCCGGAAGCTGGAGAAGTATGAGCAGCAGTTCTGGAACGAAAACCGGGCTTTGGTGGAGCTGCGGAGAAAACAGACCCCCCAGGACCGGGCCAGGCGGGAGCAGCTGCGAGAGCTTTTTGTGTGAGGAGTGAGCGTCTATGGCGGAAGACGGTTCCGTTATCATAAAAGTACGATTTGAGACTGGCGACGTGGAGCGGGGCGTGGACGCCATCCGGACCGGGTGCAAGCGGGCGGGCACGGCGGCGGCCAAGCTCCGCAGCGCGGCGGCCGGCGCATGGGATCTGCGGCCCTTGCGGAGCGCGCAGAAAACCGTGGCCGGACTGGACCAGAGCATCGGAAAGCTGGTCGGCGCGGCGGCGGACGAGCCTCTGGACGGCATGGACGAAGCCATGGCGGAGGCGGGCCAGAGCGCGGAGCGGACCGCCGCCGGTATCGGTCAGGCGGAGGCGGCGCTGGCGGGACTTACGGCGGGCATGGCCGGCGGGTATGCCGGGGCGGTCCGCTATGGGCTGGGCATACAGGCCCTGGCCGCGCTGCTGGCGGCGCTTGGCGGCACGATCAAGGACGGGATGACCGCCCTGGCGAAATACGACAGCGAGACGGCCGACGCCCTTAGCAGCCTGCGCGGCTCCCTGCGAAGCGTGCAGAGCGCGCTGGCGACCGCTTTCGCGCCCATCGCCACCGCGGTGGCTCCCCACCTTTCCAGCCTGTGCAATATGCTGGTGACGGCGGCCAACTATGTGGCTATGTTCTTCGCCGTGCTGGGGGGAAAGAGCACCTATAAGCGGGCGGTGGCCGGCGCGAACAGCTACGCCGCCAGCATCTCCGCGGCGGGCTCCGCCGTGAAGGTCGCCACGGTGCAGACCGGCCAGTTCGGCCAGGCCGCCGCCACGGCGGTGACGGACGCCGGGAAAGCCGCCGCCATCGCGGCGGGCGGTATCTCCGACGTGGGAAGGGCCGTCAAGGACGCCCGCAACAACCTGTCCGGCCTGGACGAGCTGAACCTGTGGCGGGTGGAGGAGCAGACCTCCGGCGGCGGAGGCTCCGGCGGGGCCGGCGGCGGAGGAGGTCTGGACATAGAGGACGGGGGCTTCGCCTTTGAGGAGGTCCCAGTGGACGAGGCCTTTGCCAAGCGGATCGACTGGCTCAAAGAGCATTTTGACGGCCTTCTCACCGTGGCGGAGGCCATCGGCGCGGCGGTGCTGGCCTGGAAGATCGCCCGGGCCTTCGGCGCAAGCCTCAAAACAGCCCTGGGCCTGGCTACGGCCGTGGGCGGCGCGGTGGCGTTGGTGAAGGGCTATCTGGATGCCTGGCGGGGCGGCATCGATCCGAAAAATATGCGGCAGATGCTCCTGGGCCTGGCGGCCGCCGTGGGCGGCGTGAGCCTGGCGGCGGGACCGGCGGCCGGCGCGTTCACGGCTCTGGCCGGCGGCGCGGCCCTGGCGGCGGAGGCGTTCCGGGAGTGGGTCAGGACGGGCAAGCTGTCCGACAGCGCGCTCAAGACCCTGACGGCCGGACTGCTGCTGGCGGGCGGCGCGCTCAGCCTTCTGTCCGGGTCCTGGGTCCCCCTGGCCGTGGCCGCCGTCGCCACGCTGGCCGCCGCCGTGATGGGCCGGTGGGAGGAGATAAAAAAGCGGACGGGCAAGGTCTGGAAGGCCATCCAGAAATTCGTCCTGGACGCCTGGGACCAGATGAAAAAGGACGTCCGGGCCCGGTCTCAGGAGCTGCGCGGCAATATCGCCGGGAGCTTCGACGCCATTCGGGAGAAGATCGGCTCCGCCATAGGGGCCGCCGGAGAGGCGGTCCGGGAACAGTTCGAGGCGATGCGCGCCCGCACGGCGGATACGCTGGGCCAGATGAAGGACCGGGTGAGCGGGGCGTTCGAGAGCATACGGGGGCTGATAGCGGAGCGGTCCCAGGCGGCGGCCCGGGCCGTTACCGGGGCGTTCGAGAGCATCCGCTCGGCCATCGCGGATAAGGCGTCCGCCGCCAGACAGACGGTCTTGAACATCTTTTCCGGGATCGCCTCCGGCATCGGTGAGCGCATCCAGTCCGCCGTCAGCGCGGTGAAAAACGCCGTGGACGCCATCCGGAACAGCCTCAACTTCTCCTGGAGCCTGCCCCATCTGAAGCTGCCGCACATATCCATCACAGGCGGGTTCTCCCTGAATCCGCCCAGGGTGCCGCGCTTTTCCATCAGCTGGTATGCCAGAGGCGGCATCGTGGACGGGGCCACGCTGATCGGCGCGGGGGAGGCGGGCCGGGAGGCCATCATCCCCCTGGAACGGCACACGGAGTGGCTGGACGAGGTGGCGAAGCGGCTGGCCGCACGGCTGGGCGGCATGAGGCCGACGCCGGATCTGGCGGAAACAGCGGAGCGGCTGGCGGGGCTGGCCGGGTCCATCGACCGGCTGGGGCTCGCCATATCCTCCTTCCGGCAGCCGGTGATGGCCGCCGGCACCGTGATCCCGCCCAAGGCCGTGTACGCGGCGGAGCGGGAGGACGCCGTCCTGGGCGGGTCCGGCCTACGGCAGCTTTTGGCGGGCCTGGCCGGGACCGGCGGGAACGGCGGTCCCCGATCCGAGGGCAGCTATACCTTCGTCGCCCAGCTGGACGGCCGGGAGATATTCCGCCAGACCATCCGGGAGGGTAAGCTGCGCCAGACCCAGACCGGGCGCAATCCCTTTGAACTGGGGTGAGAGGGCATGAACAAATATCAGGACTATATCAAGATGAACGGCGTGGTGATCTACCAGCCGGACGAGGGCTTGGGTTATGACTTCGAGACCACCTATACCGAGGACAGCACCCGAGTCCAGAGCGGCGTGATGCACGCCACGCCCATGTTCACAGTGGAGGCGTTCAGCTACCGGGCCACCTGGGTGCCGGCGGCGCGGATGCGGGAGATATTACAGATCGCGGCCAAGGGCTCGCCCTTCACGCTGCACTACTTCTCGCCCTATTACGGCTGCTGGCGGGACGACCGGTTCTATGTGGCAAAGGGGTCATTGTCCATCGGCCGGCTGGAGTACCGGGACGAGGTCTTTGAGAATCTGTCCTTCAATATGGTGGGGGTGAATCCGATCCGATGATAAACGTGAGCAAAGAGTTCCGCGAGACCATGAAGGAGCGGACCGATTTCAAGTGCTACGCGGAGGCGGCCCTGGCCGACGGCCGGGAGCTGGTCTTTACGGAGGATGATTTCGTGATGAGCGGCAACAGCCTCACCGACGGCGCGGCTGCGGGCGGCCTGCCCCTGGGGGCGGCGGTGTGCCGGACGGTGAAGCTGGCTCTGACCAACACGGACGGCCGCCTGGACGAGTGCGACTTCTATGGGGCCCGCATCCGGCTGTGGCTCACGTTCCGGCTGTCGGAGACGGTGGAACGGGTCCGGCTGGGGACCTTTACGGTGGCGGAGCCGGAGAGCCGGGGCGAGACGGTGACTATCACGGCCGGGGACGATATGATCCTGGCGGACCGGGACTTTGTCCCGTTCCAGACGGGAAGCGCGACGCTGGGGCAGCTCTATATGGACGTGTGCGGCCAGTGCGGCCTGCACTACACCACGGCGGAGTTTCCCAATAGCGACATGACCGTGACGGTGCCGGAAGAGAGCTATACCTGCCGGCAGATGCTGGGGTATATCGCCCTGCTGGCGGGGGGCAACGCCCGGATCGACCGGCAGGGGGATATCAAGATCCTGACCTATGACCGGCAGCGGCCGGCGGACCACGATCTGAGCGACTGGACCAGCCTCAGGACCGACACGGACGATATCATCATCACGGGCCTGCAGGTCCAGACGGAGGACGGCCCCGTCCGAGAGGGCGAGGAGGGGTATGTGCTGGAGCTGGAGGACCCGCTGATGGAGGGCCGGGAGGCGGAGGCCCTGCGGCGGGTGGGGGACCGGCTGCTGGGGCTGCGGCTGCGGCAGTTCGAGGGCAGCCACACCGGCTACCCCCTGGCGGAGTGCATGGACACCGTTGCCTTCACGGACCGGCGGGGCCGGCGGTACACGTCCGTGATGACAGACGTGACCTTTGCCTTCGGCGGGCTCACCAGCCTCTCCAACAGCGCGGAGGGTGTGGTCCGCAACGGCAGCCGGTATGTGTCCGGGGAGACGATGGCGAAGCTGGAAGCCCGGAAACTGGCGAAGAAGGAGCGGACCGCCCGGGAGCTGGCGGTGGAGGCTCTCCGCCAGGCTCTGGAGGAGTCCAGCGGGATGTACTGCACGGTCCAGAGGCAGCCGGACGGCTCGTCGGTGGTATATCTGCACGACAAGCCGGACCTGGAGGGCTCCGCCAACGTGGTGAAGATAACGGCGAACGCCCTGGGCCTGTCCACGGACGGGGGCCAGAGCTACCCCTTCGGCTTCGCCGTCAACGGCGAGATGATCATGGGCATCATCCAGGCGGAGGGCATCAACGCCGACTGGATCCTGACCGGGACGGTGGATCTGGAGCGGCTCACCGTATCGGGGGCGTTGGGCGGCATCAAGGAGGGACACGGCGCGGCCAAGGACGGCCAGACCACCAAGGGCATCCTGATATACGGCTCCAATGGGCTGGACGAGGACGGCAACGCCATACCGCCTTACATGATCCTGACTGACGCCGGCTGGCGCGTGCAGACGGCGGAGGACGCCTATTTCTACGTATCGGGGCGAACGGCGAATATGGAGGGCAACATCGTTGCCACCGGCTCCCTCAGTGCGCGGGGCGGCATAGTGTATGTGGGCGGCAATACTGCGGTCAACTGGAACGCTGACGCCACGCTGATGACCTTTGGCAATAACGCCTATCGCTCCTGGCTGGCCGGCCGGCAGGTGTATGTGGGCGAGAATGTGAGCAGCTACGAGACCTATCTCCGCGGCGGCAGCATCTACGCCAGCAAAACCATCCAGATAAGCTCCGACAGGACGATGAAAAAGGACGTGGAGCCGCTGACGGCGGCCTATGCCGCCGCGCTGGACCGGGTAAAGCCGGTGCGGTACCGCTACAAGACGGAGCCGGAGGGCGCGCCGTTCCACCTGGGCTACGTCGCCCAGGACGTGCGGGCGGCCCTGGAGGCGGAGGGTCTGGGCGACGCCGCCGTGGTGGGCGAGTATGCCGGCGAGGACGGCCAGACCCGCCTGGCCCTGGCCTATGAGGAGCTGATCGCCCTGCTCCACTGCAAGATCGACCGCCTGGAGGCGGAGATAGAACGGGTAAAGGAGGCGTTGGCATGATGGACCGGCGATGCGCCCAGTGCCGCTTCGGTGTACCGATCTATATTGGCGACGGGGACGAGCTTCTGACGGCGTGCGTATATATCCTGCGGACCGGCCACAGACGGCCCTGCCCCGCCGGGGAGGGGTGCGGCGTGTTCCAGCCCGCCAGACCGGGCGACAGCCCCAGAATGGAGAAA
Source organism: uncultured Oscillospiraceae bacterium (assembly GCA_947625285.1). GTDB lineage: Bacteria > Bacillota > Clostridia > Oscillospirales > Oscillospiraceae > CAJOIG01. The sequence goes on from CANQNS010000001.1 coordinate 202,195, forward strand.
ATACTGTTCGGAAAGGAGCAATACATATGAAAGATACCGTATGCGCCGCCATCGGCGCGGTGGGCGGCGTGCTGAGCGCAGCCTTCGGCGGATGGGACGGGGCCATCGTGACGCTGGTGATCTTCATGGCGGCGGACTATGTGTCCGGCCTGCTGGTGGCGGGGGTGTTCCACGCCTCGGCCAAATCGGAGGGCGGCGCGCTGGAATCCCGGGCGGGCTTCAAGGGCCTGTGCCGGAAGGGAATGATACTGCTGTTCGTGCTCATCGCCTGCCGGCTGGATATGCTGCTGGGCTGCCGGTATATCCGGGACGGCGTGATCATCGGCTTCGCCGCCAATGAGTTCATCTCCATCGTGGAGAACGCCGGGCTCATGGGTCTGCCGCTGCCGGCGGCGGTCAGCGGCGCGGTGGATATCCTCACCAGCAAGGCAAAGGAGGACCCGGACCATGAGTAACGCGGCGCAGGTGGTGTCCATCGCCCTGGCCGAAGTGGGCTACCGGGAGAAGGCTTCCAACGCAAGCCTCGATCTGGCGGCCGCCAACGCCGGGTCCGGCAACTGGACCAAGTATGCCCGGGACCTCTATAACGCCGGGTACTACAACGGTAACAAGAACGGCTACGCCTGGTGCGACGTGTTCGTGGACTGGTGCTTTTATAAGGCCTTCGGCAAGACCGAGGGGCAGCTGGTGGAGTGCCAGACCGGGACCCTGGGGGCGGCGTGCCCCTATTCGGCCAGCTACTACAAGGCCCAGGGCCGGTATGATACCACGCCCCGGGTGGGGGACCAGGTGTTCTTCCAGCAGGGCGGCGCGCTGGTGCACACTGGCATCGTGGCGGAGGTCACCGCCAGTCAGATCGTCACCGTGGAGGGCAATACCAGCGACATGGTGGCTAAGCGAACCTACAGCCGGTCCAGCTCCTACATCGCCGGGTACGGCCACCCCCAGTACACCGAGGCGGCCAGCACTATTCCGGTGGAGAAGTACGGCGCGGAGCAGACCGTGAAGGTCCACCTGCTCCAGTCCGGCTCCATCGGCGCGGAGGTCAAGACCATCCAGCGCATCTGCTTTGCCCGGGGCTGTCTGGACGACGCCGGGCGGCAGATCGACGTGGACGGGGACTTCGGCCCCGCCACCAGACAGGCGGTCGTCAAGCTGCAAAAGCAGTTGTTCCCCGCCGCCCCCGCCAAGTGGGACGGAGAGGTGGGCGTGGAGACCTGGACCGCCGCGCTGACTAAGCTCTGGTGAGCGAGGATATCAAAAAAACACCCTGCCTCTTGGCAGGGTGTTTTTTTGTTGTCTTTTTTCAGTGGTTCTTGCCGGCCAGGCGCAGGTTGGACGTGGCGGCTTCATAGCCGGACATCTGCTCCTCCTGCCAGGCGCTGTAGGCGTCGGCGCGCAGGGCGTCGTCCGCCTGCCGGTGGGCGTAGGACATATCGTCCTTGCCGGCGAAGTAGAGCACATGGGTGCCGGTGTAGGCTCCCTCGTAGGAGACGATCTTGGTGTCGCCGGTCTTGCGGCCGCCGGCGAACAGCCACTGGTCGATGGGCTCCACCATGGTGCCCTTGGCGACCTTCTCATACAGACCGCCGTTGGTGTTGGAGCCGGTGTCGCCGGACCGCTCGTTGGCAAGCTCCGCGAAGGAGTCCTCCGTGGCGTCGCCGTCCTTCCACTCGTCATAAACGCTCTGGGCCTCGTCCGCGGCGGCCTGGATCTCCTCGTCGCTGAAGGAGCCGTCGCCGTCCGTGTCCTCCGCGTTGATCAGGATGTGCCGGAAGCTCACGGCGGGGTAATCGTTGGTGTCGCGGCCCAGGAACATGACTACATATTCGGAGCTGTCCGTGTCGATGCAGGTGGCGTCGCCGGGCTGACGGGCCTCGTCCAGCAGCCACTCGGCATAGTTGGAGTTCAGGCCGCTGCCGGCCGTGGACTGGACCGTGGGGGCCGCGTCCTCCGCCGCGTCAGCAAGCTCCTTGGCAAAGGCGTCCTCATCGGTGCCGTCCACCGCGTCGGCCAGAGCCTGCATATCCACCGCGGGCTCTTCTTCCTCGGCGGGGGCGTCTGTGGCGGCGGGCTCTTCCGTGGCCTCCGCGTCCTCAGTCTCGGCGGCATCCTCGGCGTCCTCCGTGGCTTCCGCGTCCTCAGTCTCGGCGGTGTCCTCCGTGGCTTCGGTCTCCTCGGCGGGCTTGGTCTGGGAGTAGAAGGCGTAGTCGATCACGTCCAGCTCGTCGGCGTGCTCGGCGTAGTAATCGTCCAGCTCGGCGTCGGAGTACTCATAGCCCTGGTAGACGCTGTCGGAATAGGCGGCGGCCAGGTGGGCCTTATAGAGCTCCTGCTCCACCAGCTCGATGGTGACGCCCTTGCCGTAGTTCAGGTTCAGGTACTGCTGGAGGTTCTCATAGTTCAGATCCTCCCAGCCGGTACGGATGGTCTCTATCTCCGCCTCATAGTCCGCCTGCTGCTCGTCCGACATGGTGAAGCCGGCCTCCTCGGCCTGGTCGCACAGCATCTGGATCTGGGTCATGTTGTCCACGGCGGTGTCCAGGAAGAACTGCCGCCAGGTGGTACCCTCGGCGTATTCCTGGTCTCCCAGGCTCTCGTCCGGGTCGAAGAACATACCGTAGCTGACGTACTGGGAATAGTTGCTGTAGAACGTCATGTAGGCGGCGGAATAGTAGTAATTCAGCTGGGCCACGGTGTAGTCCTGATCGTTGATGGTAACGGCGGTCAGGTGCTGGCTGGGCCAGGCGGAGTTGTAGATGAAGATGAAGGCGAAGAAGATCACCAGCACCACCGCCACCACGGTGTATGTGATAACGGTCTTGCGATGCTGGGCCTGCTCCTTGGCCTTGGCGGCGGTACGCTTGTCGGTGCCGGCCGCGATCTGCTCTCTGCGGTTGCGCTTGTCCTTTGATGCACTCATGTGTCCACACCTCTTGCGGTAGTTTTCTCGAAGTCCATGATATTATATTACAAGGTATGTCCCGTTTCAAGTTTTTTCTATGTCGGGCCGGGAATGTTTACAGACCGGACATAGAATTATGTTAACTTGGTTGCAAAATGGGACGGGTTCCTGTATACTGTCGGTGAATGGAGGGGATCGAAATGCCCATGACCGACAACGACAAGAACCTGCGCCTGGCGGTGCTCATCGACGCGGACAACGCGCCCCGGGACTGTCTGCAGGGCATCATGGAGGAGGTAGCCATCTACGGCACGCCCAACCTGAAGCGAGCCTACGGGGACTGGTCCAGCCGGAACCTGTCCGGCTGGCGGCAGGCGCTGCTGGAAAACTCCGTCACCCCCATGCAGCAGTTCGCCTACACCAAGGGCAAGAATTCCACCGACTCGGCCATGATCATCGACGCCATGGACATCCTCTATTCCGGCAACACGGACGGGTTCGTGCTGGTAAGCTCCGACAGCGATTTCACAGGCCTGGCCCGGCGGCTGCGGGAGGCGGGCCAGTTCGTCATCGGCATCGGTGAGCAAAAGACCCCGCCCCCTCTGATCGCGGCCTGCAGCAAGTTCATCTATATCGAGGTGATCCGGGGCCGGGCGGAAAAGACCGTGAGCGCGGCCCAGAAGACCCGGACCAGAAAGACCGAGCCCGCCAAAAAGGCCGAGCCTGTCAAGAAGGCGGAGCCCGCCAAAAAAGCCGAGCCCGCCAAGAGGCCCGAGCCGGAGCAGCCGGAGCCGGTCAACCGGCCCGCCGCCGGGGAGACCCGCCAGATCCCGGACAGCATCATCTGGCTCATCGCGGACTCCATTTTGGACCTTTCCGGGGAGCGGGACGACGACTATGTGCCTCTGGCGGCGGTGGGCAACCTGATCCAGAAAAAGCGGCCGGACTTCGACACCCGCAGCTACGGCTACTCCAAGCTGTCCGGCATGGTGAAGGCCATCGACCGGTTCAAGGTGGAGGAGCGGCAGGATAAATCCGATTCCCGCTCAAAGATCGTCTACATCAAAGATGAGGAAATGTAAAAACACAAAAAGGCCCCGGATCGTTCGATCCGGGGCCTTTGATCTATTTGGTGAAGGTCCGGTCCGGGTGGCTGTCGCCGTGGGAGTCGGCGCCGCCGGTGGTGTGGACTGCCGTCACGTTCTCCGGCTCCACCAACCGGTTGAACGCCTCCATGGTCCGCCACATGCCCTTGCACAGCTCCGGGTCCGGCTCCCCATAGGTGATGGTGTCGACCTTGCCGTCGCCGTCGGTGTCCTCTTCGATCTCTTCGCCGTACACGCCGAAAGAACCGGGATTGCACAGAGCCCCGAACTGGGTGTTGTCCACGTCGTCGCCCCGGACCACATATTCGGTCCCGTCGGCATAGTCCAGGCGCAGGCCATGCAGAGCGTCATACCAGTCGTCCAGCACCACGCCCAAGGGGGATACGGAGGCGGTGTGGCCGTCCTCAGCGGTGAAGGTCACGGCGGGGACCAGGTCCTCCACGGTGAAAGTCAGGTGCTCTTCCGTCTCCTCGATGGAGGGCTCGGTGCCCTCCGGCTGGCCGTCGTCGCCGATGATCTCAAGGGGCTCGTCGTAGTTGTAGGTAAACTTTTTCAGGGTCAGGCGAAGCTCGTCTCCCGGCTCCACGTCCCAGTGGTCCCAGAAGTAGGAGGTCAGGTGGAGTTCCGTATCGGTGGAGGCCGCGCTGTCCAGGTAGGTGTGGGGGAACAGGTACCGCTCCTCGCCGTCGTCGTTGTACACGGTCATCATGGGCACGCCGTTGTCGCCGTAATATCCCTCCTCCTCGTCCATCTCCATGATGGGCGGGAACACCTCGCCGCTGGCGCCCGACATATCCGGGAAGCCATCGGGGTCGGACACGGTGTAAGTCAGCGCGCCGATGCCGTTTTCATCGATCACCATGCTCTCGGCGGTGAAGGTGACCCCGTCCAGGGTGAAGGACTTGTTCACGTCCTTGACCTGCGCGCCGATCAGGTCCTCGGCGGTCTCCGGGTCCACGCTCACCCGCTCATAGGCGGGGACGGTGACCATGCCGCTGTCGGGCTTGGTGTCGTCGGCCACGGTCTCGTAGGCGTCCCGGCTCTGAACGCCGGAGTCGCCGAACACCTGCTCGAAAAAGCCGGTGTGCTCGCTGATGGCGTAGGCGGTGACGGACAGGGCCAGCACGCAGGCCGCCGCGATCAGCGCGGTCATGGCCCGGCGGCCGGGTCGTTTGTGGTTTGCAGTATGGTTTGCCATGTTCAATACCTCCGTTACGGTGTCGCCGGAGGCGTGCAGGTGGGAAAAGGTCTCCCGGTAAAGGTCGCGGTCTGTCATGTCATTGCGCCTCCGTCAGAAATGTTTTCAGCTGCGCCCGGGCCCGGGCCATCCGGGTGCGGATGGTAGCGGGGGGCGTGTCCAGAAGCTCTGCGATCTCGTCAGAGGAATAGCCCTCGAAGTAATATAGATGTATGACTACCCGGTACTTGGCCGGCAGGGCCATCACCGCCCGGAACAGGTCCTCATGCTCGTGGGAGGGAAGCTCCAGTTTCTCCATATAGGGCTCCAGGGGCTCCACCCGCCGCCAGGGGGCGCGGAAAAGGCTCTTGCACTCGTTGGCCGTCACCCGGATCAGCCAGTAGCGCACGTGGTCCTCCGACCGAAACGGCTTTTCCGCCTGATAGAGCTTCAAAAGCACGTTCTGGGTCACGTCCTCCGCGTCAGAGCTGTTTTTCAGATAGCTGTACGCCAGGCGGAATACCGTGTCCATGTACCGGCGCGCCAGGCGGGTGAAGCGTTCCTCTGTCATCGTCGTGTGCTCTCCTTGAAAGGCCTTTCGTTATTATAACGAATCTTTCGTGCAAAATGTTTCATCCCGCGAGAGAAATTTCGGCAAATGTCATGATGTGTTAGCCGGGGACCGGGGATTGTAATTTTCTGGAAGTTGGGATATAATATACGCACGTAACGGACTGTGCAAGTGTGACATATTGTATCGGACCAGTCAAAGCGAGGAAACGGCCATGAAGCTCGGCAAATTCGTCATCGCGCCGATGGGCGCGGCTTTTCAGCCCGGGGACGAGTATGTCCGCCACCATGTTCGGACCGGCGGCGGCGCCGTGGGCGGGTGAGGCAGTATATGCGTCCCGTTCCTCCTGTGGGGGGAACGGGACGCATCGCAGTCATAATAGAGCTATTTCAAATGGAGCGGTGATCGAAATGACGGAGGTATACATTCTCAAAAACGACGCGGCGGCCTTGCCTGAGGAGGAGGCGTCCCGGCTGCTGCCCCGGTGGCGGAGGCGGCGGCTGGAGCGGCTGCGCTACGCCCCGGCCCGGGAGGCCAGCCTGGGGGCGGGCCTGCTGTGGCGGTACGTGATGGAGCGGCACGGCATCCGGCCGGAGGAGCCCGTTCGGTTCCTGCAGGCCGGCAAGCCGGTGTTCGCCCAGCGGGACGATCTGCATTTCAGCCTTTCTCACTCCGGCCCCTACGCCATGTGCGCCATCAGCGACCGGGGCGTGGGCGTGGACGTCCAGCAGATCAAACCCGTCCATATGTCCATCGCCCGCCGGTTCCACTTCAAGGAGCGGGACTGGCTGGCCGAGCAGCCCCATGAGGGGCAGAACCACGCCTTTTTCCGCATCTGGACCCGCAAGGAGGCCTGGGTGAAGGCCGTGAGCCACGACCAGCTCCTGGGTCTGGACGAGGAGGACGTGATCCACGGGGCCCCGGACTGGCAGTTCGGGGAATACCAGCTGGAGGACCAGTATGTGGCGGCGGTCTGCGCCCGAAAGGGAGAGACGCTGCCGGAGCCGGTGATCGTCCAGCCGGACGATCTGCTCCAGGCCCTGAGCGAAGCGGGGCCGGCGGAGCCGGAGGAATGATGTGAGCCGGCCTATATGGGATAAGGAGCGCGGCCCCAGCGGGCCGCGCTCCTTATTCATGTCTCGATGAAGGTCCCGTCCTGCCAGAGAAAGACCCGTTCCGCCAACGCCTCCGCCGCGTGGGGGTCGTGGGTGGTAACCAGCAGGGTCCGGCCGGCGGCGTGGGTCCGCAGCAGCGCGAGGACGTGGTCCCGCCGGGCCTCGTCCAGCTCCTTCAGGGGCTCGTCCAGCAGCAGCAGGTCCCCCTCATAGGCCAGGGCCCGGGCCAGGTTGGCCCGCTGGGCCATGCCGCCGGAGAGCTGATAGGGCAGCTTGTCCGCCGCCTCCTTCAGTCCCACCGCATCCAGGGCCCGCAGGGCCTTTGGCATGGTGTCCGGCCCGTCGGAGAGGACGGCGTTCACGTTTTGGGCCACGGTGAGCCGGGGCAGCAGCCGGGGCTCCTGAAAGGCGTAGGCCAGCCGTTTGGCGTTGGAGCTCACGAGCCCGGAGGAGGGCTTTTTCAGTCCCGCCGCCAGCTGTAAAAGGGAGGTCTTGCCGCAGCCGGAGGGGCCCATCAGAGCCACCCGGTCCCCCGGGCGGATGTGCAGCGTCACATCCCGCAGCACGGTCCGGCCGTCGTAGGCCAGCGAGACATTCTCAAAGCGGATCATGGCTCCCGGTCCTCCCGCGCATAGCGCAGCCGCGCCCGGCTGATGGCGGCGGTCAGCAGCTTTTCGATAGCCAGCGAGCACAGCACCACCACCACCGTCCAGGCGAACAGGTCCGCGGTCTCCAGATAGAGCTTGGATTCAAAAAGCCGCCGGCCGATGGACTTCTGGGGCACGGTCAGCACCTCCGCCGCCACCCCGGACTTCCAGGCCACCCCGAAGCTGGTCCGGCAGGCGGCCAGGAAATAGGGGGCTGTCTCCGGCGCGTACACCCGCCGGAGGGTCTGCCAGGGGGAGAAGCGGTAGACCCGGGCCAGCTCCAGCAGGGACCGGTCCGTCTGCTGGATGCCCGCCGCCACGTTCTGCCACACGATGGGCAGCACCATCAAAAACACGATCACCCCGGGCAGCACGTCCCGTCCCACCCAGATCAGGGCCAGCAATATGAAGCTGGCTACCGGCACGGACTTGACGGCGGTCAGCAGGGGGGACAGCACCGCCTGCAAAAACCGGGACCGGCAGGTGGCCGCCGCCAACAGGACTCCCGCCAGCACCGCCGCCAGCGTCCCGCACAGGATGCGGATCAGGCTGGCCGCCGTGACGCGCCAGAAGTCCCCGGCGCCCATCAGACGCAGGAGCCGCCGCAGCACCAGCCAGGGGCCGGGCAGCAGCAGCTCCCGGTCCACCAGCCGCGCCAAAAACGCCCACACGCCCAGCCAGAAGGCCAGGATGAGCATCCCTCTCAAAACGGTCTTCCAGCGGCGCATGATCTTATTTCCCTATATAGTAGAAGTCGTCCTCCGGCAGAGCCCCGCCCACGGATCCGGGGGCCACGTCCAGAAGGATCTGCAAAAACTGCTCCATGTCCCGGCGCATATCCTCCCCGGTGATGAAGCACACGTTGCAGCGGGGGATGGCCTTTTCCGCCACCGCCGCGTTGGAGAAAACGCCGGTCTGCTCGATGAGCCTGCCGGCCTCCGCCGGCTCCCGGGTCAGATAGTCGATGGAGGGGCCGTACTCGGCCAGAAAGGCGTCCACGGCGTCGGGACACCGCTGGACGAAATCCGTCCGGGCCACCACGCAGCCCTGGACCGGCGGGCTGTCGGGAAAGACCTCCGCCCACTGCTCCGTCAGGTCCAGCATCACGGCCAGATCCTCGTTGGCGGCGCAGGCGATGGTAACCATGGGCTCCGGCAGCACGGCCAGATCCACCTCTCCGGCGGCCAGGGCCGTACGCAGGTCGGCGGGCTGGGCGTAGGAGTCGTCCAGCGTCACGTCCACCCCCGCCGCTTCGCACAGGGCCTTCATCTGGTACAGGGGGTTCTGGGCCGGCACATACACGGTCAAGCCCGCCAGGTCCGCCAGGCTCTCCACGGAGACGGTCCGGGCGTTCGCCACCACATACAGCACCCCCAGGGTGTTCAAAGCCAGCAGGCGCACGCCCCCCTGGGACTTGTTGTACAGGGTGGAGGCGGCGTTGGTGGGCAGGGCGGCGATGTCACAGTCCCCGTTCACCAGCGCAGCGGTGACGACGGCGGCGTCCGACTCCACGGAAAAGGCGTAGTCCACGGCGGTGCCGCCCGCCTCCGCGTCCGCCATGAGCTTTGCCATACCGAAGCCGGTGGTGCCGTTCAGGACCATCACGTTCACAGGCCCGTCCGTCTCGATCCTGCCGGCGGCGGAGCCGCAGACGCCCAGACCCAGACATACCGTCAGGGCCAGCAGCGCCGCGATGATTCGCTTCATATTGGGTTCAACTCCGTTTTCTGCGGTCTTACGACCGGGTTATCACATGAGAGTAAGCCGTTTTCGCGTTCACGCCCGGCAGCGTGCCGATCTCCCCGGCCATGGTGTTGATCACGTCCTGGGGCGCGTCCATGGCGATGGAGATGACGTTGATATCCCGCTCCCGGTACGGTATCCCCATCCGCCCAAGGATGTAGCCGGAATAGCGGTGCAAAATAGCGTTGAGCTGCTCGGTGCTGTCCAGATCCTCCACGATGATGCCGATCACGGCCACCCGCGTTACCATCATGATCGCTCATATCCTCCCTCTCGATAATAAAAAGCCGCGCCGAAAGACGCGGCCAGGGCATGCGGAGCCTCGCTTCGCTGCCCGTGTCTTTCGCTGTAACTCCCCGTTTTGGCGTCAGCCACATCCATATTATAAAACCGCCCCGCGCCGCTTGCAAGATTTTTCTCCCGGCCCGGGAAAAAGTTCTTGACAAGCTGCATTATTTGCATTATAGTAAGTAATGCAAATAAGACAAAGGAGGCGCTGCCTGTGCTGTTGAAGCTGGATTTCGGGTCGGACCGGCCCATCTATATGCAGATACGGGACCAGATCGTGCTGGCGGTGGCCCGGGGGGAGCTGGCGGCGGGGGATAAGCTGCCCACCATCCGGGCGTTGGCGGAGGAGTGCGGCGTCAACATGATGACCGTCAGCAAGGCCTACCAGCTTTTGAAGCAGGAGGGGACCATCACCACGGACCGGCGCAGCGGCGCGGCGGTGGCCGCCCGGAGCGGGGCGGTCGGACCCACGCGGGAAACGGTGGAGGGCCTGCGGCTGCGTCTGGGGGAGCTCCGTCTGGCGGGGCTCGATGTGGAGCAGGCCGTGGAACTGTGCCGGAGGCTTTATGAGGAGGGAACGGAATGAACGCGCTGATCACATGGGGCCTGACGATTTGGCTGCCCGTTTTGATGTGTGGGTTGAATATCAACGAGGCGAAATTCAAAAAGAATCTGGCCGTAGGGGTGACCTTTCCCCGCCAGGCCCGGGAGGACCCGGCGGTGCTGGGGCTTTTGAAGGGCTTCAAGCGGGAGCAGATCGTCCTGTGTCTGGCGTTGATGGCGGCGGGGATAGCCTGCGCCGCGCTGACCTGGCGGTCGTTCGGCTTTGCGCCGTTTTTCCTGTGGATCGACCTGATGATCCTGGCCCAGTTCGTCAGCTATGCCCGCTGGAACGGGAAGCTGAAGAAGCTGAAAAAGGAGCGGGGCTGGACGGTGCCCAACCTCCGTGCCGCCAGCGTCACCATGGCGGCCGCGCCGGCCAGGCGGGTGAACGGGGTCTGGTTCGCGGCGGCGGCGGTGATCGCGGCGGTCCCGGCCGCGCTGGACCGGGGGCTGTGGATGATGTATTTTCTGGATGGAGCCATAGCCCTGGGCTGCTGGGCGGGGGCGAAGTACCTCTATCGGAACCGGGCGGAGACGGTGGACGAAAACGACGCGGTGACGGCGGCCCTCACCCGTGTCCGCCGCCGGGCCTGGGACCGGGTGTGGCTGCTGTGCGCCTGGACGATGGCGGCCGTCAGCATCGGCATATGGCTGAGCACGGTGCTTTCTCCCGCCGCCGGCGGCGGGGCGATCCTGTTCACCGTGGTCCTGGCCCTGGGGGTGTGCGCCGTGGCTGTCGCGCTGGAATTTCGGGTCCGGCGGGTGCAGGAAAAGCTCACCGCCGGCAGCGGCGAGGGCTTTTATGTGGACGAGGACGACAAGTGGCTGTGGGGACAAATCTACTATGACCCCAACGACAGCCGCACCATCATCAACGCCCGCACCGGGGTCAACTCCACCGTGAATCTGGCCCGGCCCGGGGGCAAGGCGTTCATGGTCTTCGCCCTGATACTGCTGCTGGGACTGCCCGTCATGGGCCTTTGCTTTGACGCCATGTTCGGCGCGCCCCAGCCCCTGCGGATCGAGGACGGGACCCTGCTGGCGGAGAGCTGGGGCAGGGACTACGCCCTGCCTCTTGAGGATATCGGGTCGGCGGAGCTCATCGACGCGCTGCCGAAGGGCATGGTGCGGGTCATGGGCACCGGCGCGGACCAGCTTCTGAAAGGCAGATTCCGCACGACTTGGGGCGACGCGACGCTGTGCCTGGACCCCCGGAGCGGGCCCTGGCTGAAGGTGGAGATGGCGGACGGGACGCTGTACATCCTGGGCGGGGGAGAGGCGTCTCAAACCCAGAGCGTATACGCCGCCCTGCGGGGGCCGGGATGAGCCGAAACGGTACGAAACAGCAAAAACGGGGGCGGGGATCCGCCCCCGTTTTTCGTCCCGCTGATTTTGGCGTTATCCGCGGGCGATGGTGCTTTTCAATCGCGGAAATATCTGCTATAATGGACAAGGTCTACCAGTGTCGGGCCGCGGTAAATACGGCCGCCGCGCCCGGACATACTACAAAACAGAGGTGAAAGCAATGACGTACCACAAGGAATTTGCCGCTACGCCGGAAATGCTCCACACCATGGATATGTACTGGCGTGCGGCCAACTATCTCGCCGCCGGACAGCTTTACCTGCTGTCCGACCCCCTGCTGAAGACCCCCCTGACGGAGAAGCACTTCAAGCGCAAGATCGTGGGTCACTGGGGCACCGTGCCCGGCCAGAACTTCATTTACACACACCTCAACCGTGTCATCCGGGCCTATGACCTAAACATGATCTACCTGTCCGGCCCCGGTCACGGGGGCAACGGCATGGTGGCCCAGGACTGGCTGGACGGCAGCTATACGGAGATCTATCCCAACATCACCCGGGACGAGGCCGGTATGGAGAGGCTGTTCAAGCAGTTCTCCTTCCCCGGCGGCATCCCCTCCCATGTGGCGCCGGAGACCCCGGGCTCCATCCATGAGGGCGGCGAGCTGGGCTATTCCCTGGCCCACGCCTTCGGCGCGGTCAGCGACAACCCCACCCTGATCGCCGCCTGCGTGGTGGGCGACGGCGAGGCGGAGACCGGCCCGCTTGCCACCTGCTGGCATTTGAACAAATTCACCGACCCCCGCACCGACGGCGCGGTGCTGCCCATCCTGCACCTGAACGGCTACAAGATCGCCAACCCCACCGTCCTGGCCCGCATCCCCAACGAGGAGCTGAAAAAGTTCTTCGAGGGCTGCGGCTGGACCCCCATCTTCGTGGAGGGCAGCGACCCCGAAAAGATGCACCCGGCCATGGCAAAGGCTCTGGACACCGCCATCCGCTCCATCCTGCGCATCCAGGAGAACGCCCGCGTCCACGGCGACGGCAGCCGGGTCCACTGGCCCATGATCGTGCTGCGCGCCCCCAAGGGCTGGACCGGCCCCAAGGTGGTGGACGGCCAGCCCATCGAGGGCACCTTCCGGGCCCACCAGGTCCCCATCCCCGCGGATACGGACGAGCACCGCAAGATGATTGAGGAGTGGCTGCGGTCCTATCATCCGGAGGAGCTGTTCGACGAAAACGGCGCCCCCGTCCAGGCCCTGCTGGACCTGCCCCCCAAGGGCAGCGCCCGCATGGGCGCCAACCCCAACGCCAACGGCGGCCTGCTTTTGAAGGACCTGCGCCTGCCCGACTTCCGGGACTACGGCGTGGACCTGCCGGCCCCCGGCGCGGTGGAGGCGGAGGATATGCGTAAGCTGGGCGAGTTCGTCCGGGACATCTACTCCATGAACGCCGACAGCCGCAACTTCCGGGTCTTTGGCCCGGACGAGACCATGTCCAACCGGCTGGGGCCCGTGTTCGAGGTCACCGGCCGTGACTGGAACGGCGACGTGCTGGAGGGGGACGAATTTCTCTCTCAGGACGGCCAGGTCATGGACTCCTTCCTTTCCGAGCACGTCTGCGAGGGCATGCTGGAGGGGTATCTGCTCACCGGCCGCCACGGCTTTTTCAACTCCTACGAGGCGTTCATCCGCATCGTGGACAGCATGGTGAGCCAGCACGCCAAGTGGCTGAAGGTCTGCAACCAGCTACCCTGGCGGCAGAAGATCGCCTCCCTGAACTATGTGCTGGCCTCCAACGTGTGGCAGCAGGACCACAACGGCTTCACCCACCAGGACCCGGGCTTTTTGGATCACGTTGCCAACAAGAAGGCGGACGTGGTGCGGCTGTACCTGCCCCCAGACGCCAACTGCCTGCTGAGCGTGTTCGACCACTGCATCCGCAGCCGGAACTATGTGAACGTGGTGGTGGCCTCCAAGCACCCCCGTCCCCAGTGGCTGACTATGGAGCAGGCCGTCAAGCACTGCACCGAGGGCATCGGCATCTGGCAGTGGGCCTCCACGGACGCCTGGTCCGAGCCGGACATCATCATGGCCTGCTGCGGCGACACGCCCACTTTGGAGACCCTGGCGGCGGTGACTATTTTGCGGGACGCCTTCCCGGAGCTGAAGATCCGGGTCATCAACGTGGTGGACCTGATGCGGCTCCAGTCCGACTCCCAGCACCCCCACGGCCTGCCCGACCGGGATTACGATATGCTCTTCACCGTGGATAAGCCCATCGTGTTCGCCTTCCACGGCTATCCCAGCCTGATCCATGAGTTCACCTACAAGCGCAAGAACAAGAACCTGCACGTACGTGGCTATATCGAGGAGGGCACCATCACCACGCCCTTCGATATGCGCGTGCTGAACAACATCGACCGGTACCATCTGGTGCTGACCGCCCTGCAGAACCTGGACTGCTTGGGCAACCGCAGCGCGGCCCTGGCCCAGCAGATGCGGGACAAGCTGGTGGAGCACAAGCAGTATATCGCCAAGTACGGCGTGGATCTGCCGGAGGTCGCTGAGTGGAAGTGGACGCCTAATGCATCGAAAGACTGACGTCTTTCGATGCGAAGGTCGCAGCCCGCTGCAGCGCACGGACCGCGAAGCGGCCCGCACGTTTGCGGGCTGAGAAGAATGATCTCCCAGGCGCGTGTCCTGGGAGATCATGATCTAAATCGATTCGCGTCTGCGGACGCGAACTCTGCGAGGCTGATAAAATTGGCAAATTGGTTAGAAGTGACCGTCCCCGCCCATGGGGACCCGGAGGCCCTGTGCGAGCAGCTCTCCGGCATGGGGCTGGAGGGCTTCGTCATCGAGGACGAGAAGGACTTCAGGAGCTTTCTGGAAAACAACACCCAGTACTGGGATTTCGTGGATGAGGAGTTGGAGCGGTCCCTGTCCGGGGCCAGCCGGGTGAAGCTGTGGCTGGCGGACGACGACGCGGGCCGGGCCATCCTGGCGGAGATGCAGAAAAAGGGCCTGGCCCCGGAAAGCCGCCCGGTGGCGGATTCGGACTGGGAGAACAACTGGCGGGACTACTATAAGCCCGTGGAGGCCGGGGAGAAGCTGGTGATCGTGCCCCAGTGGCACGATTACGCCGGGGATCGGATCCCCGTGCGGCTGGACCCGGGGCTGCTGTTCGGCACCGGGGACCATCCCACCACCCGGATGTGCCTGGCGGCGGTGGAAAAATACGCCGGGCCCGGAAAAAAGGTCCTGGACCTGGGCTGCGGCAGCGGCATATTGAGTGTGGCGGCGGCGGTGCTGGGCGCGGGGCCGGTGGAGGCCGCCGACGTGGATGAAAAGGCCCCGGAGGTGGTCCGGGACAACGCCAAACTGAACGGGGTGGAGGCCGCCATTTCCGTCCATGTGGGGGACGTGATCGCCTCGGCTCCGCTGCGGGCCCGCCTGGGCGGGGGCTACGACCTGGTGCTGGCCAACATCGTGGCGGACGTGATCATCCCTCTGGCCGCCTATGTGAAGGGCTTTCTGGCCCCGGAGGGGGTCTTTGTCTGCTCCGGGATCATCGACGGCCGCCAGGAGGACGTGAGAGCCGCCCTGGAAAAAGCGGGGCTTCGGATCGAAAACACGGACCACATGGACGAGTGGACCTGCTTTGTGTGCAAGGCATGATAAAAAACATCGTTTTTGACATGGGCAACGTGCTCATCCGTTTTGACCGGGAGCTGTTCATCCGGCGGCTGGGTCTGCCGGAGGCGGACGGGAAGCTCCTTATGGAGCAGGTGTTCCTTTCGCCGGAGTGGGTCGGGATGGACTGGGGGGAGCTGACCGACCAGCAGGCGGCGGACAGCGTGTGCGCCCGGCTGCCGGAGCGGCTGCACGAGGCCGCCCGGCGGCTGGTCCTGGCCTGGGAGCAGCCCATACTGCCCGTACCGGGGATGCGGGAGCTGATAGGGTCGCTGAAGGCGGCGGGCTATGGGATATACCTGTTGTCCAACGCCAGCTTCCGCCAGCGGGAGTACTGGCCCGCCATCCCCGGAGCGGAGCTTTTCGACGGGGAGGTCATCTCCGCGGAGGAGGGCTGCGTGAAGCCGGAGCGGGCCATTTATGAGACGCTTTTGACCCGCTACGGCCTTGCGGCGGCGGAGTGCTTTTTCGTGGACGATCTGCCCGGCAACGTCCAGGGCGCCCGCCGGTGCGGCATGGAGGGAGCCGTGTTCACCGGGGACGCGGACGCGCTGCGCTTACATATGCGCCAGGCCGGAATAAGGATTGGGGCATAACGCCCCGCCATAGAAAATACCGCCTCCCCCGGATGGGGAGGCGGTATTTTCTGCAAAACAGGCGATTTTTATAAACTTAATCCACTTCAAAGCGGAAGGCGCCGGCGGTGCCCTCCGGGGTGTCCGGGTCGTATCGGACGGTGACGTCATATCTGCCCGGCAGAAGGAACATGGTCTCGCGGGCCTGCAGGTCCTGGCCGCCGCCCATGCGGGCCAGCACGCTGCCCCGCTTGTCCGTCACGGTGATCTCCACGTTGGCGTCGGTTTTTACCTCCGCGTCCAGGGTGTAGTAGTCCGGCATGGGCACGCTCATCTCCCAGGTCCAGGGGCCCTGGTCCGGGTCGTAGACGTACTCGCTGTAGGAGGTCGCCTCAAAACGGATGAGGCCGAACACCAGCCCCAGCGCCAGCAGCGCGAGCACCACCCCAAAGCACCAGCGCATACTTTTCCGGGACCTGCCGGCTGTCTCCTGGCGGCGGATGCGCCAGGCTCCCACCAGGATCACAACGCCCAGCAGCAAACAGGCCAGGGAAACGAAGACGCCGGTCATGCTGGGATGGCGCAGCAGGGCGAACAGATCCAGCGCCGCGCATATGAGCTCAACGGTGCCGAAGACATACCCCAGCCGGCTCCAGCGGCTGGCCATGTCCTGCACCGACTGCTCGTCGGTGTAGATGTCGTACTCCTCCGGGGGCAGGGCGGGGTCGTACTTCTTGCGGAAGAAGTGCCAGCCGTTGAAGGTGTCGCTGACGAACTGCCAGCCCTGCTCGGCAAAGGTGTCCCGGTAGCGGGCCGGGTCGTCGATATGCTGGTCGTAGTCCAGGGCGTAGCGGTAGCGCACGCTCTCGTCCCGGTAAAATACGCTGTGGAAGCATCCGCCCTTTTCCAGCTGCCAGCCCTTGTCCGACAGGGCGTTCAGGTCCTCTATCTCCCGCCGGTACTCCCAGGCGGGGTACATCACATAGCGCGTCTTTTTATTCCGCATTTTTCCTCCCTCTCTATCATCATGCTGTCTGCCGCCGCGGTCAGATGCCGCAGCCGGTCGATCTCGTCCAGCAGCGCCTGCCGGCCTGCCTCCGTCAGCCGGTACAGCCGCCGCCGGTCCGCTTCCTGAACGGGACACTCCTCGATCCAGCCCTTTTTCATCATGTTGCCGGTGGCCCCGTACATGGTGCCGGAGCCGATGCGTACATGGCCCTCCGACAGAGCCAGCGTCTGGCGCATGATGCCGTAGCCGTGGTTGGGCCCCCGGTACAGGCACAGCAGGATGTAAAAATAACTCTCCGTCAAAGGCTCCGCGCCCCGGTCCATAGTCTCACCACCCTGTGTCGCGTCACGATATGTCGTGTTCCGACATATCATGACTATATCGTAGCACGACATATCCGCCCTGTCAACCCCGGAGGCGAAAAAAGTTTATCCCGCCCCTTGCAAAAGGGGTGGGCCGGGGCGTATAATAGGGGTTAGAAACAACTAATCAAGGAGGGGAAAACGGGACATGACGAAGGTGCTGACGGTGGAGGGCATGATGTGCGGCATGTGCGAAAGCCATGTGGCGGACGCCTTGCGGAAGGTGCCGGGGGTGGAGAAGGCCTCCGCCAGCCGGTCGAAGCGGGAGGCGCGGGTGGTGTGCGGGCCTGAGGTGACGGACGAGGCATTGCTGGCGGCGGTGAACGCCACGGGCTATGAGGCGTCCAACGTCCGGGAGGAAGCGGACGGGCCCAAAAAGGGCCTGTTCGGTTTTCGGAAGAAGTGAAAAACGCGCCGCGGACAGCTGCGGCGCATCTCTTTATTATGGCTCCAGGTCCTCCTCGTCAAAAAGCGGCGAGCGGAAAAATTCCTCCAGCCCGATCTCAAGGCCCTGGCAAAGCTCGTGGAGCACACGGAGCTTGACGGAATCATAGGCACAGTTGACGATGTTGCCGATGGTGGACTTGGGAACGCCGCTTTTCATGTAGAGCTGATACTGGGTCATATTTTTCTCCCGCAAAAGCTCCGTCAGCCGCCGGCTGACCGCCTGATTGAGCTGCATCCCATCACCGCCCCTGTAACTGTACTGCCGTCATTATAGGAACGGCCCGGCAAAAATTAGTCCCTGTAGCTGGACCAATCAGGGTATTTACGATGTATATCTCGCAGGCGACGAAGATTAAAAAAGAAGCGGTCATAAGGCCGCTTCTTTTCTGTACATTGCCCGCGTTCCGCGGGCGGGGCAAAGTGGAGGTATATAAGGTGATGCGAGATGATGCTCTTAACTGTGGCCGCCGTGCATGGAGCAGTGCGCACAGTCGCCGTTGCAGCCGTCTATGCTCCGGCCAGCCTTTACGTTCCGAACCATGGCGCGGATGGAGAAGTACAGCACCGCCGCCACGGGCACGCAGATAACGATATCGATCAGTTGCATGAGCTTGGCTCCTTTCCGCTATTTGAAAAAGCCTATGATAGCCCGGACCGCCAGGATCATAATGATTATCTGATGGCGAAACGCCGTAAGGCGTTGCGCCGAGCCGCTTTGCGGCTCAGCAAAACAGCGTAGCTGTTTTGCCAGATATTCATTGCAATGAGCATCGCGCAAATGATCCAAGGATCATTTGCCACCAAACGTGTCGTTTGGCGGCGAAAACATTCGTTTTCGCCTTGCGATGATCATTATCAGCGCGGTCACGGCCAGCAGGATCACGGCGTCGGCGGCGTTCATCAGGCGCAGGCTGCCGCCGTCGCCAGCTTCCGGGCCGGGTCAGGCCGGAATAGGAAGTACGCCAGCGCCGCCGCCACGGCCAGGGCCGCCACGGTGCCCGCGCCGAAGGTCAGCTCCCCCAGCAGCACGCCGCCCAGCTGATAGACCATCAGCGTGACGCCGTAGGCGAAGGCGTTCTGGAAGATCAGGGTGAAGGCCACCCACTTGCCGGAGTGCTGCTCCCGGGCCATGGCGGAGATAGCCGCCAGGCAGGGGGAGTCCAGCAGGTTGAACACCAGAAAGCTGAAGGCCGCCAGGTTGGAGCCGTTGAAGAAGGCGGCGAAGGCGGTGTGCATCTCGGAGGCGTATTCCTCGATCTCGCCCAGGCCGGACAGCACCCCCATGGTGGACACGATGCCCTCCTTGGCAACGAAGCCGGACAAGGAGGAGGCCACGGCCCGCCAGGTGCCGAAGCCCAGGGGCTTGAAGATCCAGGCAATGGCCCCGCCGATGGAGGCCAGCAGGCAGCTCTCGGTCTCCACCATGCCGAAATGGCCGTTCTCAAATCCGAAGGTCGCCAAAAACCACATGACCGCGCAGCAGACGAACAGGACGGTCCCCGCCTTCTTCAAGAACGCCCATACCCGCTCCCAGACGTGCAGCAGCACCGTCCCGGCGGTGGGCATGTGATAGGCCGGCAGCTCCATGACAAAGGGGGCCGGATCGCCGGCGAAGGCCTTTGTCTTTTTCAGGATGATGCAGGCCACGATGACGCAGCCGATGCCCATAAAGTACATGCAGGGGGCCATCCACCAGGCGCCGCCCATCAGGTAGCCGGCGATGGTGGCGATGACCGGCAGCTTTGCGCCGCAGGGGATCCAGGTGTTGGTCATCATGGTCATGCGGCGGTCCTTCTCGTTCTCGATGGTGCGGGTAGCCATGATGCCGGGCACGCCGCAGCCGGAGGAGATCAGGAAGGGGATGAAGCTCTTGCCGGACAGGCCGAACCGGCGGAAGATACGGTCCATGATGAAGGCCACACGGGCCATGTAGCCGCAGTCCTCCAGCAGAGACAGGAACAGGAACACCAGGGCCATCTGGGGCGCGAAGCCGATGGGGGCCGCGATGCCGCCCAGGATGCCGTCTACCACCAGCGACACCACCCAGTCGGACGCGCCGATGTTGGTAAGCAGGGTCTCCGCGCCGCCCTGTATCCACTGGCCGAACAGTACGTCGTTGGTCCAGTCGGTGACAACGGTGCCCACGGTAGTCACGGAGATATAGTACACCAGGAACATGACCGCCACGAAGATGGGCAGGGCCAGCCACCGGTTGGTGACGATCCGGTCTATCTTGTCGGAGGGGGTGAGCTTGCCCTTGCTTTTGCGGGTGAAGCAGCGGTCGATGATGGAGGTTATGTAGTCATACCGCTGGGCGGTGATGATGGATTCCGCGTCGTCGTCCATCTCCCGCTCGCAGTCGCGGATGTCCTGTTCGATGTGGGCGGCGTCCGCCGGGTCCAGATGAAGCTGGGCCAGCACCTTCTCGTCCCGCTCGAAGAGCTTGATGGCGTACCACCGCTGCTGCTCCGGGGGCAGATGGTGGACGGCCACCTCCTCGATGTGGGCCAGGGCGTGCTCCACGCAGCCGGCGAACCGGTGCTGGGGCACGGTCCTGCGTCCGCTCTTCGCCAGGGCCACCGCCGCCTCGGCCGCCGCCTTGACGCCGTCGCCCTTCAGGGCGGAGATCTCCATGACCTGGCAGTCCAGCTCCTGGGCAAGCTGCCGGGCGTTGAGCCGGTCGCCGGACTTGTATACCACGTCCATCATGTTCACGGCCACCAGCACGGGGATGCCCAGCTCCACAAGCTGGGTAGTCAGGTACAGGTTCCGCTCCAGGTTGGTGCCGTCCACGATGTTCAGTATCACGTCGGGCCGCTCCTGGACCAGATAATTGCGGGCCACCACTTCCTCCAGCGTGTAAGGGGACAGGGAGTAGATGCCGGGCAGGTCCGTGATAGTCACGTCCTTGTGGTCCCGGAGCTTGCCCTCCTTCTTCTCCACGGTGACGCCGGGCCAGTTGCCCACGTATTGATTCGCGCCGGTGAGGGCGTTGAAAAGAGTCGTCTTGCCGCAGTTGGGGTTGCCGGCAAGGGCGACAGTGATCGGTCTTTCTGCCATATTATCCACCTTTCATTTGACCTCGTTGCGTTCGCGCCCGGAGGCGCGGGGTTTGTTCAAGCGACTATTATCATCTCGCTGTCCGCTTTGCGCAGACTCAGCTCATAGCCCCGGACGGTGATCTCCACCGGGTCCCCCAGGGGGGCAACCCTGCGTACGAAGATGTCCTCGCCCTTGGTGATGCCCATGTCCATGATGCGCCGCTTCACCGCGCCGGTGCCCTCCAGCTTCAGGACCTTCACCGTCTGGCCCACCTTGGCCTCTCTTAAAGTCATGTTCCTCCTCCTTTCTTTCCTTGTGCGATAACAGACTGCCGTCAGACGAATATCTTTTTAGCCATCTCCTCGCTGATGGCTACCCGGCTGTCCCGGACGCTGACGATCAGATTGCCGCCGATGTCGTTCACCACCGTCACGGGGCTGCCCACAACAAAGCCAAGACCCTCCAAAAACCGCCTGGTCTCCGGCTTGCCCCCGATGTGGGTGACAAGACTGCTGTCGCCCTTGTGCAGCATGGTGAGAAGCATGTGGAATTCCTCCCCTGACCGGCCCACACACATTAGCAAAAACTAACCACCGGGCCGAATAATAGGTGTTAGCCATCGCTAACGCCTATGTTATTTTAGTCACAACTAACTCATTTGTCAACCCCAAAGGGCGATTTTTTATTTTTTCGGCATCTTTGCATGGATCTGACAAATTTAGCCCGCCCAAAATGTGCGGACAGCCGAAACTGACCCCCGGGAGAGGGGGCTTGTCATCCAGCTTTTGACAAGCGGCGGCAGGTATGCTAATATAAGTATGCAGATGTCCGCCGCCGGCGGATACATATATCGTGGAATATCACTTCAGGAGATTTGATACATGCTGGAATTTCGTTTTGACACGCAGCTGCTCATCGAGGGGCACGATCTGGACGAGGACGCCATCCATGATTACATCACGGAGAACATCCCCGGTGACTGCCTGCTGGCGGTGGGCGACGAGGATCTGATCAAGATCCATTTCCACACCAACGTGCCCTGGAAGGTGTTGGAGTATGCCTCCTCTCTGGGGGACATCTTCGACGTGGTAGTGGAGAACATGGAGCGCCAGGAGAACGGCCTGCAGGGCTGAAGGACTCCGGGCGCAAAAGACCCGCGGCGAGCGCACAGCTCACCGCGGGTCTTTTTTGTGGGGTCATTTTCTTCCCAGTATCTCGTCTGCCGAAACGTGGTACAACTCACACAGCGCAATCAGGTGGCGCAAAGGCAGCTCGTTGGCGCCGCGCTCATACCGGGCGTACATCGTCTGCGACGTGCCCAAATACTCCGCCACCTGCTCTTGGGTCAGGTCATGGTCTTCCCGAAGCTCCCGGATGCGTTCCTGATAGCTCTTCATGACCTCACCCCCTCGATAGGGTGAGTATATCCTAGTAAAGAAGTTTACTATTGACTTTAGTAAATATATTTACTAAAATGGATTTCAGCCCTTCGTGGGGCAAATGTCAAGATAATAATCAGAATCGGAGGGAAACAACATGAAAAAGTGGTTCGCCATCATCCTTATGCTCGCATTGTTCCTCGCATTTGCAGGATGCGGAGGAGAAGCGAGCGTGCAGGATGCACCGGCTGACGAGAAGGTGATCGGCAGTTCAGAAACAGAAGCGAATATGACCGCAGAGCCGAAAAAAGTAACGGATTACCCCAAAATCGAGGAACTATCGTGGACATTTAGAAATACTGTTCGTTATGAGGAACCCGTGGCCGCATTTGATTATACGAATAACTCTGACTTTACAATTGTCAGATTGGACCTAATATTTAAAATGAAAGAAGGCGTTACGTCAGAGCAATTGCAATTCGTGGACCCCATATCGGATTCCTTGATCTCTGACGAGGAGATTGCCGACTTGGAGCCCTATGTATTGGACTGGATTGTATGCGACCCTGGGGAAACGGCAGAGAATGCTGTCTGCTACATGACATACAACGCAGAACCCACTAATGCTGAACAATGTGCTCTAATGGAACTGGATTACGCTGATATATATTTTATTGGAGCGGATGGCAAAGAGCATAGCGTATCTTACAGTGCCGAAAATGGCGGCTACAGTGTTTCTGATGCCGCTGAAGAGCTTTTTGTTTGGTCGGACAGCGATTATGCAGGAATGATTCCCAAGCCCGAAACGAGAATAGCTACCGTGGAACGTGACGACGAGGAATGTTTCTACGCAGAAGCCTATGATATATCTTATGACTACTATTTGACATATATCGAAGAATGCGAGCAGATGGGTTTTGCAAACGACTATCCGGATGATACTACGTCTATTTCGTTTTCCGGGACGAATGCCGAGGGTGTGAACGTGGACCTCCGTTTTATTGACTATATGCAGTATATGGAGATTACAGTTGAAAGGACAGAAAGTTAGTTAAACTTACAACAGCCGTTGCAACCGAGAAAGAAGCCCTATATACGAATAATCATCGTGATCACAAGAACTATGAAGGGAGAGCATAACGATGCCCAAGTATAAAGTCATTTTTGATGGAGAAGAAGAGGACGAGGTTTTTGACACCAGAGAGGATGCCGAAGAGCACGCGCTCCAGCTTTGCGGTGACTGCGAGGCGGGAGCGGAAGTATTGCATTTATCCAACCCCGGCGACTATCCATACGACGAGAACACATATGAGTTCCCGGAATATGAGATAGTTGAAGTGGACGACTAGGATCCGAAATCTGCTAAAACTAAGAAAGAAAAGCAAAAAATGTCGCTTGATGATTATGATCCGATAGATTACAAAGTCGTATGCTCAGTTGACGAAGACGTGAGTGTTTCCTGTCCTCGTTGCGGCTTTGAAGAGATTTTCTATCATAAGGGTGAGTATGTTTGCTTGAACTGTGAATGTACCCTTGATGAACAAGAAATTATCGATTATTGCGGTACTGACATCTTTCCACTTGATATATAATGAAGAGCTTTTTCCGATGGTTGAACGATAGGCACCGAATAATTACACGATAGCATCTGTCCCTCTCTGCTCCATTCAGCGAAAATGGGCCTGGAAAAGAGGACCCACGCGAGGAATCACCCGGCCGAGAAAAGCAAAAATCCCGGAATACCGGGCCTTTTAGGCTCATACGCTAAGAAACGGTGACCGTATCACGGTCACCGTTTCTATTTGGTGGGGGAAGGTGGATTCGCCCGCCTGCGGGCGGGCCGGGTCGCGGGGAAAACGTGCCACCGGCACGTTTTCTAACGCCGCTCCCTTCTCATCCACCTTCCAAAACCCCATACCAAAGCGAAAGCACACCGCAGACGCGGTGTGCTTTCGCTTGGTGGGGGAAGGTGGATTCGAACCACCGAAGGCATTGCCAGCAGATTTACAGTCTGTCCCCTTTGGCCACTCGGGAATTCCCCCATGTATTCACTTTTCGCGCCTGCTCAGCGAAGCGGTGGAGCTGGTAGACGGACTCGAACCCCCGACCTGCTGATTACAAATCAGCTGCTCTACCGACTGAGCTATACCAGCCAATCTTGCCAGCCGTTGAACTATACCATAAATCGGCCCGCTTGTCAACACCTTTACGGACAACAGCCCGCCCGATCCGCGTTTTCGACCCGCTTCGGCTCCGCCGCATAGGACGGCCCCGCCGGGGCATAGGATGCAAAAACGACATCGGGAGGGATCACATGACGGAGCATCCATCCATCCGCCGGGCCTATGCCGCCGCCGCGGCCAGAGACCCGGGGGAGACCGGCTTTCTGCAGGCGTTGGAGACGCTGTACGACAGCCTGACGCCTTGCCTGGAGGAGCAGCCCCAGATCGCCGCGGAGGGGCTGCTGGAGCGGCTGGGGGAGCCGGAGCGGACGGTGGCTTTTCCCGTGCTGTGGCAGGACAGCCGGGGCCGCCGCCGACAGGCGCGGGGATTCTATATTCAATACTGCACCGCCCTGGGCCCATGCCGGGGCGGACTTGTCTTTCGCCGGGGCATGGACATGGCCGCCGCCAAGGCGCTGGCGTTGGAGGACACCCTGGAAAAGAGCCTGGCGGGCCTGCCGCTGGGCGGCGGGCTGGCGGGGGCGGACGCGTCCACCGCCGAGATGGGGGAGGGGGAACGCCGCCGGTTTTGCCGGAGCTTTCTGGAGGGGCTGTATCCCTTTCTGCCCGGCGGCTTCCGGCCCGGCGACTGGGCCGGCCTGGTCCCCCGGCGGGAGCTGGACCTGCTGACCGGGCAGTACGAGCGTCTGCGGTCCATGGGCCCCGCCGGCGAGGCGGACAGGGGGGCGGAGGACCCGGTCATGACCCGCCAGCAGGCGGCGGGCCACGGCCTTTGCCGCTTTGCGGAGCTGGCCCTGGGCCAGAGCGGCTGTCCCGGACTGGACGGCCGGACCGTGGTGGTCTCCGGCATGGACGGACCCGCCCCCTGGGCGGGCGAGCGGGCGGCCCGGGCGGGCGCCCAGGTGCTGGCCGTCGGGGACGAGACCGGCTGTCTGTACGCCGCCGGCGGCCTGTCGGTCCCGCTGCTGCGGAGCATGGCGGCCCAGCCGGGGCTGCCGCTGCTGCTGTGGGCCATCCGCGCCCCCGGCGTGGAATACCGCCCCGGACCGAGCCTGTGGGACATCCCGGCGGACGCGGTGTTTTTGTGCGACAGCCACAGCCGCCTGAACGGTTCGGATGCCCGCCGGCTGGCTGCCCTGCGCCCGGCGGGGGTCTTTGAGGGGGTGCCCCGGGCCTGTACCGCCCTGGCGGGCCGGGTCCTGGCCGGCAGCGGCGTGCTGTACGTACCCGCCATAGCCGCCGGGGCCGGCGGCGCGGTCATGGCATACCGCCAGCGGGATGCGGTCCTCACCCGCTGGGAGGCCGACCGGCAGCTCCGCGCCGCCATGGAGGCGGTGTTCCAGACCGTGGAGGAGGCCTGCGCCGACCAGGGACAACGCCGGGATATGGCCCGCGCCGCCCATGCCGCCGCCTTCCGCCGTATCGCCGCCGCCATTCTGGATAAGGGCCTGTAAGGGGCCGAAAGACCCTGTTTTGGCGAATTAATAACTTTTTAATGAAAATTTAATAACAAATTTGAATCAAAAGATTGCAAAAATTACAAACATATGTTATGATAGGCTCGTCATGGAAAGGAGGCTGCTGTCATGACACGATATACACGCGCCCAAAAGGCCCGCCGCTGGACCGGTTTTGTGCTGGCGTTTGCGATGGTGATGAGCCTGTTTGCCGGGATGCCCGGCGTGGAGGCGTTCGCCAAATCCAGCGCGGACATCCAGGACGAGCTGGACGAGCTGAACAGCCAGAAAAGCGAGATACAGGGCCGGATGAACGCCCTGCAGGATGAGATCGACAGTCTGGATTACGAGAAGGCCAACACCCTGCAAAAGAAGCTGATGTTGGACCAGAAGAACCTTCTGTCCCAGGAGGAGCTGGATGTGATCCAGGAGCAGATCGACATCATCGACAACAAGCTGGCGAACCTCCAGGCGGACTTGGACCAGGCCCGGGAGGAGGAGGCTTACCAGCGGGAGCGGTTCCTGACCCGCGCCCGCGCCATGGAGGAGAACTCCAGCGCGGGATATATGGACGTACTGTTTGACGCCAGCAGTCTTTCGGACCTGCTCACCAGGCTGGACCTGGTGAACGAGGTCATGAGCTATGACGAGGGGCTGGAGGCGGAGTACATCGCCGCCCGGGAGAAGGTGGAGACACTGGAAGCCGAGGCGGAGGTCATGTACGACGACAACGAGACCCACCGCCAGGAGCTGGAGACCAAGAAGGCCCAACTGCAGGCGGATATCGACGCCGCCTGCGCTCTGATGGCCCAGATCGACCAGAGCACCGCCGATTATGAGGAGGTCCTGTCCCAAGAGGCGGCCACCGAGGCGGAGCTGGAGGAGACCATCGTCGCCAAGGAGAAGGAGCTGAAGGAGGCCAAGGCCCGGGAGGAGGCAGCCCGACTGGCGGCGCTGGCCGCTCAGCAGGCAGCCCAGGCCGCGGCCGCTGCCGCCGCCGGAGCCGCCGGCACGGCGTTCGCCGCCTCCGGCGGCACATGGATGCGCTGGCCCAGCTATACCTCCGTCCTCACCTCCAGCTACGGCATGCGGACCGACCCGGTCAGCGGCAAGATATACCGTCTCCACGCCGGCTGCGACGTGGGAGCCAGCTACGGCACCGCCATCTGGGCCGCCGCCGGCGGCACGGTGATCTCCGCCGGCTGGAACGGCGGCTATGGCAACTGCGTCATGATAAACCACGGCAACGGCTATACCACTGTCTACGGCCACATGTCCCGCATCGCCGTCAGCTACGGCCAGACCGTGAGCATGGGCCAGGTGATCGGCTATGTGGGCTCTACCGGCAACTCCACCGGCCCCCATCTGCACTTCGAGATACGGGCCAGCGCCACCGGCCAGTCCATCAACCCCATGGCGTTTTCCTACTACTATTGATGTTGGTACAAAAAAATACCGTGCCCCCAGAGGGGCACGGTATTTTTTCTTTTTCGGATCAGTCCGCCGCGCCGATGGTTTGCAGCCGCCGGGCGATAAAGTCCTGAACGCTGTCCTTCGTGATGCCGAGGGCCACGGCCAGCTCCCCGTACAGCAGGTTCTCCGCCCGCTCCATATACCGGCGGTCCACCGCGCCGAACTTCAGCTTCTTGCCCTCCCGCTCCACTTTCTTGCGGTAGGCGGACATGGTGACCCGCAGCAGAGACAGGCAGTCCAGCGCGTTCATCTGGGCCCGGTAGTGGTTTTCCAGCTGCTGCAGGTTCTGATTGTGGTAGGGCTCCGCGTGGATGGTGGGGATCTGGTCGATGAGGTCCATGGCCTCGTCCCGGGTGATGACCGGCCTGGTGAGCACCTTGTCGTTGTCCACCGGCGTCATGATCGTGCCGGACTGGTAGAGCGGGGCCAGCACATAATACTGCCGCTCCGGGTCCGTGCGGTTCGGCTTCCTTGTGATCACGTCCTGCACGCGGCACACGCCGGTGCCGCCGTATGAAATGAGATCTCCCTGCTGGTACAAAATGACACGCTCCTTAGAAATCCGCGGCCTTCTGCGGCCGCTGAAAAAGTGCATATTACTCCTAACTATATAATATTGTAGCACATTTTCTCGTTAAATGTAAGGATAACTTGCAAATACTGGAATATTTTTTGCATTTTTCACAGTTTTACGGCCGTTGCTTGCATCTCGCCGTGCAAAAATTTGTCAAAAGTCCCCGCCGTCGGCAAAAAAAACCGTGCCTGCGCGGGAGGGACGGGAAGACATATCTTTGAAAATGTGTCCACGGCCTGGAAAAAGCATCTGCTCGCCCGGAGGTACGCGCCGGTCACGGTGAATGGAAAGCTGGCGGTGGGCGCCATGAAAAAGGTACAGGAAAGGAGAAAGCACTTGTACGGCCGACGGAAATATGGTATCATTATCACCGGCAAAATGGTAATTCAAGGCAAAAGACTGATTATAATTATATTTTTCGATAAGGCATAAGTGGAAAGGATGCATGTGTCGATGTGGAGACGTACAAATAGCGCGGGAAACGAGATAGAGAACATCCGCAGGGTCACCTCCTGGAAACAGGTGCTCTGCCTGGATATCAGCGTCATTCGTGCGGCGTGCATTTTGCTTTGCGCGATCCTTATCGGCAGCCTGCTGATCGTGGCGGTGTCCGCCATCCCCGACGACGCGATAGACGCGAATATCGCCCTGTCCTCGGACAAGATGTCCCAGGAGGGGAACTATCCCTCCCTGGTGCCCAATAAGGTCTATTTTCAGCTGGATAACTGGACGGAAGCCGCCATGCTGAATATGCTCTATAACGGCGACAGCGGGCATCCGCTGCGGTCGGCATTTGTACAGCGGGAATATGCGCCGAATGATTGGGAAGATGAAGAGGGCCTGTCCGGCGTGGTCCGTTTAGCCGCGGCGGTCAACGATGGAACGGAGGAAAACGGTACTTTCTGGGTCCGGTCCACTTACTGGCTGGGTATGCGGATATTTCTGCTGCCTCTGCTTTGTCTGGCGGACTATTTTTCGATCCGATATATGCTTCTTTTTGTCAATCTTCTCGTTGTGGCCCTGTGCACGCTGATCATAGGCAGGCGGTTCGGTCTAAAGAGCGGGATGCTGTTTTTTACGTCGCTCATCATGCTGAACTGGTATATCCCGATGGTCCAGTGGTGCAACGGGGCGCTGTGCCTTTGGATCTGTACCGCGGCGATATGCCTGCTTATAAAGCGATATGAAAAGATCAACTTTTTCTATTTGTATTTGCTCATTGGCGCGGCGACCAGTTATTTTGACTGGTTTTCCGCTCCGCTCATCACGTTCGGCTTTCCGGCGATCATCTCGGTGCTTTGCCTGGAGCGGGATGAAAAAAAGACCAGTGTTTTACAGTACTTCAACCTTCTCTTCCGCAGCGGGCTGGGATGGTGCGTCGGCTATGGCGGGATGCTGGTCGGGCGCGTGCTGATCAGCTCGATCGTCGGTGGCGATGAATCGCTGGATGTTTTCCTGGCAAGAGCGACTCAGGACATCGCGAGCAGCGGACAAGAGAGCAATATTTTCTTCGAGATGGCTAAGACGGTCCTCAAGGGGTTCCGCGGCGTCTTTCCGCTGGCGGGCTTTTCGTATCCTGTGGTGGCGGCTGTTCTGGCCGTCGGCTTTGTGTCGATCAGCGCGGCGGTGCTCATACTCTGGAAAAAGATGCCCCATCTGGTACCGCTGTACCTGATCTCGCTTCTGCCGTTCCTGTGGTTCATTGTTTTTAACGGATATTGCGTCGCCCACTATTGGATCGCGTTCAGAGTGTTCGCGGTGACGATCTTTGCCTGGATGCTGATAGCGATCGACACGATCGGATATATGCGCGGCGGGAAGCGGCTGGGCGCGGGAGGGGAATGTCGTGCCCAGAGCTGACCGAACAAGGCTGGAAAAGCTGATGAGCGGCTCTGCTTTTCGATTTCTGCTGGTTGGCGGAGCGTCCACGGCGCTGGATTTTGCGATCTACACCGTGCTGGGCCTGTGGATCCCGGCAACGCCCGCAAAGCTCATATCCATGCTGTGCTCCACGCTGCTGGCGTTTTTCCTCAACAAGAACTGGACGTTCCGGGATAAGGAGCAGGGCCTGCTGGTGAGCCTGGGCAAGTATTATCTGGCTCAGGCGGCGAACATCGCGACCAACGTGACCGTAAACGCCGTGTTGCTGCGCCTTACAGACAGGCGGGTACTGGCGTTCGTCGGGGCCACGGGCGTGGCTATGTGCGTGAACTATCTGCTTCAGAGGCTGTTCGTGTTTCGCAGAAAGAGCATAGGAGGCAAGCAATGAGATATTCGGTCATTGTTCCGTGCTACAACGAGGAGAAAAACCTGGACAGGCTCATGGACCGGTTCGACCCCATCCAGGAGAAGCTGACGGCGGCGGGCAAGGAGCTGGAGCTTGTGCTGGTGGAGAACGGGTCTGTGGACGACAGCCATGAGAAGATCGCATCCATCGTGCAGGCGCGCACATATGTGAAAGAGGTCCGGGTCAAGGTGAACCAGGGCTATGGCTATGGCATCCTGCGGGGGCTGGCCGCCGGCACGGGTGAGTTCCTTTTCTGGCTCCATGCGGACCTGCAGCTGCCGCCGGAGGCGATCTTGGACATGATCGCCATCCTGGATGCGAGCGATAGGCCGGACAGGCTGTTCATCAAGGGCTCCCGCCAGAACCGCCCCCTGAGCGACCGGTTCTTCACCTTTGGCATGGGCATATTTGAGAGCCTGTATCTGGGCGTCCGGCTGCGGGACATCAACGCCCAGCCTACCTGCATACCCCGGGCGTTTTATGAGTCCTGGTCCGACCCTCCCTACGACTTCTCTCTGGACCTGTATACGTATTATATGGCGATGAAAAGCGGCCTGGAGCTGCGGCGGGTGCCGGTGATCCAGCAGGAGCGGCAGGAGGGCGAGAGCAGTTGGAACACCGGGATGGCATCCCGGATCAAGCTCGTCAAACGGACGCTGGCATACAGCAGACTATTGAAAAAGCAGCTGAACAACGGCAAAAACCAGAGAGGATGAAAAGCATATGCGGGCGTTGTTGATACCCAGCGCGACCCTGATCCCCAATGATATGCGCAGCAAGATGGGCGCGATACCCAGCTGCCTTTTCCCGCTGCATAACGTCACGATGCTGGAGCGGATCTGCGAGCAGTACAAAAACGCGGCGGATGAAGTATACGTCGTGGCGGGGCATAACAGGGAGCGTCT
Organism: uncultured Oscillospiraceae bacterium; assembly: GCA_947625285.1. Taxonomy (GTDB): domain Bacteria; phylum Bacillota; class Clostridia; order Oscillospirales; family Oscillospiraceae; genus CAJOIG01. Next base: position 233,042 of record CANQNS010000001.1, read on the forward strand.
GCATGAATATGCCGCGCTCAAGAGCCTCGATGTGCACGTTATAGATATCGACGCGATCCGCAACCTGGGCTACACGATCTGGTTTGGCGTAAGCTCCATACTGCGGGAGCGTCAGGATGTGGAGCAGATATACATCAATTATGGCGATACGTTGCTGTCCAATCAGCCTGCGGCGGAGCGCAGGGATGTTTTGTATTACTCCCGGGAGAGCATCTCCAAGGAGTGGACGTTTTTTGAGCATGATAACGGGCGCATCCGCGACGTTGTGGACAAGGGATATGCCGTTGCCAGTGGCGCGGCCTTTGGGAACGCCTTCCCGGGCGTCTTTGAGATCGCACGGCCGGACAGCTTTTTGCGTGAGCTTGAAAAGGCCCTGCGCGCCCCGGCGGGCGATCTGGACCCGTTTTATCAGGCGGTCTGGCAGTACAGCGCCACGCGGCCCTTTGCGTGCGTTCTGGCGGAGGACTGGTTCGACGTGGGCCACAGCGACCGCTATGCCCAGGCCAAGACCATGGTCGCCGCCAGGCTGTTCAATTCCATAGAGATCGACCGTGACCGGGGACTTCTGACGAAGAGGAGCCGCAACCGGGAAAAGCTCATTGACGAGATCAAGTGGTATCTGCGTATGCCGAGCCGGCTGCAATATCTGACGCCGCGGATATACAGCTATTCGCTGGATTGGAGCGACCCCTATGTGACCATGGAGTATTACGGCTACAACACGCTCCACGAAATGCTGGTCTATGGCGATATCACGGAGCCTCAGTGGCGGAAGATATTTCGGAAGCTGCTCTTCATATTAGAGGATATGCGGTGCTTTCAGGTCAACGACGGCGCGGCGACGCGGCGGGAGGTGCTGGAGCAGATATACGTCAGCAAGACGATATCGCGCCTGGAGGAGCTCAAAAAAGACGAACACTTCACGCCGTTTTTTGAAAACAGGATCACAGTTGACGGCGCCGTTTTCCCGTCGCTGGAGGAATATATCGGCTTTCTGCCGCCGCTTCTGCGGAGCAGGCTGGTGGAGGATGCGCCGGCGTTTTGCATTATCCATGGGGACCTGTGCTTTTCCAACATCCTGGCGGAGAACGATTTCGGCTTTTTGCGCCTGGTGGACCCCCGGGGCAGCTTTGGCGGGTATGATATCTATGGGGACCAGCGTTATGAGATAGCAAAGCTGATGCACAGTCTGGACGGCCAGTATGATTTTATCATAGAGGATATGGTCCATGTGGCGGTCGAAGGGGCGTGCATCCAGCTTCGCAGGCCGCCCAGGAAACAAAAGGTGTCGGGGATCTTTCAGGATGTCTTTCATGACTACATGAGCGACTGGGAGGATCTGAAACTGATCGAGGGACTGCTGTTCCTCAGCATGATACCGCTGCACAGCGACCATGTGAACAGACAGTACGCGATGCTGGCAACGGGACTGCAGCTGCTGCGGGAGGCAGGGATAGGAGAGAGCGATGGATGAGAAATATCGGCTGACATTCGTCTTTGACATCGATGGGACGATCTGCCCCATCAAGCGATCGGACCAGCGGTATGAGGATCTCGTGCCGTTTCCGGAGATGGTGGAGCGCATCCGCGCCTATAAGGCGCAGGGGGCGAAGATCGTGCTGCTGACGTCACGGAATATGAATTCCTACAACGGGAACATCGGCCTTATCAACGTCAAAACGGCGCCGATCCTGCTGGAGTGGCTGAAGAAGTGGGATATCCCCTATGACGAGGTCGTGTACGGCAAGCCCTGGCCGGGCCATAACGGCTTTTATGTGGACGACAGGACCATCCGGCCAGACGAGTTTTTGCACAAGAGCGTGGAGGAGCTGAACGCCATCTGCGAGGCGAGCCGGTGCGGGACGGAGGATAAGGCATGACGATCGTGATCACGATGGCGGGGCTGGGCAGCCGCTTTCGCAAGGCCGGGTATACGGTGCCCAAGTACCGGATCGAGGTGAAGGGCCATACGCTGTTCTATTGGAGCATGCAGAGCCTGAGAGGATTCGCGTCGAAGAAATATGTGTTCATCGTGCGCAAAGAGGACGACGCTTCGGCGTTCATCAAGGACGCCTGCGGGGAGCTAGGCATAGCCGACCCGGTGGTCCTGGAGATAGACCGCCTGACGAGCGGTCAGGCGGAAACGGCCGCGCTGGCGGAGCCCTATTGGGACGAGGACGAACCGTTGCTCATCTATAATATCGACACCTATGTGGAGGCCGGGCAGATGAGCGACAAAGACCTGCGCGGCGACGGTTTCATCCCGTGCTTTGCGGGCGAGGGGGATCACTGGAGCTTCGTGCGGCTGGATGATAGCGGGAAAGCGGTGGAGATACGGGAAAAGACGCGGGTCTCCGACCACTGTACGGTGGGCGCTTACTACTTCAGGACGGCGAAGCTCTATATGGAGCTGTATAGAGAATATTATTTGAGCGGGGACCGGCCGCTGGAAGCGGGGGAGAGATATATCGCGCCGCTGTATAACTATCTTGTGCGGGAGAAGCACGGCCAGGTGTTCATATCCGATATCCCGCCCCGGTGCGTCCATGTTCTTGGTACGCCGGAGGAGGTGGAGGCGTTCCGGGACGCCTGACCCGGAACGGCGCCCGCTTTGGCGGCCGGCATTTGGTTTTATATTGGAATAGCTTGCAAACGGTGCCAACATCCCGCGAGAGCCAGGAAGGCCAGTGGGCAGAAAGACACCAAGGCATAAATAACGCCAGCGGCGGCAGTCACTCGACTGCCGCCAATATTATCTCTTTTTACTATAGTCCTCTTGGCTTCGACTCCGGTCTCTTTCTCGCCCCATTCCTAAAATGCGTGGCCTCATAGGGCTCAAACCAAAACACAGATCCGAACCCGCGGCCTGTTCATCCAGCGCCGCTTTCATCTCGTCAAAGGTGACGGTCTTTGTCTCGTTATTATAGTTGATGTGAAGCGTCAGTTTGTATCGAATAAGTACACCGGGTTGGCGAATGTATCTATGAGCTGCTGTCGGTGTTCTTCTGCTCCTGCAGGTCCATCACCATGGAAACAATGGCCGCGATCCTTGGACTTCAGTATACCGGTAACAGGCCGAAACTGCTGACAGTTGTGGGCCCCGCTCTTTCCGAAAGGCCCGGGCGCAAAATGGCCCCCGTTCTCCCGAAAGGAGAACGGGGGCGTTCCTATGGACTCAGGCGGAGGCCGGGGGCTGATAAAGCAGGTTTTTCTCGATACATTGCTGCTCCAGGCTCGCGATGACTGCGGGCGGGATGCTGTAATCGTAGGTCTTGTCCAACCACATGAGCACTGTCCCCAGGATCGGACGCCGGTACGACAGGATATAGGAGGCGTCGGGCAGTTCCGGGTGCAGCAATTCCTGGCAGAGCTCCGCCAGACTTGGACAGAGCCCGAAGATCCCGCCGGAAAAAACGACCTGAAGGTTTTCGCGGGCATTCAGCTTTTTGGCGCCCAGGACGATAAACTGCACCAGCTCCTGGCACAGCGACCGCAGGTACTGCTTGGCCAGGGGATCGTTTCGACGATATGCCTCCAGCATGATCCAGGCATAGTGCTTGTACTGTACAGGCCACGGTTTTTCATATTTGTTGCGTCCGGTGGTCACTGCCATCATCAGCTCCTGCACAGAGTCGAATCCCGTCGCGTTCAGGAGCAGGCCGGTCATCTCGGACTTTTCATAGAGTCCGATATCGACCGCGAACACCAGCTCGAACACCCGCTTCCCGATCGCGGCGCCGCCCTGCAGCGCGTCCCGCATATAGTACCCAAAAACGATAGTCTCTCCATCCTTGGACTGCACGGCCACATTGCTCCCGGTCCCGATGCACAGGACCGCCACGTTGCGTTGATGGATCTCAGTGCCGCACCGCATGGCGCCCACCACATCGTTGACGGTCAATACCTTTTTGACGCCGAGCAGCTGCTGTATGCTGTCGGAGCGGAGCCCGCGCTCGAACTCCCAATCCACCCCGTTGCAGGCGCCCACCACCATGTCGACATCGCTGCCGGACACATTCAGCTCCGACATGGCGGCCCGCGCAGCGTAGGCCAGCCGCTTGTCCCGCAGCTCCCTTCTTCCGCCGGTCCAGTCTGTGAAGCCGCTGTCATTGCTGACGGCCAGGATCGAACCGGCTGCGTCGGCAATGACGACGTCTGTTTTTGTGCCGCCCTGGTCAATTCCTATCATCAAACTCATATATGATGTTCCTTATTTTTTGATCGATATGGGTAAAGCAGCGAACGGGCCCGGCGCCGCGGTCTATTTTGCGTTTTCTACCGCTTTGATGATGCTCTCCTCCGCATCCTTGAGCGCGGTAGCGACGTCTTTCTCACCGAAGATGATGCTCTGGACCTCTGCCTCTACCGCCTGCCGGGCGGCGTTGCCGCTGACAGCTTCCGCGGGCGTCCCCACCGCGTACTTGCCGGCATCGATATACACGGAGAAGTTCATGTCCGCATACTCCTCTTCCATCTTGCTGGTGATGCCCTGGTAGGCAGGGATGATGATATCGCTCTGGGGCTCCTGTCCCTCACGGGAAGCAAGATAGGTCAGGAAGATCTTGGCGGCCTCCAGATTCTTTGTGCCTGAGGGAATGCCGTAGCCCAGATTGTTGGAGATCGTGGACTGCTGGGTCATATACGGGAACGAAGCGACACCGATGGCATCCTCGCCCAGCATCTCGACGTAGTTGGCGATCTGGGACGGAACATAGGTGATCATAGCGACCTTGTTGTTCATAAAAAGCTCATCCGGGGTGGTCTCGGCGGTCACGCTGCCATCCGGCGCCACACCATACTTGAAGATCAGGTCAGCCGCGTTCTGGAATGCCTCGCGGTTGGCGTCCGTGTCGATATACTTGCCGCCGTTGTTGTCCGGGTCAAACAGCTCGCCGCCGTTGACATAGCAGTACACGAACCAGGAGCTCATCACGGACGAGTTGTGGACATACCCCCACTGCACGGTCTTTCCGTCCTCGGTCTTGGTGAGGGCCTGTGCATCGGAGAGCATCTGCTCCCAGGTGTAGTCGTTGCCGGGATAGGGGAGGTTCGCCTCATCAAACAGGTTTTTGTTGTAGATCAGGCAGACGGTCTGGAAGTCCTTCGGGACGCCATACATCGCGCCGTCCGGTCCGGTATAGCTGTCAAGAGCCGCCTGCACGAAATTAGCGCTGTCGATGTCCTTGCTGTCATACAGGTCCTGTACGTTCACCAGCTGGCCGGCGTTCATCATGGATACGGCATAGGACGGGTTGATCCAGCACACATCGGCACAGGGAGAGCCCGACGCGATGGACGTCAGCAGCTTGGTCCAATACTGGTCGTTGGGAACTTGGGTGAGGTTAACTTTGATCTCGGGATGCACGTCCATGAAATCGTTGGCGATCGTCTCCATGGCCTCCTTCTGCTCAGCGCCCCAATACATGAATTCTACGGCGCCCTGTTCGGCGGTATCTTCCTTGGAGCCGGTCTCGCTGCCGGACGACGCGTCCTTGCCGCCGCTGGTCCCGCCGCTTCCGCAGCCGGATGCCATCGTAAGCAGCGTTACGAGGCAAAGGATCATTGCCAGGATCTTCTTCATGTTGATATCCTCCTTTAATTAATAAATTTTTCAGCGTTATTATGGGTCACCCTTTGATCCCGGACAGCGCCATGCTTTCGATCAGCTTTTTCTGTCCAAAGGCAAACACAAGGATGAGCGGGAACGTGGAGATGACGCCGGCTGTCATCATCAGGTGACGCGCCACGGTATGCTCGTCCCGCATGGATGCGATACCGATCGCCAGCGTCCGCAGTTTTTCCGAGTTCAGGACCAGCAGCGGCCACAGCAGGTCGTTCCAGTTAAAGACGACGGTATACACCACCAGCGCAAGGCAGGCATTGGTCATCAGCGGCATCAGGACCTGCAAAAAGATCTGGATATACCCGCAGCCATCGATCTTTGCCGCGTCCTCCAGGTCCCGCGGCAGGGCCATGAAATACTGCCGAAGCAGGAACGTGCCGTATATGCTGATAAAATGGGGAATGATCAGCGCGGCATAGGAGTCCAGCCAATGGAACTTCACCATCATGATATAGCGGGGGACGATCAGCATCTGCGTCGGGACCATCAGTAGGCAGATAAAGCCAAAAAAGATCGCGTCTCTCCCCGGAAATCTCAGTCTGGAAAACCCGTAGGCTGTCAGCGCACAGAATGTCAGCTGGATGGCGGTGGTCAAAAATGTCACCACCAGCGTGTTGAAGAAATACCGCCCGAAATGCATGTTCCCCAACACTTCCACATAGTTGTCAAGGTTCCAGCTGCTCGGCAGCCAGATGATCGGGATATGCATGACCTCCTGATAGGTTTTGAAGGAAGCCAGCAGCATCCAGAGGAACGGCAACAGCATCGTGACGGTCCCCAGGAGCAACACCGCGTGGATCAGCACCGATCGCGGTCTGATCCTTCTTCGCTTTAACTTCTCAGTCATAATGCACCCACCTGTTCTGAAGCTTGAACTGCACAAACGTCAACACAAGGATGATCAGGAATAGGATCACCGCCTCCGCCGCGGCATAGCCCATCCGCAGCTCGATAAAGCTCTTTTCATAGATGCCGTAGACGGCGGTGCGGGACGCGTTGGCCAGCGGCCCTCCGCTGGTGATGGCGTGGGCGCCGACGATCATATAGACGATGTCGAACGCCTTGAAGGAGTTGATGAACGAGATGATCATCAAAAAGAAGATGGTGGGAGATACGATAGGGATCGTGATGGTGAAGAACTGTTTGACGCCGCCGGCGCCGTCGACCTTGGCCGCGTCGAAATAGGTCTGCGGGATATTTTGCAGCCCGGCCAGAAGGATCACCATATTGTACCCGATCATCTGCCAGATGCTGATAAAGATCATGACCGGCATGATCAGCTTCGGATCGGACATGAATGCCACTTTGTTGAAGCCGAGCGCGCCGAGCGCCGCGTTAACGATGCCGGTGTCCGAGTTCAGCATCCACTGCCAGACGATCGTGATGGCCGCCGGCATGCTGACGTACGGCAGAAAATACGCCACCCGGTAAAAGGACCTGCCGCGGATCTTCGTGCTCATCAGCGTCGCGAGGACCAACGATATAAAAACGCCGATGGGCGCGGTCCCGAAGGCATACAGGAACGTATTCTGAAACTCACGCCGGACGGTCTTGTCCTGAAACAGCTCCCTGTAGTTTGCCAGACCCAGAAAATGCGGCGTATTCAGCATGCTCCAATCCGTCATCGACATCACGAAGGAAAACAGCAGCGGGATCAGCGTGAAGACGATGACCCCCAATGTGCCCGGGGCGATGAACAGGTAGCCCCACATGGCCTCCCGGCGTCCCATGGCGTTGAGTTTGCGCCGGCGGCGCTTGTGTGCCGGCTCTGCGAGGATCGCTTCTGTTGTTTCTTTCACTTCTGCAGCCTCCCTTTCCTGCTGTATTTTCACCTCACAGACTGCGCCTGTGCATCTGCGATGGTCCGGGGCCCGTCCGCTCCCGGAACGGACCGGAACACGCTCCGGATCTCCAAAAGCCGCGCCAGCGTGCTGTGATACGGTTCGGCCCGCTCCGGACACCGGCGCAGACATTCCGCCGAGCGCTCGATGTACTCCAGGCATCGCTCCGTGTGTACGGGATGCGGCACGCCAAACAGCTTTTCCGCGTTCCCGGAATATATGGCGGCAAGCATATCCTCCCGGGGAAACACCGACGCCATCGTCTGTATATGCCTTTTCCCCTTGCGGACCACGGCATCGCTGTCGGCACACACGCCGGTACAGGCAAAAAGCAGACGGTCCTGATACCTCAGCAGCAGATCCCGCAGGGGCTGCCGCGGGCCGCTCAGATCACGATACATCTCCGGGGTGGGTCCCAGATCATATCGCAGCTCCGAGAACCGTTCCAGCCATTCCGACAGGACCTCCGGCGTATGGGTCAGATACCCCAGCTGAGGGATGATCACGCGCAGCCCCGGATGTCTGCGCATCACCTCGAACACCTCGCGCCGAATGGTATCCGCCGGCGCGTAGCTGCTGTCCCCGAAGAACCAGCCGCTTTGAAAAACATCTTCGGCGCACTTCGCCGGATCCCAGTTGTCGTCGGGATCCGCCAAATGGATGGATACCGGTACACGTTCCTGCTCCAGCCACGCGAAGAAGCTTTCATAAGAGGGGTCCAGCAGTGAACGGCCGCCGATCAGCTTGCGGGCGTTTGGCTTTCCCTCATACATTTTAAAGCCGTCGGCCCCGCATGCCATCAGTGCTTTTGCCTGGTCCCGAAATGTGTGCAGGCCGATCTCTTCTCCCGGCAGATAGTATTCCAGGCCGGCCATCACATAAACAGTATCTGACGGATAAAGCCGCTTATACAGCAGCGCCAGCGCATTCTTCGCCAGCCCGTGGATCCCCGCCGCCGTATCGCACACCAGGCATACGCCTGAATAACCGGCCTCCCGGTAGGCTGCCCGCTTCCGGTCCAGCATGGTGAGGAGGCTGCCGCCCGTGTCGTTCATGTGGATATGGCTGTCCAGTATGGCCGGCTCACCCATCGGCAGCCCTCCCCTCCAGTTTGGCCGCGGCCGCGCGGTCCAGCAGCACGGTCACATGGGGGTGCTCCCGCAGGATGGAGGCGGGCACTTCCTCTGTGACCGCGCCCGTCAAAGCCGCGCGGACGATATCCTGCTTTTCCCGGCCCTTGACCGCCAGTACAAGGTGGCGGACGGACAGGATGTTCTTTATGCCTACGGTGATCCCCCGGGTCGGGACGTTCTCATAGCCGCCGAACACTGCGGCCTTGGACCGCCGCGTCTGCTCGGAAAGGACAGTCAGATGCGAAACGGACGCGAAGCTCGTTCCCGGCTCGTTGAACCCCAGGTGCCCATTTTTGCCCAATCCCAAAAATGCGAGATCCAGCCCGGCGGAAAACCATTTTTCATCATATTTTCGACACGCCTCGTCCGTATCGGCAGCGCAGCTGTCAAAAAGGGAAACGGCAGCCTCGTCAAAAAGCTGGTCCAGGATCTGTGCCTTCAGCCGCCCGGCTACCCCACGGGGGTCGCTGCTGGGGACCCCATAGTATTCGTCCAGAACGAACGCCCGGGCCTGGGAAAACGCCTGTCGGCTCCCCTGAAGATCCTCCACGATCCTGCGGTGGATGCTCTTGGTGGTGTCCCCGCCGGCAAAACAGAAGGCGGAGTCCCTTTTTTCCCTGAGCTGCTCCCGGATCAGCCAGGACGCGTAGCGATCCACGGCGTCGGGCGTATCCAATATAAGGACCCTCATCTTTACCACCCCATCGCGTATGCCTGCCGCTCCTCCTTGGGCGAAGCGGCGCCCTCAATGAAACCGTTCCTGTCGTTGAGCCGTACGACACAGACCTCCCCGCTGCTATAGGGCTCGAGGGGGACCATCTTGTGGCCCCGGCGGATCAGATCGTTGACGACCGCCGGTGAAAGCGGCTCGTAAAACACGTACCCGGGCATCGCTTCATGCGGATAAAAGGAATCCCGGAAGTGACATGTATATACCGTGGCCGCGTCCACCGCATCCTGCAGGTACATATCAAACTCCGCTATATTCAGAAATGTCTGCAGGCTCCACTGGTCCTGATTGTCGCCTCCGGGCGTCCCGAAGGCCATGTACGGCTTTCCGTTTTTCAGGGCCAGCGTGGGCGTGAGCGTGGTCCGCGGCCGCTTTCCGGGCTGGAGGCTGTTGGGGGAATGCTCGTCCATATAGAACATCTGTCCCCGTGTGGTAAGCTGCAGCCCGACCCCCGGCACCCGGGCGCTGGAGCGGATCCATCCGCCGCTGGGCGTTGCCGACATCATAAAGCCTTCGGCGTCGACGGCATCCAGATGGGTCGTATCTGTTTTGTCCCGCTCGCCGCAGGCGTCGAACAGATCGTCCTGCCACATGACCCGGTTGTTGGCCGTGTCCGCGGATATCTCCCTGCGTCGTTCCTGTGCATATTCGGCGGACAGAAGACGGTCAAAGGGCACGTGCACGAACCGGGTGTCTCCATAGTAGCGGTTCCGGTCGTTATAGGCGATCTTGGAGCACTCGATGAGCGTATGGAGATAGGCGGCGGAGTTGTGTCCCATCTCCTTAAGCGGGAATGTCCGCAGCAGCCGCAGATTCTGAAGCAGGACCGCCCCCTGGGACCAGGGGCCGCATTTATAGACCGTATACGCGCCGTAGGGCACGCACAGCGGCTCCTCCACGGCCGTCTGATACGCGGCAAGATCCTCCATCGTGAGAAGGCTGGTGTGTATGCCAGTGGAGTCCTCCACGGGAAAGGACCGTACATGGTCCACGATCTCCCGGGCGATATCGCCTCGGTAAAACCGCTCGACCGCCCTGTCTATCCCGTCCTCGCGGTCCTGTCCGCCGCCGGCGGCCTCGGCCAGACGCAAAAATGTGCGTCCAAGATCCTTTTGGATGACCGGCGTGCCGCAGGGAGGGGCTTTCCCATCCCGCAGGAACACATTCCCGTTTTCCGGGAGCGTCTTGGTAAACAGGCCGTCCTCCGTGGTGCTGAGGAATTCACGCAGCCCCTCGTACATCGGGAAACCATCCAGGCAGAGCTCGATCGCCGGCTCCAGGACCTTTTCCAGCGGGAGCGTTCCAAAGTACTTGAGCGCTGTGCAAAACGCGCCCACCTGCGCCGGTACCAGCGCGCCCAGATAGCCGAAGCCCGGGATCGCCGGTATGCCCTGCTCGCGCAGGTATCGGATGCTCAAAGCGGCCGGCGCCACCCCTACGCCGCTGATGGCAAAGACCTTACGGCGCTTGGGAGAATAGATCAGGATAGGGCATTCTCCGCCGATCCCGTTTTTGTGCGGCCTGACCACCGCGAGGGCAAACGCCGCGGCAACGCCGGCGTCCACCGCGTTCCCGCCCGCCGCAAACATCTTCATGCCTGCGGCAGTAGCGGCCTGGTGCCCGGAGGCGACCACCCCGTGTTTGCCCGATACCATCGGCCGGGAATGGAACGCCGGCCAGATATATGTGTTCAGTGTGATAGGCATCGCCCGATCCCCCTCTCTGTACGCTCCTCAATATGCGGCGGCGGCGCCATCGGCCCGGGGCTCTGTAGCGCCCATATAGCTGCCATGGCCTGTGCGGAAAATGATCTGTCCGCGGCCAAATTTCTCATGTGCGTCGCTGACGGTGATCTCATGGCCCATATGAGCCAGCTCGTCCAGCAGCTGACGGTCATACGCCGGTTCCACCCAAAAACGCTTATCCTTTTCCCACTGCCAGCGGGGCACATCCAGCGTCTGCTGGATATCCAGTCCGAAATCGAACATATTCATCACCATCTGGACATGCCCCTGCGGCTGCATAAAGCCCCCCATCATGCCGAAGGGACCCAGAGGCTCGTCCCCCTGTGTGATAAAGCCGGGGATGATCGTGTGGTACGGCCTTTTCCCGCCTGCCAGGCAGTTATAGTGGCCCTCCTCCAGAGTGAAACAGGCGCCGCGGTTCTGCATGGCGATCCCCAGCCCCGGCACGACGATCCCTGAGCCGAACCCGGAATAATTGCTTTGGATATAGGAGACCATATTCCCGTCCCGGTCAGCGGAGCAGAGATAGACCGTATTGCTGCCTCCGTCGGGGGACAGGACGGGAACGCCGGCGGCATCCCCGATCTGCCGGCGGCGTTTTGCCGCGTGTTCCTCAGACAGCAGTTCCTCCACCGGGATCGGCTTGCAGTCCGGATCGGCCACATAGCGTGCCGCGTCGGCAAAGGCGAGCTTCATAGCCTCCCACTGCAGGTGGAGCGTCCGGGCGGCGTCCCTGTCGCGGAAAGAATACGGCTTCAGGATGTTCAGCGCTATGAGGGCGGCGATCCCCTGGCCGTTGGGGGGCAGCTCCCAGATGTCTCTGCCGCGGTAGCGGGTCGAGATGGGCCGGACCCACTCGGGCTGAAAGGCCGCCAGGTCATCCTCGCGGAGATACCCGCCGAGCTTCCGAAAATGGTCGGCTATCCGTGACGCCAGCTCGCCCCGGTAGAAATCCTCGCTGTTTGTCCTGGCGATCTGCTCCAGCGTCCGCGCATGGTCCGGCAGACGGAAGATCTCTCCCGCCGCGGGGGTCCGTCCGTCCCGCGTGAACACCCGGAACCATTCCTCAATTCCCGGCTCGCTGCGGATCTTCGCATATTTGGCGGCTGCCGCTCCCCACAGCTTGGATACGACGGGCGATACCGGGAAGCCCCCGTCCGCATAAGCGATGGCACCCTGCAGCAAGCGCTGCAGAGGCCGCGACCCGAACCGGCTCTGCAGGGCGGCCCACATGCCGGGAATGCCGGGGACCGTAACAGGAAGCGCGCCGAACTCTGGCATGGCGGTATATCCCTGGGCGCAGACCGTCCGCCTGTCCAGCAGGCGCGGGCTGCGTCCGGAGGCGTTGATCCCATAGAGCTTGCCCTTGTACCAAATGATAGCAAAGGCGTCGCCGCCCAGACCGTTGGAGCAGGGCTCCACCACCGTCAGCGCGGCAGCTGTGGCTATGGCGGCATCGACGGCGTTTCCCCCTTCGCGCAGGACGGCGAGGCCCGCCTGCGCTGCCAGAGACTGTGATGTGGCGACCATGCCGGAGGCTCCATAGACGATGCTGCGTCTGGATAGAAACTTCACGGGCCGATTCTCCTCCCATCCTGGATTGTTCAAATTATACAGGAGAACTTCCCGGGCTAAAATGTGCATAATTGACCTCTATAATGTCTTAAATTGACCAACTTAGCCAAATCTATTGCGGGTTTTGAAGGCGCTGTGGTATATTGCATACAAACTGTTAGGCGCTGATAGTGATAGGGTGTATTTATTTGATGCCGCTGTATGGGGAACTAGATATGTTTGACAAAAAAACCGAATATGTATCCAATTCCTATCGAAACGTACAGATCCACTATGTGAGCTATGAGTATTACAGCTCTCTCAATCTTCTTCCGTCCCATATGCACCCTTTTCCCACCATCATGATCGTCGACAAGCTGGTCGGTACATGCGAGTACAGGATCGGGAAAAGCAGCCTTTTTGTCCAGCCGGGAGACATCCTGCTCATCAATCCGGGCGTATACCATCAGAAGCTCCTGGGGGTGGGTTCGGAGATCCACGAGGTCCATCTGGCCTTTGAGGAACTGCAATTTGAGGGGCTTCCCTCCAATCACGTCGTTGCCAACGGGGATTTTCGGATCGGCAAGGTCTGCAGCGGCGAGAGCCAGCTGTACCAGCTGGCTGTGAACGCGCTGAACTGTGAAGCGGATCTGGAGGGGCGGTACGGCGACCTGGTCGCGTGCGCGCTCTTTTATCAGTTTCTGGCGGTGGTCCTGCGGAGCGTGTCGGAGGAATTGACGCCAAATGAGCAGGAAACACGTATGCTCGCGTACTGCAGCGGCAACCATGACACGGTCGTCCGCTCGCTGCGGGAGTTCCTGATCGAGAACTATACCAGCAACGTCACAGTGTCAGTAGTGGCCCGGCGGATGTATCTGAGCGCGGAATATCTCAGCCGCCTTTTTAAAGCGGAGGTAGGAAAGAGCCCCTATACCTTTTTGATCGAACTTCGCATCAATAAGGCCAAAGAGCTCTTGGAGAACACGTCCATGCCCATACACGCCATTGCCCTCCGGGTAGGATACAGCGACGCCTATCACTTCAGCAAACAGTTCAAAAAGGCCACATCCATGTCTCCCAGTGAGTATCGGAAAACGGTCAATCAAGCAAAGGAGCCGGACAAAGAGCCATGAAACAGTTGTTCACGATCTACTGCGTCTTTATGAAGATCGGAGCCTTCACGTTTGGGGGCGGCTATGCGATGCTGCCGCTGCTGCAAAAGGAAGTCGTGGAAAAACACGGGTGGGCCACCAGCGAGGAGCTGCTGGACTATTACGCGATCGGGCAGTGCATCCCCGGCATCATCGCTACCAACACGGCGACCTTCATCGGCCACAAGCAGAAGGGCGTGCCGGGAGCCGCCGCAGCGACGCTTGGGATGATCACGCCGTCCTATATCATCATCTCCATTATCGCGGCGTTCATACAGAACTTTGCCGAGCTGCCGGTCGTTCAGCACGCGTTCGCGGGGATCCGGATCGCGGTCTGCGTCCTGATCCTTTCTGCCGTTATCCAGATGGGCAAAAAGAACATCAAAACGATCCCCTGTTTTCTGATCGCTGTAGCGGTATTTGTTCTGCTGCTTCTGTTTTCGCCGTCGCCGGTGTGGATCATACTCGGGGTATCGCTGATCGGTCTGATATGGCCGAAGTATAAGAAGGACGAAAACGGCTGAGGCGGGCAAAATGATCCTGCGCGCCGGATAAAGGCGGCGGAAAGGTGGTTATCAATGATATATTGGGAGCTGTTTTACGAGTTTTTCATCACCGGGCTTTTCTCGATTGGCGGAGGCCTCGCGGCGCTGCCGTTCCTCTACAAGATCGCGGAGAGGCATGACTGGTTCTCCGCCGCGTTTCTGCCGAATATGGTCGCAGTCTCGGAGTCAACGCCGGGGCCGATCGGCATCAACATGGCCACATACGCGGGATTCCACGCAGCCGGCCTGCCGGGAGCGCTGATAGCCACCATCTCGCTGGCGCTGCCTTCTTTTTTGATCATCATTTTCATATCCGGGCTCCTTGGTCGTGTCAAAGAGCACCACATCACAAGATCTGTGCTGTATGTGCTGCGTCCCGCGGTCACCGGACTGATCGCCGTATCCGCCTGGGAGGTCATCAGCATCACTCTGCTGCGGCTTCCCGCCGCGTCGTTCACATCCATGTTCCAGTGGACATCCATCGCTGTTTTCTGCGTCGTTTGGGTCCTGTATCACAAATTGAAAGCGCACCCCATTTTTTACATCATCGGGTGCGCTGTCGTAGGCGTGTGCTTGAAATTATAGTGAGGCTGTGTCATGAAGCATAATGGTGGCTTTTCCAGTTTTCTGGAACATTCCGGCCAGATCATCATTCTGAGCGTCCTGTGGACCGTGAGCTGTCTGCCGGTCATCACGCTGGGAGCGGCTTCCGCCGCCTTATATCACGCTGTGGTGAAATCCGTGCGCTGCGAAAGGAGCAGTCCGTTCAAGGTATATGCAAAAGCTCTCAGGACCGATCTGGCACAGGGGGCGGTCCTGACCCTGATCCTGGTCGTCTATGCGGTGCTGGCGGTCAACGCGCTGTATTTTTCCCGTGTTTATCCCGGCGTCCCCACGATCCTGCGCGCAATCGTTTCATTGGTGGGAGGAGCATCGCTCTTTTTGATCCTTTTGGCGGCTCCGTACGCGCATATTTTCCTGTCCAGGTTCCGGATGTCAGCGCTGCAGTGCCTGAAAGCCTCGCTGTATTGCGCGGCAGGCAACGTCAAGTGTACCGCACTGATGCTTCTGACCTCGGCCGTCGGCGGGCTGCTGCTCTACCTGATACCGCTCTTTTTTGTATGGATCCCCGGCACGGTCTGCTACATCCATTCATTTCTGTTTGAACCGTTGTTTAAAAAATATCTCTCCCAGCTCCCGGACGGTTCCGGCCCGGACGACCCCTGGTACATGGAGCTATAGCCCTGCGGCGGTCTGTTTTACGGCGTACAGCGCAAGCGCCGGCATGGATATGCCCTTTGTGCGGACTCTTCATTTGATGCGGCTTCCAGCTCTATGATCCTTTGATGAGTGAGGAGCATAGGATCTGCATCATAGCTGGGTGTTGATTTCCGTGCTTTTTTCTTCGAGCCCCGCAGCTTCGATGTTGCCCGCTTGACCACGCCATTCCTAAAGTGCGTGACCTCATACGGCTCAAACCAAAACACAGATCCGAACCCATCCCCTACGGGGTATGAGTTCGGATCTGTTCTACCGGGGTCTCCAAAGGGCATGCCTGCCCTTTGGGGAGAAGGAAGAATGGCCTCGACCGATGTCTGGCGCCTTGCTCGCAAGGGGCTGGAATCTTCGGGGCCATTCCGACGTGATGGTGCACCACGGCAATCCAAATCCGAACCCGCGGCCTGTTCCTCCAGGGCCGCCTTCATTTCATCAAAGGTGACGGTCTTTGTCCCGTCCTTGTAGTTGATGTGGAGCGTCAGCTTGTCATCGAATAGGTACACCGAGTTGACGAACGTATCTATAAGCTGCTGACGATGCTCCTTTTTCCGCATGTCCAACTTGCGGAACCGCTCCAGCCACATGGTCACGAACTCCGCCGTCAGTTTCGGCTTCGCCAGTTTCTCGTTGGCGATTTTAATCTCCAGGTCCTCTTTCGTGGCCTCCAGTTCCTCCAGGCGGCTCTTGGTAGATGGCGTCAGGATGCCCTGCTGGATGGCGTTGAGCAGATTGTTGATGCCGGTCTCTGCCTCTTTCAACTGCTGTTCATACAGCGGTAGTAGGGTGTTCTCTTGCTCCTGTAAGTCCATCACCGTGGAAACGATGGCCTGGATTACCTTGTCGTCCCGTATCTCCTTCATCGTCTCGTGGATGACGAAATCCTCGATGAACGCTTTGTTGACCGGCTTCTTGTGACAGTCCCCACGCTTCTTTTTCACCGTGGCGCACTTGTAGTAATGGTGGACCTTTCCCGTGTGGCTGGTGCCGCTCTCGCCACACATATAGCTGCCGCAGTAGCCGCAGAACAGCTTTGTGGTCAGCAGATAATCGTCTTCAGCCTTATGCCGGGCTGGGGCCTTTTTGTTCTTTGCCAGCTTTTCCTGAACTCTCTCAAACAAATCTTTGGGCACGATGGCCGGGATGCCGTCGGGGATGACCGTATCACGATAGCGGAACTCTCCCATATACCGGCGATTGTTCAGCAGATGCTGGATGCTATTATAGGAAAACGGCTGCCCGCGGGTATTCTTCACGCCTTTCTCGTTCAGCCAACTGCAGATCTGCGTCATGGTGTACCCGGCGTCGTATTTCTTGAACGCCTCCAGCACATACGGTGCCGTCAGCGGGTCGATTTGAAAGTGCTGCTCAATGTCTATGACATAGCCAGTAGGCAAGGTGCCGCCATTGAATTTGCACTTGAGGGCGTTATCCGTCATGCCCCGGATGACCTTCTCGGACAGGTCAGCGGAATAATACTCGGCATAACCCTCCAGCACAGATTCCAGAATAATTCCTTCCGCGCCTTCGGAAATGACCTCGGTGGCAGATACAACCTTCACACCGTTTTTCTTCAGCGCAGCTTTGTACCGGGCACTGTCATAACGATTCCGGGCAAAGCGGTCCAGTTTCCAGACGATGATCATGTCGAACAGTTTTTTGCTACTGTCCTTTATCATAGCTTGGAACTCGGGCCGATTGTCAGTCTTGGCAGAGAATGCCCGGTCTATATAGTGGCGCAGAATGGTGATGCCGTTTTTCTCTGCGAAGGCGGTGCACTCGCGAATTTGCCCTTCTATGCTCTCCTCCCGCTGGCTATCCGAGGAGTAACGGGCATAGATCACAGCGGTCATAGCAATTCCTCCTTTCCGGCAAAAATAGAAAGGGTATTAACTATTATCGCCCTTGATTTTTAGTATAGGGCGAATGTCTATAACTCTGGTTGAAAGAGTATATTTTGGAAGGTCTAAAAGAAACTCCACATCTTCCGGGTATATGCACAAATGATATTCTGCAGCCAGTTCATGCATAAACTCTTTAGGGGTAAAGATCCCTTCTTGCAAAAGCATTACCACAGATGTCTTAAGGAGCGACGGCCCCGCAGTCAAAAGAACATCATCAAGCGGCTCTTCTTTCCGCTGGCCGCGGCGCTGCATTGTCCTGATAAGCATTTGATAAGTTTCTGGAGTAATGATACCGAGGTCTCGTGACCTACGAATCATCGCAGCGATAGATACCTTCCATTTCCGTTTTAACTGTTTATAATAAACCAGCGTTGCTGGACCACTATATGCATCAGCACCAAATGACTTCTGAGGCAAAAGAAATTCAGCCGCAAATTCATTAGCTTGTCGTTCCCGCTCTTTGAACTCTTCTTTTGATATGTCCTCTATATCATCGCTCCACTCATGCAAATAAATATGTCCGAGCTCATGTGCAATATCAAAGTGAATCCGAGCAGCAGAGGTCTTGTTGTTTGAATATGCAATCAAGAAGGTCGCAGCATGATTGCTCATAACAGGCTCACTAAAAGCATCAACATCGTCTGTGCTAGTGCTGAATGTGGTGACAAGAATCCCATGCTGCTCAACCACAGAAACGATATTGTCTATTGGCCCGTTTCCTAGGTTCCAAGCATTTCTGAGCGCACGCGCAGCAGCATCTGGAGATAGACCTTTTGGTATTTCGTCCTGATCGAACGTTGGAAATTCAATGTAGTCTTGCAACATGTCGTAAATCTGTGACAAGAGTTCCATCTTTACGATCTGTTCGCTACGATACCTTTTGTTTGTGGTAAGAAGGGAACGGAAATACACCGTACCTTTAGTCCCGTAGGATTCTTCGTTAAAGAATCCTACGGGAAAATGCAGAACGTCTGAAAGTTCCTTTATCGTCTTTTCCGAAGGCTGGCTTCTATTAATCTCATACATAGACAAGGTTTGCCTTTGTATTCCAACCCTCTCAGCTACCTCAGCGGCTGTGAGTCCTCTATAAATCCTAGCCTTCTGAAGCCTGTCACCATTGAACGGCATCGTTCCCTATCCTCCATTTAAGTCATTGAGAACTGGTGTTCTCAGAATGATTATTTATTCGTCCTAGCTTCTTTTTTCGCTCAAGCGCCTTTTTGCTCAGCTTCAAACTTCGTCCAGGATTGTTTGCAGCAGAATCAACAGCACTAACTGTCTCAGCTATTACACTCTCCCGTGCAGTGATGAAGCGAGAAAGATTGATTTCGCTACCCTTGGCAATGTCGAGATTCGGAGTAACCATTATGGCGCGAGCACTCACAAGCTGGTAACCATAAGTATCGAACAAAACCAAAACATGGTGATTCACCACATCAGCTTTTCCTGCTAAATCGTTTAACAATTGGCTGACTCGTTGACGGGCCTTCTCCAAGTCGGAAGGCTGCTCTTCAAGAAGAGATAGCTGCTCATTCTCTGCACGAAGCTGTTCGTTCAATGCTCTGGCAAAACAATCTAAGTAATGGAGTTTGCTTCTCTTGCGCTGGTTTCTCTGCAAAGTTCGGAACCGTTGTTCCCTCATCAGAGTAATGACGTTGCCCGTTGTACTGTCATAGATTATCGCCATCTCCCATGGACCACTGTTTGAGACGACAACAACACACTCTTCGTTCTCAAGTTGGTTCAGCACCGATGTGTAAATATAATCCCACGTCCTAGAGTGGATACTATTAGTCACTCGGATCTTGCTGCGGATGATATCCTCTTTGATCTCATCACCAACAGCGTCTTCAACACATTTGACGAGGGCCTTTGCCAGCTTGTCAGAAAGGAACTCCTGCATTACGGGGAAACCTCCAATAGCTTAGTGACATTATTATAGGCGTTTTACGCGATTTTGTCAACACTTGCGCACAAAAAATTTCCACAGGCATGTTTTCCTTGAACTATACCTTTTTCTTCTCCAGCGTCCGAAGATAGTCTTTCCGAAAGGCCCGGACGCTGCCGAAGAACTCCTGCTCCGATTTGGTGAACGACGCGCTGTCGGCCTTTTCCGCCAGCAGTTCCATCGTGCAGATCAGGTCGGCGGACTGGAACAGCTTGTAATCGACGGGGCTCACCTTGCGAAACTCCACATGAGTGTACAGCGTATTGAAAACCGACGTGATGATTTTCGTCAGCTCGATCTGCCCGTTATCGTAGTAGACGATCACCCGGTCAAAGCTGTTCCAATATGCCTCATGCTGGCGCAGCGTCTCGGCGATCTTTTTGGAAAGCTGCGCTGTCATTGAGATCACATCAGGGCAATCCCGCTTCCTGACCTTGATGCAGGCGTATCGAATGTCCAGTCTGCGGGTGAAATGGAAGAGCGCGTTGAACAGCCGCTTGCGATCCTCTGTCAAATCGTTTGCATAGACCGCCTCCCGCCGGATGAGCGGCCCGGTATGTACAGCGTGCTGCGGATAGCCCAAGTTTTGCAGGCGTTCGTTGAAGCGGGCGATGTCCCCGGTGATGTCTGCCGCCTGATCGTGGAGCACCATGGAGACGATGTAATAAGGCGAGTGGGCCTCATAGGGGCCAAAATCGCCCGACTCGTCAATGAATACGCTCAGCACTTTCTCCGGCATGATGCGTCCTCTCAATCTCTATCTAAAGAAAGTGGCGGGGAATTTCCCCGCCATTCGGTGGACCAGGGTCTTTCGACCAGCCCAGTCAGTGGACTCCACTGACTTATTCTATGTGTATTATAGCGGATGATTCGCAGTTTGTCAAATAAGTTAACACTGAAACACAGTAACATTATATCAACTTTGCCCGCTCATCATCTTCAACAGTTCTTTTAATGCTGTTGCGCCGGCAGCATTGGATTCAACTCCCTGTAAATGCGCTTGCTCATATTCATCTATTGCGGAAAAAGCTTGTTCTCGTTTTTCACCTGATAACAGTGCTGCCTTTTTCCGCATAGCATCGCATTGTTGCCGAATAGAACTTTTCTGCCCTTGCTTCAGTGCTTCCTTGCTCAAATCAAAGAATAAATCGCCGTAATCATAACCCATGATATATCTCCATTTCTGTTGGTATCTCAGGATATTATATAATAGACAGTACGCAATTACAAGCAAACAGGGGCAAAGCCATCACAATACAAAATACCGGGTGGACACGGTTTCGTGTTCACCCGGTCATTTTTTATGTTTGCGCTTCCAGAGGAGGTATCTGCTATAATCCCGGACCTCAGCCTGTTCGCTGGGTGTCAGGTTCTTCTGCCTTTGTTGCAAATCGAAGTCGGGGTCCTCGTCGGACAAGCCCAGGAGGAAATCAGATGGGACATCATACATTTCACAAATTGCTATCAGAGTGTCCACTCGCGGAGAGCTTTTTCCCTGTTCCCAGCTTGAAACAGTGTCTTTTGAACACCCCAACTTTTTCGCAAGCATGGCCTGCGTGTCCCCGCGAAAGGACCTGACTTCTGCCAGCCGTTCACCGACCATCCAGCCTCACCTCACATGAGACTAGTATAGATTATCTTACGACTTACCAAACAAAAACGAGATTATCTTGCTATTTTTGCCTTTAAGTAGTAATATAATTACTACTTTTGACGCAAACTAACAAGATTTTTACCAGTCGGGTGGTGATGGCATGGCGGAGCGGCAGGTGAAATCCAAACAGCGGGTGGCGGACCACGGTGAGGTGTTCACGGCCCAGCGAGAGGTCAACGCCATGCTGGACCTGGTGAAGCCGGAGACGGAGCGCATCGACTCCCGGTTCCTGGAGCCGGCATGCGGCGAGGGGGCGTTCCTGACGGAGATCCTGCGCCGGAAGCTGGCGGCGGTGAAGAGCCGGTACGGAAAAAGCCCCTACGACTATGAGCGGTATGCGGTGGTGGCCGCCACCAGCATTTATGGCGTGGACATATTGGCCGATAACGTGGAAGCCTGCCGGGAAAAACTCTTTGCTATCTGGGACGGGGAGTACACCGCCAACATGAAAAGCGAAGTCAGCGATGCGTGCCGGGAGGCGGTGCGGTTCATCCTCCGCAAAAACATCCTCTGCGGCGACGCCCTGACCCTGCTGCAAGCGGACGGCAGCCCCATCATCTTCGCGGAGTGGAGCCTGGTGACCGGCAGCCAGATCAAGCGCCGGGACTTCGCGCTGGCCGAGCTCTTGAGCGGCCATGAGGAACAGATGAACATGGACATGCTCTCTTGGGAATACGACGAGGAGACGCAAGCTTACATCCCCGCGCCGGTGCGGGAGTATCCCATCACGGACTACAGGAGGCTGGCCCGGTATGAGTAACGATCTGTATGTGTCCGCGTACAATCCCGACGTGCTCTCATGTATTGCAAATTTGTCCAACGACGAGGTGTTCACCCCGCCGGAGGTGGCCAACGCCATGCTGGACATGCTGCCCCAGGAACTGTTCCGGGACCCGAACACCACATTCCTGGACCCGGCGGCAAAATCCGGCGTGTTCCTCCGGGAGATCGCAAAGCGGCTGCTGGTGGGGCTGGAGGACGTGCTCCCCGACCTGCAGGAGCGCATCGACCACATTTTCCAGAAGCAGCTGTTTGGCATAGCCATCACCGAGATCACCAGCCTTTTGGCCCGGCGCAGCGTCTACTGCTCCAAGACGGCCAACGGCAATTACTCCGTGTGCCTCTTTCCTGACGTGCAGGGCAACATCCGCTTCAAGGATGTGCGCCACCGATGGAAGGACGGAAAATGCGTCTTTTGCGGCGCGAGCGAGAAGGAGTATGGAGATGAGCGGCGTGGAGATGGCTTGGAGCGGCACGCTTATGAGCTCATCCACACCACCAGGCCGGAGGATATTTTCAATATGAAATTCGACGTGATCATCGGCAATCCGCCCTACCAGCTGAGCGACGGCGGAAATAATGCCAGCGCCATTCCTCTATATCAAAAGTTTGTGGAACAAGCCCAGAAGCTGCACCCACGGTATCTGACAATGATCATACCATCCCGTTGGTTTTCCGGCGGGCGTGGCTTGGATAGCTTCCGCGCAAATATGATAAAGGACACGCATCTTCGGGAATTGCATGACTTCGTTGACGCTGGTGAGTGCTTTCCCGGCGTAGATATTTCCGGCGGCATCTGTTATTTCCTTTGGGACGCCCATTATCAGGGGCCCTGCAGTGTTACCAACCATGATAGTGGTGAGTGCGATACTGCTTTAAGGTATTTGAACAAGTATCCAATATTGATCCGCTCAAATCATGCAGTTCCTATCGTGGATAAAATACTTTCCGGGACCCCCAAAACTTTAGATTCAATGGTAAGCAGCCAACGGCCTTTTGGGCTGCGCACATATGCGCGTCCTGACACAAGTGGAGAACTAACACTTCGCTGGAATGGTGGCAAAGGCCCGCTCAAAAAGGACAGTGTTACCGTTGGGAGAGATCTGATCGACAAATGGAAAGTGATCGTGTCCCGTGTGTTCTATGAGCATGGCGGAAAGATAGATAAAAACGGACAGCGGCGGGTGCTGTCAATACTTGAGGTGCTAGGTCCCAAGGAGGTCTGCACGGAGACATACATCGTCATCGACAGCTTTGCCTCCCAAGAACAGGCGCAGAGCCTATATACATATCTACAAACAAAATTTGCCCGGTTCTTGATTCTTCAGGCGTCATCCTCTATTATGATTGCAAAGAACAGCTTTATGTTTGTTCCGATGCAGGACTTCTCACGCCCTTGGACCGACGAGGAACTTTACGCCAAGTATGGTCTGACGGATGAGGAGGTCACCTTTATCGAGAGTATGATACGGCCAATGGAGGCAGGAGGAAACGGATAATGACAGAAAACAAATTTATTGAGTTAACCACTAAAAAAGCAAGCAGTTTGAAAGCGGTCTTCCTGTTCGAGCACGGCTTTCTGGCGACGGTCGATCCCATCACAATTAACCACAATGCATTTGAGAATACTTTTACAATTTCCATCGCACAGAACGGCATTCGCAGAATAGAAATCAGGGCCGAAACCGCTACTATGGCGGGGACTCTATGGACGATTCTATGGAATGTTGCTCGGCTGGCTATGCTATTTGAAGGCGAGTTTCTTCAATTAAGATCGGCGGAATTCCTTTTAGACGACAATACAACGCCTTGGGGTGATGAATTAGTTCAGGAATACCAAAAAAGAATGCTCTCATTCTATTCATCTGCTGATTTTGCGAGAGGATGCAGTAAATTTGCAAATTCGTTAAGTGTACTTTCGGACGAATTACTAAACAGGTGGATTCAAATTGAAGATGAATTAGAGTTAGTACATCCGATGGTACTGTACGGAATGTCAAGCGTAAACCTACCTATCGACTTAAAAGCGGCTATTCTTGTTGAATCATTTGAATCGTTATTTGAATTGATACAAAAATACAATCCAGAATTCCAGATGGCCCCTAAACAAACAAAGCCAAACGGCGAGAAAGATTCTAAACTTCGGCGCATATTAGAAGCTATCATTCAGAGTTATGGCCAAGATATATTTGGGAAAGAGAAAGAAAAAGATCTTCCCTCTTTTTGCCAGGTTCTGACAAATAGCAGAAACAGAATGTTTCATATAAAAACAAAAGCTAATAAAATGTTTCTTGGTGGAAGCGAATCTGTCTTATATGCGGCCAAGTTGTCCCTGTTATATCGAAGGGTGTTGCTCGACATTTTGGGAATAGATTATACCGTGTATTCTGAGCGCCTAAAAGAGATTGTTAGCAGATGGAATGGATGGAACGGGGTCTTAGATTTTTTCCTTGCTACCAAATGGACTGACTGATTCCAGAAGATAGATAACAAGGCGGTGACGACCATGCCTAACGCTGATTTCTTTCCCCCGCGGCCGGCGGCCCATCCCATGATCTACGCCTACGAGGACACCAATCCCCAGTACCGGGGGATGCTGAAGGTGGGCTACACCTCCGTGGACGTGGACAGGCGGGTGGCCCAGCAGTATCCCACCAAGCGCCCGGACGGGAGCGTGCCCTACCGCATCGTGCTTCGCCAGTCGGCCATGTACCCGGACGGGGGCTCCTTCACTGATAAGGACGTGCACCGGGCCCTGCGGCAAAAGCACATCCCCGGCGTGGGCGGCGAGTGGTTCCGATGCACCCCGGAGGAGGTCCTGTCCGCCATCGTGGCGGTGCGAAACCGCACGGCCAACGAGGAAAACCGCACCCAGACTTTTCAGATGCGCCCGGAGCAGGCCGAGGCCGTTCAGCGCACCGCCGCCTACTACCGCTCCGCCTACGAGGAGGGCTCCACCCGCACGCCCAAATTCCTGTGGAACGCCAAGATGCGCTTCGGCAAAACCTTCGCCGCCTATCAGCTGGCGAAGGAGATGGGTTTTCAGCGGGTGCTGATACTGACCTTCAAGCCCGCCGTGCAGACCGCGTGGCGGGAGGACCTTACGTGCCATGTGGACTTCGAGGGCTGGCAGTTCATCTCCCGGGACCCGGCGGACCCGCAGAACACCCTGGACGCCCAGTACCGGCGGGCGGACAAGGCACGGCCCATCGTGTGCTTCGGCTCCTTCCAGGATTTTTTGGGCGTGAACCGCGCCACCGGCGGCATCAAGGCCAACAACGAGTGGGTGCATACCACCAACTGGGACCTGGTCATCTTCGACGAGTACCACTTCGGCGCGTGGAAGGAGAACGCCAAAAAGCTCTTTGAGCAGGACGAGGACACCTACGAGGAGGACCTGAGCCGGTACGATAGGGGCAACGCCTATGACGAGACCTGGCTGCCCATCACCACGTCCTATTATCTCTACCTCTCCGGAACGCCCTTCCGGGCGCTGAATTCCGGCGAGTTCATCGAGGAGCAGATCTACAACTGGACCTACTCCGACGAGCAGCGGGCCAAGGAGAGCTGGGTGGGGGAGGACAACCCCTACGCCGCCCTGCCCCGGATGGTCATGCTGACCTACAAGATACCCGAGAGCATCCAGCAGATCGCCCGGCAGGGGGAGTTTGACGAGTTCGACCTGAACGTGTTTTTCTCCGCCGAGGGGCGCGGCAGCGAGGCACGGTTCGTCTATGAGGACTATGTGCAGAAATGGCTGGATCTGATCCGGGGCGCGTTTTTGGAGACCACGGTGGATGAGCTGAAGCAGGGGGCGCAGAAGCCGCCCATGCCCTTTTCCGATGTGCGGCTTTTGAACGTGCTGCAGCATACGCTGTGGTTTTTGCCCAACGTGGCGTCCTGCCAGGCCATGGCGAATCTGCTAGCCCAGCGTCAGAACGCCTTTTACCACGACTACGCCGTGCTGGTCTGCGCCGGTACGGAGGCGGGCATCGGCGTGAAGGCCCTGGAGCCGGTGCGCAAAGCCATGGCCGACCCCTTGGCTACCAAGACCATCACCCTCTCCTGCGGCAAGCTGACCACCGGCGTCACCATCAAGCCCTGGACCGGCATCTTCATGCTCCGCAACCTGACCAGCCCGGAGACCTATTTTCAGGCGGCGTTCCGGGTCCAGAGCCCCTGGGAGGTCACGGACGACAGCGGCAAGCGGGAGATCATCAAGAAGGAGTGCTATATCTTTGACTTTGCCCTGGACCGGGCGCTGAAGCAGATCGCGGATTACAGCTGCCGGCTCAACGTGGGCGAGAGCAACCCGGAGAAGAAGGTGGGCGAGTTCATCAACTTCCTGCCGGTGCTGGCCTATGATGGCATCAATATGCGCCAGGTCAACGCGGCGGCCATACTGGACATCGCTATGGCAGGCACCTCCGCCACGCTGCTGGCCAAGCGGTGGGAGTCGGCGCTGCTGGTGAACGTGGACAACGAGACGCTGGCCCGGCTGCTGGCCAGTAAAGAGGCCATGGACGCGCTCATGCGCATCGAGGGCTTCCGCAGTCTGAACGCGGACATCCAGACCATCATCAACAAGTCCGAGGCCGTGAAGAAGGCCAAGCGGGAGAGCGAGGAGCTGACGCCGAAGCAGAAGAAAGAGCTGACGGAGGCGGAGAAGGAATACAAGTCTAAGCGGAAGATGATCCAGGAGAAGCTCATCAAGTTCGCCACCCGCGTGCCGGTGTTCATGTACCTCACCGACTACCGGGAGTACAGCCTCAAGGACGTGATCACCCAGCTGGAGCCGGAACTGTTCAAGAAGGTCACGGGCCTGAACGTGAAGGACTTTGAGCTGCTGGTGTCTCTGAACGTGTTCAACGAGGCGCTGATGAACGACGCGGTGTATAAGTTCAAGCGGTACGAGGACGCGAGCCTTTCCTACACCGGCATCGACCGTCACGCCGGCGGGGACGTGGGGCTCTATAGCACAGTGCTGTCCAGGGAGGATTACGATCTCATGGCGGGCCAGCTCATCCGCTCCATGGAGGCCCCGGCCCAGGCGGAGGACGACGTGCCGGACAAGCCCTATTACGCGGAGGAAGCGCCGGATGGGGAGGACGAGCCGGAACCGCCCCCTGTGGTAAAGAAGCCGGAACCCCGGCCGCCCATCGCGGCGAAAACGCCCATCCCTACCTATCGTCCAGCGTACATACCCCCTGTCCCGGCCCCAGTCAAAAAGGCGGCCCCCGTCGTGGACGTGTCCGGCGTCACCGCCGGGTCCGCCGTGTTCCACAAGGCGTTCGGCACAGGGATCGTGCAAAGCGTCGGCGGGGGATATATCGTGGTGTCCTTCGACGGATTAGAGAAAAAGTTCCAGTTCCCCGGCGCTTTCCAGCAGGGATTTTTGCGAAAGAAATGATGAAAAGCCTGTCTCTCCATTTGGGGAAAGACAGGCTTTTTTGAACTTCACAATGCTTATTTTATCTCCTGCTCCAGATCGTCAAAGAGCGAGGAGGCAAAGAACTCGGAAATGCCGATGTCCAGGCCGTCGCATAGCTTCTTCACCGTGGCAACCGTCGCGCTGTTGTTGCGGAGACTGACGATGTTGTTCACCGTGGACTGCGTGACGCCGCTGAGCGTACACAGCCGGTTGACCGAGATGTTCCGCTCTCGGCACAGTTCCAAAATTCGTTCCGCTACCGCTTCTCCCACATTCATCTTTGCCACCTCATTTCACCTATGAGGATAGCCAATTCCTGTTGACAAGTTTAACCCTTTTGGGTTAAAATAACCCAAAAGGGTTAGTGCGTTGGAGGCGAGAAGATGACGGACTACATACGGGCCTACCACATCCTTTGCGCGGCAGCGTCACATGCGCTGGATGTGCTGCCGGACACGCCAGAAAATACTTCCGGACGGGCGGTCATTCAGGAGGCGCTTTTGGAGGCAGAGGACGTGTGCATCGAGACTATGGAAGAAGATGAAAGGAGAGCCGAACGATGAAAAACTTGATCTCTTGTGAGTTCAACTTGGACACAGGTTGCGTGGAATTGCGATACGCAGACGGCGGCATGATCGCCATCGACTGCACCGCCGTGGAACGCGAAGTTGCAGATGACATGTTTCAGCGGTCCGAGTTGGACTACCTCATCTACAACGACCCGCTCAGCTATGCCGAGCTAATCCTGAACGGCGACCCGGAACCCAGGCATCAAACGCACCTCCTTGCTTGTAAATATTATATCATGGTTTCCACCTTTGCGCAACAGGCAATTCAATTTCTGTTCCCAAGAAATTTTAAATTTGCGCAGAAAACTGCATAATCTTCGTCGCGGAAAGTAAAGTTCCGTTCTGCGAGCTTTAATCATCTCACTTGTCAGCAACGCATTCGAGTTTGCTCGTTATGCTGCGGCCCTGCTTATTTGCTCTTTTATATGACGCAAATACGTCATTGACAGATGCAACGTAAGGTGGTAACGTCAATGCAAACGGAGCTGAAAAGCCCACCTTGATCAAAACTTAATATGATACACAGATCATAGTCTGTGCCAGGAGCCGCTGTTGGTGTGTCTTCAGGCCGTATGATCGGAGCATTCTGTGCTCTGATTTTCCGGTTGGGACCATTAACAGCGGCTTCGCCATTTGTTCAGCACTTTTCTCGCCTGACCGACGGATTTCGACAAATTCCGCAGAGAGAAAAATCTAAAATAGTTTTGCGCGATGGAATGCCCTTGTGGAGCACCACTTGTCAGAGCAAGATTCTACCATGGGCCCAAAATTCGCTCCGCGCTCATTTTTGCCCCACGGAATCTTGTTGGGGAGTGCCTTCCCCAAACCCTGCTTGTCGTCCTCGCGGCGTTCGCCGTTCGGTGCTCGCGTTCGCTCGCTTGTTGCAAAGGAGGATCGGCCCATGCCGAAGAAATACAACACGCCCCATCGGAGCATGACCGTGAAAACGCGGTTGTCCAAAGAGGAATATGCTTCCTTTGAAGAAGTAGCAACTTTGTGCGGTGTGAGCAAAGCCGCGTTCATTCGCAAGGCCATCACCGGCGCGACGCTCAAGCCAACTATCGTGATCACATCGGTGGACGATGAATTGCTGAAAAAGCTGGATGATCTCATCGCGCAGTACAGCAAGATCGGCGGCAATCTAAATCAGATCGCACGGCACCTGAATGAGTTCGGAACACCTTATAACGACTTAGAAAAAGAGGTCCGGGACGCGGCAGTTGACCTCGCCATGTTGAAATATGAAGTCTTGGAAAAGGTGGCGGCAGCTATTGGCGACGTTCAAACACATAAACTCTAAAAACGCCCGGTACAGCGACGCGGAGAAGTATCTGCTTTTCGAGCATGACGAGTTCACCATGAAGCCCATTCTGGATGAAAACGGGCGGCTCATTCCAAGAGAGGATTACCGCATCGCCGCGCTCAACTGTGAGGGCCAGGATTTTGCCATTGCCTGCATGAGAGCGAATCTGCAATATGGCAAGAACCTGGATCGGCGCGATGTGAAAAGCCATCACTACATCATCAGCTTTGACCCAAGGGACAGTGCAGATAACGGCCTGACCGTGGACCGGGCACAGGAGCTTGGAGAGCAGTTTTGCCGTGACCATTTCCCCGGCCACCAGGCGCTGGTCTGTACCCACCCGGACGGCCACAACCATACCGGCAACATCCACATACATATCATCATCAACAGCCTGCGTATTGAGGATGTCCCCGTGCTGCCGTACGGCGTTGCTTCTATGGACGAGTTGAACGAGTTGTTGTCTGCCGCCCGGAGCGAATTGCAAGAGAGCCGGGAAAAACTCAAATCCATAGAGACCGTCCTCTCTGGGAAGAAGGCGCTGCAGAAACAGCTTTTGACGTATTGGGAAACGAAGGATGTCCGGCAAGAATACAAGGCACTGAAAACCGCCAAGGCCAGGGCTGAATACGCCCAGATGCATGAACGTGAGTTCAAGCTGTCCAACGCCGCCGCCAAGTATTTCAAGGACCACGGTATCACCAAGCTGCCCGGCACCAAGGCGCTGCAGGCGGAGATACAGCAGCTTACATCGGAGAAGAACGCCCGGTACAAAGACTACCGGGAGAAGCAGCGCCGGGTGAAGGAACTGGAGACTGTGAAGAGCAATATTGAGAACATGCTGGGCCACACGAAAGAGAAGCGCCATGAGCTTATTCCATCTTGAACTGCTCCCGCCTGTGGAGCGGAAGCCGGACGGGTCGCTCCCATGCATGAACGGCAGACAGCGACAGCGGGCCGTCTCGCTCATTCGCAAACTATGCAGCGCCTGTGACAATGGCAACTGCCTGTACCTGGACGACGGCGAAGAAATCCCCTGTCCGCAGATGCTTTCCTACTCTGTCTGCTGCAAGGTCTTTCGCTGGGTGTTACTAAAGGATAAAGCCGGAGGGGAGCTTGAAACGGAGATATTCGGCAAGGACGCTATGAAGCGGTGCGCCCTCTGCGGCAGGGCGTTCCTCCCCGGCTCCAACCGGGCGAAATATTGCGACGACTGCAAGATCATAGCCCAGCGTCGGCAAAAGGCAGAGTACGCCAAACGACGCAGGGCGAATAGTAGAACGATAGAGCAGCAAAGTCCCTGAATCTGCAAGGCTTTCCGGGTGCAAAACCTGGCGGGGTGGTATCCCTGCACACCAGACCGCAGATCCAGGCTTTAGAACACATCAGGAAGGAGGGAGCAGAGCATGACACCGTTCATCCGTCACTACTAGCATAGCGTCGCATAGGAGGTAAGAATTGGGTCGTAGGAAGAAGCTCATAAACGACACCAACATACCGCAGTACGAGATCGAAAAGCTCGCCCGGTGCTTCCTGCCGGACATCCTCGCGTTTTATGAGAGCGAGGAAGGTCAGAGAGAGTTCGCGGCATGGAAAGTCCAGCGGAAGAAGGAAAGACACCTCCAAGACACCAAGGCGTAATAACGCCCGCGGCGGCACCATTCGGTGCCGCCGCAAACATTTGTTGAGATTATTACCATATCATGTTATACTTTATATTTAGCCTCGGCATGAACTGGTTATTGCTGGATGATAAGCTGGAATGAAAGGAGCGCACACCATGTCAAACTTTGATAGTTCAAATATCTCGCTACCGCAGTTTAAAGTCCCCGATATTCCTGCGTTCGATTTTGATACGCCTACCCAGCATATGTGGGCCGATGAGCAATATGAAATTCTAAAAAGATATATTCAAAATTTCGAGTGCTCATTGGATACTAACCATGAGGTGGGCCTTATGATGACTAACTTTGGGCAATCAGTTTTGATGCGAGTCACACATGTTGCATATGAAGATCCAGTTTTGATGGTGTTCAAAGGCTTTGTAAACGGGCGGGAGGCTACACTGATTCAGCACATTAATCAACTCAATTTCATGTTGACATCTGTTGAAATAGAACCTGACCACCCAAAGCGAAGAATTGGTTTCTCTATCGGCGAAGAATAAGTTTTCATTACATTGAAAGGTAACAATGTAAAGTTATTTTGACCTGTTTGAGTATCAGGAATTGATTATCTCTTTTTCTTCTTTGGTCCTCTTGGCTTCGACGTTGGCCGTTTGATAACTCCATTCCTAAAGTGTGTCGCCTCATACGGCTCAAACCAAAAGACAAATCCGAACCCATCGCCTACGGGATACGGTCCCACAGGTCTTGG
>CANQNS010000002.1 GCA_947625285.1 uncultured Oscillospiraceae bacterium
ACAGACGAGCGTGTTTAGCTCAAGCAGGGCACCGTAAGACCGATCACCCTCTCATTGTAGCTTAGGATCGAGCCTCTGAGCGGTGCGGTTTCTCCGCGCCCTTTCAGGGCCATACTCATAGTAGCAAGCAGGGCATGGTGGTACACACCATGCAAAAATGGGGCATTCCGGCCCCGCGCCGGAATGCCCCATTTGCTTGCTGGGGGAAGCATCCCCAAAGCCCCTTTTGAACAGCTCCGTGCCGGAGCTGGACGGTGTGAAACTCATGATTGGCGACAAATGCAAGGGGATGCTGGGGGCCGTTGGCGAAGTGTACCCAGACTCCAAGTACCAGTGCTGCACCGTCCACTTTTACCGGAACATTTTGTCTTGATGACAAAGCCAACGGAGCAAAGACAATCCGGGAGTACATTACTGCGCAAGGGGCCATATTCACGATCCCACTTAATTCAATCGGCAGAACATAGTAAGGCTTATCCCTTATAATTATGCTTTTGGGAAACACTGTTTAATGCTTGTCGGGGCCGAAGTGTGCAGCCCAAAAGAAACGTGTTGAGCTTTGCCCCCCGGTAGGATATAATGACTTGCAAGACAGGGAAGGAGGAAGAACGAAGGCTCAGGCCCCTCAGATCGCCGACATACAGAGAACTGTGGCAGATTTGGGAAAACAGTTTGGCGTCGAACGGATATTTCTCTTTGGCTCCTTTGCCCGCGGAGATGCCGCGGACGACAGCGATATAGACCTTCGGATCGACAAGGGTAAGATATGCGGCCTGTTTGTCCTGTCCGGCTTCCACCTCGCCCTGGAGGAGCGCTTGGGCAGGAAGGTGGATCTTCTCACCTCCGACAGCTTGGACGCAGAATTCCTTGCCCGCATTAAATCGGAGGAGGCTCTTCTCTATGCCCATGAGTGAGAGGGACATCTTCCTCACTCATTCTCCTGGGCAGGATCGTGGCCTTGGTGATGGCTCTGACCGCCTCCTCGAATTGGCGGACGCCGGCGTCGTACCGCTGCACGTCGATCACGTTCAGCACATGGGCCTTCTGGGCGATCTGATTGAGATTGTTGCCGATGCGGTATAGCTGCCTCATCATAGCATAATAATCCGGCGGTGGAGCGTCCCGGGGGATATAGCCTCTGATGAGCTGGCGGATATAGGCAGCCCGCGTGAGGCGGCTTCGCTGGGCTTTCCTGTCCAGCATCGCCAGCTCTTTTTCGTTCACCCAGACCTGGAGCCGGATGTTTCTGCTTCTCATAATAAGTGCCTCCTTTTTCGGTTGGTTGATGTGGGGGTCACAGGGGCTCGCCCCTGTAAAAAAGTGTTTGTGGGAGTACAAACACGATGCTTGCGGGCAAAGTCGCATTCGATTAAACGGATTGACTGCCCCTTCGGGGGGATCACTGCCTGAAAGAGAAACGCAAAAAAGCAGCCTGCGTTCGAGCAAGCTGCTTTTCGTGTTTTTCCCTGATTTATTTCCCTCTGTTGGGGATCGCCAGGAGCTGCCGGACGCGAAGCTCCAACAGCTGCTCCAGCGCCCGCAGATGCTCCTCTGGCAGGTTGATGCTGGGATGGCGTTGGAAGGTGAAGCCGATCATCCGGCGAAGCTGCTGCTTCTGCTTCGCACCCATCACAGCGGCGCATACCTCCTCGTAGGACAGCCGATAGGGATTCATCCGCGTCCCGGCATATTCCTTCAGCTTCTCGAAATCCTCGATCTCTTCTTGCCCAGCGTAGCACAGCAGGGACAGACCGTTGTCGAAGATGGGCGCAGGGGCGGTGATTTCGCCGGTGTGATTGTCCCGCAGGACGCCGAAGTTTCCGAGGTGCCGATCCTCGTTGTAAATGAGCGCGTCAAAGACCAGCATGCTGCGGAGCTGTTCTCCAAATGCCGGGCCGAGGCCGTCAAAGTATTCCAGGCACCCCTGGATGCCCCCGGACTTTACCAGGCTGCCGATGGGGATATATGAGGTGTCCACATCGGTGAATAGCGCGCACTTGGAGGCGGTGATGCCCTTCCAGTTTTCCAGGTCGTAATGGACCGCGTTCAGTCGCATGGTCTGGGCGATCTGGGAGGCATAGTATTCGCAGTAGGGCTCCCGCCCGGCGTTGTGCGCGCCGCTGGAGCCGCCCTTGTAGAGATAGATGCCGTCGTTTTCGATGAAGCGCCACGCCTTGGGCAGCATACCGTTGGTGGTCAGTTCCGGGGAGGTGGTGAACGCCTCCCGGCTCTGGCCCGCGCCGGTATAGGCCACCAGGGCCAGCATCTCCGAAAAGCGGTTTTCATAGAGATTGTAGTCGGCAAACGTCCCCTCAAAGCCGTCCGGCACGACCCAATAGCTGTCGTTGAGGGACAGCCCCTTGCACACGTCGATGATGCCCTTCGTGTCATTCTGGCTCAGCCCCAGCGTTTTCAATATCTCGTCCACAAAGGCCCGGTTCTTGGGGATCACGCGCCGCTCCAGCCACTTGACGACGCCCTCGCCGGTGCAGGCCATGTCCAGCGGGAGCAGATGGCGGGCGTCCTCGTTGACGGACAGGACCTCCGCCACCAGTCCCTCCAGGCCGCGCTTTTCCAGGGTGAATTTCATGAGCTCCGTATCATAAATACGGAGGCTGTAAACGCTTGATGCCATTTCTTCCTGTTCCTCCAAGGACAGCGATACCGTCTTGCCCAGGGCGGCGGCAATCTTCAGGACCATATCCAGGGTCAGGTTCTGCCCGCCGCTCTCCAGCCGGCAGATGCTGGACCGCTGGGTGCCGATCATCCGGGCCAGCTCCGCCTGCGATATGCCCTTTTCCAGCCGCGCCGCCACAAGCTGCGAGATGATCTCCTGTCTGTGCATGGTGTTCCCTCATGTCTCTGTTCTGTTTGCTATGTTACCATATATGATAACACTTTGCAAGGGGAACTGTGCAGCTTTATGGTGGCTTTGTGTGATTATATGCAAAACCGGGAGCGGGAGATGTCCCGTTCCCGGCTTTGCGGTTCAGACGTAGATGAGTTCGTTCAAAACAATTTCCTCGGCGGCGCTGTGGATGTTGTTCATGAGCCCTACCCAGCGCATCTGATCCATCGCTTTCAATTCCTCTGTGACGCCTTGTGAGCGGGCCATCTCGGCTGTGAGCCGCTCCATCCTGGCGCGGGCTTCCTGGTCCACCTGCAGCAGGTGCGGATTCAGGCTGCCGGATGTCAGCAGATTGGTGAATGTCCCTGGCCGATGGTGCATGAGAAACCTCCGGCGCAGCAGGGCGTACTTGCCCAGGCGGATTTCCGGCTCCTGGTGGGGGAGCAGGTTGGGGATGCGATAGCCGTTCACCATGGTGTAACCGATCTCGTTCATGTTCATGCCCTCCTTTTGCTTCATTGTAGGGCATACGGAGAATAACTGCAAATGTGCGATCGTCGGAAGTTTTCTTTTTTCGGGTAGTATAGGCAGTAAACAGGGGTGGGGTGTGGGGAGGGGGAGCGCGGCGGCAGGTTTGCCGCAGGCCAATGGGTATGGTACGCCCTTGTGAGTAAGGCATTTTCTTTTTCGCTTTTGCTTATCTCTCCTTCCCTCGCTGTAAACTGCGGTAGTATTCCAGGGCTTTGATGATGGTGTCCTCTATCATTTCATTGGGTGTATCCGGCTTGAAATAGCTGGCTATACGGGATTTGGGGAAGCTCAAGTACTTGTTCTTCTCCCCCTTTTCTTCCTGTATGATGGAGAGGATGACCTCCGGGGACAGGCGGCCTTCCTGGGAGAATTTGCGTATCTTGACGGCCTGGGCGTTGGAGGGAGTGCGGTTCTTGCTCACCATGGTCTCATAGAGCGATGCCTGTTCCCGCTGGGAGAGATAGGACAGCTCCACAGCGGGCCGCATGGCGATCTTGCCGTCGTCCACCAGCTTCAGCAGCTCCGGGATGAGGCTGGTCAGACGGATATAGCGGTGGATCTGCCGGGCGCTGTCCTCCTCGCTTTTGCTCAGTTTTGCAACGCTGGTCAACTTCTCGCCCACTGGAGCACATATTAGATCGGTCCGCTTGCCCTGCCGTTTCATGGCGTCCAGCTTCATCTTGTAGGCGAACGCCTTTTCGCTGGGCAATATCTTCTCCCGCTGGAGATTGCTGTCCACCATGACGATGGTCGCTTCCTCGTCGGTCAGATCGCGGACGATACAGGGGAGCGCCTCCGCGCCTGTAAGTTCTGCGGCGGCCATGCGCCGATGGCCGGCTACCATCTGATAGCCGTCGCCCAGGGGCCGTACCAGCGCGGGAACGAGCACGCCGCGCTCCCGGATGCTGTCCGCGAGGGCCGCCAGGTCCCCGTCTGCCTTTACCTTGAACGGGTGGCCGGGGAAGGGGCTGATTTGTTCCAGCGGGATCTCGAGGATGGGTTCCAGCTTGGCTTCGTCCCGCTCGGCCTGGGTGGTGAACAGGTCGTCCAGCGAGGTCAGCAGGGATGCTGCACTGGGTCTTGCTTTTGACATTGTTTGTTCCTCCTAGATATAAATTTAGCCGCCCACGAAAACGTGGACGGCTGTCAAACGTAGTAATATAGAATGTTTTTGTCGCATTGTTGAATGGAAGGTGTTATAATAATAATTGGTTAATAAGATGATTTGAACGACCTGCTATAAAAGAAGATTAATCGAGAGGAAAAGAAGACATGAGCAAAAGATACAGATTGTCGGTTTTGGGGATCTCCCTGGTCTTACTCATCATTGTTGGATGGGGCATAAATCATAGTTTGCGGTTTATGATTGAGGATTTTTGGTTTACTTCCGGACTGCTATTACTTATCTTGCTGTCATTGGTTGATCAGCCGTTCTTTTCTAAGGACAGCAATGTTTTTGTTAATAGCGTTACGGCGTTGCTGTCACTCTTGCTCATACCAGCAAAAGACCGGACGGCTACGTTTTGGATATTCCTCGTGGTGACAGTTTATTTGATCGTCAGCAGTTATTTGTTGATGTGGATGAGAACGAAGGAATTGTATCTGGAAAATAAGGCGGTACAGTTTTTTGCAAGGCTTAATCGGCAAATTGGAAAACCGGAAGTACTCTTTTCAGCATTTTTCCTTTGGGGAATCGGACGACAGTTTAGTCGGAATGCTGTGGGGTTTAACGGATTGCTGCTGTTTTGGATCATCTTTATGGTAGTTAATATTCCATCTGTCGCCATGACGATTAGCGAATTATTTCATAAAGATGATCAAAACACACAGATTCTTCCTGTAGGGAAAATATTCGGCGTTCAATCGAAGAATACATTTCTTGTACAACTTTTAGATAATCGACAGCAGACAATGAAGCTGTTTGATTTTGTTGAGTTTGTCTACGCAGTGGACATGAAAGAGCATAAGGGAATTGTTTTGGATGTGTATTTATTGGATCAGGAGCAATGGATCAAGGTTTTGACTACGCCGGAGATAGACGGTTTATTTGATAAGACGATTGAAAAATATGAACCTGATTACATTTATAAAGTGGAGAATCCCCCTGCGACAGATTATCTAACACGGTTTGTCGGGCTAATATGTGAAAATGCGGTGATAGAGAAGATCAAGTTCACATACAACGCAAGAGTAGAAATATATAGTGGAAATTTGGTTGAACTCGCGGTCAACTCACATAGAGTGCTGTATCAAGTCGTGCAAGGCATTACAAAGAATGAACAACTTGCGAATAAGAATGAGACCAGTTTTGTCGTTGGGGAAGCTATACAGATCGGTGAGTGGAATCATCAGACAGGGAGATTTGAAAGGTATGGCTGGGTACCGAATATCAACACACCTCTCTTTCTGGCATCTGAAATTGAGGAGCCTAATCTCAAGGAAGGCGAGTTTATTGTCGGGCATATACCGGGTACAAACTACCCCGTTATTCTTAACAAGGAATTAGCAGTAACACATCATACAGCGATTTTGGGCGTAACGGGCTCTGGAAAATCGGTCTTTGCGCGGAATCTGATCAGGCAAATTGCTGATGAGACAACAAAGGTGATAATTGTAGATTTAACTGGTGAATATGAAGATAAATTTCCGGGGATCACATCTATTATCGCTAAAGTAGAAGCTACCATTATATCTACACAAATCGATAAGTTAATAGTAGAAAATGCAAAATTTGCCGACAAACGTGATACGAGAGTAATTCAAACATCTGAGAGGATAATCCGGGAGAGCATCAGCAATGCTATTGAGCGGTATTTAAAGAGCGATGCCAATAAAATCGTATTTGAGCTTAATGAAATAACTAACAAAGCAAGCAGTTTGGAATATACAAGATGGTTTTTCAGTGTGCTGTTCTCGATTGCAAAAGAATACAAGAATTATGGAAAACGTGTTTGTGTTGTGCTGGAAGAAGCGCATACAGTTATACCTGAAATCAACTCTATGGGGGCACAGGATACGGCTTCACGAGCCACAGTAAACAGTATTGCCCAAATCGCTTTACAAGGACGGAAGTATAATATTGGTTTTCTCGTTATTGCCCAGCGGACGGCAAATGTTTCTAAAACTGTATTAACACAATGCAATTCCGTGGTAGTATTCCAAGAATTGGATCGCACTACCAGCGAGTTCTTAGCAAATTATATGGGACAAGATCTTGTAGAGATATTACCGACATTAAAGGAGAGAACTGCCATTGCAATGGGTAAAGCATTTCGGTCAAGTACGCCAATGATTTTCCAGGTTCCCGATATCATCGAATAGCTTGTAAGTACATAAGTTTTGTTAAGTGCAAAGCGACGGAACATGATCTGCTCCGCCGCTTTGAGTTTTGCCTTATTTCTATCTGATCTGATACACCTGCTGGTCATGCAACGGGCCGCAGATGAGTTGGATGCTGGATTCTACCGTGAAGCTGCGTTCGCAGCTTTTGGGCACGTCCAGCTCATTCTCGCATATATGTATCAGCTCGCTCCAGAGATGGCAGCCCAGCATTTTAGCGGTGTACTGCCAGGAGGGATAGCGGGGATCCCGCTTGCGGTTATATTCCAGGCAGGAATGGGGGTGGGTGCGATTGTACTCGCTGACGAACATGGCCCGGTATTCCTCCGGGGTGTGGTCCTCGGCGCGGTATTTGTACCATAGCTGGTCCTTGCTTGGATAGTTCTCCCGGAGCCACTGGGCCGCTTTCATGTCAAATTCCAGCTCCACGCATCGGTGGCTGGGAAGTTCGGGGAGAGTGTCCAGCTCCTTGGTCGTCGGCGGTCTGCCGTGGTCTGCGATGAAGCTTTCCACAGCCGCGCAGATGGAGAGGTCGTCCCATTTCTTGCCGGGATAGTCTGACAGCAGATCTTCGAGTACGGTTTTTGCCTGGTGGAGGCTGTCGCTGAGACCCTCGACGGTATCCAGATAGTGGACGATCAGTCGAAATGCCTTTGCAGTCGTCATGCTTTTTGTCGCCGCCTTTCTTCATTTTACGAATTTCTACCGTTCGACGGCGTTCTACAGGAGAAAACGAGCCCGCAAACCCTTGGGAACAGGGACCCATTTCCACTTTAGATAACGGTGCCCATGATATCGGGGGAGATACGCCGGTATCTGCGGGACAACAGCGCGCTGCGGGTGAGCCGGTCCCTGCGGGACCTGGCCTACCGGGTCATGCAGGCCAAGGAGGCATACCTGAACGAACACCAGCGGGAGCCGGATATGGACCAGGTGGCGAAGATGCTGGGGGTAGAGCCGGGAGACGTGGTCATGGCTATGGACGCCATCTCCGACCCGGTGAGCCTGTTCGAGCCGGTGTACTCCGACGGAGGCGAGAGCGTGTCGGTGATGGACCAGATCGGTGACAGCAAAAATACCGACGCCGCCTGGCTGGAGCGGATCGCGCTCACCGAGGCGGTGGACAAGCTGGGCGAGCGGGAGAAAAAGATCCTGTCCATGCGGTTTTTCGACGGCCGGACCCAGGTGGAGGTAGCGGCGGCCATCGGCATCAGCCAGGCCCAGGTCTCCCGGCTGGAGAAGAACGCCGTGGGCCAGATCAAGAAGGCGTTGTTTCCCACGTGAGGGCATAGAGGGGCCGGAGGGCCTCTCTATTTACATAAATCAGTAGACATAAATATATTAACATAATTAAGTATACATAACAAAAGACGGCCCGGCATCGCTGCCGGACCGTTCCTCTTTTGACCCGCTCCGCCCGCGAGGGCGGAGACTGGGCTACGAGGTTACGAAGCTCGTAACTATCTCATTTCAACCCACTCCGCCCGCGAGGGCGGAGACAGGAGGCGATCAGCGCGGACAGGATCGCGCTGTCATTTCAACCCACTCCGCCCGCGAGGGCGGAGACCCGGAGACCAAAGCGGAGCTGAAAGCGGACTACCAATTTCAACCCGCTCCGCCCGCGAGGGCGGAGACTGACCGACGACGAGTTCCCCCGCGGGGCCAAAATCCATTTCAACCCGCTCCGCCCGCGAGGGCGGAGACGCCGTCCCTGGAGCAGATTGCGACGAACTGCGAAATTTCAACCCACTCCGCCCGCGAGGGCGGAGACGTCGCAGGGCCCGCCTGTGCGGCGGTCGTTGCAGATTTCAACCCACTCCGCCCGGGAGGGCGGAGACTCATACCAGAAAACCGAAGATAAATGGCACAAAATTTCAACCCACTCCGCCCGCGAGGGCGGAGACTGCGGCGGCTTTCCCAAGAGGGGCGCCCACTTCGATTTCAACCCACTCCGCCCGCGAGGGCGGAGACTCGCCTCCGGGCCACTTTGTTGGACTTGGAACATCATTTCAACCCGCTCCGCCCGCGAGGGCGGAGACGACCACGTCCGCCCGGATCAACAAGGCCCATCGATTTCAACTCACTCCGCCCGCGAGGGCGGAGACTGGGCTACGAGGTTACGAAGCTCGTAACTATCTCATTTCAACCCACTCCGCCCGCGAGGGCGGAGACACCGGCTCCGGCGCGGGGGTATCGCCGCCGCTGATTTCAACCCACTCCGCCCGCGAGGGCGGAGACCCGGCCCCTTTCTTGAAGTGGAGCGTGCAGCGGATTTCAACCCACTCCGCCCGCGAGGGCGGAGACGTCCGAGCTGTCCGACGAACTGGCGAGGGCGCAAATTTCAACCCACTCCGCCCGCGAGGGCGGAGACTTCGAGGACCGCTATGGACGAGAAGATTGGCGAGAATTTCAACCCACTCCGCCCGCGAGGGCGGAGACGGTCATTACTTCCGGGAGTGACTGTTACATTTTTATTTCAACCCACTCCGCCCGCGAGGGCGGAGACTGCTGCCGGTAGGTCGTCCATGTCCCACATGTAATTTCAACCCACTCCGCCCGCGAGGGCGGAGACTCGGCGGAAACGGTGACCTTGATACGGTCATGTCCATTTCAACCCACTCCGCCCGCGAGGGCGGAGACGAAGAGGCTATGGCGGTTCCTACGGACTTCAACGGATTTCAACCCACTCCGCCCGCGAGGGCGGAGACACCAGCATTGAAATAACTAGCAATGGCGTCTCCCAATTTCAACCCACTCCGCCCGCGAGGGCGGAGACGTGCATTCCGTCAATGGTCTTCTGCAAACGCCTCAATTTCAACCCACTCCGCCCGCGAGGGCGGAGACATCAAATATGCACAGAAGGACCCTGACATATTTGTTGATATAATACAGTTTTTTGCCTGTCACAAGGCCGGAGAGCAGAAAACGTGCAGACAAAGACCAAGAAAGAAGGCTCTGACTAAGTGCGAGGTTCGCGCCCGTTTTATGATCGCTTGCGTGCCGCACTTAGACCATCAGCAACCCTTCCGGGTCATATCCTGGCTTGGCGCCTATATGGTCCACTCTTCTCTGGTAGCTGTTACCCAGATTATAAAATCGAAGGCTGTCCTTTTCCGGATCAATGATGTCTGCCAGCTTCGCCTTCACGATCCGCGCTGTGGCGGCGTCCACATTACACTCGAAAACGGAGTTTTGCACCCGCTGTCCATAATTGACGCATTGTCTGGCAACCAGACGGAGGCGTTTTCTTCCTGCGGCCGTGGTCGTGTCTACATCATATGTGATCAG
This sequence comes from uncultured Oscillospiraceae bacterium, assembly GCA_947625285.1. Lineage (GTDB taxonomy): Bacteria > Bacillota > Clostridia > Oscillospirales > Oscillospiraceae > CAJOIG01. Next base: position 10,007 of record CANQNS010000002.1, read on the forward strand.
CATGAGCATACAGGGCCCTCACTTCCAAAAAAACGGCGGATAAGCGTCCAGATCGCCCCGCATATATCGAGCCAGCAGCAGCGCCTGGATGTGGGGCACAAGGCCCCAGGGGAGCTTTTCTTTCAAGTATGGGTGTGTCAGTATCTCCCGCTTGCGTTCCTGCCATGCCGCCAGAACGGTCTTGCGGCCGTTATCGCTTAAGAAGACCGCACCGCTTGGCTGGTATTGAAAGTCTTCTGGGCCTATCTTCCGGCCATTCACGATCGTTAGGGCCATTCGGTCCGCCAGGATCGGGCGCAGCTCCTCCATTAGATCCAGAGCAAGGGAGCTTCTGCCTGATCGGTCACGGTGTAGGAACCCTGCTTGACTGTCAAGGCCTACGCCCTCCAAAGCGGCCGCGCAATCATTGGCCAAAAGCGCGTACAAAAAGGACAAAAGCGCATTCATTGGGTCCAGAGGTGGGCGGCGGTTGCGTCCGCTGAAGGAAAACGATTCTTTGTTTTGCAGCACCAGTTGGCCGACCACATCAAAATAGTATGCGGCGCCCTTGCCCTCCAGGCCCCGGAGCGTTTCTAACGAATCGCAGACGGCGACTTGCGGCAGCAGCGTTTTGATCTGCTCCGAGGCCGCTTTCAGCGCGGCCACATCAACCCGCATGGGATGGTCTCGCGTGGCCCGTTCTAATACCCACCGACAGTTATAAAGTTTGCCAAGTATGAAATTTCGGGCCAGGGAACAGCTGGCGGCACTGTCGTCTGCGGTACGATACTGTGTCCGCCGCAACAGGATATTTCCGCCGCAGGGGCCGCTCACACGTGCCAGGAACCTGCCGCGAGGTGTGAAAAAGGCCAGGTTCTTTCCGTACTGAACGCACTTGCCCATGAGCGCCGGAGATGCTCCCTTGTAGCTGAACGACAGGATAGATTCCAGCGTGTGCAGAGGGAAGCGTCCGGCTGTTTCATCGCCCCGCAGCAGGACCACATTCTCGCCGTCCAGCGAGAGATACACATCCTCGCTGAGTACAAAGAGCGTGTTTAGCAGTTTCTTCATGGCCCTTCCTCCTGGTATATGTGTTGGTAAAGATACGAGGAAGCAGAGGGCGCTTTTGCGGCGGCGGGCAGGCACAGATCCCGGAGCGAACAGCCGGCACAGCCCCGACGGGGTTTGACACGGGGCGTGTGGCCCCGTCGGGCATAGTCGTGCATCTCCGCAGACATGGACTCCACCTGCGAGCGGAGGTCAGCCGTGAACAGGACCTGCTCCCGGCGATGCGTCTCGCCATAATAAAGAGCGCCCTCCGGCACCTCGCAGCAAAGCATCTCTTCCAGGCACATGGCCTGCGCGCATAGCTGCAAGCGGTCCATATCGCCGCTTTTCGGCGCGCCATGTTTATACTCGACCGGGAAAGGCCGCCACCGGCCGGCCTCGCCCTGAAGGGCAACGCCGGCGCTGTCCGTATGGAATTCCACCACATCACATTTTCCGCTCAGGCCCAGCTGTTGTGAAAATACGGCCAGGCCCCGGATGGTGAGAACATCGCCCCGCCGTTCCCGCAGACCGTCCTTGTGGGCGCGGCTGTGCAGCAGTTCGCCCTCTACCGTGCGAAGGTTTTCCGCCCACTGGCCCTCCAAGTGTATGAGGGCCCATTGGCGGCGGCAGAAGGCGAAATGCTGTATGCCGGACAGCGGGAGCATCCCGTCTTGCGGGTCTTTCATCCCATCCGCGTGCAGGTCACCCCTGCCGGGCAGTTTGCCGCGTCCACCGTGACCGTGTAATCGCCATAGGCACGGGGAACGGTGACGCCGGGCTTTTTCTCTACCTTTACCAGATCGAAGAGCTTGTAGGCCGGGGCGTTGCCCAGCTCGCTGTCATGCTTGAACACGATCAGTTCCCGAACAGCCATCTTGCCGCGAGCGGCGGACCGGTCATTCTCGAACATATTGAGGATGGCGTTCCACAGCAACTCCAGATCCTCCTCGGAGAAGCCGGTGACCTTCCGGGCCAGGTTGGCGGAGATATATCCCTCCGCCCGGTACAGGCCGTAAGGCACGATGTATTTCACGCCCATCGTATGGGAACCTTTTTCCTCCAGGTCCTTTTGCGTTGCCTGCGCCATGCGGGTGATGCTTACCTCCTGGGGCAGAATGGGGTCCACGCTTTTGGCGAAGCCCAGTTGTACCGGGCCCCGGACCTGGCCGCAGTTGAGAGCGCCGCTCACGAATGTGGTCATAACGGCGCCGAAGGTGCGGATGTCGAAGAAGTTGCCGCACATGAAGTCCCGGATCTTTTTATCCAGGTCATCGTCCTTTTTCTTCGCGTCTTTCAGGACCTTCTCGGCCTCTTTGCTGTCCTTGACCGGCAGGCCAATATAGGCGCAGGCCTCCAGGTCGCTGCGGTTCAGGGGAACGCCGTCCTTGATATAGACGCGGTATCCGGGACAGCCCTCCTTTACCATTTCCACATAGTTGCGGATCTTGCGCTTGAGGCACACGTCCGTGACCAGGCCGCAGCCGGTCTCCGGGTCGGTGCGGGGCATATTGCCGGCGTCCGGGTCGCCGTTAGGATTGCCGTTCTCCACGTCGAAAAGAATGACGAATTCATACCGATTGCCGATGGTTCCCATATTATTGCTCCTCCTTTTTTTCAAACCGTTTTTGTTTCTGGTGATAATAGCCGAGATAGAACGAGCCCTGCTGGGGCAGGGTCAGCCGCAGGGGGTACTCTTCCCCCAGAATGTCCTTGAGCTGGCCCACCTGCTTGTCCAGATTGATGCACAAGCCCTTTGGCAGCTTCCGCAGGTGCTTCTGGCACAGATTGTCCAGAATGGGGAATATCATCGCCGGCGTAGCCGCCGCGGCGTTGAAATACTTGTCCTTGATGGTCGTATTGATGCCGGGATTGGCCTTGTTTTGGATGTCCTCATAGACGGAAAACAACCGGCCAAGGGTGTATGGGATGTTGGTGCTCGATTCATTCAAACTCACTTGCAAAACCTCCTTCGGGCAGTCTTTATGGCTGTTTTTTAGATAGTAAGCTTTCAGGATCGCGGCTTTTTGACAGCTTATGTCACGTTCGGCGCGTATGCGGATCATGACCGCTTCCAGCAGCGCGGCGGGGTAGGGCGCTGCGTATAGGATCGCTCTGGTCACCGCTCCGGCCAATATGGGGCTGGCCTGCTTGTCCTTGCTTTTCTGGTTGGCCGTCTGGCGCAGCATCGCCCATAGGGGCACCAGTTTGTCCTCGGCGTGGTCAGCCCCGACGATGCGCATACGCTCATGGTGGTCCAGGATGTTTTTCATCGCTCCGCCAAAAGTGTTTTGCAGGAAAAAGCGCACGGACAGCCGCGCCGCGTTGGGAGCCAATCCCAGCACATAGAACTTCCGGTCCGGGTCCAGGGGCAGGGCCGTATACGGCCTCATTTCCGCCAGGCACCGCAGCGCGGTCCACAAATCGCGGTCTGTAAGCCCCGCCGGAGGCGGTGCGCCGAACAGGGCAGCCGCGCTGAAGGACTGGTAGGCGGGGTCCGCGCCCTCGGCCCAACAGACTACGGTAGTGCCGCTAATGAGCTGGGCGCTGTTTTTGTCCGCGAGAAGATAGTTCAACGCGCTGGTATAGGCAAAAGCGGCGTAGCGGCTCACCGGCGCGTTCAAGCTCTGCTCCCGGCCATAGGAGCAGAAAGCCGGAGCGTTAAAGGAGACCAGAGCCGCGCCGGAGGACTGGGCCCCGCGCACGCCCTGTATGGATGGATGCACCGTGGCGGCCGGGCCCTCGATGCCGGTGACCAGGCACTGCATGACGGCGCCTTCTTCCGCGTTATAATGCGTTTGCCAGGCTTCCCGGATAGCGGGGTCGTTCTGGGGAAACGCATCGCCCACGCGAAATACCAGATTGGCACCCTTCAGCAGCGCGTCCATATACCCGGCAAGCCGTGGATCGTCCGCCGCCGGGGCAGGCCGGCGATCGAAGTAGGCCAGGATGGCGCGGGCCGCCGGGCTGTCCACGCCGTCCAGTATACGGTGGTGTAACTGGCGGCACGCCTCAAAGCATTTTTTGCTCCGCTCCGGCTTTCCCTTGCCGTCGATCCCCAGCAGGTAGCCGGCATTGTCCCACAAAAAGTTAGGGGCGATGTTCGATGCTCGTTTTACCGCGGCTGGCAGCTCCATGCTCCGCGGGCCAAGGTCCGTCTGATCTCCGTCCGAACGCGCTTCCTGCAGGGAAACGATGTCCGTGAGCTGCCCATCCCCGTCGATGCACAGGGCGCAACTGATCTTGGCCAGGCTCCACCCCGGCTGAGGGACCTTTCCCTGGGCGGCCAGGTCTTCATACAGTCGCACCAATGCCTGCAATATCATCCGACCACCTCCCGACCGGTCAATGCTGGCACCTCCATCACACCGTCCCGCAGGCGCGCCCGAAAGAACCGCGGTTTTATATCGGCGGGGTCGGAATAGTCCATGTCCAGCAGCATCCAACCCAGGTCCCGCTCTCCTTTCAGCTCCTCCGGGCAGGGCGGTATACTGCTGCATGGGGCAAAATGCGCCGGGAACTCACGGACTCCGAAGCATGGCTGATGATAGCACTCGCCCCGCTCCAACCGCCGCCGCATGATGTCCTGGAACTTGCCGGGATTATCCTCCGGCGTGGCCCGGTCTGTCATGACAAAATGCGCCTCGATCACATAGCGCACGTCCCGCAGCACCATGGCCGCCCGCTGCTGGATGCTCTCCGGCGTGGCAAGATACAGCTCTCCCGTTCCCCGTTCCATCACAGCCTTGACGTTTCGGGCACTGACCACATCCTTGATCTCGTTGCGGCGGATATTGGTGAAGCGAATAGGGCTGCACACATGGATCCTGTCGATGACCCAGCGGAGGCCGGGATGCCAAAAAATGGACTCAATAAGTCCCCTGGCCGCCGACGGCGTCATCACGTCGTAGCTTACCCGTTCGACCTTCATTTCCGGTCTTGTAAAGCAGGCATAATCGCCCCACACCTCTACGCAGATGGGCATAAGCATTCACTCCTTTCTGATGGTGATGTTTTATCAATAATGTATTCTCTGTACTATAGAACGGACAGCTATACAAAAAGGTCCCTGCCCTGATCTGCCTCCAGGGACAGCCCGGTGATCTGGCCGTACAGGGCGGCGTCGCTCAGCACGGCACTGTTCTCGTCCAAAAATGTGAGCGCGCCGGCCAACGCCTGGAAGTGCTGCGTATACACAGACACGCTATACTGTCCCGCCTGGCGGTACAGCGTGCGGCTGCGTTCTCCCGCGAGTAGACGCTCTGTCAGGGCCGCGCCTTCGCGCCAGGGGATGTATACTGTTTTGGTGGCATCGTCGATCAGATGAAAACTCTCTGACACCGTCCGAAACGGCATGGCGCAGCCCCCCAGGCTACGCTGAAAGGCGTCCAGCACGCCGCATTTGTCCATGCTCTGTTCTCCCCGCAAGTCGAACAGGCTGTGAAAATACCGCGCCACAGCCATCGGCGCGGCAGGGTCCGCGCCATCTGCCAGTGCCTCCCGCGTTGCCCGGACATTGGCCTGGAACAGTGGCGGTATTGCCCCGCCGCTCTCGAAAACCGTGACGACACTTTCATCCGCCGGGCGTTCTCCCTCCCGGTTGCACCGGCCCGCTGCCTGGAGTATGGAGTCCAGCCCCGCCATCTCCCGGTAGACCGCCGGGAAATCCACATCCACGCCGGCCTCTACCAGCGAGGTGGACACCACCCGGCAGGTTTTCCCCGCTTCCAGCCGGCCTCTTATCTCGGCCAAAACCATCCGCCGGTGGGCGGGACACATCAGCGTGGACAGGTGGAAACTGCCGTCCTCCGGCAGCGCGGCGAACAGTTCCGCCGCAGTCCTGCGGGTGTTGACGATACAAAGGACCTGCTGCCGTTCAGCCAGCTCTGCCGCCAGGGCCGATCTGTCCAGCCTGCCTGCGAGGCGGAAGGTCACCCGGCGAAAGGCGTCGGCCCTTGCCCCGGCATCGGGGCAGAGTTCGGCCGGGACCAGCCCGCAGTGCCTAAAATATGTATCCAAAGCCGGCTGAGTGGCTGTGCACAGCACCGCCGTGGCCCGGAAGTTCTTCACCAGCTGGGCGATAGCCGCCACGCAAGGAGCCAGATGCTCTACCGGTAGCAGCTGGGCCTCGTCGAAAATGAGCACGCTGTTGGCCAGGTTGTGCAGCCGCCGGCACTGGGAGGAGCGACTTGCGTACATCGCCTCGAAAAAGCGCACCGCCGTGGTCACCACCACAGGCGCGTCCCAGTTTTCCGCTGCCAGAGCCTGCCTGCGCTGCTCCGGCGTGGCGTTTTCGTCCATGTCGGCCAGGGACCCGGCATGGTGCTCCAGCACGTTTCGATCGCCCAGGATCTCTCGGAACACCTGGGCATTCTGCTCGATGATCGACGTGTAGGGCACTATGTATATCACACGGTCCATGCCGTTTTTGACCGCATGGCTCAGGGCAAAGGCCAGGGACGCCACCGTCTTGCCCCCACCGGTGGGTACCGTCAGTGTGTACAGTCCCCGGAGCAGTTTTCCCTTATCACGGCATGTCCACAGGATCTCAGACCGTTTCCGGCCCAGATCTCCCTTTGGTTTGTCCCATCCTTTTTTTGCTTCATATGCGAGCAACCGCTGTTCAAGTACCGACATCTCGTCGTAGTCGCCGCGGCCGGTATCTCCCGACATGAACCGCTCCGTGTCCAAATAATCCGCGTCCACCAGGCAGGAGTAGAGCATCCGGGTCAGAAACGAATCTGTCAGGGCATCCTGTCCCCAGCCGGGTAGGGGCGGCGGACCGGGAAGATCGCCGGGCCAGTTGGACGTATAGTCCGGGATGCCGCCGACCAAGCCACTTCTGAGCCGTCCAATGTATGTTCTCGCGCCAGGCGCATCGCCCATGCTCCCCATGTCAGGCAGACCGCTGTGGTGTCCCATCACCGCGCAGGCGGCCCAATCCAAACCCCGACGGGCACATTCAATGGCCCCGGCTGTGGCGTGGTCACAGCGCGGGCCGCCCCGGATGCGCCGTTGAAACGCCTGCGAATACTTGCCGATATCGTGGGCCTTTCCGATGAACTGTCCGGCCTCCGCCGCGCCGAATGCCGCAGCAAAGCCGGCAGCCAGCTCCGCCGTTCCGTGAAGGTGTTCCTCTATCGTCTGCACATTGCCATCCTCCCGGATATGGGAGGCAAAAATTTTCTTGTCCATTTTCAGCCTCGCGTGCGTTGTTTTTTACATTTTAAGCCACAAAACGGGGAAAATACAAGTAGTAAAACGATAGCGAGCAAACGGGCCCCGGTCTGACGCGCCTCCCACATGAGGGCATAGAGGGGCCGGGGGCCCCTCTGTTTACATAAATCAGTATACATAAATATATTAACATAATTAAGTATACATAACAAAAGACGGCCCGGCATCGCTGCCGGACCGTTCCTCTTACAGAGGGACTTACTTCATGCCGTTCTCGTAGGCCTCGATCATCTTTTTGACCATCTGGCCGCCAACGGAGCCGGCCTGACGGCTGGTCAGGTCGCCGTTGTAACCCTGCTTCAGATTGACGCCCACCTCGGAGGCGGCTTCCATCTTAAAGCGATTCATCGCGTCGCGGGCGTTGGGGTTCACGAGCTGGTTGGAATTCTTCGCCATTTGATTCATACTCCTTTCCGTTGCATTGGACCGGGAAGGGTCGGCTGTCCAAAACGGTATAGGCCGTTTTGCAATGCCGTCCTATCGACGTGTCCGGGGTTATATTCTGCAATTTTCTCCCCGATATGAAATCCAATTTTTGTCGATGATGAAACCCTGTCACGGCTCTGCGCGGCTTTGTACTCCCGGCCGCGCTTAGTATGACAGATCGCGGTCCACACTTGCGTATTTCAATTTATGGCGTATAATAAAATCAAGTCGCAAATACGGGGACAGCGCACACGGGAAACTATTTCGCGGGCGTGGATGGATACAAAAAAGAAGATCCAACTGATCCTGCGTATGTAATGTATGGAGGGGTTATGAACGGAGATATTCCGGGTTCGTTCTTTATAGAAACAGTGAAAAACTGTGTCGCGGCGGCTCTGTTTCAGTTTACATAAACGATGTATAGATAGGAGGTGTCTTGAATGATGGCCGGTAAGAAGTGCAGGCATATCATCTGTTTTTATCTCGCGCTGCTTACTGTGTCATTGGGCGCATGCTCCGCGAGCACGAAGACGGCTCCGCTGTCCCTTGGGGACATCCAAAAACAGAATAGTTTTCAGTATCATATGACCGCCGAAGCAAATGGGACGCCATTCTATGTCCAAACGAGATGGCAGGATGGAGAGGACTGGCTGCTGACGCAGGAGATCGAAGGGAAAGTCACCGAAAAATGGGTGCAAGTCGACGGAAAAGCCTACCGGCAGGTCATGTCCTACACTGATAAAGACGGCTCTTTTGAGCAATGGCAGGAAGACGACCCCACTGCGATCGTTTCTTTAGGTCAGGGGTGGGATGATATCTTGCCTGACATGGACGCATTGATCGTGATCGCGTCTGAGGCAACAGAGGACGGCGTCAGAATGACCTGCAACGCGCCGCTGTTGGAGACCGGAGGGGGAGCCTACGCCATGGCCGAACACACGGTATGGTTTCTGGTCAATGGCGACGGCGTGTTACTTGAGGTGACAGAGGAGATGTTATTATCTCCTAAAGACGATCCCGACGCTGTGCCTCTTGATTATGTAGTCAAAAAAGAGTTTTCTTATGGTACTGCATCCCGTACGCAGATAGACGACGCTTTCAAAATCGCCAAATCTTCCAGCGGCTCATAATGCGCCAAATGTGCAAAGTGGGTCTCCTCCTTCAACAAAAAAGTACGGACTTGCATAGAGCGCGCCTGCCCGGGCGCGTGCGGTCAAACATCGTTGGCCCTGCCGGCGTGACCCAATGAGAGCCTCTTTGCGTCAGATCGCCGCCCGCGGAAAGGCGCGGGCAGCGGCGTTTTTTAGATGAACAGTCAGTTCGTCTGCGTGGCGGTGATGTACTGGGTGCCGGGCACGGGAGGCTTGCCGGTCTTGGCCTGCACAAGCTGGCTGACCGTGACGAGCTGATAGCCCTCCTCCACCAGATAGGGCACGATGCGCTCCACCGCGTCCGCCGTGGAGTCATATACGTTGTGCATCAGGACGATATCGCCGTCGGACACATGGCCCATAACGGCGTCGCAGACCGCGTCCGCGTCCCGTGACTTCCAGTCCTCCGTGTCGATGCTCCAATAGAAGATCGGCATTTTTTCAGACACGCAGACGTTCCGGATCAGGTCCGTGGTCTCGCCGCCGGGGGAGCGGAAGGCGGTGGGCCGTTTGCCGGTGGCCTGCTCGATGGCGTCGTCGGCCAGGACGATGTCGTCCGCCGTGACGTTGGAGCCGTAGTGGGAGTGGTCATATGTATGGCAGGCGATCTCATGGCCCGCCTCCGCTATGCGGCTCATCAGCTCCGGCAGAGCCGACGCGCTGGCGCCCTCCTGGAAGAAGGAGGCGTGGCCGCCGTACTCCTTCAGCGCAGCCAGGATGCGGTCGGTGACGTCCCCATAATCCGGCCCGTCGTCAAAGGTCAGCGCGACCATGGGTTTTGTCACGTCCACGCCGGTCATATCCGCCGTGTGGACCGCCGTGATGGGCTCGGAAACGCTCCAGTCGGAGTAGAGCCGGGAATCGCCGTCCTGCACGAAGCCGCGTATCTGGAACGTGTACTGGGCGCCCTCCTGCAGATCGGGGATGCTGAGACCTTCGGCGTCGCGGCCTTTTGCCTCCAGCGTCTTGGGCTCGCTGTAGCCGTCGGTATACTGCACCTCATAGCCGCCGGCGCCGCTGTCGTCCCAGGTGAGGAGCGCGCCCGTGCCGGAATTCATCGCCGCCAGGGCGGACACGGTCTCCGGCAAGGTGTACCCGGAGCACTCCGCCGCCTTACCGGTGTGTCTGCCGAAAAAGCTCTTCACGCCCACGATGGAGTAGGTATACCGGGTGCTGCTCTTCAGGCCCTCCACGGCGTACTGGCAGCCCTCGTCCGCGGCCAGCTCCTTCAGGAGCTTTCCCTGGCCGTCGTAAATATCATAATGATCCACGCCGCCGGCTCTGTTCCAGGAAAGCACCTGCCCTCCGTCGGTGGCGGAGGCCACCTGGAAGCCCTTCACGCGGCCGACCACCATATTGGCCGCCGCGAAGCCTGCCGCCAGCACCAGCAGCAGCGCAAAAAGCGCGATCATCTTTCTGCGTCGCCTCCTTTTGCTGATGGGACGGTGGTGACCGGCCGTCTGGGCCGGGACGGCCGCCGGGGCCGCCGGCTGCGGGGCCGGGACCCTCTCGGCGGCGCGCCGGCGCGTGGCGGGTCTGGCCGAAGAGGCCGCGTGGCGGCCGGGGGCCTGATGCCGGCCGGCGGAGGCCGAACGGCGGGTCGTGCTTCGCGGAGGGGCGGCCTCCGTATCGCGGGACTGGCCCGCCATGCCTACGGCACGGCGAGCCCGCGTCTGTTCAAATGATGCCGGATCGTCGTATTCCGAAAACCCGTCCTCGGGATAGTCTTCCCTGTCCGCCGCCATAAGTGTGTCCTCTTTCCGTACCCCTGTTTTTATAAATTATACCGTTTGGCATGTCCCTTTGTCAATTCCCCGGCGCCGTTCCGGCGGCCAAAAAAATGAAATTTTCGGCGGTCCGCCGGGCGGGGGAGAGGACACGTTACTCTTTCCTAACGGGAGAAAAAGAGGTATAATAGAGCCGTTGGCGCAGACACGCCGGACGCATCGGCGGCATAGGATGAGGAGAAGACGCTGTACTTGGGGGCTGCTGCCATGACGGAGTTACTGCTGAGGCTGTTCACAAAAGGCCGGGAGGACCTGTCCGACCCGGCGGTCCGGGCTGCCGTGGGGAAAAAGGCGGGAGCCGTAGGCGTGATCTGCAATCTGCTGCTGACGGCGTTGAAGCTGGCCGCCGGCCTGCTGGCCGGGTCTGTGGCGGTGGTGGCGGACGGGGTGAACAACCTGACGGATGCCGGCTCGTCGGTCATGACGCTGCTGGGCTTTTCCCTGGCCCGCCGGCCCGCCGACCAGGACCATCCATACGGCCACGCCCGGTATGAGTACCTGTCCACCCTGGCGGTGGCGGCGGTGATATTGCTGGTGGGAGCGGGCCTGGTCCGCACGTCCGTTTTACGCATCCTCCGGCCGGAGCCGGTGGAGGTGACCTGGATCACCGGGGCCGCCCTGGCGGTGTCCATCGGCGTGAAGGCATGGATGGCGGGGTTTTACAAAAAGGCGGGGCTGCGGATCGGCTCCGGCACGCTCCGGGCCTCCGCCATGGACAGCCGCAACGACGCTCTTGCCACCACGGCGGTGCTGGCGGGCTGCGCTGCGGGCCGGCTTTTCGGCGTCCGGCTGGACGGCTGGCTGGGTCTGGGGGTGGCGGCGTTCATCCTCTGGTCCGGGGCGCGGCTGTTCCGGGAGGCGGTGTCGCCCCTGCTGGGCAAGAAGGCGGACCAGGGACTGGTGGACCGCATCCGGGCCCTGGTGCTGGCCCACGACCAGGTGCTGGGGGCCCATGAGCTGCTGGTCCATGACTACGGCCCCGGCCAGTGCTATGCCTCCATCCATGTGGAGATGAGCGTGACAGACGCCCTTGGCGCCCATGAGGTCATCGACGGCATCGAGCGGGAGGCTCTGGAAAAGCTGAACGTCCATCTGGTGATCCATTACGACCCGGTGACGGAGGCGCGATGATCGGCACGATACCTGCCCGCGGGCGGGTGTTGCGATATATTGTACATCTGGAGGAAACACAACATGGCAGACATCAAGGAAAGACTGGCAGAGTCCCAGGAGAAGATGCGGCAGACCAAGGCCAAGCTGGCCGACGCCGCGGAGACCGCTCAGGTGGCGGGGATGCTGGCTAAGGACAAGCTGGAGGAGAAGATCGCCCAGGTCCGCGGCGACGTGGCCGCCGGACAGGAGACGGCCCGTCTGGCCGCGGAGCGGGGCAAGAGCAAGCTGTCCAGCGTCCGGCTGAAGGCGCAGATGTCCGTGGATGCGGCCAAGGAGGCCATCCTGGAGAAGAAGGAGGCCCACGACCAGAAGAGCCAGGAGAAGCGCATCCTGGAGCTGCTGGACTACGCCGACGACTGCGAGGAGCTGGCCGCCCAGCTGGCCGCCGAGGCCGATCTGGCGCTGCTGGAGGCAGCCGCCGAGACCATAGATTACTACGCCGCTTACGGCGAGTGACTATATAGCCCCAGACACAGCAACGCCCGCCGGAAACGGCGGGCGTCGCGTTTTTCCGGCGTACCGGGCCGGATGGGCGGGCATGATCTCAGCGGCGGTGTTCCTCCGCGGCGCGGATGGCCTTCACGTCTGTTGCCAGATCCAGGAAGATCATGATGGTGGCGGCGTTGACGAAAGACAGCAGCACGCCGCAGGCCACGATCACCAGCCCCACCAGGATGGTCCTGGCGTCGCGGGAAGCCAGCACGACCCCCGCGCCCGCGATGAGCGACAGCAGGCACCCCAGAACGATGCCGGCGTAGGCCACGAACCGCAGCAGCTTGACCCATCCGCTGGCCGGGACCTGCTGGGGCCGGCCTTCCGTGTTCAGATTGCTATCCATTGTTTTGTCCTCCTCGTTGTTTTTTTTACTGATAACAACAGTATAGCACACTTGCAGACAAAATACTATTTTTTTCTCTTTATGGACAGGGCGGGACCGCCGGTGTATAATGGCGGTGATGTCGCGGGCACGCGGAGCGTGTCGGAAAAGCTGTGCGAGGGGACGGAGCATGAAGAGAGTATTGAGCGTGGTCCTGGCATTGTGGATGGTCCTGCCGGCGGGCGGACGGGCCCTGGCCGACGGGGAGGAGCCCGGCGCGGACATGGGGCAGGTCCCGGTGGAGAAGCTGGCCGGGCGCATCGTCACGGAGGGCTGCGGACGGGAGCTGGAGCAGTTGGAACGGCTGGACCAGTCGGTGGACGAGGACACGCTGGCCTATTATCTGGAGGCCATCTACGGGCTGGAGAGCGGGTCCTGGACGGACTGCGCCGTCTACCGGGCCGGCGGAGCGGAGGCTTTTGAGATCGCCGTGGTGCGTTTTGCGGACCGAAAGGCGGCCCAGGCCGGCGCGGAAACGCTGGAGGGATATCTGACCGTCCGGGAGGGGGATTTCACCGGCTATGCCCCGGAGCAGGCGCAGATCGTGGCCGGGTCCCGGGCCGTGCTGTCGGAATATAACGACGCGGCCCTGCTGATATGCCCCGAGCCCGACGAGGCGGAGGCCGCGTTCCTGTCCGGCTACAAGTGGTTCTACCGGGAGCCCTTCGACCCGCCTGGAAAGGACGACATGACCGTCTATGACACCTCCGCCATCCTGGAGGCATGGGACAGCGGCGAAAGCGGCGGCCTGTCCGAAAAGGACGCCGCCATACTGGACATGGCCGGGGCGGTGATACGCCAGCAGATCGAGCCGGACATGACGGACTATGAAAAGGAGCGGGCCCTGTACGGCTGGGTCACCGCCAACGTGGTCTACGACCAGGACCACTACGACCCCCTTGGGCGCATCGACCGGGCCTCCTTCGACCCCTACGGCCCCCTGGCGAACGGCAAGGGGGTGTGCCTGGGCGTGGCGTCCGTGTTCCAGCTTTTGATGGACATGGCGGGCGTGGAGTGCGTGACGGTGATCGGCGCGTCCCATGCGGGCACGGCGGACCACGCCTGGAACATGGTCCGGCTGGCGGGGGAGTGGTACTGCGCGGACCCCACCTGGGACCTGGGCAGCGGCCAGGACGCCTGGAGATACTTCAACGTGACAAGCGACTGGATGGCCGGCACGGACCACCAGTGGGACTATGACGCCGTGCCGGAGGCCACCGCCTCCGACGGCGGCGTGGACGGATAAGGATAAGGACAAAAAACGGCCCCCGGCAGAACGCCGGGGGCCGCCGTTTCGCGCTCAGATAAGACCCTTGATGAAGATGATGCCGATCAGCACCGGCAGGATGAATTGCAGATATCGTTTCATGGCCGTGCCCTCGGAAAGCCGCAGGCCCTCGCCGGCGTTGGCCTCAGCGATGTACCGGTCATAGCCCCAGCCCCAGCGGCTGACGCAAAACAGCAGATACACCAGCGCGCCGCCGGGCAGCAGCACGTTGCTGACGAGAAAATCCTCACTGTCCAGCACGTTCCGCCCGCCGATCAGGCCCAGGCCGCTCCACAGGTTGTAGCCCAGCACGCAGGGGACGCTGGCTGCCAGCACGAACAGGGCGTTGAGCACCACCGCCTTCTTCCGGCTCCAGCCCAGCGAATCCACCCAAAAGGCCAGAAGGTTCTCGAACACGGCGATGACGGTGGTGAAGCTGGCGAAGGTCATAAAGAGGAAAAAGAGCGTGCCCCAAAGCCGCCCGCCGGCCATGTTCACGAACACCTTCGGCAGCGTGACGAAGATCAGCGACGGCCCCACGTCCGGCTCCACCCCAAAGGAGAAGCAGGCGGGGAAGATGATGAGACCGCTGCACAGGGCCACGAAGGTGTCCAGGCAGCAGATACGCACCGATTCTCCCGCCAGGGTGTGCTCCCGGGTCATGTAACTGCCGAATATCTCCATGGAGCCGATGCCCAGGCTCAGGGTGAAGAACGCCTGGTTCATGGCGGCGGTGATCACGCTGCCCAGGCCCTGGTCCATGGCCCGGCCCAGGTCCGGCACCAGATAGAACCTCAGCCCCGCGCCGGCCCCCGGCAGCAGACAGGAATGGACCGCCAGCACCACGATCAGTGCCAGCAGCGCGCTCATCATCACCTTTGTGATTCGTTCCAGGCCATTTTGCAGCCCCAGGCTCACCACCAGAAACCCGAACAGCACCGTGACGCTCATCCACAGGCCCATCTCCGCCGGGTCGGCCAGCAGCGCGTCGAACACGCCGCCCACCTGCTCCGCCGTCACGCCGTCGAACCGGCCGGTCAGGAACTTGATGAAATAGCCCAGCATCCAGCCGGCCACGGTGGTGTAGTACATCATCAGAAGATAGCAGCCCGCCGCGCACACGAACCCGTGCAGATGCCACCGGCTGCCCTTTGGCTCCAGAGCGCCGAAGGCCCGGATCGCGCTGGCCCGGCCCGCCCGGCCCACCGCCAGCTCCATAGTCAGCACCGGCACGCCCATGATGAGAAGAAATACCAGATAAAACAGCACGAACACGCTGCCGCCGTTCTGGCCTACCACGAAGGGGAACCGCCACACGTTGCCGATGCCGATGGCGCAGCCCGCGCTTACCATCAAAAATCCCAGACGGGTGCCGAAGCTCTCTCGTTTCATCGCCTGTCCTCGCTTCCAGATTTCTTCCAGCAGTATAATACATTTTCCCCCGCCTGGCAAGGACGGGGGACAGGAAAACGACCGGCGTGAGCCGCCGCTTTGTTTTTATGTCTTTTTCATCCGCCGCAGGACCAGAGCCAGCGCGAATGCCGCGCCGCGCCGCTTTAGAGCTTCCGGGCCAGCATATCCGGGTCGGCGCTGTGGGCCAGAGCCTCCTCCCGGGACACCCGCCCGGCCTTATACAGCCGCAGCAGATCCGCGTCCCCGCCGGCGGAGCCATTCGCCTGTCTCGGTGATAGCCAGCAGCGTACACACCAGCGTCAGCCCCGGTATCAGCACGATCCACCAGGTCCCGCCGGTGAGGGCGTTCTCCGCCAGGGACAGCATGCTCCCCCAGGAGATCACCTCCAGCGGCAGCCCCACCCCCAGAAAGCTCAGGGTGGACTCGGCCATGATGGCCCCCCGGATGTTCATGACCGTCATGAACAGGATGGAGGGGAAGAAGTTGGGGGCCAGGTGCCGCCGCAGGGTATGGAAAAAGCCCGCGCCCATGCACCGGGCCGCCACCACAAAGCCGCTCCGGCGAAGCTGCCGCGCCTGGGCGCGCACCACCCGGGCGGTCCCCATCCAGCTGGTGAGCCCCACGGCCAGGGCGATGCCGGTCACGGTGGACCGGCCCATGGCGGCCTGCAGCAGCATCACCAGCAGCAGCGACGGCACGCTCAGCAAAAGCTCCGTCAGGCGCATCACCAGCCCATCCAGCCAGTCGGGCCCCAGGCCGCAGAGCGCGCCCGCCACCAGGGCGATGGCGGCGGAGACCGCCGCCGCCAGCACCCCCACCGTCAGGGACACCCGGCCACCGTACCAGATCATGGAGAAGATGTCCCGGCCCATGGCGTCCGTACCGAAGGGGTGTCCCGGCCCAGGGGCCAGGGAGCAGCCGGACAGGTCCATGTACGCCGGGTCTGCGATGGCCGTGTACCGGCAGAAAACGCACCCCAGTATCACCACTGCCAGAAAGACCAGCGACAGCACGGGGACGTCCCTCCGCCGCCGGCGGCGGGGCAGGATCCGGGCCGGCTCCGGCGGCCGTATGCCCACCAGGACAAAACGCTCATCCACGGCCCGTCACCTCCCCGCGCCCGGTCCGCATCCGGGGGTCTATCCGCTGGCTCGCCGCCTGGGCCAGCATACTGCACGCCATCACCGCCGCCCCGGACAGCAGGCACAGCGCCATCAGCAGATCATAGTCGTGGTAAAGCGCGCTCTCATAGGACAGCGTGCCGAGGCCCGGATAGGAGAACACCGTCTCCACCACATAGGCGCCGCCCAGGATGTGAGGGGTCTCCACGGCCATCAGGCTCAGATATGTGGGCAGCACATTGCGCAGACAGTGGCGCAGCAGAGTCCGGGTCCGGCTCAGTCCTGCCGCCCGCTCCAGCAGCACATAGTCCGCGCCCAGCTCGTCGCAGAGCATATTGCGGACCATGTAGGCATAGTACCACAGGTGCCCCGCCACCACCACGGTCATGGGCAGCGCCAGATGCCGGAGCCGGTCGGCGGCCCCGCCGCCCGCCGCCCCCGGCGACCAGGCCCCGGAGCTGGGCAGCCATCGCAGCGTCACGGAAAAGATCAGGATCAGCAAAAGACTCAGCCAGAACGCCGGGATGCAGGCGGAGAGGGTGCCAAGTTTACATAATACTTTATCCGGCAACCGGCCCTCCATCCGGGCGCAGGCGGCGCCCAGCGGCAGGGCCAGGGTGAAGATCAGCAGATAGCTCACGCCGCCCAGCAGCAGGGTGTTGCCCACCCGGCCCCGGATCACCGTCAGCACGTCCTGTTTATATTTGTAGGATATCCCCAGCCGGCCCCGGAGGGCGTTTTTCAGCCAGCGGACGTACTGGACGCGGATAGGCTGGTCCAGGCCCAGCGCGGCCTCGGCCTGGGCTCGGTCGGCGGGGCTCATCCGCTCCGCCCGCTCGCCGTAGTAGGAGACCAGCGGGTCGCCGGGGGCCAGCCGGGCGAACCAAAAGACCGCCGCCGACAGCACCAGCAGGCTCAACAGGAACGCCGCCAGCTTTTTGACCGCTCTCATAGGTCCGCCTCCTTTCCGCCCAGCACGAAATGGCCCGGCGCGGCCTCGGTGAAGGGGCCGTCCCGGCCCGCGTCCGCCCCGTCAAAACGGCGGGGGGACCGCTGCCGCTCCCGCCGGGGGTCCGGCAGGGGAGCGGCGTCCAGCAGGGCCTGGGTGTAGGGGTGCATCGGGCAGCCGTAAAGCTCCTCCGTGGGGGCCAGCTCTACCAGCCTTCCCCGGTACAGGACACCCACCCGGTCGCAGAGGTACCGCACCAGGGACAGGTCGTGGGCGATGAACAGGAACGTGAAGCCATGCTCCGCCTGCAGGTGCCGGAACAGGTTCACGATCTGGGCCCGGATGGAGGCGTCCAGAGCCGCCACGGGCTCGTCCGCCACCAGCAGGGAGGGCTCCATAGCCAGGGCCCGGGCGATAGCCACCCGCTGCCGCTGGCCCCCGGAAAGCTGGGCCGGATATTTGTCCAGATAAGAGGGGTCCATGCCCACGTGCTTCAACTGGAACGCCGCCTCCGCCCGGAGCGTGCCCCTGGGGGGCCGGACCCGGTTCACCGCCATGGGCTCGGCAACGATGTCCGCCGCCGTCATCCGGGGGTCCAGGCTGGCGGCGGAGTCCTGAAAGACCATCTGCCGGTCGGTCCGCAGCATACGCCGCTGGGCCCGGGACAGGGACCGGTCCCACACGTCCACGCCCTTATAGACCACGCTGCCGGTCCGGGGCCGCAGGATGTTCATGACGCACTGGGCCAGGGTGGATTTGCCGGAGCCGGACTCGCCCACCAGGCCGAATATCTCCCCCTCCCGTATCTGGAAGGACACGTCCTCCAGGGCCCGCAGGGACCCGCCGCCGGGCAGGGGGAAGGCGTGGGACAGGTGGCGCACCTCCAGCAGCGCGGGCCCGCCGGCCGGGGGGCGGGCCGGTCCCGCCGGCTCCTCCTCCGGCGGGGAGAACGTCACCCGCGGCGCACGGGGATCCAAAAGCCAGGTGGCGGCGAGGTGGGCGCCGCCCACCGGGAACATGGGGGGCTGGAGCTCATAGTCGATGGCGAGGGCGTATTCGTTCCGGCAGGCAAAGGCGTCGCCCCTGGGCGGGGGCATGAGTGTGGGGGGCATGCCGGGGATGGCGTACAGCCGCCGCCCCTTTTTCTCCGGGGTGGGCAGACAGGCCAGCAGGGCCCGGGTATAGGGGTGGCGGGGGTCGTAAAAGACCTCCTCCGCCGTGCCGGTCTCCACGATCCGGCCCGCGTACATGACCGCCACCCGGTCCGCCGCCCGAGCCGCCGCCCCCAGGTCGTGGGTCACCAGGACCACGCCGGCGTCCAGCCTGCGGCGGACGTCCCGCAGAAGGTCCAGTATCTGGGCCTGGACGGTCACGTCCAGGGCCGTGGTGGGCTCGTCGGCCAAAAGCAGCTTCGGCTCGCCGGCCAGGGCGACAGCCAGGGCGGCCCGCTGCCGCTGGCCCCCGGACAGCTCGTAGGGATAAAGGCCGTACCGCTCCTCCGGCCGGTCCAGCCCCACCAGGGCCATCCGCTCCAGTGCCCGGCGGCGTGCGCCATCCCGGCCCAGCCGGGGCGCGTGGACCCGCGCCGCCTCCGCGATCTGCGCCCCCACGGGCAGCGTGGGTTCCAGGCTTGTCATGGGGTCCTGCAGGACCATGGAGACGACCTTGCCCCGGAGCCGGCGCATATCCCGCTCCCGGAGCCCCCGGAGGTCCGCGCCGGCCACCGTCAGCTTTGCCGCCTCCATCCGGCCGTTGGCCGGCAGCAGGCCCGCCACGGCCCGGCACAGCGCGCTCTTGCCGCAGCCGGATTCCCCCACCAGGGCCAGTATCTCCCCGGCGGCCAGGTCCAGCGTCACGTCCCGCACCGCCTCCACCGTCCCGGCGGGGGCGTCGAAGCATACGGACAGATGTTCGATCTGCAGCAGCGTCTCCATGTCTTTAAGGGTCCATCTCCCACTGGGTCACGTTCCAGAATATCCCCACTCCGTGGTGGCCCATGACCGTGTGGGGGTCGATGCCCCGGAGGGTGTCCTTTGCCACATAATCCGCGTCCACATAGCATAAAAAGGCATAGGCCGGGTCGTCGGCCAGGGCCTTTTGGAAGCTGGCGTAAGCCTCCGCGCGGACCACCGGGTCGTCGGACTGGCGGGCCAGGGTCAGGTACTTGTCCACGTCGGCGTTGGAGTAGCCGGAGTAGTTGGCGCCCTTGTCCGTGCCAAAGACCTTATAGGTGTGGTCGTCCGCGTCAAAGGGGCTGCCCCAGCCGATGAGATAGGCCATCTGGCCGCCCCAGTCCACCACCGCCGGGATCTCCACGGTCACGTCCAGCCCCACCTGCCGGAGCTGCTGGGCCGCCGCACGGGCCATGTCCAGGCGCACCTGGTCCCCGGCGGCCACGTCGATGGTAAAGCCCAGCCGCGCCCCGTCCCGGCAGTAAAAGCCCTCCTCGTCCGGCGTTGCGCCGGCGGCCTCCAGGATGGACCGGGCCCGGTCCGGGTCATAGTCGTACCGCTCCACGTCCGGGCAGTCGTACACGTTTCGCTGCAGCGGCCCGTAGGCCACGTCCCCGTGGCCCAGCAGAACGCTGTCCAATATGGCCTGCCGGTCCAGCGCGCAGCAGACCGCCGGGATGATGTCCCGGTTCTCGGTCCAGTACTCGTTCCAGAAGTTGAAGAGGATGCCCCGGTAGTCGGCGGTCTTCATGTTATAGACCGCATAGTCGCTCTGGCCGGCAAAGCTCTCGGCGTCCCGGGGCGGCAGCAGGGCCAGATCCAGCTCCCCGGAGCGCATCTGCAGCGTGCGGGCCGCGTCGTCGGGCACGATCTTGAAGATGATCCGGTCGATCTTGGCGGGCGTTTTGAAATAGTCCTCGTTCTTCACCAGGGTGATGGCCTGGCCGGGGTCCCAGCTCTCCAGCTTGTAGGGGCCGGTGCCCACGGGGGCCCGGAAGAAGTCGGAAGTCTGGAAGTCCTCTCCGGCCAGCAGATGCTCCGGCAGCACCGCCATAGTCATGTAGTCCAGAAAGGCGGCGTTGGGGGCGGCCAGGGTGAAGCGGACCGTGTGCTCGTCCAGCACGTCGATGGCGGTCACGTCCTCGAAGTTGGGGGCGTTTTCCGACAGGTTGGCCGGGTCCATGATGGCCTCGATGGTGAACTTCACATCGCCGGCGGTGACGGGCTGGCCGTCGTGCCAGCGGGCGTTTTCCGCCATGTGGAAGGTGTACGAGCAGGTCTCCTCGTCAAATTCCCAGCTCTTCGCCAGGCCGGGGACCACGTTGTTGTCCCCGTCGTGGGCGGTGAGGCCGTTGAACAGCAGGATGTTGATCTCCCCATGCTCGTCCATGGCGGGATCGATGCGGGTATAGTCCCCGCTGGCGTAGACCAGGGTCGTCTCCTCCGGCGCGGCCAGGGCCGGGAGGCCCATGCCCAGCGTCAGGGCGGCCGCCAGGGCCAGGGCGGTCAGTTTTTTGTGCATTTTCGCGTTTTTGTCCTTTCCTTTTGGTATGAAAGCTACTATAATGTACTTTATCAGGCCCCGCCTCCGGCCGCAAGCCGGGTGGGGGGATACGATCCTGGGAAAGACGAGGGAGCAGCCATGCCAGACGAACACGACCACGCCTATTGCCACGCCCACGGCATCCCCCACGGCCACGGCCATGTCCATGAGAACCAGAAAGCGGTGCTGGACCGTCTGGCCCGGGCCATCGGGCATCTGGAAAAGGTGCGGCGGATGGTGGCCGACGGGGAGGACTGCTCGGACGTGCTGATCCAGCTGGCCGCCGTGCGCTCGGCCCTGACTAACACGGGAAAGGTGATATTGCAGGACCACCTGCGCCACTGCATGGTGGACGCCATCGCCGCGGGGGACCACGCCGCCGTGGACGAGCTCTGCCAGGCCGTGGAGAAATTCGTGAAATGACCCCGCCCCGGCGGGAGGAAGATAAAAAGGAGGCGCAGCCTCGTATGACATTGCGGGAACTGCCTGTGGGCAAGACCGCCACCATTGCCGCCGTGGGCGGCGAGGGGGCCTTGCGGCAGCATTTTCTGGACATGGGCGTGATACCCGGCTCCGATATCACGCTCATTAAATTTGCCCCGCTGGGGGACCCCATGGAGTTCATGATCCACGGCTATGAGCTGACGCTCCGGCTGGCGGACGCGGAGAAGATCGACGTGACCGGCGTCCGGGACCCGGACGCGGCCCGGCCCGGCCTGACGGCCTATGGGGGCCGGCGCATCGCCCATCCGGGCCTGGGCGAGCCGGGCAAGTACCACGAAAAGGCCACGGAAAATCCCCTGCCGGACGGCGTCACCCTCACCTTCGCCCTGGCCGGGAACCAGAACGCCGGCAAGACCACCCTCTTCAACCAGCTCACCGGCTCCAACCAGCACGTGGGCAACTTCCCCGGCGTCACCGTGGACCGGAAAGACGGCGTCATCAAGGGCCATGCCGACACCCTCATCACGGACCTGCCGGGCATCTACTCCCTGTCGCCCTACACCAGCGAGGAGATCATCACCCGCTCCTTCATCCTGGACGAGAAGCCCCGGGGCATCATCAACATCGTGGACGCCTCCAACATCGAGCGGAACCTGTATCTGACCGTCCAGCTCATGGAGCTGGACGTGCCCATGGTGCTGGCCCTGAACATGATGGACGAGGTCCGGGGCAACGGCGGCTCCATCAAGATCAACGAGATGGAGGATCTGCTGGGCATCCCGGTGGTGCCCATCTCCGCGGCGAAAAACGAGGGCATAGACGAGCTCATAGACCACGCCCTGCACGTGGCGAAATACCAGGAGCCGCCCCGGCGCATCGACTTTTGCCGGGAGGACAAAAACGGCGGCGCGGTGCATCGGTGCCTGCACGCCATCATGCATCTGGTGGAGGACCACGCCCGGCGGGCGGGCATCCCGGTGCGGTTCGCCGCGGCCAAGCTGGCCGAGGGGGACGAGGCGGTGGCCGCCGCCCTGGAGCTGGACCGAAACGAAACGGAGACGCTGGAGCATATCGTCCGCCAGATGGAGACAGAGAGCGGCATGGACCGGGCCGCCGCTATCGCGGATATGCGCTTTTCCTTTATCAAGGACCTGTGCGCCGCCACGGTGGTGAAGCCCCGGGCCAGCCGGGAGCGGACCCGCAGCGAGCGCATCGACCGCGTCCTGACAGGCAAGTACACCGCCATACCTTGCTTCATCGCCATCATGGCCCTGGTGTTCTGGCTGACCTTTGACCTGATCGGCGCACGGCTCCAGGACCTGCTGGACATGGGCATCACCGCGCTGGCCGGGCGGGTGGACATTTTGCTCGCTTCGGCCCAGGTGGGGCCCGCGCTGCGCTCGCTGGTGATGGACGGCGTGTTCGCCGGGGTGGGCAGCGTGGTGAGCTTTCTGCCGGTGATCGTGGTGCTGTTCTTCTTCCTGTCGCTGATGGAGGACAGCGGTTACATAGCCCGCGTGGCCTTCGTGATGGATAAGATATTGCGCCGGCTGGGCCTGTCCGGCCGGAGCATCGTGCCCATGCTGCTGGGCTTCGGCTGCACCGTGCCGGGCATCATGGCTACCCGGACCCTGCCCTCGGAGCGGGACAGGAAGCTGACTATTCTGCTGACCCCCTTCATGAGCTGCAGCGCAAAGCTGCCGGTCTACGGCTTTTTCACCGCCGCCTTCTTCCCGGCCCACCGGGGGATCGTGATGGTCTGCCTGTACCTTGTGGGCATCGGCTGCGGCATACTGCTGGCCTTTCTCATGAAGGGCACGGTGTTCAAGGGCGAGGCGGTGCCTTTCGTGATGGAGCTGCCCAACTACCGTATGCCGGGGGCCAAGAACGTGGGCCACCTGATGTGGGACAAGGCAAAGGACTTTCTCCAGCGGGCCTTCACCATCATCTTCCTGGCCTCCATCGCCATCTGGTTTTTGCAGACCTTCGACTTCGGGCTGAACATCGTCTCCGACTCCCGGGACAGCATCCTGGCGGCCATCGCCGGGTACATCGCGCCGGCCCTGGCCCCTCTGGGCCTGGGGGACTGGCGCATCTGCACCGCGCTGATCACCGGCTTCATCGCCAAGGAGAGCGTGGTGGCTACGCTGTCGGTGCTGTTCGGCGCCCAGACCGCCATCCAGGGGGCCCTGACGCCCCTGGCGGCGGCGAGCCTGCTGGTGTTCTGCCTGCTGTACACCCCCTGCGTGGCGGCCATCGCCGCCGTCCGCCGGGAGATGGGCGGCAAGTGGGCCGCCGGCGTGGTGGCGGGCCAGTGCCTGATCGCCTGGATAGCCGCCCTGGTTGTGCGGGTGGGAGGCCATCTGCTGGGGTTCGTATGAGCGAAAGAGAAAACGAAAGGCCGGCGGGAAAACCCCGCCGGCCTTCGTCTGCGTGCCGAAAGGTGAGGATTGATTTCCCTGGCGCTGGCGGCTATTTTTCCGCGTCCAGGGTCCGATTCATGCTGCCGGTCCGATAGCCGCCCAGGTCCATCGCCGCCCAGGCGAAGCCCAGATCCCGGCAGTATGCCTCCACCTGGCCCGCGTGGGCCAGGAGCCGGGAGAGGTCCTCGGGCGGCACCTCGATCCGGGCCAGGTCCAGATGGACCCGGACACGGGCCTGCCGGAAGCCCAGGCTTTGGAGATACTGCTCCGCCCGGTCCGCCATGAGCAGCTTCTCCGGCGTGATGGCCTGGCCGTAGACGAACCGGGAGGCCAGACAGGCGTAAGAGGGCTTGTCCCAGGTGGGCAGGCCCATTTCCTTTGAAAGCGCCCGGACGTCGGCCTTTGTCAGACCCGCCCGGCGCAGAGGGCTCAAAACGCCCAGCTCCGCCACCGCCCGCATGCCGGGCCGGTAGTCGTCCAGATCGTCCAGGTTGGACCCCTCCGCCACATGGGCCAGGCCGCGGGCCTCCGCGGCGGCGCGGATGGCGGTGAACAGGGCCTTTTTACAGTGGTAGCACCGGTCCGGGGGATTGTCCTGCACACCCGGCACGGCCAGCGCGTCGAAGTCCAGGACGATCTGCTCCATGCCCCGGTCCCGGCAGAAAGCCTGGGCCTCCGCCGTTTCCCGGTCGGGAACGAGACAGGACCGGGCCGTCACCGCCACGGCGTTGTCTCCCAGCGCACGGCGGGCCGCTTCCAGCAGGAACGTGGAGTCCACCCCGGCGGAGAAGGCCACCGCCACCCCGCCCAGGGAGCGCAGATAGGCGTCCAGGGCGGCCTCTTTTGCCCGCAGAGCGTCCGTCATGACCGATCCTCCAGGGCCCGGCGGACTTCCTCCAGGGACATGTCCTGTTCCCTGGCGATCCGGGCCAGATCCTCGTACTCATACTTGCTCCGGCTGACGCCCCAGCCGGCGGATATCTTCCGGCCCACGGGGCCCCAGGGGCTGTCCAGCGTTTCGGTCCGCCGGTCCAGCACATACCGCCGGGCCTGCGTCTCCCGCACGCCGATGGTGGTGGTGTGCCGGAACAGGACCCGCAGCATCCGCTCCCGGTCCTGCCCGGAGCATAGGACCCGCAGCAGGGTGCCGGGCCGGGACTTTTTCATGCCGATGGGCACGGTGTAGACCTCCTTGGCCCCGGCGTCGAAGAGCCGTTCCATGGCGAAGCCCAGCTCCTCGGCGGTCATGTCGTCCACGTTGCAGCTAAGCTCCAGCACCGCGTCGGTCCCGTCCTCTGTCTCGCCCAGCATGGCCCGCAGACAGTTGACGGCGGGGGGGAAGTCCCGCTTGCCCATGCCGTAGCCCACGGCCTTCACCCGCATGGGGGGCAGAGGGCCGAAGCGAGTGGCGAAACGCTTCAAAAGGGCCGCGCCGGTGGGGGTGCAAAGCTCCCCTTCCGCCGCGCCGCCGCAGATGGGCACGTCCCGCAAAAGCAGGGCCGTGGCGGGGGCGGGCACCGGCAAAATGCCGTGGGCGCAGCGGACCTGGCCGCCGCCCACCTGCACCGGGGAGGCCACGATCTGGTCCGGGGCCAGCTCCCGCAGCAGCAGACACACCGCCGCCACGTCCGCCACCGCGTCCAGCGCGCCCACCTCGTGGAAGTGGACCTCTGTTACCGGCACGCCGTGGACCTGGCTCTCCGCCTGGGCGATCAGCCTGTAGACCGCCAGCACGTCCGCCTTCACCGCCTCCGGCAAGGCCAGCCGGTCCCGGACCAGCCGCTCCACGTCCCCCATCCCGCTGTGGTGGTGGCCGTGGTCGTGATGGTGTTCATGGTCGTGATGGTGGCCGTGGTCGTGGTCGTGATCGTGGTCGTGGTCGTGATCGTCCTCCTCCGCGCCATGGACGGTGACGGTCATTTGGGTGCCGGCGACGCCGCCCTTAATGGTCCGGGCGGCGGCATAGCGCACGCCGGGGATGCCCAGGGCGTTGAGCCGGTCCACGAAGCCGTCCGGGTCCGGCAAAAGCTCCAACAGGGCCGCCGTGAGCATATCGCCCGCCGCGCCCATGGAGCAGTCCAGATAGAGAGTTTTCATTTTTTCGCCTCCATGTGGTTGATAAGGCTGGCAAGATATCCCGCGCCGAAGCCGTTGTCGATGTTCACCACGGCCACGCCGCTGGCGCAGGAGTTGAGCATGCTCAAAAGCGCGCTGAGGCCCTGGAAGGCCGCGCCGTAGCCCACGCTGGTGGGCACGGCGATCACCGGGCAGTCCGCCAGCCCCCCGATGACGCTGGCAAGGGCCCCCTCCATCCCGGCGATGGCGATGATGACGCTGGCGGACATGATCTGGTCCAGGTGGGCCAGGGTCCGGTGGAGCCCCGCCACTCCCACGTCGTACAGCCGGACCACTTGGTTGCCCAGCGCCTGACAGGTCAGGGCCGCCTCCTCCGCCACGGGGATGTCGCTGGTGCCGCCGGTAGCCACCACCACGGGGCCGATGCCGTCCGGGGCGGGCATATCTCCGGCCAGGCCGATCCTGGCGTCCGGGTGATAGGTCAGGGGAAAGAGCTTGTCCACCTGGCTGGCCGCTTCGGGGCTCAGGCGGGTGACAAGGACCCGGTCCTGGCCGTTTTGCCGCATGGCGGAGAGGATGCCGGCGATCTGCTCCGGGGTCTTGCCCGCGCCGTATATCACCTCCGGCACCCCCTGGCGCACCTGCCGGTGCAGGTCCACCTTGGCGTAGCCGATGTCCTCAAAGGGGGCGGTCTTCAGCTTCAAAAGCGCATCGTCCACGCTCATGGCTCCGCCCTGCACCGCCTGCAGGATGCCGCGCACCTGATCTTGCATGAAAAAGCCTCCTCAAAATGAACAAGAGGTACGCACGCCCTTTTTCGAGGGCGAACGTACCTTTTTTGTAAAATAACGGCCGGGAGCGCGCCAACGCGCCCGGCGGGCCACCGAGAACCACATATTGGTATTATAGCATCGGCCGGCGGGGCCTGTCAAGGTCCCGGACGGATGGCGCCGCGCCGATGGCGGCGCGAAAATGGGTATGGTAGTTCATGAAGAAAGGAGAGGGGGATCAAAAATGGTATACGGATATATCCGCGTGTCCAGCCGGGACCAGAACCTGGACCGTCAGCGGATCGCCATGGCGCGGTTCGGGGTGGAGGACCGATGCGTTTACGCCGACAAGCAGTCGGGCAAGGACTTCGACCGGCCGGCCTACCGGCGGCTGCTGCGAAAGATGGAGCCGGGGGACACCCTTGTGATCAAGAGCATCGACCGGCTGGGACGGAATTATGATGAAATTTTGGAGCAATGGCGGCTGCTCGCCAAGGAGAAAAAGGTGTCCGTCGTGGTGCTGGACATGCCCCTGCTGGACACCCGGCAGGGCAAGGACCTGACGGGCACGCTCATCGCGGACATAGTTTTGCAGCTTTTGAGCTATGTGGCCCAGACGGAGCGGGAGTTCATCCGCCAGCGGCAGGCGGAGGGCATCGCGGCGGCGAAAGCCCGGGGCGTCCGCTTCGGTCGGCGGCCTCTGCCGCCGCCGGAGGGGCTGGAGGAGATGCGCGCCGCCTGGGAGGCGGGGGCCATCTCGGCCCGGGGCGCGGCGAAACGCCTGGGCGTGTCCCGCACGACCTTTGCCAAGTGGATGGAGGCCGACAGCCTGGCCGAAAAAGTACAGGTTGATTGACAGGGGACTACCGCACGACCGCGACAACGCAGACATGCAATAATACATATTATGCTATCGAATTTTATCAGATACCGCCTTAAAGTTCAATACTTTTCACACGGATTTTCGCCGATTTGACCGACTTTTTTGCGCAAGGAACCGTACAAACAGACGCTATTTGGCGTTATGTCAATCTCTGCCCGTGACTGGTAGTCCCCTGTCAATCAACCTGTACTTTTCTGACCGGGGACCGGCAACATATCTGTTCACGGGGAGGAAGAGCGATGAAGTGCAGAAACGTCTTGCGGCGGGTCCTGGCGGCGGCCCTTTGCCTTTGCGTGTGCCTGGGGCTGGTGGAGATGGCCCTGCCGGCGCTGGCGTCAGAGGGCGGGGGCGTGGCGCAGACCGAGATTTGGATCTACCACGAATATCTGAACACAAGTGATAAGAATTACTCGGGATCCATCGCCTCGGACGGCACGGGTAGTGTGGGCGTAAGTAACGATCCAACAGATATTTTTGTGGCCGAGGACGGGGTCATCACCATCACGCCGCAGCCCATAATGGACGGCGCGGGCAACGAGGTCGAGTCCTTTTCCGGTTTCTCCGTGGAGAATGGCGACGCGGCGGTCACGATCGATACCAGCGACCCTGATGCCCCCAAGGCCACGATCAGATATGAATCCAGCACGCCACTGGTGATCCTCCACGTCTATTACCACTACAATGTGTCCCACTTCAGCGCGAACTTTTCCGCCGGCGATGCGAGTAACGTCCTGCCCGATGAACAGGACGTGGTGGTGGTGGACGATACAAATCTCGCGGAAATCCAAAAGATCGACGGCCTGAGCGGCGTGTCGGTCGGCGACAAGGTCTACAACACGGCCATGGGTCTGCACACGGAGGCGTACGCCGAAGTCGCGGCCACGACCTCGAAGAATTACAGCGATCTCAACACGCCCCTGAACGACGGCCGCACCTTCGACGTGACGCTGGAGTCCTGGTTCGCGCAAAACAACCCCACGGACGTGGGGTTCATTCTGGACGCCTCCGGCTCCATGGCCTTCCTGGACGATGATGTCGATAAAGGGACCGGTGTTTTCAGCCGGGGAGAGAGAGATAAGGATTACGATTTCGCACCTACATGGATCGAGTATGCCGGCGGCGGTTCGGACTATAACGAGGTTTATGAGGCGGTTTATAAGCAATACGGGGAATTCGTGCTCCTTCCCCAGGACGCGGTAAACAAGCTGCTCAACCCAAGCTATACGGATAACACATCTCTTGCCTATAACGACTATCAGTATTATGTCTACGACAGGCGGGACACGGTGCGGGAGCTGGTGCCCCTGGGCTACTGGGACGGCAACACGGGCGGGACGGAAAACCCGCTGGAAAAGAACCTGGTGGGACTGTATCAGTTCGACCGGAGCGGAAGCGGTGAGCCGAACTTTCTGAAAAACGGCGCGTCGGGTGGCAGCGAAGCCGTTTTGTCCAAAGACGGAGGGAACAATAAGACGAGTGAATCTGCTGATGGAACCAAAAACGGCGCTTTCCAGATTTATAGAAAGGACGGCGCTCACCAATCCGTGCTGGATTTGGACGCGGTGGTGAGTAACCCCCAGGAATTCACCATCTCTTTCGCGGTCAAGACAGATACTGCGGATAAGATCAATGAAAAAGATACCTCAGGCGGTCAGGCGCAGGATCTTGTGACGATCACAGATGAGAGCGGTAATGGACTATACACCATCCTTCGGGGAACCAGGGGTGCAGGCACTAGTCAAAATCATGTCCGGTGGAGTGCGGCTAACGGCACATCTGCGCTGATTGATGTGCATAACGCCCTCAGCACCAGCAAAGAAAGTAAAGCCAACTACGGAAAATACACTCTCAAAAACTGGCGGGTTTTCACCTTCGTGGTGCAGAATGGGCATGTGACGACCTATGTGGATGGCCAAAGGGCGACCTACACAGATGGGGGAGAGAACAAGGCAGAGGGTACCGTAGACTTTAGCGGCGCCACAAGTCTTAAGTTTAAACTGGGCGGCTCCGACCCATTCAAATCCGGCCCCACCCTGCAGATCGACGAGGTATATGTCTATGACCGCGCGCTGGGGAAAGGCGAGGTCGAGGACCTGTATAGCGTCTCCACGTCCACGAAGACGGTGTTCGACGCGGTCGGCGCGGGGGAGTACGCCCACTTCGACAGCACCGGCGCGGATATGCTGATAAGCGACAGGGATAGCGTTACGCTTCCCAGCCAGACGAAACTGGCCGGTTGGTATTATGTGAACTCCACCGGCAACTATGACAACATCATGGCCGCCGGCTCTGCCAAGAGCCTGCATTTCCTCGGCACCGTTGGGGATTCGACAGAAAAGTACCCCACCCCCCCGCAAACCGTGGACATCCCAAAAGACGCCGCGGGCAATATAATAACGGACGGAAACGACCGCTATATCGATTGGGATCAAGCCAAACCTTATGACACAAAGCTCTATGCCACCGTTGAAGATCGGGATAAAAAGCAGAACAGCATTAGTGGCCAGACGATCACGGACATCACCCCCTGCCGGTTCTATTTCGCGCGCCTGGCCGACGATAGTTATGATGCGTATCCCTATGGGGAAAAAGGCCGGGTCGTCCTTCGCTGCATCTTCAGTCCGGCCAAGGGCATGGTGGAGGACGAGCCCGTTATCGTCGAACAGGTGGGCTATCACATTCAGAACAAGCATAAGATGCTGGATAACGCCCTGAACCGGTTTATCCAGCAGCTGCGGACGGCCGCGCCGGGCAGCCGCCTGTCCGCCGTGCGGTTCAGCTCGGACAGTTTTGAGTCCCATACGGACCAGCTTTTGATGCAGAACTGGACCGACAGCGAGACCGCCTCCACCGGCCTCATGAGCCTGAACCGGGGCGAGGATACGGGAGGCGGCCACGCCAAGGCTGGCTCTTATGATACGGTGCAGGATGACGCGGGCAACAACGTCAACCTTTATAACTACGTGATGACCGGCGGCACCTACGCCTATACCGGCCTGAAAGCGTTTCAGGAGCAGCTTGCGGGCGGCGTCAGATCGGACGCGGCAAAGTACATCGTCCTGTTCACCGACGGCGCGGACGACGAGCTGAAAGGTATAGAAAGCGTGTCCGGCCCTGAGGACCCGCAGATCCAGGCGACAAAGGCCGTAACACTGGCCAAAGAATTGAAGAATACCTTCACGATCTTCGTGGTCCGGCTGACCAGCGGCACGGTCGTCACCGGTACGTCGGACGCGTTTTTGAAGGCCATCGCCAGCGAGGGCAGCGACGGGAAGTCGTTGTATTTCACAGCCAGCGGCACAGATGGGCTGGCGAGCGTGTTCGAGGACGACGTCATGGGCAAAATGCCCTTCGGCCTGCACGGGTATTCCGTGAAGCAGTACATCGACCCCCGCTTCGACCTGGTGGGGTCATGGAACTATAACGAGAACATCATCCACCTGGGCGAAGGCGGTCATATCCAGCGGGGTGCCGATAGTAGTTATGACTCGGACCTCCTTACAGCTCGTTTTGTGACGGTCGAGTTTAACGGCATGGAATCGCGGCTATACTATGACGAGGACGCAGGGCTGTACTATCTGCAGTGGGATAATCAGACGATCCCCCGCAGCAACGTGGGCAGCAACAACATCTATACCTGGCAGGGTACCATCAAACTCCGGGCCAAGGAGGACTTCATCGGCGGCGACGGCCTGCTGGCCCAGGGTCCGGGTACAATGCAGAACTATGTCTTCGACCCGGACGACAGTTCGCCCAGCTCCGGCACCGACAGGGCGGCGAACACTGCCAACCTGCTGCCCTCCAAGGGTTTCCCCCGTATCCAGCTGAACGTGCAGCCCTATTCCATGGCCACGGTCCCGATGGTGGACGTGCGCTACGTGGGCGAGAGCACGGACCCCGCGGCAGCGCTGAAGGCCCTGTTTGAAAGCGCCGAGGGGGAGATCGGGGACCTGGATCATTTGCGGCACAGTGCCCACGACGAGCCGAATGAACTGGAGCCCGACGGCAGCGGGTATTACTACGAGTATGTCAAGCGGTATCTGACCGAGCATCCCGAAAAATACGCCGGGGCCGACCTGGAGACAGACTTCGGCCTGTTCCTGGACGAACTGCTGACCGGCGCGGCGGTCTCGCTGGACTATAGCTTCCTGCCCGCCGTGCCCGTCGGCGGCGACCATGACCACGGCACCCAGACCGGCGGCGACGCCTATGAGGCCGACGTGCTGGGCAAGATCACCTATCAATGGGCCGCCGTCACCGACGACGCGAGCTTTGACAGGACCCTTTCGGCCAACGCGGCGACGCCCGTTCAGGACGCCACCCCCAAGCGGTATAAGCTGACGGTGTCCTACGAGCCCACCGCCCCGGAGGGCCGTAACGAGAGGAGCCTTATCACGGACTTGGCCTACGCTGACCTCAAAGCCCCTGTGGGCGCGGCGGCCGCCGCGCCCGACCCCGCCGTGGCCGTGCATACCACCTATGTGGCGACCGGGGAGCTGTCGCTGATGGTGCGCGCGTCCAAGGCGTCCCTGGAGGCCCGGCTGGCGGCGGAGAGCGACAAGATGCTCACCCTGACCGCGGACGTGACAAGGGCCAGCCTGGAGGGTGTGCCCGACGAGACCTTTACCAACAAGAGCGTCAGCTTTACGCTCTATAGCGGTCTGGTGGGGTCCGCGTCGCCGGACGCGGAGGGCAATGTGAGCCTCTACCTCAGCGCCGATCAGGACCTGAAGGGCCTTGCCATGGGCAGCTATACCCTGACCCTGGACCCGGCTAAGGACGACAACGGGCAGTTCGCGTCCCTGACGGCGGCGAACGCCGGGGACTATAATGAAGTCGACTTCTCCGTTGTGCCCCCGACCGGCCATGAGAGCTATGTGGCCCTAAGCACGACGGATGCCGGAGTGACGTTCCGGATGGGCGCGGCGAATGAGCCGGCGGCGGTCGATCGGGCGGCCATGACCGAAAATCTGGCCGCGTGGGTGGACGAAAAGCTCGCGGAGCGGCTCGGGGACTACGGCTACGATGGGCGCGGGCAATACGCACAGGACCAGTTGAACGAGATGTCCCTTGACCCCTGCATAATATCCGGCGCGACCCTGGCCGACTATCTGAACGCCCGCCTGGGCATGCCGACGGCGGGGGTCAGCCCCGTGGAGCCGGCCTATGTGACGCTGACTACCGAAAAGACCCTGACCGGCAGTCTGCCAGGCACGCTGCAGCGAGGCTTCACCTTCCAGGTGGCGGCCGAAGCGGGCGGGGACCCGGCGGAGGTCACCGCCACCGTCAACAACGATGGCGCGCCCGTGGCCGTCACGCTCATGGATGAGCAGGCGTATTACGTGCCCGGGACCTATACCTATACCGTGTCCGAGAAAAACGACGGCGAGGCGGGCTTCACCTACGACAGCAGGACATACACGGTGAAGGTCACGACCGAGCTGTCGGCCGGCCTGGACAAGATAACCGTCACGTCCGTCACGGTGGAGGGCGGCGGCCTGGCCGCCCCGGTGACGCTGACCGATACGGACTCCGTTGCCGAGGACAGCAGCTACGCCTATGCCATGAGCGAGGCGGGCGCGGTGTTCGCCAACACGTACGCGGCCCCGCCGGCGCCGGATGCGATCTATGTGAACCTGGGAGCCGCCAAGACCCTGGACGGCATGACCGCCATGGACGCCGACCTGTTCACCTTCCGCCTGCAGGGCGAGGGGGTGAATATGACCGCGAAGAACACCGCCGACGGGCATATCTCCTTCGGCCCCATCACCTACGCCAAGGCCGGCGAGTATGCCTACACGCTCTGGGAGGAGGCCGGCGTCGGCAATTATAAGTATGACGAAACGCACCACGATGTCGTGGTGACGGTAGTAGAGGACGGCGGCGTGCTGCAAGTCGCCTCCATCCTGGTGGACGGGACGGACAAGACCGCTTCGCCCACGGAGCTGGCCGTCTTTGCCAACGAGACCATCCCGGTCGATCCCGGCGTCGCGTATATCATGGGCACCAAGGTCTTTGCCAACGGCGGCGCGGGTCAGACGTTCACCTTTAAGCTGGAGGCCGGCACGGCGAACATCGCCCTTCCCGCGATCATGTCGGTGCCTGTGCCCGACCCGGAGGCATCCCCCGACGCGGAGCCGCAGCCGAATGAGGGGACGCCGGGGATGGACGGTCCCACGGCGGACACGCCCGCTCCGGAAGACACGCCTGCCACGGCGGACACGCCGGCCCCGGAGGACACGCCTGTCCCGACGGACACGCCGGCCCCGACGGACACGCCCGCCCCGGAGGACACGGCTGCCCCGGCGGAGGCTGTGGTGCAGCCTGTGCTGCTGGGGGCCGCCGTCCGGCCCGTGGGCGTGGCGGCCATGCGGGCCCCGGCCCTGCTGTCTATGCGGACTGCCGGCGAGGGCGTGCCCGAGCCGGGCCCGAATGCGGGACAGACGCCGGAGGGGGAGCAGACGCCTCCGGCCGGTGAGACCACCACCCAGCCGGGAGAGGGACTGACCGAAACGCCGGGCGGAGATCCGTCCAGCGGGGACCCGTCCGCCAACGCCGGCGGGACCCAGCCGGAGATCATGCCCCTTGACTTGGGCGTCGTGCCCATGCCGGACGTGACGGAGGACACCACAGACGGCAGCGGTACGTTCAGCTTCGGTCCCATCACCTTCACCCAGGCGGGGACCTATACCTATACGGTGTCCGAGGTGGCCGGCTCGGAGCCTGGTATCTATTACGACAAGACGGTGTACACGGTCACCTTCGTCGTGACCGACGCGGGCGGCGGGGAGCTGTCCGTGGGCACGCCCACCATCACGGACGCCGCGGGCGGCGAGAGCGGCTCCATCCTGTTTTTGAACGCCGCCGTCAGCAAGACCAGCGGTACGGCGGGCGATACGGTCAACGAGGGCGACACGCTGACATACGATGTGAGCTGGGCGAACTTCTCCGACAGCTCCTCCGTCACCGTCACGGACCTGTTCGACCCCGGCGTGGATTTCAAGACCGCCAGCTTCACCGGCGCGGTCCCCACCGGCTTTAGCAAGACAGGCGACAGCTACGCCTGGCATTATGAAGACCAACACCCCGGCGATGCCGGGGCCATCAAGATCACCGTACAGGTGAACGAGAACGCGGACGAGGATTGGCGCTACGCCTCCGGCGGCACGCTTGCGGGGGAGGCCTATGGCGAGAGTGTGCCCACGGTGTACAACCGGGCCAGCGTGCAGTGCGGGTCGGAAACGATGCTGACAAGCACCATTTCCAATATCGTTTTGCCGAAGTCCCCCCCGGTCCCGCCGACCGCTACGGGCAGCCTGAAGGTGACAAAGACCGTCATCGGCGGCGACGCCGGTCAGGACTTCACCTTCCAGGTGCATGTGGAGGATGCCGAAAACGAGACCTACGGCGACACGGTATTTGACGGGGCCGGCTTGACTACCTTCACGCTGCAGGACGGCGGGAGCAAGACCATTTCCGGCCTGCCCGCCGGAAAGAGATACCAGGTGTCCGAGACAGAGTCGGCCGACTATAAGACCACCGCTGTTAACGCCAACGGGACCATCCCCGCCGACAGCGAGGCGGTGGCGGCGTTCACCAACGAGAAAGTGACGTCGCCCGGTCCCGGTACGGACCCCAGCGGTCCCGGTACCGACCCTGACGGTCCCGGCGGCGACCCCGGACCGTCAGGCCCCGGGTCCCAGCCGGGGACCACGACCAGGTCCGGCGGCGCGGTCGGCACGGCGCCTATGACGGGGGATGACGCCTCGGCGGCGCCCTGGCTGCTGCTATTGGGCGCGTCCTGCACCGGCCTTGCCATGGTCGTGAACAGGAGAAGAAGAAAACAGCGGTAAATATGCGAAAAAAGGACTGCCTGACCTTCGGTCAGGCAGTCTTTGCAACAGGCGGGATGTCCCGCCGGGGGTGTGTTTGGAGCCGCTTACTTGTCCTCTTCCTTTTTCCCGGAGGCAGCGGCGGTGTTGTCCACCACCTTGATGATGCCCTTCTTGTACATGATCCAGGAGGACAGGATGGCGATGGGGAGCATCACCATGATGATGGGGCCCACCAGACCCATGATGGCGGTGGAAGCGGCGGTGCCGCCGACGATGCGGGCGCCCAGGGTGATGAAGCTGACGATGACGATGACGGGGACCACGCCCATGATGCCGTTTTTGACTACCTTGCTGCCGGAGCTGGTGCTGGCGAACAGGCCCAGGGTCATGGAGCCGAACAGGGCCGGGATCAGGTAGTCGGAGGCGGTACGGAAGGCGGGGATGTCATACAGGAAGCTGAGCTGGGAGCTGAGCGCCGCCGTGATAGCCAGGATGATGACGGTGACGATGGAGCTGACCGCGATGCCGATGGCGGCCACGCAGTCGCCGGCGGGGGTGCTGGGCTCCTGGTTGGCGGTCTTGATGGCGTTGATAGCCACGGGCACCTTCAGGTTCATGATGTTGCCCGTGATGAAGCCCAGGTAAGAGGAGGCGCCCATGATGGGGATGTAGCTGAGAGCCTCGGAGATGCCCACGGCGATGTAGATGATCAGCAGGCCAAAGGTAGTCAGGTTGAATACCTGCCCGATGGGGGGCACGCTGTCATAGACCTTCAGCACGACCAGGGGAAGGGCGATCATATAGATCAGAGCGATGACCGTTCCCACGCGGCCCCAGCGGTGGCACCACGCCTGGAAGGGATCGAGCGTGACAGGATTGCTGTTCTTTTTACTCATTTTCATATCCTCCTATCGATCAACCGAAAAGGTTGAGCCAGAGCTGGGCGGAGGCCATACCGGCGATCATGGATATGGCCATGATGAAGTCGTTGAGCCAACCGAGCTTGGGTTTCTTTGCCAGAATGCCCAGAACGACAGCCACCACCAGGCCGGTCAGCATGACCGCCGCCTGGACGGTGTCGCCAAACAGCAGCACGGGCACGTACACGGCCAGCAGGCACAGCATGAAGCAGCCGCTGAAGACCATCTTCCAGGGGTTGGTCGCGCCCTGGGACTTGTCCACGCTGGAGGCGTATTTCTTGCCGAAGGGGATCAGGATCAAAAACCCGCTGAGCATGCCCACGCTCATGAGGATCATGATGATGCCGAACTCCTGGCCGCTGGCGGTGCTCATCATCTCCGCGGAGCTGGTATAGCCCAGAGCCGCGGCGATGTTGCCGGAAAACAGCGTTTCATAGGACAGCGAGCCGATAACGCTCAGCCGCCACCAGGACCAGACGGTGCCCAGCGCGCCGATGAGGGCGAACAGGCCGATGGCGATGGAGATGGCGGGGACGATGGAGGAGACCGCGCTGGTCTTGATGACCCGCATAAGATCTTCCTTGGTGACGCCCAGCGCCTGGGCGCGCTTATACGCCTTGACTAGATACAGGACAGAGAACCCGACGATATACGCCAGGCCGACAGCGACCAGTACCAGCAGCAGCGGGCTGGTCGCGATGTCTCTCATAGTTGCCATGGATTCTTCCTCTCTTTCAATATTTTATTTGTTGTTCTGCAGCCAGCGGACCGCGCAGTGGGCCAGACAGGCCGCGCCGATGGGCAGCACGTCCTCGTTGAACCGGACCTTGGGGTTGTGGGCGGGCCACTCGCCCCGCTCGTCCAGGTAGCCGGCGGACAGGTACATGAAGGCGGCGGGGACCTTTTCCGCCACCAGGGCAAAGTCCTCGCTGGCGCTGGCCTGTACGCCGGGGTAGGGCATGGAGCCGGGGAAGGACAGTTCCTGCATATAGCCCACCATCTCGTTGACCAGCTTCTCATCGCAGATCAGCGGCGGCACGCCGGCAGCCAGATCCACCTCCGCGCTGCCTCCGTACACGGCGGCCACGGCCGGGGCCACTTCCTGCACCCGGCGGACCAGCTTGTCCCGGGCCTCCGGCTTATCCGCACGGATGGTGCCCCGCAGCACGGCGGTGTCCGGGATGATGTTGGGGGCGGAGCCGGCGGTGAACTGGCCCACGGTCAGCACGCAGGCGTGAGAGGGGTCGCTCTCCCGGGCGATCAGCTCCTGCAGGGCCAGATGGATGTGCACGCCGATGTTGATGGGATCGACGCTGGTGTGCGGATAGGCCCCGTGGCCGCCGTGGCCCTTCACCGTGATGGTGAAGCCGTCGTTGGAGAACATCATGGTGCCGCCGGCGTTATACATATAAATGCCCACAGGCATCTTGCCGGGGCCCACATGGTAGGCCAGCGCGGCGTCCACGCCGTCCAGGATGCCGTGCTCGATCATGTTCCGGCTGCCCTGGAAGGTCTCCTCGGCGGGCTGGAACATGAATTTGACGGCGCCCTCCAGCTGGTCCTCGCTCTCCTTGAGCATCCGCGCCGCCGTCAGGAGCATGGCGGCGTGATTGTCATGGCCGCAGGCGTGGGCCGCCTCGCCGGTGGGACAGGCGAAGGGTTCTCCGCTCTCCTCCGCCATGGGCAGCGCGTCCATGTCCGCCCGCAGCAGCAGGGTCTTGCCGCCGCGGCCCAGGGTGGCCGTCACGCCCTCGCCGCACTCGGCGGGCTCCAGGCCATACTGGCGCAGCTTGTCCATGATATAGGCCTTCGCCTTCGGCATATGCAGGCCCACCTCCGCGTTGGTGTGCAGATACCGCCGGTCAGCGACGGTATCATCCCGCAGCGCGAGGGCTCTTTCATAGAAATTCATTGAACATCCTCCGTAAACTTTCGGGGTCCGGCGGCAGGCCGGGCCCCGAAAGGCATACATGGCGATCAGTCCTCAAAGATGGTCTGATCGGTGACCTCTGTTTCCAGAGCTTTAAGGGCGCGTTCCACCAAACGGCGGCGGAGCGCTTTTTCCTCCGCGGGCTCCAGAGCCGGATTACCCAGGGGGTGAGGGATCGCTATGGTAGGCACGATACGATTCGCGCCCACCGTCATGGAGATCGGGGTGACAGTGCACATGTGAACGACAGGCAGACCGGCCCGCTCCACTTCTTTAACCATCGTTGCGCCGCAACGAGTACAAGTCCCTCAAGTTGATGTTAGGATCACGGCGTCTACGCCGTCATCCTTCAGCTTCTTTGCGAATTCCGCCGCGAATTTCTTCGCGGAGGCCACGGCCGTGCCGTTGCCGACGGTGGCGTAATACAGGTGGTGCAGGGAGCCGATGCGGCCCTCCTTCTCCAGATCGCGCAGCACGTCCACGGGCAGCACGCGGTCGGCGTCGGCATTGGCGTAGACCGGATCGTAGCCGCCGTGGGCGGTCTCGAAGGTGTCCGCGGTCAGGTCCATGACGCCGGTGATGTCATACTCGCCGTAATGGGAGGCGCTGGAGCTCTCGATGTGGTCCGGGTTGCCCTTGGGCACGATGCCGCCGGAGGTGACAAGCGCGATCTTGGCGTGGGCCATGTCCTTCACGGGCGGGTTGGGCGCCACGCGGTCGAACACGGGCATGGGGAACTCGGTCTCGAAGGGCTTGCCGGCCAGCTTCTTGATGAGCATCTTCACCGCACGGGCGGAGCCGCGCTCCTTCTCGAAGAAGTTGACGCGCACGCCGTTGGGGATATAGCCCTCCTCGGCGGAGGCGCCGATGCGCTCACCCTTGCCCAGCTTCACGGCCAGGGGGGCCAGCTTGGCAACGGCGTCGCGCATACCGGCCGCGCTGTTTTTGGTGGACACGATATAGATTTTGGTCTTGAACATATCCGCGCCGGGGTTTTCAACGTACATGCCCGTCACGGACGGGATGCCAAGCTGCTCCTGCACGGCCGCGGCAATGGTGCCGCAGGCCACGCCGTAACGGCCGGCGTTGAAGGCGGGACCGGCCACGAACACGTCGGGAGACTGGCTTTTCACCATCTCCAGGATGTCCGCCGTGGCTTTGTCGATGTTCTCGTTGAAGTAGGAGTCGCCGCAGACGACGGTAGCCACGATCTCGGCTTCGTCCCCGAATTTCTGCATCAGGGCCATGCCCGGGCCTACCACTTCGCCAGCGCGCAGCTCGGCGGGATAATCAGCCTTTTCCTCGCCGCCGATCTGGGCGAAGAACTGGTTGATATAGTGGACGACTCTCAGTTTTGCCATATACTTTCGTTTCCTCCTCTCTTACCGTGCGCTCAGCTTCAGGAAGCCGGTCTCGTTGGTGGCGCCGGTGATGACCTGGAGCTCCACCTTCAGCGAGCCGTCCGGCTGCAGGGTCTCGGCGCTGGCGCCGGCGATCTTGTTGATATAGTCCAGGGTGCCGATCACCTTGTCCATCTTGGGCAGGATGACGACCTCGTTGGCGTTGCCGCCGGTGACCACCGCGTCGGCCGACGCGTCGGCGTCTGCCAGAGACTGGCTCTTGCCGTCCTGTCCGGCGTACTCGTCGGTGATGATGACGGTCTTGACGCCCTCGGCCTCGATCTTCTTGCAGTTCATGATCAGGTCGGTGTCCGGGTTGCCGAAGCCCTCCTGGGAGACGATGACGCCGTCCAGGTCCAGCATGCGGCACATCTTTGCCGTCCAGTCGGAGGAACGCTGCTTGTCCGCCAGGTACACGTTCTCGTTGGTGATGATCTGGCAGACGAAGTTCAGGGTCTTGCCGTGCTGGGCGAAGAGGTCCTCCACCACGGGGTTGTTCTCATGGACGTAGGTGGGGTTCTTGTCGCACGCCGACACGCAGTTGCCGGAGATGATGGCGCCGTCCATGGTCTCGGTGGGGCAGAGGATGGTAGACAGGGTCTTCTTCGCGTCCACGCCGTAGACGTAGGTGTCGTGCAGCAGGCCCTGGCTCTGCAGCATCTGCACATAGGCCACCCGGGGCAGGTCGGGGTACTTCTCGATGCCCTCCTTGATGCCGCAGGTCTCATAGACCTTCGTCTCGTCGGGGGTCACGTTCCGTCCCAGCTCGCCCAGAGCCACCGCCACGCGCAGGCCGGCCAGCCGGACCGCCTTCTCGTAGTCATGCTGCTTCAGCCCGTCCACGGGCTCGCACACCATGACAAGATTCAGCGTCTGGGAGAACGGCGTGTACGCCGCGCCGGGGCCGGACATGTCGATGACGCCCTCCTGGAAGCCCACGATCTTACCGGCCGTGACTACCGCCATGCCCTTGAGCACATGGGTCTTGCCGGAGCCCACCGTATCCACCTTGGCGATGACGCCGGGGAAGATACCGCCGCGGCCCTCGACCTTCACCCGGGGCTCGATCACGTCCTTGACGGGCGTGATGCGGACCGATTCGCCGGGCTTGGCGATGTCGAACGTCACGGACTTGATGGTCTCGTCGGCCAGGACCACCTTCTCCAGCGCGGCTTTATCCACATAGAGCACGCCGTCGGCGATCTTGGCCTCTGCTGCAAATTGGATGTCTTTGATGAAAATGTTGCCAATTTCCAGTTTCAAGTTCCTATTCCCTCCTTACAATGATCGCTGCGGGACGGCGGCCGGCCGCCCCGGGATCAGTTTTTGCGTTTGTTGCCGCCGCCTATTCGCCCGCCGAGGCGATGGCGCCCTCCAGCAGCGTCCAGTCCACCAGCTGGAAGTCCTTGTCCACCTCCGGCCGGTACGGCCCTTTCCGCTGGAATTTCGAGCAGGCCTGAATGGCGTTTTCGATCAGGTCCAGCGAACGCTCGTCCACATCCCCCTTTCCGCTCAACAGCATCACTGACTTATACGGCGTCTCGCCCGGCTTTACGCTCCCCGACAGGGGATGCGTCAAGAGCTTCCCGCCCTTGTGGATCTGGTCTCGCACTTCCCGCAGCAGCTCGACATAGGAGACGTCGCGGTATGCCACCGGCACGCGGCCTTTCAGATTCTCCAGGACCAGCGGGTTGTTTGTGATGACGGTATACCGGCCTGTCAAATCCGATTCGCCTCCAAAAACTGCATGCTTGGAAATTGTCGCCAAAATCGTGCGGAACGCAGTCAGGTATTTGTGTTAATCATACACTATATGCCATGGAAAAGGCAATACTTTCCATGCTTTTATAGAAGTTTACAATAAATGATAAGCGCGCTTACCCAGCGCGCTTGCCGCGACGGGCCCCGGGGCGGGCCTGTCGGGGCTGTTGGGGAACGCGCCATTGACTTTCGGCGCGGCGGATAATATAATTTTCCCGGGAAGCAAAGGGGAGGGACCGGTATGATCTATTTGGATAACGCGGCTACCACGCTTATCAAGCCGCCGCAGGTGATCGACGCCGTGACGGAGGCGATGCGGTCCATGGGCAACGCGGGCCGGGGCGCCCACGGAAGCTCCCTGTCGGCCTCCCGCGTGATATACGACGCCCGCTGCAAGGCGGCGGAGCTGTTCGGCTGCGCCCGGCCGGACCACGTGGCGTTCACCGGCAACGCCACGGAGGCGCTGAACATCGCCATCAACGGGCTGTTCGCCCCCGGCGACCACGTCATCAGCACGGACCTGGAGCACAACAGCGTGCTGCGGCCTCTCTACCGGCTGGAGAGCGAGGGCGTCATCTCCCTGGACTTCGTCCCGGCGGACAGGCGGGGGAATATCGACTACGGCGGATTTGACCGGCTGCTGCGGCCGGAGACACGGGCTGTGGTGTGCACCCACGCCTCCAACCTGACGGGGAACGTGCTGGATCTGGCGCGGATCGGCCGCTTTACGAGACAGCACGGCCTGCTGCTGGTGGCGGACGCGTCCCAGACAGCCGGATGCCTGCCCATCGATATGGAGAAGATGGGGGTGGACGTGCTGTGCTTCACCGGCCACAAGGGCCTGATGGGTCCCCAGGGGACGGGCGGGCTGTGCGTCCGGGAGGGCGTTCAGATCCGCCCCTGGAAGGTGGGCGGCAGCGGCGTGCAGTCCTACAGCTGCACCCAGCCGCCGGAGTACCCCACCCGCCTGGAGGCGGGCACCCTCAACGGCCACGGCCTGGCGGGCCTGGGGGCGGCGATGGAGTTTCTGCTCCAGACCGGCGTGGAGACCGTCCACGCCCATGAGCAGGCCCTGATGCGCCGGTTTTACGAGGGCGTGCGCGATGTGGACGGCGTGACGGTCTACGGGGACTTTACCGCCTCGGACCGGGCGGCCATCGTGTCGCTGAATATCCGGGACTGTGACTCCGGGGAGATATCCGACGCCCTGGCGGAAGAGCACGCCATCGCCACCCGCCCCGGCGCCCACTGCGCGCCCCGGATGCACCGGGCCCTGGGCACGGTGGAGCAGGGGGCGGTCCGCTTCAGCTTTTCCTATTACAACACCGAGGACGAGGCGGACGCCGCGGTCCGGGCCGTCCGGCAGCTGGCCGCGGAGACGGCCTGCTGAGAGCGGGGACGGGAGAGGTCATGAGGTCATGAGAAAGAAAGAATTGATGCTGATCGTCACATTCCACACCACGGCCGACGCCATGGCTATGGAGAAGCGCTGCAAGCAGCTGCAGGCTCCCGGACGGCTGATCCCGGTGCCTCGGTCCATCTCCGCCGGCTGCGGCCTTTGCTGGTGCGCGCCCACGGACAGCCAGGAGCAGATCCGGGCTGTCATGGCGCAGGTGGGCCTGCGGGAAGAGGCCATGCACACCTGCATGGTCTGAGGAGCTATACGAGATCTCGATATATACCGCGTTTTTATTTGACTTTCCGCTGTCGGTCAAATATAATGGACATGCGCGAAGACTTTGAATTTGGGGACGGATAGGTAACTGGTGTGCCTCCTGGTCTTCAAAACCAGTGTGGGGCGTGACGAGCGTCCCGGGTGGGTTCGATTCCCACACGTCTTCGCCAGAGACACGCTCCCGAGCCATATCGGGGGCGTGTTTTTTGCGCCCATATCCCCAGCTCTATAGAGAGAGGCTATAAATGTCGACGGTTATCGAAACATACGATT
Source organism: uncultured Oscillospiraceae bacterium (assembly GCA_947625285.1). Lineage (GTDB taxonomy): Bacteria > Bacillota > Clostridia > Oscillospirales > Oscillospiraceae > CAJOIG01. The sequence continues at coordinate 53,320 of CANQNS010000002.1, forward strand.
GGACAGAAGGAAAATGTTAACATATAATGAATTTGTGCAAATGACACAAACACAGAGGGAGGAAAACTTATGAATCGTCTTTTTGACACAAAATGGAAGCTGGCTGTCACCGGCCTGCTGTGCGGCGTGCTGGCGATCGTGCTGGCGGTGAGCGGCAACCCGGGCAACATGGCTATCTGCGTGGCCTGCTTCATCCGGGACATGGCCGGCAGTCTGAAGCTGCATACCGCGCCGGTGGTGCAGTATTACCGGCCGGAGATCGTGGGCTTCGTGTGCGGCTCCTTCCTGATCGCCCTGGCGACCAAGGAGTATCGGACCACCGCCGGTTCGTCCCCCGTGATCCGGTTCCTGCTGGGCTTCATCATGATGATCGGCGCGCTGGTGTTCCTGGGCTGCCCGCTGCGGATGCTGATCCGTATGGCCGCCGGCGACGCCAACGCCTATGTGGGCCTGGTGGGCTTTGCCGCCGGCATCGGCACCGGCTGCCTGTTCTTGAAGAAGGGCTTCAGCCTGGGCCGCGCCCATGAGGTGAAGAAGATCAACGGCGTCTTTCTGCCCGCGCTGCTGGTCGTGGGCCTGGTGGTGAGCCTGGCTACCGCGCTGTTCCCTGTCAGCGAGTCCGGCCCGGGCAGCATGCACGCGCCCGCTATCCTGGCGCTGGTGGTGGCGCTGGTGTTCGGAGCCCTGGCCCAGAAGAGCCGTATGTGCTTTGCCGGCGGGCTGCGGGACGTGTTTCTGATGAAGGACTTCTCTCTGTTGAGCATCCTGGGCGGTCTGTTCGGCGCGCTGCTGATCTACAACGTGGCTACCGGCAAGTTCCACTTCGGCTTCACCGGCCAGCCCATCGCCCACGCCCAGCACCTGTGGAACATACTGGGCATGTATGCCGTAGGCTTTGCCGCCGTGCTGGCCGGCGGTTGCCCGCTGCGCCAGTTGATCCTGGCCGGCCAGGGCTCCTCCGACAGCGCCATCACGTTCCTGGGGCTGCTGGTGGGCGCCGCGTTTGCCCATAACTTTGGTCTGGCCGGCGCCGCCGCCGCGGCTGCCACCGAGACCACCGAGGCTGTGGCCGGCGGCCCCGCCACCGCGGGGAAGATCGTGCTGGTGTGCTGCATCGTGGTGCTGTTCATCATCGCCGCCACCAATCTGAACAAGCAAGAGCAATAAGGGGACCGAAAAGGAGGGTCGGAATATGAGCGAGTATATCGAAGTGGATGTGAGAGGCCTGTCCTGCCCGGAGCCCGTGATGCTCACGGCGGCGGCCTTGAAGGCCAACCCCGGCAAGGGGCTGAAGATCCTGGCCAGCGAGGCCCATGTCCGCACCAATGTGGAAAAGCTGCTCAAGTCCAAAAAGGTGGATTTCACCTCTCAGGAAAAGGGCAGCGAGTTCGAGATCCTGACAAAATAAAAGACGCAGGGACGGCCGAGCGGCCGTCCCTGTTAGCTTGTCAAAAAACAAGTTTTTTGACCGCTATGATATAAACTGCTCGGCGGAAGTGAATCCCGCCGGCAGGAAGTCAAAAGCCTGCGTACAGCGGCTTTTGACTTCACGCGCGGGAATGCCGCGCGGCTCGCCCTGACCGGGCTTCGCGCCCGTTCATCGTTCATTTTCCTTGTGCTTTTGCTCAGGGGCGGATGACAAGGCGCGCCGTGGTGAGCGTCTGCACGATGTCGTACATATTCGACACCGTTCCCACCCGCAGCTTTTCCGTCAGGCCGTAGAAGTTCAGACAGGTGCCGCAGGTGGCGATCTTCACCCCGGCCTGCTCCAGCGCCTGCAGATCGGCCAGGCTGTCGGAGCCCTCGCAAGTGACGAAGGCGCCGGAATTGTAGCAGATGATCTGCTCAGGCAGCTCCGTGGCGTTTGTCAGGGCGAAGATGAAGCTCTTCATCAACGCCTTGCCCAACTGCTCGTCGCCGCCGCCCATGGCGTTGGAGGAGATCACGACCACGGACCCGGCGGCCGCAGCGGCCTCCGGCTGCTCCGCGCCTGCGGCCTTGACCTGGATGTTGACCTGGTAGACGTTCTCGCCGGTCTGGGAACTGCTGACGGCAAGGCCGCTGGAGGAGGCCAGCTTTGTCAGGTTCTTCACCGCCGTTTCGTTATCCACCAGCACGGCCAGCTCCCCGTCCCCGGTGAACTGTGCCAGAGCCTTTTTGGCGTTTACCACGGGCAGCGGGCACGCCTGCCCCCGGCAGTCGAGAGTTTTATTCATAACGGCGCATCTCCCTTCGATCCATATGTATTCGTGCCGCCATTGTAGCATTTGGAGGGGCCGGGTGTAAAATCGGGAAACCCGATAGGAGGGGTGCGGTTATAGAGTATGATGATAAAACACGGCCCGAAGGGGACGTCCCTTCAGGCCGCGGGTGTTCAAAGGTCTACCAGATAGTGCAGGCTCTGCAAAAACCAGGCGGTCAGCTCCGCGCTGTCCAGGGACTGGTCGGCGCACCGTCTTTGCAGCAGGCTGCGGAACACGGAGGCGATGATGGAGTTGACCATGGGGAGATTTTCCCCGGTGAGGCGCGTTTTTTCCTCCTGGACCATGGGGGAGGTGAGGCGCAGGCAGCGTTCTTCAAAGTTGGCGCCGCAGTACATCTCGTCCAGGACCGGGGCGTAGGCGTCCTTTTCCTCCGGGAACAGCTCGAAATACCGATCCAGAAGCTCCGGCAGGTCGCCGCTGTACCGGCCGAAGAAAAACAGGCGGAAAACGTCCGGCTGCTGAAAGGCGCTGTCGCAAAAATACGCCCAGACGGCGAAAAAGCCGTCGTAAACGGACAGGTCGGACCGGCGCAGCCGGGCCAGTTCCCGGGTGTAGTCCGCGAAAAAGGGCACGCAGGCCAGAGACAGGAGCCGCTCCTCATCCTTAAAATAGGTGTAGATGGTGGAGTTGTGGTAGCCGGCCCGCTCCGCGATCTTCCGAACGGAGAGACTGCCCAGGCCCTGCTCCAGCGCAAGCTGCCGCGCCGCCGCGACGAAGCGCGCCGTCCGCGTCTGCTTGGCGGAGGGCCTGAACGGGGCCGATGTTTTTTTCGGGGAGGGGCGACGGGGCATCACAGTCATCTCGGATCGGCAGAAATATAGGGAATTACGATATATTCCGTGAAATATCAGTGATTTAAATAATTAGCTGTATCATAGCATACCCACCATTTTCTGTCAATAGCGGTCCGGCCGCTGGCGGGCGTATCGGCAGGGGAACCGCCGAGGGGAGAGGGCAGAACGATATTTTATAGGGTTTTTCTATATATTGCCGGTTCTTATTGACACTACCGGCATTCCTTGATAGAATTTGTACATATTTTAATTATAAGCGCGCTTGAACGTTGGAAAAAGCGGCAAATTTGCACATTGCGTGGAAAGGGCTGCGGTTTTCCGGCGATTTGGCGTCGGCTGTTGACGAGCGGTGAAAACTGCGTTATCATACTCTCCGGCCGCCGGTTTTGGACCGGCACGCCGGGGCATGCTTTCATATAGTTGCGTCCATTATTGCGTCCATTTTGCGCCGGAGCTCCGGCTCTGGTTTGATATTTTACAAAGGGAGAAGATCTATGGACAAGATTTATGACGTCATCGTCCTGGGCGCGGGCCCGGGCGGACTGGCGGCGGGCCTGTACTCCGGCCGTGCGCGCCTGTCCACGCTGATCATCGAGAAAGGCCGGGACGGCGGCCAGATCGCCATCACCAACGACATCGAGAACTACCCCGGCCAGGTGCTGGAGGGGGAGAGCGGCCCCAGCCTGGTGGACCGCATGACGAAGCAGTGTGAGAACTTCGGCTGCGAGCGCGCCGCGGACACCATCAAGTCCGTGGAGCTGGACGGCGATGTGAAGGTGCTCACCGGGGCCAAGGACACCTATAAGGGAAAGACCCTCATCATCGCCACCGGCGCCTATCCCCGGCCCATCGGCTGCAAGGGCGAGCAGGAGTACATGGGCAAAGGCGTCAGCTACTGCGCCACCTGCGACGCCAACTTCTTCGAGGACCTGGAGGTCTACGTGGTGGGCGGCGGCGACGCCGCTGTGGAAGAGGCCATGTACCTGACCAAGTTCGCCCGGAAGGTGACCATCATCCACCGGCGGGACGAGCTTCGGGCGGCCAAGTCCATCCAGGAGCGGGCCTTTAAGAACGACAAGCTCCACTTCATGTGGGACACCGTGGTGGAAGAGCTGGGCGGCGACGAGATCCTGCAGACCATGAAGGTGAAGAACCTCAAGACCGGCGAGGAGACCGTCTACGAGGCGGACGAGGACGACGGGCTGTTCGGCGTGTTCGGCTTCATCGGCCGGGTCCCCAACTCCGCCATGTTCCAGGACACGGGCCTGGAGATGGACAGGGCCGGCTATATCCCCACGGACGAGGATATGCACACCAACATCCCCGGCGTTTTCGCCGCCGGCGATGTGCGGGTCAAGAGCCTGCGCCAAGTGGTGACCGCGGCTGCCGACGGAGCCATTGCCGCCACCCAGGCTGAAAAATATATCAACGAACACGCTTAAGGAGGATCATTGCAATGTTGGAGCTTGACAAGACCAATTTCGAGGATGAGGTACTGAAGGCCGAGGGGTACGTTTTCGTGGACTTCTTTGGCGACGGCTGCGAGCCCTGCAAGGCTCTGATGCCCTTTGTCCACGCCCTGGCGGACGAGTACGACGGCAAGCTGAAGTTCTGCCAGCTGAACACCACCAAGGCCCGCCGCCTGGCTATCGCCCAGAAGGTGCTGGGGCTGCCCGTCATGGCTATCTACAAGGACGGCGCGAAGGTGGAGGAGCTGGTGAAGGACGACGCCACCGAGGAGAATATCCGCAAGCTGGTGGAGAAGTACGCCTCCTGACGTCCCCGGGGGACCCATGATCTGCTTATTTCACCCCCTTGCCCCGGCAAATGGGTGAGGGGGATCGAAATAAACCATTCTTGAAGAAAGGAGAAATCGAAATGGCGATCCTGAAAGATAAAAAGGTCGTGATCATTGGCGACCGCGACGGAATCCCGGGTCCTGCGATCGCGGCATGCGTTGAAAGCGCCGGCGGAGAGGTCGTGTTCTCTTCCACCGAGTGCTTTGTGTGAACGAGCGCAGGCGCAATGGATCTTGAGAACCAGCGGCGGGTCAAAGAATTTGCCGAAAAGTATGGCCCGGAAAATGTCGTGGTAGTTCTCGGCGCCTCCGAGGGCGAGGCCGCAGGCCTGGCCGCGGAGACCGTGACTGCCGGCGATCCGACGTTCGCAGGTCCGTTGACAGGGGTCCAGCTTGGACTCACGGTTTACCATGTTTGCGAGCCCGAGATCAAAGAAGAGTTTGATCCGGACGTTTACGAGGATCAGATCAGCATGATGGAGATGGTCCTGGATGTTGACGACATCGTAAACGAGATGAGCGCAATCAGGGATGAGTACTGCAAGTACTTGTAAGAAGAATTGAACTGGAGAGCACTTCACGCGCTTTCTGATTCGAGGACTCGAAACGAAGGCGGTGAGTGTTACGCTCACCGCCTTTTGTTGCATAGAGATTCTCAATATATACGATATTAAGGTAGGTATTTTTCTATGAATGCTGTTATCAAAGGTGCCAGCTATATCCTGGCGCACGTGCCGGGTATGGTGATCCACAACGGGTCCACCCAGATCACAGAGCGCATCGTCAATCCCGAGTCGGAGTACCTCAAGCAGCTTCCGGAGCACCTGCGCACCTATCAGCAGGCTGTGGAGTATTGGCCCAATCAGGTCTACATCGGCAACAAGACCCCGGAGGAGCTGGCCGGGGTGGAGTTCCCTTACTACGACAAGCCCCTGGCCGGCGCGGGCCGCTACGGAAAGTTCGGAGAGATCATGCCCGAAGCGGAGTTTCTGCTGCTGATGCAGTGCGCGGACGTGTTCGACGTGCTGCTGCTGGAGAAGGGCTTCGTGGCCGCCCACAGGGACGAGCTGGCCGCCGATCCCGTCATCACCGAGGACATCGCGGCCCGCGTCAAGGAGGGCGCGGAGGCCGCCGACATCGAGCGCTTTGTCAAGGAGGAGCACGCCGAGGGGCTGTACGCCGACGGCAAGCTGGTGGGCTGCGTCAAGCGCGCCCACGACATCGACGTGAACCTGAATGCCGAGGTCATGCATGAGAACCTTGTCAACAAGGCCAGCAACACCCTGGCGCTGCTGTACGCCGTGCGTAACGCGGGTATCGAAAAGACCGACGTGGAGTACGTCATCGACTGCTCCGAGGAGGCCTGCGGCGATATGAACCAGCGCGGCGGCGGCAACTTCGCCAAGGCCGCCGCGGAGATCGCCGGGCTGATGAACGCCACCGGCTCCGACAGCCGCGGCTTCTGCGCGGGCCCGTCCCACGCCATGGTGGAGGCGGCTGCGCTGGTGAAGGCCGGCGCCTACAAGACCGTCGCCGTCACCGGCGGCGGCTGCACCGCCAAGCTGGGCATGAACGGCAAGGACCATGTGAAGAAGGGCCTGCCCGCGCTGGAGGACTGCCTGGGCGGATTCTGCGTGATCCTGACCGCCAACGACGGCGTGAACCCGGAGGTCAATCTGGACATCCTGGGCCGCCATACCGTGGGCACCGGCTCCGCGCCCCAGAACGTCATCGGCTCTCTGGTGGCCGATCCCCTGGAGCGCAACGGCCTGAAGATCACCGACATCGACAAGTACTCTCCCGAGATGCAGAACCCCGATATCACCAAGCCCGCGGGAGCCGGCGACGTGCCCCAGTCCAACTATAAGATGATCGCGGCGCTGGCCGTCAAGCGGGGCGAGCTGGAGAAGAAGGATCTGGCGACCTTCGCCTCCAAGCACGGCCTGGTGGGCTTCGCTCCCACCCAGGGCCACATCCCCTCCGGCGTGCCCTATATCGGCTTTGCCCGGGAGGACATCCTGGCCGGGAAGATCCGCAACGCCATGATCATCGGCAAGGGCAGCCTGTTTTTGGGCCGTATGACTAACCTGTTCGACGGCGTGTCCTTCGTCATCCAGGCCAACACCGCCGCTGAGCAGTCCGCCCAGTCCGGCGTGAGCGAGTCCCAGGTGCGCGGCATGATCGCGGACGCCATGAAGGAATTCGCCGCCGTGCTGATGGCGAAAGAGTAAGGCGGGACGAGCCATGGCAGAAAAGATCGAAAAAATCATTGCCGAGACCTTCCTGGAGATGGCGGAGGGCCTGCAGAGCGGCAATTACGGGAAGAAGCCGAAGATCGCCCTGACGGGCATGGGCTCCGAGCACGGCGAGGCCAACGCCATGGCCGCCGCCGTGGAGGCCGCCCGTGACGGCGTGGAGGTGTGGTATATCGGCTCTCTGGAGGCCCAGGGCGTGAAGACTGTCCATGTGGCCGACGACGAGGAGGGCCACGCCAAGATGGAGCAGCTTCTCAAAAGCGGCGAGATAGACGGCGCGGTCACCATGCACTTCCCGTTCCCCATCGGCGTTTCCACCGTGGGGCTGGCCGTCACGCCGGGCTTCGGTAGGCAGATGTATCTGGCAAACACCACCGGCACGTCCAGCACCGACCGGATCGAGGGCATGGTCCGCAACGCCATCGCCGGCATCATCACGGCCAAAGCCTGCGGCACGGCGGACCCCAGCGTGGGCATCCTGAACGTGGACGGCGCCCGCCAGACCGAGAAGGTCCTCAAGCAGCTCCAGGAAAACGGCTATCCCATCCGCTTTGCCGAGTCCGCCCGGGCCGACGGCGGCGCGGTGATGCGCGGAAACGACGTGCTCCAGGGGTCGGCGGACGTGATGGTCATGGACTCTCTGACCGGCAACGTGCTGAGTAAGCTCCTCAGCGCCTACGCCACCGGCGGCAGCTTTGAGGCCGTGGGCTCCGGCTACGGGCCCGGCATCGGTGAGGGCTATGAGCAGCTGGTGATGATCATCTCCCGGGCCTCCGGCGCGCCGGTGATCGCAAACGCCATCCGCTTCGCGGCCCGGCTGGTGCGGGGCAGGGTGTTCGAGGTGGCAAAGGCGGAGTTCGCCGCCGCCAACAAGGCGGGGCTGAAGGAGCTTCTTGCCGCCCAGAAGAGCACCGCCAAGGGCAAGGAGGAGAAGGAAACCGTCGCCGCGCCGCCCGCGGAGGTGGTGACCGCCTCCATCCCCGGCATCGAGGTCATGGACCTGGACGACGCGGTGGCCGTACTGTGGAAGCTGGGCGTCTACGCGGAGAGCGGCATGGGCTGCACCGGCCCCATCGTGCTGGTGAGCGAGGCAAATAAGGACAAAGCCCTGGAGGCCCTCAAGGCCGCCGGCTACGTGGGCTGACAGGCCCGCGGATAAAGCATCGAAAGGAGGTGGTACGCATGGCGGAAAAGGTGCGTCTGACGCAGATGACGAAAGCGGCGGGTTGAGCGGCAAAGATAGGTCCTGAGACCCTTGCTCAGGTCATGAGCAAGCTGCCGGCATTTGCAGATGAAAACCTTTTGGTCGGCGTTGCCACCTCTGACGACGCCGCCGTATACCGCGTGACGGACGACGCCGCGCTGATCCAGACGGTGGATTTCTTCACCCCCGTGGTGGACGACCCCTATACGTTCGGCCAGATCGCGGCGGCCAACGCCCTGAGCGACGTGTACGCCATGGGCGGCACGGCCAAAGTCGCGCTGAATCTGGTGGGCTTTCCCGGCTGCCTGGACCCCTCTATTTTGGGGGAGATCATGGCGGGCGGCGCGGCCAAGGTGAAGGAGGCCGGCGCCGTGCTGGTGGGCGGCCACTCCATCCAGACGGAGGAGCCGCTGTACGGCCTTTGCGTCACCGGCTTCGTCCACCCGGAGCGGATATGGAAGAACTTCGGGGCCCGGCCGGGCGACGCGCTGATCCTCACCAAGCAGATCGGCTCCGGCATCATCAACACCGCCGTGAAGGGCGATCTGGCCTCGGAGCAGGCCCAGCGGGAGGCGGTCACGGTCATGGCCTCTCTCAACCGCAGGGCGAAGGAGGCCGTGGAGGGGTTGCCTATCCACGCCTGTACGGACGTGACAGGTTTCGGGCTTTTGGGCCACGCCGTGGAGATGAGCGAGGCCAGCGATGTGACGCTGGTGCTGGACACCGAACGCATCCCCCTGATCGGGGAGGCGGAGGACTACGCGGCGATGGGCCTGGTGCCCGCCGGCGCCTACCGAAACAGGGGTTATTACCTGGATAAAGTAGACGTGGGCGGCGTGCGCGAGTCCATGGTGGACATGCTCTTCGACCCCCAGACCTCCGGCGGGTTGCTGATCAGCCTGGACGCCGACGCGGCGGAAAAGGCCATGCACCGTCTGGCCGACGCGGGGCTGGACACCGCCTTCGCGGTGATCGGACACGCGGCGGAGAAGAGCGGCAAGCTCATCCGGCTGGTCTGAAAGGTTTTCTATGCAAAGCAAGAACGACGCTTCTCCCGCCTGCCAACAGACGGGAGAAGCGAACTGTTGCGGAGAAAACTATTATGAATAAAAACGAACTTTACAGAGACATACCCAAAGTGGACGTACTGCTGGAGAGCGAGGCGGTCGCCGGGCTCATCGGCCAGTACGGGCGCAGCCTCGTCATGGAGGCCATCCGGGAGCAAACGGAGCGGCTGCGCCGCTTCATCCGCGAGACGGAGGACGAGACCGCCGCCCGGGCGGAGCTCGCCGGCCTTACCCGGAGCATCGCCGCGTATCTGAAGACGCTGCGCCAGCCCCGTGTGCGGAAGGTCATCAACGGCACGGGGACCATCCTGCACACCAATCTGGGCCGTGCGCCCATCAGCCGGGACCAGGCGCAAAAGCTGGCGGAGATCGTGACCGGCTACTCCAATCTGGAGTACGACCTGGAGGGGGCCTGCCGGGGCGAGCGGTACGCCCATTTCGAGGGGCTGCTGTGCCGGCTCACCGGGGCGGAGGCCGCCATGGTGGTCAACAACAACGCCGCGGCGGTGCTGCTGACGCTCAGCACGCTGGCCCGGGGCGGTGAGGTGATCGTGTCCCGGGGGGAGCTGGTGGAGATCGGCGGCAAGTTCCGCATCCCGGACGTGTGCCAGCAGAGCGGGGCCGCGCTGCGGGAGGTGGGCACCACCAACAAGACCCATTTCTCCGATTATCAGCAGGCTCTCACCGACGAGACGAAGGCCATCTTGAAGGTGCACACCAGCAACTATCGGATCGTGGGCTTCACCGAGTCGGTGGACGCATCGGAGCTGGCCGGGCTCGCCCATGAGCGGGGCCTGCCCATGATCGAGGACCTGGGCAGCGGCGTGCTGGTGGACCTGGAAAAGTACGGCCTGACCCACGAACCTACGGTCCAGGAATCGATCCGGGCCGGTATCGACGTGGTCTGCTTCAGCGGCGACAAGCTGCTGGGCGGCCCCCAGGCGGGGATCATCGTGGGCAGAAAGGAATACATCCAGCGGATGAAGCGTCATCCCCTGACCCGGGCGCTGCGGGTGGACAAGTTCACCGTCACGGCGCTGGAGCTGGTGCTGCTGGAGTATCTGGACCCGGACCGCGTGGCCCGGAATATCCCGGCGCTGCGTATGCTCAGCGAGACGGAGCAGTCGATCCGGGAGCGGGCGGAGCGGCTCAGGGAGCTTTTGAAGCAGAGCTGCCATTCGGCGGACATCGACCTGCGGCCCTGCCAGTCCCAGGTGGGCGGGGGGAGCCTTCCTATGGAGCGGCTGCCCAGCTGCGGCGTGTCCATCTGGCCCTGGGCCATGAGCACCCAGGCCCTGGAGCGGCGGATGCTGGATATGCCGGTCCCCATCGTGCCTCGGGTGGCGGACGACCATATCCTTTTGGATATGCGTACCGTGGACAGCGAGGATCTTCCCGTTATCGCGGAGATGTTGGGCGAGGTGCTGGGATGAAGCATGTTATCATTGGAACGGCGGGACATATCGACCACGGCAAGACGCGGCTCATCCAGGCGCTCACCGGCCGGAACACGGACCGTCTGGAGGAGGAAAAGCGGCGGGGCATCACCATCGACCTGGGCTTCACCTGGTTCGACCTGAAGGACGGGACCCGCTGCGGGATCATCGACGTGCCGGGCCATGAGAAGTTCATCAACAACATGGTCTCCGGCGTGGTGGGTATGGACCTGGTGCTCATGGTGATCGCCGCGGACGAGGGCATCATGCCCCAGACCCGGGAGCACCTGGACATCCTCCAGCTGCTGGGCATCCAAAAGACCATCCTTGTCATCACCAAGTGCGACCTGGTGGAGCCGGAGTGGCTGGATATGATGGAGGAGGAGATACTGGAGGGACTCAAGGGCACCATCCTGGACGGCGCGCCTGTGGCACGGGTATCCTCCACCACCGGGGAGGGCATCGACGAGCTGAAAGACACCATCTGGAAGATGGTGCGGGATGAGGTGCCCGCCAGGGACGTCAACAGCATCCCCCGGCTTCCCATCGACCGGGTGTTCACCCTGTCCGGCTTCGGCACCATCGTCACGGGCACGCTCCTGTCCGGGACCATCACCAAAAACGACGATCTGGAGCTGTACCCCGTGGGGAAGATGTGCAAGATACGCAGCATCCAGGTCCATGAGAAGGCCCAGGACGCGGGCGAGGCCGGCCAGCGTGTAGCCATCAACCTGTCCAACGTAAAAAAGAGCGAGATCAAGCGGGGCTACTGCCTTGCCCCGCCCAACAGCATGGAAAACAGCCGCTTGCTGGACGTGCGCCTGCGGGTGCTTGCCAGCTCCGAGCGGGTCATCCGCAACCGGGAGCGGCTGCATCTGTTCATCGGCACCAGCGAGGTGCTGTGCCGGGCCGTGCTGCTGGATAAGGACGATCTGGGCCCCGGCGAGGAGGGTCTGGCCCAGCTCATATTGGAGGACGTGCTGACCGTGAAGCGGGGCGACCGCTTTGTGGTGCGGTTCTATTCCCCCTTGGAGACCATCGGCGGCGGCACCGTGCTGGGGGCGAACTCCCGGAAGAAAAAACGCTTCCAGGAGGGCGTGCTCACCGATCTGCAGCGCAAGGAGTCCGGCTCCCTGGCTGACCTGGCGGAGTTGCAGATCCGGGAGGCGTGGGACAATATGATCACCCTCTCGGAGCTTGCCAAGACCGTGGCCCACTCCAGGGAGGAGCTGCTGCCCTATCTGCGGGAGCTGACGGAGGAGGAATCCATAGAGGCCTACGAGATGACCTCGGACATCTGCTACTGGCACGCCGACGCCGCCTTCAAGGTGCGCCAGGACATCACCAACGCCCTGAAGGAATACCACCGGCAATACCCGTATCGCTACGGCATCAACAAGGCCGCGATCCACCACACCTACCTCAAGCGGGTAAAGACCAACATCTTCGACCGGGTGCTGCGCCGTATGATCGACCAGGGCTATTTCAAGCTCCACAACGAGTTTCTGATGCTGGCCGAGTTCGACATCCCCCATGACAAGACCTATCAGGCGGTGGAGAAGCTGCTGATCTCCACCTTTGAGAAGGCGGGCTACGAGATGCTGCGGTTCAGCGAGATCGACAAGAAGGGCTATCCGGACGAAACGGTCATGGATATCCTGGCGCTGCTGATCGACGACGGCCGGTGCGTGCGGGTGGGCGACAGCCTGCAGCTGTATACGATGAAGCATTTCATGGATTCGGCAGAGGAGATGGTCAGACGCTATTTTGAAACGAACGATCTGATAACCATCAAGGACGTCAAGGAGATGTGCGGCTGCAGCCGCAAGTGCGCCAAGCCCATCGTGGAGTACATGGACTCCATCAAGCTGACGAAGAAGGTGGGCGCGGAGACGGAACGGGTGGCGTTTCGCTGACGCTGCGCGGGCCGGACGGCGTTTCGCCGTCATATAGTCATTATCGCCGGGGGTGATACACTGTGAATTTGAAACAGATCGAGGCGTTCGTGAAGATCGCCAACAACAACAGCTTTTCCAGGACGGCAAAGGAACTGTATCTGACGCAGCCTACGGTGAGCGCCTATATCACCAGTCTGGAGGCCGAGCTGGGCACCCAGCTCTTTGCCCGGACCACCAAGGCCGTGCAGCTGACGGAGGACGGCAAAAAGATATATCTCTATGCCCGGGAGATGGTGGAGCTGTCCTATGCGATAAAGAATATGTTCCGGGACACGGAGCAGGACGACGCCGAGCGGGAGATCATCATCGCCGCCTCCACGATCCCCACCCACTATCTGCTTCCCCGGATCCTGGCGGAGTACAGCAAGCGGTACCCCCGGTCCCGGTTCCGGGTCATCGACTCCGACAGCGCGGGGGTCATAGAGGATATCGCCAACCACAAGGCGGACGTGGGATTCGTGGGCACGGTCATCAACCGCTCCCACTGTGAGTACATACCGCTGTTCGACGACGAGCTGATCATCACCACGCCGAACACTGGGAAGTACCGCGCTCTCCGGGACCGGGGCCAGCCGCTGGATTGGCTGGCGGAGGAGAACTTCGTGCTGCGGGAGGACGGCTCCGGCACCCGGCGGGAGGCGATCAGGAGCCTGAAGGAGCTGGGCCTTGAGCCGGAGCGGCTGAAGGTGGTCGCCAGCTTTGCCAATACGGACGCGGTGCTGATGAGCGTGAAGGAGGGCGTGGGCATCTCGGTGGTGTCCCGGCTGGCCGCCCAGGAGAAGATCGACCGGGGAGAGATATTGGACTTCAAGCTGTCCGCCAAAGGCAGCTTCCGCAAGATATGCATGGTCCTGAGTACGGTCCATCCCATCTCCGAGCCCACCCAGAAGCTCATAGAGCTGGTGAAAAAGCTCTATGCCGGCGGAAAGAACTGACGCGCCCCGGCGGGCGCTGCTGTACGGCGACTCCAACACCTGTGGCACGGACCCCGGCCCGGGGAGAGGCGCCGGAGGCCGCTATGGCGCCGGGACCCGGTGGCCGGACGTGCTGGCCCGGAGGCTGCGGGGCCGCTGGGACATATGCACGGACGCGCTGCCGGGCCGGTGCATCCCGACGCTGGATTTCGAGTGGGCCGACTGGGTGGCGTGCGTGCGGCGCAGCGCGCCTGTGGATCTGGCGGCCGTCATGCTGGGCGCCAACGACTATTTGAGCGGCCCGCGGCCGGACGCCGCCGCTGTCGCCGGGCGGATGGAGCGGTTCGTGGAAAGGCTCCTGTCCGGCGGAGAGGGGAGCGTGGGCCGGGCGCGGGTGCTCATCATCGCGCCGCCCTATCTGGATTTTGGGGACGACCGGTTTTACGGTCGGTACAGTACGGTGTCCGGCGTGCTGTCCGAGGCGCTGCGGGGCTGTGCCCGCCGGCTGGGCGTGGACTTTTTGGACGCCGGCGCGTGGCGGGCCCCTCTGGCCCCGGACGGCATACACCTTACGCCGGAGGGACACAGGGTGTTTGCCGAGAACATGTACCGATACTTTTTGACCGCCCTGCCCGGCGGGGACGCCTGAAGGGACGGACCAGGAGCAAAACGGCATAAAAGAGACCCCGGAGGGCTTGCTTGCAAGCAAGCCCTCCGGGGTCTTTGCCGTCATTCCCACTCGCCAAGGCGAAGATGATTCTAAACGTTCTTGTTTAGATTGTTTGAGTTTTCCTTATATGATTTGATACCGATCATCCAACGCTCACGGTGTTGCTGAAAGAATGTTATCAGATTTGTATCAAGGGGGGAGGCGAATACTGACTCTATAATCCCATGAGATAAGATATAACAGCGGTACAGATCTCTTCTGGGGAGCGTCCAACATCAATTATAGAAATTACATTTTGTTTGACCTCGTCAGAATAATTCTGACTTCCTCTTACGAATCCTTTTAATGTCTCTTTATACAGATGCTCCTGCAGTTTCTCTTCTTCTATAGTACTCATATGATTTCCTTCTCCGGCTATGCCGCAGCGTTGGCATTGATGCGGTCGATGATCCGGCGGATGCCCATCCAGACGGACAGATCTGTGAACACCTCCACGATGCTGCCCTGGTCGGTGAAAGGGGGCTCCTGCAGAACGGACAGGTCTTTCATCAGCCCGTTGTGGACGATATACTCCACGATTTGGTTGACGAAGTATATCTGCCGGCTGTCCAGACTCGTGCTTTCCAGGTATTCCGCAAAGGCTGCCTTGGCGGCGCTCATATCCATCCCCACGATTCCCCGGACGAACTCGCCCAGGGGCTTGGAGCCAAACTCCGCCTCATAATCCTGGCGCGTGCCCACCTCGCTCCAGAGGATGTCCTCCAACTGTTTCACATCCGCTTCGGTCAGCGGCACATTGCTGCGCAGCTTGGCGATGGCGGCGTTGTCCAGATGGTGCTGCACATAGTATTCCGCCTTGAAGCGATATCCCTGCAGCTCGTCGCTGTCTAGGTCGGCATCCTTCCAGTCCATGGACAGGATCGTATCCTTGATATCTATGTCATAGCGGAGCTTTGAGATCGGGATAAATTTTATCAGATCCCGCAGGCATTGCCGGATGTGCTCAAACTCGTTGATGCCGGCGTTGTCCAGATAATCCGTGTGCAGAAGCTTGTCGATCAGTTCCGCCTGCATCATGATCGCCGGAATGTTGGCAACGCTTGCCACGGCGGCCGCTTTATTCAAAAGGTCGTTGCGGGCGCGGGTGTACTTCTTTCCCGCCAGCCAGGCGAGTTCTATGCTGTACATCAGATAATCGAACCGCAGCGCCTTGGGGTCATCCCGCTCCGGCTCAATCAGCGGAGCCAGTTCCTGGCCCATGAGCAGCGTGTCCTCATAGGTGAGAACCTGATATTTTTTCGGTTCGGCGTATAGCTCCACATATTTCAAATGCTGCCGCACGGCGAAATTCTCCCGGTTTAACTCCCGGACCTTGCCCGCCATATCCTCCACCAGCGAGGCGCGAAAAGCGGTCAGCTCCTCCGTTTGATAAGCCAGATCCTGCAGCTTAAAGGCGATCTGTGCCTTCAGCTGGAAGATGGAGCCGGACAGGGCGATCATATTGGCGGTGGGCCGGTCTTTGTTCATGCGGAAGAATTCAAAGTTGCCGCAGAAGTCAAAGATATAGAATTTGCTCTTGTCCTCGCCGTTGATGAGCCCTGGGCACAGCCGGGTGCCCCGGCCGATCATCTGCCAGAACTTAGCCTTGCTCATGACCTTTTTGAAGAACACCAGATTCAGCACCTCCGGCACGTCGATGCCGGTGTCCAGCATATCCACGGAGATGGCGATCTGGGGCAGCTTGTCCGGGTCGGAGAACTCGTCGATGGCACTCTGGGAATAGCTGATGTAGTTGTCGATGACCTTGGCAAAGCCGGTCAGATGTGGATATTCCCTGCCGAATACCTCCAGTATCTTTTCCGCGTGGGAGTGGTTTTTCGCGAAGATGATGGTCTTGCCGATCTTGTTGCCGTAGTCGATCCTGAGCCCCTCTGTCATGAGCACATGCAGCACCTGCCGGATGGTGTCCTCGTTGAATATCCACTCGTTGAGGGCGGAGGAAGCGATGCGCTCCGGAAGTTCGCCGTTCTCGTCCTCGAAGGTATCTTCATAGATCAGCTTGTCCTCCTCGGACAGCTCATCGTATGCGATGCCCTCCTGGATGAACTTCAGCGTGGTCTCTACCGAGACGAAGTCGACCAAATAACCGTCCCTGACCGCTTGGGCCAGCTCGTAGCCATAGGTGGGTTCGCCGGGGCCCAGATCAAAGACGTTATAGGTATTTTTGTCGATCTCATCCTTTGGCGTGGCGGTGAGGCCCACCAGCGGCGCGTCAAAGTATGTAAAGATATCCTTGTATTTGTTATAGATGGAGCGATGGGCCTCGTCGCATATGACCAGGTCGAAGTGGCCGCAGGTGAACAGCTTTCCTTCCTCGTCCTTGACGGCGTCTATGCAGTTCATCATGGTCTGATAGGTGGAGAACACACCGTGGGCGGTGTAGTTATCCTTTTCCTCGCAGAGATTCGTTACAGAGAAGTCGGGCAGAAGATTGACAAAGCTGCGTTTGGCCTGGGTGACCAGGCTGTTGCGGTCGGCCAGGAACAGGACGTTTTTCACCCATCCCTGCTCCAGCAGTACTTTCACCAACGCGATCACCGTCCGGGTCTTGCCGGAGCCTGTTGCCATAACCAGCAGGGCCTTGCGGCGGTTTTTCCGCCCGAAAGCGTCGCATACCGCCTTGATGGCGCCCTCCTGATAGTAGCGTCCGGCGATGGCCCGATCCACTACGATGTTGTTTAAGGACGAGCGCATGGCCTGGAGATTGAATAGCTTTTCCAGATCCCGCTTGGAGAAGACAGCCGCCACCTTCCGTTCGGGATATTGGTTATCCACGATGCGTGTCTCAAAGCCGTTGGTGAGGAACACGACAGGCCGGCGGCCCTGGGCCTTCTCGATGATATCCGCGTACAACGACGCCTGTTGGCGGCCCTTGGACACGTCCACACAGGTGCGCTTGGCCTTGATGATCGCCAGGGCCCGGCTGTCGCTGCCGTAGAGCACATAGTCGGCATAGCCCACCTCGCTCCGGTTGGGCATGCCGGGCAGCTCCACCTCGTTCAGCCAGTCCTTGCCCTCGGTCCAGCCCGCGTCGATGAGCATCTCGTCGATGTAGAGCTTGCGGGTGGCGTATTCGGACAGCTCCAGCGGCTTTGGCACATAGGTCTGCTGCTGCTCTGCTCGGCGGGCGGACAACTCCTCTTTGAGAGCTTTGTTCTCATCCATGAGCCGGGCAAGATCGGCTTCGATCTCCGGCAACGCGGGCGGAGGCGTCAGGGGCTCCTGGTCTAGCAGGGCGCGGTCAAAGGTCCCCTCCGTGTAATTCTCGCTGTAGCAATATGCCACGAAGTCCAGAAATACAAAGAGGTTTTCCAGACACAGTTCTGCCTGCTCCCGGGTGACTTTTTTCCCGCCGTGGGCGGCATTGTTGCCGATCTTGCGGACAAAGTCCATCCGCCGCCAGATGTCCGCGCCCACGATGTCCCGGAAGTCATCCGCGTTTATGAGATTGACCAACGTGCTTTGCCAGGGTGTCTGCAGGTCCTTGTCCACAGAGTACATCCACTTGACGGCAAACTCCATCGCCCTGCGGCAGTTGAGCACGCAGGCGTCCAGGTCCATATGCAGAAGCTTCTCCGCTGACGCCGCCACCTCCCCAAAGGAGGCAAAATCAGGGGAGGAGAGGAGGAAATCAAAATTGGTCATAGGAGGGTACCTCTCAAGTGGTATGTCTACGCACGCCAGCCCTGTTCTTTTGCAATTTGCTTGACATGGGCGACAAATGCGTCGTTAGGCCTCTTTTCCCGAACAGTTTTGTCGTCGGTGGAAGCCCACCGGTATATCTGCTCAATGCTGCCATAGCCACGGGAGAATATTCTGGAAAACTTGATGCAGTTGCTCTTTGTCGGGGCGTTTGAGAGGATAGTGCGAAGCTCTTCATCTGTCCAGGACTTACCGTAGTTTTCCGGATCCCGCTGTGTATCGTTTTTGATTTGGTATTCGATGAAATACTTCTCGATGAGACTCATTCTTTCCTCGTACGTGAGGCGGTCTACCGGTGCGGAGAACAATTCAAACAAGCGCGCCTTAAAATCAGATTTTTTCATAGATGATACCTCCTTTAAAATTGTAATATCTTATCTTTTTCTTAAATTGTGAGATTCGGGCTGCTTTTCTACTGACTCTGTCACCTCTCCAAAGGAAGCAAATTCGGGAGAGGATAGGAAGAAATCAAAAATGGTTATAGAGGGACACCTCCCAAAAGAATTTCGTCACCGCAAATCTAAAACACGTTCGATTTTCCTTTTCTTCTTCTCTATGAGTGTAGATACAAACTCTTCATACGATTCTTCAGGATATAAAGGATTTTTTACATATTCATACCCGCCATATCCGCTAGCTAATTGAAGTTTCAATCTTTCTAAAGCTCTTGCTGCTTGGGCCACGAACGAGTTTTCTTGATCCGTTAACTTGGGAACGGTTGGCTTGATACTGTTGTATAAGACTTTTAGTTGCTCAAAATGTTCTTGTAAACTCAACGGTTTCCCTGTTTCTGGGTAAATATATTTTATTCTTCGCTCGAGAATACCGGATAATTCTTCTTCTGTGACCTGTTCATCAGATGTTCCACGCCGTATGTAAATGGCGGCTTGTTTTATATTTGTACTTTCCTTTCGAGATATAAATGGTAAAAATTCAGGCGTATCTTCAATGACAAGTATTTGGAATTGCTTTCCTATTAATACCTCATATTCAGAAGACTGATAACTATAATCATATACTTCATATTTTAAGTTAGAAGAAATGTACGATTTTACCCATGATGAAATCACTTCTTTTGCCTGCAACTCTGGTAAACCATCACAGGAAAAGGTCTTGTCCTCATTTTCGTGTACCCCAAAGACGACGATCCCGCCCCCATAGTTGGCCAGAGCAAGCATTAGCTTAGCAAGTTTGTCTTTTTCAATCCATTCTTGCTTAAAGTCAATAGCATTGTGCTCTCCTGTTTCACATTGCAAAAACTCTCGAAAATTATCTAGAGTTGGCTCTTGAAGAAGCTGGTATATCATGTCCTTAAACTGTTTAGGGAATTCCATTTCCTCACCTCATCCAAAATATTTCTGCATAAGGCTGTCGAAGAGCAGCTGGGCCTTGTCCAGCGCGCTCTGGGCGGCGGCTTTTGTTTTTTCAACTTGGGTGGCAAAAATAGCAAATTGGTCTTGACGTGTGATGGTAACTATAGGTATTGCCACCGAGTTTAATGTATTTACTGCCAATCCCGGCTGAGCAGCACCGGTGTGATAGCGGTATAGATCCATTAGCTGCAAGAGATGAAACAACCAGGTAATATTTGTTTTGACGACTGGTTTTACAAGTACAGCATGTTCTGTCGCATGAAACTGCCCTGTTGCGAGTTGGATATTTCCACATAGTGCGCCCTGCCTGCCAATGAGGGGATAATCGCCACTTTGTGTGGCGTCCTTCACATACCCGCGAATACCATTTCCACCGTAGCAAGGGATTGGGTACTCTGGACACTGTTCATGAATACTGTCTGCTGGAGTAGTTATCCCGGCTTTCAAATTACATACTTCCCCAAGTTGTGTGGTCGGCAAGTGTAAACTATTGTTGATGGGGTCCCCAAACATCTCAACAAACTGGGCTCTGACAAGATCGTCCAGTTCGGTAAGCTGCTGCTTGCGGAGGCCAATTAAACTTAATGCCTTATTCAATATAGAAACAATATATTTTTGTTCTGACAATGGAATTACTGGGATTTCCATTTCTCGCATATCTGCTTGGGTCAGTTTCTGACGGGTAGCACCGTTTACAATAGAGCTTACGTCATAAAGCATTAGCGAGTAACAGAGATAGTCTACGTCTAAACAATCTTTTGGCTTTAAAACATGAGCATGATTATTCACCCAACACTTCCCTGAAACCCTGTATGCGATGGGCTTTTCTTTAGAGCCAAAATTACCGCCGTCTTCTGCCAACAGCACTAATTCATCATCGAATATGTACCCCGCAACATGATCTTGAATGCCATTGGCTCCGTAATAAGGATATGGGCCGGGGTCTCTCTCTGAAGCTGTAATTGGGATGCGTTTGCTATCGAGTATCTCACATACGTCCCCTAGTTTTGCCATCACAGCATCGCCTCCAACTCCGCCAAGTTTTTGGCGACATCGGCTTCCAGTTGCCTCAATTCCGCCATGATCTCGCTGGTGGGCGGGTATTCTACCGGGACGTACTCGGTCTTTTTGTACTTGTTGATGGACAGATCATAGTTGTTCCCGGCGATCTCGTCCTTGGGGACAAGGAAGCTCTGGTCCGTGCGGGCACGGGATTCCTCGGCGGTCAGGTCGTGGAACCGGGCCACGATGTCGGGGATGTCATTTTCCTTCGTGGGCGTGCGCTTGTCGTCCAGGCTGAAGCCGTCGGCCCGCATGTCGTAAAACCAGACCTTGTCCGTGCCACCGTGGCCGGTCCTGGTGAACACCAGCACGGCGGTGGACACGCCGGCATAGGGCTTGAACACCCCGGAGGGCATGGAGACCACGGCCTCCAGGCGGTTGTTCTCGATGAGTTCACGGCGGATGTCTTTATGGGCCTTGGAGGAGCCGAACAGCACCCCGTCCGGGACGATGCAGGCACAGCGGCCGCCCACCTTCAGCATCCGCAGAAACAGCGCCAGAAACAGCAGCTCCGTCTTTTTTGTCTTGCAGACCTTCAACAGATCCGTGCTGACGATATCCGCGTCCAGACTGCCCTTGAACGGGGGATTTGCCAGAATGAGCGAGTACTTCTCCCGGTCCGGGTTCTGGTCGCTGAGGCTGTCCCGGTACTCGATGAAGGGGTTGTCCACGCCGTGGGTCATCATGTTCATGGCGCCGATGCGGAGCATGGTCCGGTCCATGTCGTAGCCGTGGAACATGTGGTTCATGTAGTGGTCCTTGTTCTGCCGGTCAAAAAAGACGTCCGACTTGCGGTTTTCCTTCAAGTAGTCGCTGACGGCCACCAAGAAGCCGGAGGTGCCGCAGGCCGGGTCGCAGACCGTGTCGTCCGGCTGGGGCTGGAGCATGTCCACCATCATGCGGATGATGTGCCGGGGCGTGCGAAACTGGCCATTGACCCCGGCGGTAGAGAGCTTGGACAGCAGATACTCGTATACGTCGCCCCGGATGTCGGCGGACTTGACCTGCTCCATCTGCTCGTAAATGCCGTCCATGGCCGTGACTACCTTGTCCAGAATCAGGGGTGTGGGCAGCTTAAAGATGGCGTCGGACATGTACTTGGAATAAGCACTCTCCTTATCGCCGTGCAGCTCCTTAATGAACGGGAACACCCATTCCTGCACGGTGGTGTACATCTTCCCGGCGGGGAAATCGTGGAACACGCTCCACTTGAGCTGGCTGCCGTCGATGGTCCGACCGCCGATCTGCACCTCTGAGGGGAACATGCTCGTATAGGGCAGACCCAGCATGGCGCTCTCCCTCGCCCGGAGGTTGTCCGCATCGTCCAGGTCGTGGATGAACATGAGGTAGGTCATCTGCTCGATCACGTCCAGAGGGTTGGTCAGGCCGCCGGTCCAGAATATCTCCCAGAGGCTGTCTATTTTATTTTTCAGTTCTCCAGTCACCATGTCAATCTCTCTCCCTGTTCCATGTGTACGACGTATAGCGTCCGCCGCCCAATTTGATGATCTCGCCGGACTTCACCAGCTCGCTCAGTGCCCGCTGCACCGTGATCTGGGCGATGTCCGGGCACTTTTCCATGATCTCCGCCTTCGTGATCTTCCCCGGTGTCCCCTTGATGATTTCCCGCACCCGGTCGGGCTTGGAAAGCTCCGGTGCGGTCAGCAGCCGTGCCCGGTCGTTGAACTCCCGGTAGGCCGCTGCCACCACGCCCAGCATGTACCGGGCAAAGGGGGCGTAGTCGTTGGCGCCATCGTGCCAGCGGTCGGAGCTTTCCTGCAGCGCCTCGTAATAGGTCTCCTTGGACATCTCAATAAGCCGCTCAATGGAGATATATTTCCCCACGGCATAGCCGGCACGGTACAGGAGCAGCAGCGTAAGCAGCCGGCTCATGCGGCCGTTGCCGTCGTTGAATGGGTGGATGCAGAGGAAGTCCAGAATGAACATGGGCATGAGCAGCAGCGGGTCCAATGCCGAGTCCCGCAAAGCCGCGTCGTGGGCCGCGCACAGCCGATCCATGGCCTCGGAGATCTCCCAGGCGGGGACGGGCTGGAAGCGCACGGTCTTGTTCCCGGCGGCGTCTGTTTCCTCAATGATGTTATCAGAGTTTTTATAGTGCCCGCCAATGGAGAGGCCGCTGTATTTATAGAGATCCCGGTGGAGCTGCAAAATGACGGATGGTCGGAGGGGGATATAGTCGTAGCTCTCATGGATGGCGGCTAGTACGTCCCTGTACCCGGCGATCTCCCTCTCGGCGCGGGTCCTGGGCATGGTCTTTTCCCGCGCGATCTTCTTCAGCCGTTCGTCCGAGGTATAGATGCCCTCGATCTTATTGGATGCCTCCGTGCTCTGGATCCTGGCGATTTCCACCAGCTGCGTGAGCGTGTCGGTCTTGGCCGCCATGAGCTTGGCCTGTTCGCCCTTGAACTCGTGGATCTGTGATAGCAGCGCCACGATGTCGGGGGAAAGAAGCTGGTCGTATTTGCCTGTGAAGTCGTAGTTTCGCATCAATTCAAATCACCTAAATAATGGAGATTATCTATGCTGATTATATAACTAGAGATACATATCTGTCAACATTCAATTTAATCATAATTCAGGAAATGATTAAATTAAATATTGCGGAGGAGAAAAAGTGCCATCGGGACGCAGCGGCCTCTTATATCTGATTTTTCGTAAAATGTGTGGTCAAATGGATATAAAAATCCCCGGAGGGCTTGCAAGCAAGCCCTCCGGGGTCTTTGCCATCATTCCCACTCCACGGTGGCGGGGGGTTTGGCGGTGATGTCGTAGACGATGCGGTTGATGCCGGGCACCTCGTTGACGATGCGGGTGGAGACCGCGTCCAAAACCTCGTAGGGGATGCGGGTCCAGTCCGCCGTCATGAAATCCGAGGTAGTCACACTGCGCAGAGCCAGGGTGTAGTCATAGGTCCGGCCGTCGCCCATGACCCCCACCGAGCGCATATCGGTCAGCACCGCGAAATACTGGTCCATGGTCCTTTCCAGATGGGCCTTGGCGATCTCGTCCCGGAAGATGAAGTCTGCCTGGCGCAGCGTGTCCAGCTTTTCCTTCGTGATGTCCCCGATGACCCGGATAGCCAGGCCCGGCCCCGGGAAGGGCTGGCGCGTGACCAGATACTCCGGCAGGCCCAGCTCCCGGCCCAGCTGGCGCACCTCGTCCTTGAAAAGCGGCCGCAGCGGCTCGATGATCTCCTTGAAATCCACATAGTCCGGCAGGCCGCCCACGTTGTGGTGGCTCTTGATCACCGCCGCGTCGCCGGTTCCGGACTCCACCACGTCGGGATAGATGGTGCCCTGGACCAGATAGTCCACCGCGCCGATCTTTTTTGCCTCCTCCTCGAAGACCCGGATGAATTCCTCGCCGATGATCTTCCGCTTGCGCTCCGGCTCCCGGACGCCGGCCAGCTTGTCCAAAAACCGCTTCTCGGCGTTGACCCGGACGAAGTGGACGGGCCAGGGGGCGAAGGCCGCCTCTACCTCGTCGCCCTCGTCCTTTCGCATCAGGCCGTGGTCCACGAACACGCAGGTGAGCTGACTGCCCACGGCCTCCGCCAGCAGCGCGGCCGCCACGGAGGAGTCCACGCCCCCGGACAGGGCCAGCAGCGCCTTCCCGCCGCCTATCTTTTCCCGCAGACCGGCCACGGCGGTCTTTTTATAGTCGTCCATGGTCCAGGTCCCGTGGGCGCCGCAGACGTCGTAAAGGAAGTTTTTCAGCATCTGCGCGCCGTACTCGGTGTGGTTAACCTCCGGGTGATACTGCACGCCGTAAAAGCCCCGGGCCTCGTCGGCAATGGCTACGTTGGGGCAGTTGTCGCTGTGGGCGGCCAGTGAAAAGCCCTCCGGCACCCGGGCCATATAGTCCCCGTGGCTCATCCAGGTGACGCTTTCGGCGGGCAGGCCCCGGAACAGCTTACAGCCCGTATCGAAATAGGTGCGGGTCTTGCCGTACTCCCGGGCGGTGTCCTCCTGGGCGGGGGTCACCTGGCCCCCCAGGTGATGGGCCATCAACTGGCAGCCGTAGCAGATGCCCAGGATGGGCACGCCCAGGCTGAATATCGCCGGGTCCACCTGGGGCGCGCCGGGGGCGTAGACGCTGGCCGGTCCGCCGGTGAAGATGATGCCGATGGGGTCAAAGGCGCGTATCTCCTCCAGCGTGACGGCATAGCTTTTCAGCTCGCAGTACACATGATGCTCCCGGACCCGCCGGGCGATGAGCTGGTCATACTGGCCGCCGAAGTCGATTACAAGGACAGCTTCGCGTTTCATGTTGCACCTCTATGTCAAATGTCGTAAGTACGGATGATGGTCTCGGCCACGGCCCGGCGGGTGACGCAGCGGTCCATGGCGGTCTTTTCGATGAAGCGGTGGGCCTGCTTTTCGGTCATCTTGAACCGCTGGATCAACAGCAGCTTGGCCCGGTCAACGACCCGCAGCTCTTCCATCTTCTTCTGCAGGGACGCGGCCCGGGATTCCAGCGCGTGCATCCGATGGGAGAGGGTAGCCATCATGCCCAGGCTCTGCTTTAAAAGAGACGGATCCACGGGGCTTTGCAGGGCCATGAACCCGTGCTGGTCCGCGTGGCGGCTCACGGCCTCAAAGTCCTCCGCCTCCGCCAGCAGCAGCACGCCGGACACCCCGTTCTCCGCCGCGGAGGTGGCCAGGGCCATGGCGGCGTCGGAGGGGACGGAGCCGTCTATGACTACCACGTCGTAGACCGTCTCGCCCAGCACGTAACCGGCCTCCAGCGGGGAGCAGACGTTCAGCTCCGGGGCGAACCGGTCGGCGGGGAGAAAGGCGGCGAAATGGGCGGCCGTGTCCCGGGAATCGGTGATGAGCAGAAGCGACGCGTAGGGCCGTGGCTGCACCTTTTCGGACCCCCTTTCATAGAATGGCCGGTAAGCGAAAGCGTCGGCAAGCGCGCGGGCATCATACATTTATGAAAATTCTACTCACAAAAAACCCGTTTGTCAATTTTTTAGGAAAGAATGGGGCAACTGTCAATAACCCCCCGAGGGGGGCGGCGGATTTTGTGGGAAATGCCCAGCGCGGGCCTCTTGACAGCAGGGGCGCAAATCATGTAAAATCAAACCGATGAAACGGCAAAGGCGTCGCGGATATGTTTCCGTATGCCTGTGCCGTTTTTGCTTTCGCGGCAAGAGCATCATGACAGTAAAGGAGAGGCGTCAATGAGCAACGTACCAGAGATTTTCGGTTCCATGGTCTTTTCGGAGGCGGTCATGCAGGCCCGCCTGCCCCATGCCACCTATAAGCAGGTCATCCACGCCATCCACCACGACGAGCGGCTGACCCCGGAGATCGCCACCGTGGTGGCTACGGCCATGAAAAACTGGGCCGTGGAGAAGGGGGCCACCCATTTCACCCACTGGTTCCAGCCTATGACCGGCGTCACCGCCGAGAAGCACGACAGCTTTGTCCATCCCACCGGGGACGGCCGGGCCATCATGGAGTTTTCCGGCAAGGAGCTGGTCCAGGGCGAGCCGGACGCCTCCAGCTTCCCCTCCGGGGGCCTGCGGGCCACCTTCGAGGCACGGGGCTACACCGCCTGGGACCCCACCAGTTACGCCTTCGTGAAAGACGGCGTGCTGTACATCCCCACGGCCTTCGTCTCCTACACCGGGGAGGCGCTGGACAAAAAGACCCCGCTGCTGCGCTCCATGCAGGCCCTCAACAAGCAGGCCATCCGCATTTTGCGGCTGTTCGGGGACACGGAGGTGGACGCTGTCCGGGCCACCGCCGGCGCGGAGCAGGAGTATTTCCTGGTGGACAAGAGCGTCTTTGACCGGCGCAAGGATCTGATCTACACCGGCCGGACCCTGTTCGGGGCCCGCCCCCCCAAGGGCCAGGAGCTGGACGACCACTACTTCGGAGCCATCAAGCCCCGGGTGGCGGCCTTCATGAAAGAGCTCAACGACGAGCTGTGGAAGCTGGGCGTGGTAGCCAAGACCGAGCACAACGAGGTGGCCCCGGCCCAGCATGAGCTGGCCCCGCTGTTCAGCACCGTGAACATCGCCGCCGACCACAACCAGCTGACTATGGAGCTGATGCGGACCGTTGCCAAGCGGCACGGCATGGAGTGCCTGCTGCACGAAAAGCCCTTCGCCGGCGTCAACGGCAGCGGCAAGCACAACAACTGGTCCATGGCTACCGACAAGGGCGAGAACCTGCTGGAGCCCGGCGACACCCCCGCTGAGAACGCCCAGTTCCTGCTGTTTCTGTGCGCGGTGCTGAAGGCCGTGAACGAGTATCAGGATCTGCTGCGCATCTCCGTAGCCACCGCGGGCAACGACCACCGCCTGGGCGCCAACGAGGCCCCGCCGGCCATTTTGTCCGTGTATGTGGGCGACGAGCTGGAGGGCGTGCTGAAGGCCATCATGAACGACGAGAAGTACGCCTCCTCCGACAAGGAGCCCTTTAAGGTGGGCGTCAGCGTGCTGCCCCGGTTCCCCAAGGATTCCACGGACCGCAACCGCACCAGTTCCTTTGCCTTCACGGGCAACAAGTTCGAGTTCCGTATGCCCGGCTCCGCCCAGTCCATCTCCGAAGCCAACATCGTGCTGAACACCGCCGTGGCGGAGGAGCTGCGCCGGTTCGCTGACCGGCTGGAGGCCGCCGACGACTTTGACGCGGACCTGCACGACCTGATCCGGGAGACGGTGAAGGAGAACATCCGCGTCGTCTTCAACGGCAACGGCTATGACGAGTCCTGGGTGGCGGAGGCCCAGCGGCGGGGGCTGCTCAACCTGCGTACCACCCCCGAGGCCCTGCCCCACTATATGTCCGAGAAGAACATCCAGCTTTTCGAGGGCAACAAGGTCTTTACCGAGACAGAGATGCACGCCCGGTATGAGATCATGCAGGAGAACTACGCCAAGACCATCCGCATCGAGGCCATGACTATGTCCGACATGGTCCGAAAGGACATCCTGCCGGCGGTGAGCCTGTACGGCGGGAAGCTGGCGAAAGCCGTGGCCGACAAGAAGGCCATCGGCCCGGAGGTGGACTGCACCTACGACCTGGGGGCGTTGAAGCGGCTGGGCGAGCTGGCCGCCGCCACCGCCAGGACCGCCGACGCGCTGGACGAGGCCATCATCGCCTCCAACGACATCACAAGCTGCGAGGAGCTTTCCAACTTCTGCCGGGACACCATCTTCGCCACCATGAGCGAGCTGCGTATCTATGTGGACGAGATGGAGACCATCACCAGCTCCCGGTACTGGCCCTATCCCAGCTACGGCGAGATGCTGTTTAGCGTTCGTTAAAAAGGGGCATGCCCCTTGAGGCTTGTTTGAAATCTAGAAAACGGAGGGAGACATATGCTGACCATCCCTGAGGGATACAAAACGGTCCTGGACGTCTATGACACCCAGCAGTGCATCGAGTTCATCAAGAGCCATTTCCAGTCCAACTTTCGGGCCGCGCTGAATCTGAAGCGGGTCTCCGCGCCCCTGTTCGTCCGGGCCGACACGGGCTTGAACGACGATCTCAACGGCGTGGAGCGGCCCGTGAGCTTCGACGTGCCCGCCACCGGGGAGGGGGAGTACCAGATCGTCCACTCCCTGGCAAAGTGGAAACGCTGGGCCCTGCGCCAGTATGACTTCCGGGTGGGCAACGGCCTGTACACGGACATGAACGCCATCCGCCGGGACGAGCCGGTGCTGGATAACCTCCACTCGGTATATGTGGACCAGTGGGACTGGGAGAAGATCATCACCGCCGAGCAGCGGAACGTGGACTATCTGAAGTACACGGTGCAGCGGATCGTGGACGCCATCGGCATGACCTGCGACGAGGTCCGCTGGGCCTTTCCCCAGATCAAGACCGAGATCTGCCGGGACGTCACCTACATCACCGCCCAGGAGCTGGAGGACCTGTACCCCCATCTGGCACCTCCCGAGCGGGAGAACGAATTCACCAAGACCCACGAGACCGTGTTTCTGATGCAGATCGGCAAAAAGCTCCGCTCCGGCCAGCCCCACGACGGCCGGGCCCCTGACTATGACGACTGGGAGCTGAACGGGGACATCATCGTCCGCAGCCATGTGCTGGACCGGGCCTTTGAGGTGTCCTCCATGGGCATCCGGGTGGACCCGGCCAGCCTGGATAAGCAGCTGACCGAGGCCGGGTGCGACTACCGGCGTGAAATGCCCTTCCACAAGGCCCTGCTGGCCGGGGAGCTGCCCCTTACCATCGGCGGCGGCATCGGCCAGAGCCGGCTGTGTATGCTGCTGATGGGCTGCGCCCACATCGGCGAGGTCCAGTCCGGCGTGTGGGATGACGTGACCTACGCCGCCTGCCGGGCCGCCGGCATCAATTTGCTCTGAACTGTTCCTTCCTGTAAAGCAGGGCCCCCGTCCAAACGGACGGGGGCCTTGTGATGTTCAGCGGGAAAATCGGTCAAACGAATAATTCCTCAAAGCTCACGGCCAGCAGTTCCCGCAGACACTTGAGCTCGTCCGGGTAGATGTGCCGCTGACCGGCTTCCATCTTGGCAAGAGCGCTGCGGGTGATATCGCAGCCCAGCACCTGCAGCCGGGCGGAAAGCTGCTCCTGGGACAGACCCCTCTCCATCCGCAGCCTTCGGATGTTCTGCCCAAGCGCCCGCTCGTAAGACATATCCATGCCGATCAACACCTTTCGCACCGGTTTCGGTGCAGTATGTGTTGATTTTAGGGGATAAATGCGTTATGATTGCACTTATATAGGTGCAATCACGCGAAGGAGGAACAAAATGAAAGAGGACAGAGGGGTAGACTACAAAGAGATGTATCTTTGCATAATGATCATCGCAAGGCGAAAACGAATGTTTTCGCCGCCAAACGACACGTTTGGTGGCAAATGATCCATGGATCATTTGCGCGATGCTCATTGTAATGAATATCTAGCAAAACAGCTACGCTGTTTTGCTGAGCCGCAAAGCGGCTCGGCGCAACGCCTTACGGCGTTTCGCTATCAGATAATCATTATGGTGCGGGCGACAGAGAAAGCGCTTGATATACTGATCCAGGCGCAGCGGGAATGTGAGGAGCTATATATCCGCGGCGGCGAGCAGGGGAAAGTCATCGAGCTGCCAGAACACGAGCGGAAATGACCGCGCAAACAAGACCATGAAGACGGCATTATGTAAATAAAGTTATGTAAACTATATGGAAATGTAAACGCCTCCGGCCCGAAGGGCGGAGGCGTTTTGTGCCGCGGCGAGCGGCGGTTTTTCAGATGGATTACTTGAGCTCGACCTTCGCGCCCACGTCCTCCAGACGCTTTTTCAGCTCCTCGGCCTCGTCCTTGGAGACCTGCTCCTTGATGACGGCGGGGACGCCCTCCACCTTGGCCTTGGCCTCGGCCAGACCCAGGTTGGTGATAGCGCGGACTTCCTTGATGACCTTGATCTTCTCAGCGCCGAAGTCGGTCATCACAACGTCGAACTCGGTCTTTTCCTCGGCGGCGGGGCCGGCGGCGGCAGCCACGGGAGCGGCCACGGCGGCGGCGGCGGAAACGCCGAACTCATCCTCGATCGCATGTACGAGCTCGGCCAGGTCCAGAACGGACAGAGCCTTGATCTCTTCGATCATAGCGGTAACTTTTTCGCTAGCCATTATCATTATCCTCCAAATGATTTGTCAGAATGTTTCGCCTTACTCGGCGGCGGCTTCCGGAGCCGAGGCCTCTTCGGCGGCGGCGGGAGCCTCGTCAGCGGCGGCGGGAGAGCCGCCCTTCTGCTCCAGGACCTGTCCCAAGACCACGGCCAGGGACGTGATGGGAGCCAGCATGGTGCCAAGGACCTTGGAATACAGCGCGTCGCGGCTGGGCAGCGGAGCCAGCTCCGCCACCTCGGCGTCCGTCAGGACCTTGCCGTCCACAAACACGCCCTTGATGGTGAACAGGTCGCCCATCTTGTCGCTGAACTCGGTCAGCTCATGGATGGGGACCAGGGGGTCGGACGCGCTGGTGGCAAGGCTGGTGGTGCCGCTCAGATGGCCGTCCAGACCGGACAGGCCCGCCTTGTCCAGAGCCAGCTTGGTAAGGGTGTTCTTCACCACGGTGTACTCCACGCCCTTTTCCCGCAGGTCCCGGCGCAGCTCCGTGTCCTGGGCCACGTTGATGCCCTTGTAGTCCACCAGAAGACCGCCCTGGGCTCCCTGCAGACGCGCTGCCAGCGCGTCAACGATGGCCTGCTTTTCGGTCAGTACTGCTTTGCTGGGCATAAGTTGGTTTTCACCTCCTGTAATGAAAAATGTCCTTGTCCAAAGAGACAAAGACACATGAAAACCGTATCGTCATGGTGTCCTCGGCAGGTCTTACGCCCGGAAAACGGGCCGCCGGCTGTCTTTGAACGGCTCATATGTTACCATATCCGCCCGGCCATGTCAAGAATGAATTTTCTTTTAATTCCGACAGGCTCCCCCTTGCGGGCGCGGGGCGTGCTTGTTATAATGATCATCGCAAGGCGAAAACGAACGTTTTCGCCGCCAAACGACACGTTTGGCGGCAAATGATCCATGGATCATTTGCGCGATGCTCATTGCAATGAATATCTGGCAAAACAGCTGCGCTGTTTTGCTGAGCCGCAAAGCGGCTCGGCGCAACGCCTTACGGCGTTTCGCTATCAGATAATCATTATAATAGTTACAGAAGAAACAAGTTTGTGTCTTTGTCCGGCGGCCATTCCGCCGGGCGAAAGGCGAGAAAGGAGCCCGTTGCTATGAAGCGCACGTTATCCATACTGCTGGCCCTTGTCATGGTCCTGGGCCTGACCGTGCCCGCCCTGGCGGCCGCCAGCGACACGGCGGCGCCGGAGGCGGAGGACGAATACGCCGTGGACGACATGATGCCGGAGGACCTGGAGGAGATGCCCTCGCTGCCGGCGCCGGAGGAGGAGCAGCCGGCGGAGCAGACCGAGATGGAGGCGGAACTGACCGATCTCATACTGCGGGTGAAGGCCACCCTGGAGGTGGACAACCAGTACGACGATCTTACCAGCGACTACCACGACGGGGTGACGCCCCAGTGGAGCCTGACCTGGTCCGACGCCGGGCGGCAGATGACGGCCCTGGTCCGGCAGGACGGGACCATCCTCAGCGCGGACTACTGGGAGGAGAGCCAGGATAACGACAGCTTTTACGGCTTCGACCCGGCGTTCCCGACCCTCTCCGCCGATCAGGCGGACGAGCTGGCGCAGGAGTGGCTGGACAAGCTGCTCCAGGGGGAGGAGAGCGCACGGGTGGACGGCTCGTACGCCGGCACGGGCCGGGACGGCTATTACCGTTACACGGGCGTGGTGGAGAAAAACGGCCTGCCCAGCCCCGTGACCTTTGCTCTGATCGTCAACAGCCGGGGCCTTTCCAGCTTCTACCGCTCTGACAGCTACAGCGGCTATGTGGGGCGGCTCCCCGAGCCGGAGCCCGCTGTGAAGAAGGCCGCCGGGGCCAAGGGCCTGGCCGGGGCGGTGGAGATGGAGCTTTACTACGTCTCCGATGGTGAGAACGAGGGCCGGGCGCGGCTGCGCTATGTGCCCGTGGGGCCCTACGCGGTGGTGGACGCCCACAGCGGCGAGACGGTGGATATGGACGCGCTGTACGCCTCCTTCGGCGGCGGTGCCATGGCTGCCGGCGCGTATGGCCGGGCCCCGGAGCCCATGGCGGAGGCGGCCATGAGCGACAGCGGAGCCTATGTCACCGAGGCGGAGCGGCAGTCCATCAGCCAGTACGGGGACGTGCTGGACGGGTCCGCGCTGGATATCGAGCTGCGTAAGCTCACCGCCCTGGGGCTGGACGCGTTCCAGCTGCAGCGGTGTTCCTATGCCATGGCCCCGGACGGGGAGACCATCGCCGCCTCCCTGCGCTATGTGACGGAGATGACGGCGGAGCAGCTTTATGGCTGCAGCCAGGACAGCTTCCAACAGGTGGAGGCCGCGGGCGGGGAGCTGACGATTTATAAGGACCTGACCGCCGACGCCAAGACAGGGCGGCTGCTGTCGGTGAGCACCACCTATCCCATCTACGAGCGGGACGAGGCCGTCACCATGACGGAGACCAACCGGGTCCGGGCGGCGGAGAATTTCATCGGCCTGGCGGCCCCGGAGCTGGCGGAACAGGCGGCTCTTTGCACCCTGTCCGGCTACAACGAGGGCGAGCGGGTGACCTTCGCCCAGGTCCACGAGGGGTATTTCTTCCCGGAGAACAGCCTGTCCGTGACCGTCAATCCCGGCTCCGGCACGGTGGACAGCTACAGCCTGGACTGGGACGAGGATGTGAAATTCGGCCCGGCGGACAAGGTGATAGAGCCGGAGGCGGCGAAGGCGGCCTATGCCGGCGCGCTGGACGTGACGCTGGGCTATGTGGCCTGGCCCCTGGATATCACGCTGGAGGAGAACGCGGTCTACGCGGACCTGCTGGCCCAGGGATATACCTATGTGGAGGAGCTGCACCTGGCTTGGTACTATGAGGGCAAGGACGCGGTGGCCGGCGTGGACGCTGTCACCGGCGAGGCCATCGTCGCGGAGGACGCCGGGGAGCAGACCTATACATACGACGATCTGGACGGCGTGGCCCAGGCGGAGCAGATCGAGGCCCTGGCCCGGGCGGGCATCGGCTTTGCCGGCGGCCGGTTCGAGCCGGAGGCGGAGCTGACGGGCCGGGACGCGCTGACGCTGCTGCTGCAGGCGGCGGGCCAGAGCGTTGACAAGTGGGACGACGGGACGCTGGCGGAGCAGGCGGCCCGGCACGGACTCATGCCGGAGGATGAGGACTTCGAGCTGGACGGGACCCTGACCCGGATGGCGTTCATCCGTATGCTGCTGAGGCCCTCCCGTTACGGGGACGCGGCGGAGCTTCTGAGCGTGGAGGCGGACCGGGGCTACAGCGTCATCGCCCTGGCTCTGGGCATGGACGTGTCCGAGCCGGAGGAGACCGCCACCCGCGCCGACGCGGCGGCCATGCTCTGCGCCTTCATGAGCCGGTAAGGGGCCCTGGCTCCGACACCACGATAGACGCTCTGTTTTGGTATCGGGACCAGCCCGACAGCATTTCCGCCCGCTCGCGGCTCGCTTCGCGCCCGAAATCGCGTGGCGGAAACGCTGCCGGTTCTGGTCTTCGGACCGTCGGTGCGCCGCTCCCCTGGGGGCGCGGCCTTGGCAGTAATGGTTTGAGAGCCAGGGCCGGAAGTGTCTCTCGACCCGCATGATGAGAAGCGAAGCGAAACCGTGCGGGCGAGAGATACTTTCGGACTGGCTCCGACACCCAGTTAGACGCTCTATTTCGGTATCGGGACCAGGCCGACACCAAAATAGAGCGGCAGGCTAAAAAACAACAGACAGCGGAGGGTGCATTTTAGCACCCTCCGCTGTCTGTTTTGAATTGCTTAAAATTTCCGCCTTCCCTCATGGATCATCGCCATTATTGCCTATACAAGAAGGGAGGATCGGCAGGCAGGGCAGCGCTCATTGTAGGGCTAAGCTCCGACAAGGGGCATCAAATAGTGATCTGCAAAACAGGGAAAAATAAGTTCAGTGCGACCCGGGTTTCCTCTAAACTAGTCAGTATCATAGATTTGGAGGGAACGATATGAGAGGATTGTATGGATATGTTCGTGTTTCCAGCAGGGATCAGAATACAGATCGCCAGCAGATCGCGATGTGTGAGTATGGCGTAGCCGACGAGAACGTCTTCATTGATAAGCAATCAGGGAAAGACTTTAATCGTCCCGCCTATTGCCGACTTGTCCGAAAGTTAAAGCCGGACGACACCCTGGTCATCAAGAGCATCGACCGGCTTGGCCGGAATTATGAGGATATTTTGGAGCAGTGGCGGCTTCTTACAAAAAAGAAGTGCGTGGAGATCGTGGTGTTGGACATGCCCCTGCTGGACACAAGGCGGGGCCGCGACCTGACGGGGACGCTCATCGCGGACATCGTGCTGCAGCTTTTAAGCTATGTGGCCCAGACGGAGCGGGAGTTCATCCGCCAGCGGCAGGCCGAGGGGATCGCCGCGGCGAAAGCGCGAGGCGTCCGGTTCGGACGGCGGCCCATGGAGCGCCCAGCGGCGTTTGAGGAGGTCTGCCGTGACTGGGAACAGGGGCTGCTTACGGCAAGAAAAGCAGCGGAACGCCTTGGCGTAACGCATAAGACGTTCCTGAAATGGGCATCAAAAGATGTAAATGGTGAAAAAAGTAGAGGTTTGTCCCCAGTTGAAACCATTGTAGAAGAGACCCGTGGATCGCACTCGCACTAATAATTATGTGTAATTATAGCAAATCCTTGATAAAAATACAATAGCCTTTTTGGTTCCTATCCTCTACTTATTTCGCCAGTTGACGGGGAGCATGGCCTAAACGTTCGTAACCATGTGTAGGCCGCCATCCGGGCCGGAGGCGCAAAGGCGACTGCGGCAACGCAGCGAATGCAGCGGAGGTATAAGTAACGGCAAAGAACGGGCGTCCTCTATGTAAAGATGTGGAAAGAGCGTCAGGTGCGGCGGCATGAAAGGCATTTACTGTTTCGCGGGGCACCGCGTGGAGATCGATTCCATTTTCATGCGGGTCCACGAGCTGTGCGCGCTGTACCGCTCCGACGGGCGTCCAGAATACACAGTGCGGACTACCTGGGACGACATCGGCTATGAACGGGAAAAGTCCGATACGGAGAGCCGTATAGAGGGGCGGGAGCCGCCCCGTCACACGGACGCGTATCTGGAAACGCTGGCCGTCTACCGCAAGATCGCGGAGAGCCTGATAGAATACGACATCCTGCTGTTCCACGGTTCCGCCGTGGCGGTGGACGGCGCGTGTTATCTCTTCGCCGCGAAAAGCGGCACGGGTAAATCCACCCATACCCGCCTATGGCGGGAGCTGCTGGGCGAGCGGGCCGTCATGGTGAACGACGATAAACCGCTCCTGGAGATCTCCGGCACAGGCGTCGCCGTCTGGGGGACCCCGTGGGACGGGAAGCACCATTTGAGCCGCAATATCTCCGTTCCTTTGCGGGCGATCTGCTTTTTGGAGCAAGGGAAGGAGAATCGCATGAAGGCCATCTCCGCGAAAGAGGGGTGGCCCGCGCTCTGGCGGCAGAGCTACCGGCCGTCTGGACCGGATAAGCTGAAGCGGACGCTGGCGATGGTAGACAGTCTTTCAACGCGCGCCCGGCTTTACCGGCTGCGCTGCGCCCCGGACATCCAAGCGGCCCGCATGGCTTATGAGACCATGAGCAAAGGAGGAGCTCTATGAAACTGAAGGACACATTTATCACTTATAACGCCGCCGGGGAGCATACCACGGTAGCGACGGAGGGCTTTTCCGGCATAATTCGCAGCAACAAGACGGCCGCGTTTATTATTGAAGCGCTGAAAGGACCCACTACTTTGGAACAGATCGTGGATGCCATGGCCGCAAAGTACGACGCGCCGCGGGATGTTCTTGAAAAGGATGTTGCGGAAACGCTGGCCCGGCTGCGCTCTATCGGGGCTATCGAGGATTGAGCGTCCGCTTTGAGGAGGTGCTGGCCCGGGACGGGAAGCTGGTCCACACCGGCGTGGGCGACAGTATGCTGCCCATGCTGCGGCCGAAACGGGACCTGGTCATCATAGGGCGGCCGTCCGGCAGGCTGAAGCGGTACGACGTGGCGCTGTATAAGCGCGGTTCGGGCCAATATGTGCTGCACCGGGTGCTGAAGGCGCGTGGCGACGAATACGTCCTGTGCGGCGACAACCAGTGGTCGAGGGAGCGCGGCGTCACCGACCGGCAGATCATCGGTGTGCTGACCGCCTTTGTGCGGGACGGAAAAGAGATCCCGGTGACAGACCCGCGCTACCGGCTGTATGCGCATCTTTGGTGCGACCTGTTCTGGCTGCGGGCGGCGGTCCTGTGGTGCCTGACCCTATTCGGCCGGATCAAAAGAAAACTCACAAGACGCCATAACAAAACGCCTGGATCGGGCGAGCGTAGTATCTCGTCCGTTCAGAATATAGATCAAGGCATCCTGACCGAAAGGAGGAAAGAGCCATGAAGGAAAAGTACACCACCCCCGAGATGGAGATCGTCGACATCGATGAGGAGGACATCATTTTCGCCAGCGAGGGATCTGGGGGCGAAGAAGAAGAAGGTCTAGGTCCGTGCAGCGTTCAGGGACCGGCAGAAAATTAAGACAGTTATAGCCAAGGAGCGCTGTAAGTGAAGGTTACTTGCAGCGCCTTTTGGTCGTTTTACATTTACGAGGAGAAAATGGTATGCAGCAGGTCGTCCCGCAGATCCGGCTCGTTCAGAAAATACTGGGAGAACAGAAGATAGACACGGGTCTTTCTTATCGGATCAGCGCGTACTGTATGCGCGTCGAGCAGCCCGAGGGGCTTTTGCTTTATAATACCCTGACCGGAGAGATCCTCCTGTTGACTGCCGAGGAGGCGGCAGGATTGGAGAAGATCCCCGGCCGCGTCCCCGCCGCGCTGACGGAGTTGGTCTCACGTCGATTCCTTGTGCCCGAGGAAGCGGACGACATGGCTGTCGCGGATCTGGTGCGTCAAATAGCGGAGCGTTTTGGAAAAAAAGAGACCGCTCTGACGGCGTACAGGATCTTCACCACCATGGAATGCAACGCCCGGTGTTTTTACTGCTACGAGAGAAGGTGGGAAAAAGACACCATGACGGAGCAGACCGCTCTGGATACGGCAAGATATATCGCGGCGCATTGCGGCGGCAAGTCGATCCGTCTTCAGTGGTTCGGCGGCGAGCCGCT
Organism: uncultured Oscillospiraceae bacterium; assembly: GCA_947625285.1. Classification (GTDB taxonomy): domain Bacteria; phylum Bacillota; class Clostridia; order Oscillospirales; family Oscillospiraceae; genus CAJOIG01. The sequence goes on from CANQNS010000002.1 coordinate 90,641, forward strand.
TGTGAACATAAAAGCCATCGATATCATCACGGACTTCCTGCAACGGCAGGGCTTGAAATACCGCTCCACCATGACGAGCAACGGATATCTTTTTGACCGTGCGCTCGTACAGCGGGCAAAAAGCCTATGGAAGCTAAAGAAGGTGCAGATCACGCTGGACGGCACGGAGGAGGTCTATAACAAACGCAAAGCGTATGTCGATCCGAAGGGCAGCCCCTATCAGCGCGTTCTCCGTAATATAGATCTTTTGCTGGAGGCAGGCATCTCGGTCAATGTTCGTCTGAATATGGATGAGAACAACGAGCGGGATCTTTATGAATTGGTGGATATATTGGCGGAGCGGTTTGGAAAAAGGCCGGGATTTGGCGTCCATTTGTTGGATATTCGGGGAGATCAGGATGGGATCGGATCACCAAGCGGTGTGGAAGAAACGCGCCGGGTCTACGAGGAAAAGCTCCGGTCATTGTGGGCGTATGTGGAGAAAAGGGGAATACTGGCCCGTGTGTCACTGAATCGGAGAGTCACCGTCAATTGCTGCAGGGCGGACAACGACAGTTGTACTACTGTGACGCCGGACGGGAGGCTGGGCCGGTGTGATGGCTGTGAGGATGACGGCATTTGGGGGAGTATTTACTCCGAGGATGCGGATGAGGAAGCGCTCCGGCAGTGGCGGGAGCGCTTGCCGGCGGAAGAAGCATGCAGGACCTGCGTCATCTATCCGCAATGCATCCGGCTTAAAAAATGCATGGGCTCTGAGAACTGTTTCTCATTAGCGCGGCTGTATCGCGAGAATAGGCTTCGCAGGGCTGTTCTCGCGGCCTACGGGGATTGGAAGACCGCCGGCCGGCCTTGACCGGCGGCGCGGCATAGGAGGAGATGATATGCGGCAGATCGTTCCGCCGTTTGCTCTGACGCAAAAGATCCTGGGACAACAGAAGACCGGCGCGGGGACCCCGTACCGGCTGACCGTCCACTGCTTGCGGGCGGAGCGGCCAGAGGGGGTCCTGCTCTATCACACCCTGACGGGGGAGCTGGTCCTGCTGTCCCATGAGGAAGCCCGGCAGCTTGCGGGGCTCCCCGGCCCCGTCCCCGCCGTGCTGGGGGAGCTTGTCCCCCGCCGGTTCCTGGTCCCCCGGGAGGCGGACGATATGGCCCTGGCGGACCAGACCCGGGACATCGCCCGGCGTTTCTCAAAGAAGGACGGCGTACTGACGGAGTATCTGATCTTTACCACCACGGCCTGCAACGCCCGGTGTTTCTACTGCTTCGAGGCGGGCATCCAAAAAGCGGTCATGTCGGAGGAAACGGCCCGGGCGGCGGGGGCGTACATTGCGGCCCACTGCGGCGGACGGCCGGTCCATCTGGTCTGGTACGGAGGCGAGCCCCTGCTGAACGTCAGGGCCATCGACGCCATCACGGGCATCCTCCGGCAGAAGGGCGTGACGTTCCGCTCCCGGATGGATAGCAACGGGTATCTTTTCGACGCCTCTCTGGCGGCCCGGGCCAAGGCGGACTGGGGGCTGTACCAGGCGCAGATCACCCTGGACGGCACGGAAGACGTCTACAACCGGCGCAAGGCCTATGTGGATCCCCAGGGCAGCCCCTTTCAGCGGGTGCTCCGGAACATCGACCCGCTGCTGGACGCGGGCATCCGGGTCCTCGTCCGACTGAACATGGACGAGAACAACGAAAAAGACCTGTACGCGCTGGTGGACCAGTTGGCGGAGCGGTTCGGGGGGCGGCCTGGCTTCTCCATCTATTTCCGGGTGTTGCTCGAGAACAGGGGGGTGGAGCCCACCGCCTATACGGAGGAGGAGCGCCGCTCCCTGGCGGAGAAGGCCGGGGCCATGCACGAGTACCTCGCCGGCAAGGGGCTGCTGCTCAAGTGGTCTCTTCCCCAGGGCCCTACGCTCCGGTCCTGCTGGTCGGACGATGTGAACGCCGCCACCATCACGCCGGAGGGGCGGCTGGGCCGGTGCGAGTCCCACATCGACAAGGGGCTGTGGGGCAGCGTCTTCTCCGAGGAGCGAAACGAGGCGGTGCTGCGGCAGTGGCGGGAACGCCGCCCGCCGGGGGAGTTTTGCCGGACCTGCGCCCTCTATCCCCGGTGCGCCCGGCTGAAAAACTGCGTGATCCACCCGGCGCGCTGCTCCCCCATTGAGCGGGCGGAAGTGGAGCTTCGGTTCCGGCAGGGCATTTTGAATGCCTACGAGGAGTGGAAAGCGGGCGGCCAGGGAGAGGCATGATGGCGAAACGGACAAGCGAGACCCTGTGCCGCCTGCTGGCGGCATGGGTCCACGGCGTTGCCCTGGAGGCGGCGGACATATCGGACTTTGAGGCGCTTTTCCAGACTGCGGACAGACATCTGTTGTCCGCCGCCGTATGCGCGGCGCTGGAACAGACCGGCCTGATGGGAGACTGCCCTCCCGAGATCGCGAAACGCTTCCGGGAGGCGAAGGCAAGATCCATCCGCAAGACGATCCTTATGGATGCGGAACGAGGGAAGATCCTCGAAGCGATGGATGAGAAGGGCATCTGGTACGCGCCCTTAAAGGTCGCCGTCAACACCGTCTATCCTCAGTACGGCACCCGGCGCTTCGCGGACAACGACATCCTTTTTGACGCGGAGCGTTGGCGCGCAGTGCGGGATATCATGGAAACGCGGGGCTACAAGGCCGAGAGCGTAGGCAAAGGAGCCAACGATGTCTATTACAAGCCGCCCTATAATTTCGAGATGCACCGAAAGCTGTTCCTGGCGGACGGCAGACGTGATTTCCTCTCTGTCTGTGCCGACTACTATGAGGACGTAAAGACGCGGCTGATAAAAGACGAGGATGACCGATGCGGCTATCATTTCAGCGACGAGGATCTTTACATCTATTTTCTCGCTCATGCCTATAAGCACTATGGCGACAGCGGCACAGGACTGCGCACGCTGCTGGATCTGTACCTGTACCGGCGCGCCAAACCGGATCTGGACGCGGCGTATATCGCGGAGGAAGTACAAAAGCTGGGTCTGGAAGATTTTGAGGCTGCCAGCCGCACGTTGACGGAGAAGATCTTCGGCCCCGCGAGCCCCCCGGCGTTGACGGAGAAGGAGCGGGATATGCTGCGCTGGGTAGCCAGCTCCGGCGCGTACGGCACCACGGCCCACCATATCGAGGCCGAGCTGCGCAGGCTCCAAAACGGCGACGGCCCCGTGACCGCCCGGACAAAGATGAAATACCTGCTGCGGCGCCTCTTCCCCGAGTGGAGCTGGTACAGCGTCAACGCGCCGTTCGTTTATCGCCACCGATGGACCGTGCCGTTTTACTGGGCGTACAGGCTGGGACGGGGCGTGTTCGTAAAAGGACGACGGAATCTGCGCGAAGCGGGCATGGTATGCGCACGGCGCGAACGATAACGAGGGGCTGCCCACACAGGAACGGATCGACGATGTTGAAGGAAATGCTTTCGCTCATAGGCCCAAAACGAAGAAACCAGATGCTGGCGCTGGTCCCACTTATGCTGCTGGCCTCCCTGCTGGAGATAGTGGGACTGACGATGGTGGTGTCGGTCTGCGCTGCCCTGGCGGACAGCGCGGGGGCGGGGGAGAACCCGGTCATGGCGTGGCTGCGGGCCGCGCTGCATATAAGCTCGGAGGCGTCTTTGACGACGGCGATCCTTCTCGCGCTGATCGCGCTGTACGCCTTCAAGATACCCTATCTGGCCTGGGAAAACTACATGACGGCGAAATTCATCCGCACCATCCGGCATGAGATGTCCACCCAACTATGCCAGCGCATCGTTCACAGCCCGTACCCCTTTTTCACCCGCCACAGCACGGCGGAGGTGCAAAACCTGCTGGGGCAGGACACGCTCCAATTTACTGCGGGGCTCAGCGCGTATATGCGCATACTCATGGAAGCGCTGGTCGTGCTGGGGATGGGTACCTGCCTGCTGCTGATCGACCCGGCCATGACGCTGTTTTTGACCGGCGGGATCGTTTCTCTGACGGTCCTGGTCCGCGTGATCCTTGCCCGGCCGATACGCGAAGCCTCCCAGCGGCAGCGGGACGCGAACCGCGGACGCTGGAAATGGCTGCATCACATCGTCGGCGGGATCAAGGACATCAAGACCGGACGCCATGAGGACTATTTCGCGGGGCGCTTTGCCGAGGCCAGCGCGGAATGCGCACGCTCCGATTACCTGCGGCAGTTTTGGATCAAGCTGCCCACGCTGTGCATCGAGGGCGTCATGGTGTTCACCGTGCTGCTGTATATGCTCTTTTTCGTGCGCACCGGAAGACGGCTGCTGGATTACCTGCCCAGCCTTTCCGCTCTGGCGTGGACGGCGATGCGCCTTTTGCCGGCATTCAGCCGGATCAACGGCAATCTGACGCAGATAGGCTATGCAAAGGCCTCTGTGGAGGCGATCCGCCGCGTGATGGAGGAAACGGCGGCCCAGCAGGATGCGGCGCGCGCTCCGCAGACGGACGTGGCCATCAGCACGGGCATCGCGCTGCGGCGGGTATCTTTTTCCTACGAGGGCAGGCCGAACCCTGTATTGCGGGATGTGGATATGGAGATACCGGCGGGCGCGGCAGTGGGGATCATCGGCCCGTCCGGAGCGGGAAAGACCACGCTGCTGGACGTGATTTTGGGCCTGCTGGAGCCCGAGCGGGGCGAGGTGCTGGTCGATGGGATACCCGTCGGCCAGTGCGCGGAGAGCTATCTGCAAAAGGTGGCCTATGTGCCCCAGGACACGTTTTTGCTGGACGACACCGTCCGCAGCAATGTGGCGCTGGGCGAGGGACCGGACGAGGCGGATGACAGCCGCGTATGGGCGGCCCTGAAGCAGTCCGAACTGGACCAGATGGTCCGGGGGCTTCCCGACGGGCTGGACACATATGTCGGCGAGCGCGGCGTCCGGCTTTCCGGCGGCGAGCGGCAGCGTCTGGGCCTGGCGCGGGCCATGTATCAGGACCCGGCCCTGATCGTGTTTGACGAGGCGACCTCCTCCCTGGATCTGGAGACAGAGGCCGCTGTGCTGCGATCTGTTTTCCGGCTTCAAGGAAAGAAAACGCTCGTCATAGTTTCCCACCGCATGACGGCTATCGAGCATTGTAATGTGGTTTATCGTGTTCACGATGGAACTGTTTTTGAGGAAAAATCGGGGTCAAACTCATAACAGCGCGATCCTGGCAAGCAATGCAGAGCGGTACACACTCTGCGAAAATGGGTCATCCCGGCCTTGCGCCGGAATGACCCATTTGCTTGTCGGGGCAGCATCCCCGAACCCCTTTGTACTGTCTTATGAGGGCGCGTCGTGTGACGCGCCCTTTGCTGTTTTTTTATACCTCTATGAGCTCGTAGGACCGGGAGCCCACGCCCAGAGCCTCGGCGGCCTCCACGGTGTGGAAGCCGTGCCGGGAGTTGATGCGCTCCAGCAGATGGTCCCGGCCGGGGTCGTCGGAGGCCAGCACCAGGTCCAGACAGGCCTGGTCGATGGCTACCGGGTCAAGACTTGCCAGGATGCCGATGTCCGCCATGCAGGGGTCCTCCGCCACGTCGCAGCAGTCGCAGTCCACGGACATATTCTTCATGACGCTGATATAGGCGATGTTGCCGCCGAAATGCGCCGCCACGGCGGAGGCCGCGTCGGCCATGGCCTCCAGGAACTGGTCCTGGTCCCGGGTCCAGAAGGCGTCGGGGTCGCCCACGCCGTGGATATACTTCTTGCCGTAGGAGGAGGCGAAGCCGATGGCAAGCTGCTTCAGCGCGCCGCCAAAGCCCCCCATGGGGTGGCCCTTGAAGTGGCTCAGCACCAGGACGGAGTCGTAGTCGTCGATGTGCTTGCCAACAAAATCCTTTTTGATCCGCCTGCCGTTGGGGATGGGGAGCTCCTTGTCCGGCCCCTCGGCGTCCAGGATGTCCACGGTGAAGTATTTGCTCCAGCCGTGCAGCTCCATGGTCTTCCAGTGCTTTTCCGTGGTGTCCCGCTTGCCCTCATAGGCGGTGTTGCACTCGATCACCGTGCCGCCGAACCGGTCCACGATGGGCTTGCAGAAGTCCGGCCGCAGGAAGTTCTGGTTGCCAACCTCCCCGGAGTGGAGCTTGACCGCCACCTTGCCGGGCAGGTCCTTTCCCAGCTTGTCAAAGACCTTCAAGGCCCCCTCCGGGGTCAGGTCGCGGGTGAAATAGACGATGGAATTTGCCATGATCGTTCCTCCCTGATATTCGTCTGATGTTAGTATGTCCGTTTTTTCAGGCCAGCTTGCGGCCCATGAGCACGCCCATGACCGAGCTCATCATGAGCCCGCGGGTCCAGCCGGAGCTGTCCCCCAGACAGTGGAGCCCCGCCACGTTGGTGTTGAAGTTTTCGTCCATGCGGATGCGGTTGGAATAGAACTTCAGCTCCGGGGAGTACAAAAGGGTCTCATAGGCGGCGAAGCCGGGGACCACCTGGTCCATGGCCTTGATGAAGTTGATGATGTTCAGCATGGCCCGGTAGGGCATGGCGGCGGTGATGTCCCCGGCCACCGCGTCGGGCAAAGTGGGGCGGACGTTGGACCGGTCCAGCTCCTTCTGCCAGGTGCGCTTGCCGTCCAGGATGTCCCCGAACCGCTGGACGAGAAGCTGGCCGTTTGCCAGCATGTTAGTCAGCTCGCCCACCTTCTGGGCGTAGGCGATGGGCTGGTTGAAGGGCACGGAGAAGTTGTGGGACACAAGGATGGCGAGGTTGGTGTTCTCGCTTTTCAGCTCCTTGTAAGAGTGGCCGTTGACTACCGCCAGGCCGTTATCGTAATTCTCCTGGGCCACGAAGCCCCCCGGATTCTGGCAGAAGGTGCGGACCTTGTTCTTGAAGGGGGGCGGATAGCCGATGAGCTTGGACTCGTAAAAGGCCCGGTTCACCACCTCCATGACCTCGTTGCGGACCTCCACCCGAACGCCGATGTCCACGGTGCTGGGCACATGGTCCACGCCGTAGGCGGAGCACATGCCCTCCAGCCAGTCCGCGCCCCGGCGGCCGGTGGCTACCACCGTCTCCGCCGCGGTCAGCTCATGCTCGGAGCGGCCGTCGGAGAAAGTGACGCCCCGGCAGCGGCCGTTGTCGATGAGCAGGCCCGTGCATTCGGTGTCGAAGAGGATCTCCACGCCCCGGTCCAGCAGCCAGTGCTCGATATCGGTGTAGATCTGGTGGGCCCGCTCGGTGCCCATGTGGCGGATGGGGCAGCTGACCAGCTTCAGCCCCGCCCGGATGGCGCGGGTACGGATGCGCTTGACCTCCTCGGTCTCCTCGATGCCCTCGATATGCTCGTCCGCGCCGAATTCCAGATAGATCTTGTCGGTGTAGTCGATGGTCTCCTGGGCCAGCCGCTCACCGATGAGCTGGGGCAGCTCCCCGCCCACCTCGCAGCTTAGCGACAGCTTCCCGTCGGAAAACGCCCCGGCCCCGGAAAAGCCCGTGGTGATGGCGCAATAGGGCTGGCAGTTCATGCAGCGGTCCGTCTGGTCCTTGGGGCAGCGGCGGTTCTCCACCCGCTTGCCCTTTTCCAGAATGGTGATCTTCTTCCCGCTGCCCCGCCGCAGCATCTCGATGGCGGTGAATATGCCGGCGGGCCCGGCCCCCACGATGGCGATATCTGTGTTCAAAGGCTCTCCCTCCGTGAAAACGAAAAGTGGTGCATATCGGCCAAAGCTGTGCTATACTGAAAGCGGCTTGCCGACACATTATTAAATCACGGAACGAACGCCGCTGTCAAGAGGACGCCCATGGACCTGTATCTCATTGGACACGATCATAAATACGCCGTGGAGCAGATGCTGCTGACGCTTTTCCCGTCGGAGCGGCCCGTATACCCGGACGGGGACCTGGCCGGGGAGGGGGCGCGCATCGCGCTGGACGCGGACGGCGCGGCCTGCACGCTGGTCCGGTCCGGCCGGACAGGCGCGGGCCGGGCGGCCCTGGGCCGCTGGACCACGGAGCGGGAGCGGGTCCGCCTGGAGCAGCAAGCGGTGAAGCTGGCATTTTACCGGGCGGCCCTGGCCTGGGGCGTGGAGAAGCCCGTGTGGGGGGCCCTGACCGGGGTGAAGCCCGGCAAGCTCATGGCCCGGTATCTGACCGAGGGCCGGACCGCCGCCGATTTTGCCCGGGACTTCGATGTGGCCACGGAGCGGGCGGAGCTTTGCGAGCGGACCGCCCGGGCGGCTCTGGAGGCCAAAGCGTCCCTGGCCCCGGAGGACGTGGGCCTTTACGCGGGCATCCCCTTTTGCCCCACCCGATGCGCCTACTGCTCGTTCATATCCAGCGCGGTGGGGGCCAACGAAAAGCTGATGGAGCCCTATCTGCGGGCCCTCTTGCGGGAGGCGGGCCGGACGGGAGCGGCGGTGAAGGCGGCGGGCCGGCGGCCGGTGGCCCTGTATCTGGGCGGCGGCACCCCCACCAGCCTGTCGGCGGAGCAGCTGGACGCCCTCTGCGGGGGGCTGGAGGAGAGCTTCGACCTGACAGCCCTGCGGGAGTACACCGTGGAGGCGGGCCGGCCGGACACTATCACCGCCGAGAAGCTGGCGGTGCTGCGCGCTCACGCTGTCAGCCGGGTATCGGTGAATCCCCAGACCATGTCGGACCGGGTGCTGGAGGCCATCGGCCGCCGGCACACCGCGAAAGACGTGCTGGACGCGCTGGAGCTGGTCCGGGCCGCCGGCGGCTTCGCGGTGAACATGGACCTGATCGCGGGGCTGCCCGGCGACACCCTCGCCGGGTTTGAGAGGACGCTGGAGACCGTGCTGGACCTGGCGCCGGAGAACGTGACCGTCCACACCCTGGCTATCAAAAACGGCTCCTACCTGGCGCAAGACCGGGCCGATCTGCCGGACGGCGCGGCGGTGGGCCGGATGCTGGACTACGCCGCCAGGCGGTTGTCTCAGGCGGGGTATGAGCCATACTATCTCTACCGGCAAAAATATATGTCCGGGGGCTTTGAGAACGTGGGCTGGGCGAAGCCCGGAACGCGCAGTCTCTATAACATCGTCATGATGGAGGAGCTGTGCCCCGTGATCGCCATGGGGGCGGGCGCCTCCACCAAGATCCCCGGCCCGGACGGCTCCGTCCGCCGGCATATGAATCCGAAATATCCGAAGGAATATATTGAAAGGGTGTTATTAGATAATGGCATTTGACCTGGAGGACATCAACCGCGCCGTCACGGACGACCCGGAGGGGTTCATCGCGGACTGCGACCGGCTCTACAACGAGCGCATCGCCAAGACGGCGGAGAAGATCATCGCCAACCTGGCCCACAGCCCCATCGTGCTGCTGTCGGGCCCCTCCGGCAGCGGCAAGACCACCACGGCCATGAAGCTGCGGGACGAGCTGAGCCGCCGGGGGGTGCGCAGCCACAGCGTCTCCATGGACAACTACTTCAAGACCGTCCGGCCCGAGACCGTGCCCCGCACCGAGACGGGGGAGCCGGATCTGGAAAGCCCCCTGTGCATGGACATGGAGCTTTTGAACGAGCATTTTTCCCTTTTGAGCCAAGGCAAAAAGGTCTATGTGCCCAAGTACGAATTCGCCCGGCAGATGCGCTCCATCAAGGCCAGCATGAGCCTGCGCCTGGCGGACAACGAGGTGGCTATCTTCGAGGGCATCCACGCGCTGAACAACTCCATCACCGACGTGCACCCGGAGGCCTTCAAGCTGTATGTCTCCGCCCGGGACAACGTGGTGGACGACCGGGGGGAGTACGCCTTCAAGGGCACCTGGATGCGGCTGACCCGCCGGGTGGTCCGGGACCATCTGTTCCGGGGCTGCGACCCGGTGGACACCATGCGTATGTGGGAGAACGTGCGCCACGGGGAGCTGCGAAACATCTCCCCGTATAAGAACAAAGCGGACGTGCAGCTGGACACCGCCTTCGGCTACGAGCCCTGCGTCATGCGGCCCATCGCGGAGCCTCTGTTCGAGCATATCCCCCGGGATATCCCCTACGAGCAGATATACCAGGTGGGGCCGGCCCTGAGAAATTTCGTGCCCCTTCCGCTGGAATACCTGCCCGCGGACGCCATGCTCCGGGAGTTCACCGGCGGCGGGATATACGAATACTGAGCCTATGGCCGCCGGCACAGCCGGCGGCCATAACATTTTGCGGGGACATTTGACCGTTTCCTCTTTTCTTTGACCGGCCTGTGTGTTATAATAACTTGTCATACCATAGATCTGAGCGCGGAGTCGGACGCTCCGCGGGAGAAAGGCAATCGCACATGATTCTGGATAAGATATTCGGCACCCACTCCGCCCGGGAGGTAAAAAAGCTCCAGCCCCTGGCGGACAAGATAGAGGCTCTGGAGGACCAGTACCGGGCCCTGACGGACGATGAGCTCCGGGCCAAGACGGACGAATTCAAGGCCCGGCTGGCGGCGGGGGAGACCACCGACGATATTCTGCCGGAGGCCTTCGCCACCGTCCGGGAGGCGGCGGACCGGGTGCTGGGGATGCGGCCGTTCCGGGTCCAGCTCATCGGCGGCATCGTGCTGCACCAGGGCCGCATCGCGGAGATGAAGACCGGCGAGGGCAAGACCCTTGTGGCCGTGCTGCCCAGCTATCTGAACGCCCTGGAGGGCAAGGGCGTGCATATCGTCACCGTCAACGACTACCTGGCCCGGCGCGACAGCGAGTGGATGGGCAAGGTACACCGGTTCCTGGGCCTGGAGGTGGGCCTGATCGTCCACGGCCTGAGCCGGGAGGAGCGGCAGAGGGCCTATAACGCCGACATCACCTACGGCACCAACAACGAGCTGGGTTTCGACTACCTGCGGGACAACATGGCCCTTTACAAGCGGGACATGGTCCAGCGGGGACACAACTTCGCCATCGTGGACGAGGTGGACTCCATCCTCATCGACGAGGCACGGACCCCCCTGATCATCTCCGGCCAGGGGGACGAGAGCACCGACCTGTACCGCCGGGCGGACGATTTCGTGCGCACGCTGCGCAAGGGCGTGGTGGTGTCCGTGGAGGAGAAGGAGGAGATCGAGACCGCCGACGAGAACGCGGACTACCTGGTGGACGAGAAGGCCCGCACCGCCACCCTGACCGCCAACGGCATCGCCAAGGCGGAGCGGTATTTCGGCGTGGAGAACCTGTCCGACCTGGAGAACACCACCCTGACCCACCACATCAACCAGGCCATCAAGGCCCACGGCATCATGAAGCGGGACATCGACTACGTGGTGAAGGACAACGAGGTCATCATCGTGGACGAGTTCACCGGCCGGCTCATGCTGGGCCGCCGGTATTCCGAGGGGCTCCATCAGGCCATCGAGGCCAAGGAGAACGTGGAGGTCCAGCGGGAGAACAAGACCCTGGCGACGATCACGTTCCAGAACTATTTCCGCCTGTACGGAAAGCTGTCCGGCATGACCGGCACCGCCTTGACGGAGGAGGAGGAATTCACCTCCATCTACAACCTGGACATCATCGAGGTCCCCACCAACAAGCCGGTGATCCGCGTGGACAGCCCGGACGTGGTGTATAAAAACGAGGCCGGGAAGAACCGGGCCATCATCCGCCAGATCCTGGAGTGCCACGAAAAGGGCCAGCCGGTGCTGGTGGGCACGGTGAGCATCGAAAAGAGCGAGTACCTGTCCGGCCTTTTGAAGCGGGAGGGCGTGGCCCACAACGTATTGAACGCCAAGCACCATGAGAAGGAGGCCGAGATCGTGGCCCAGGCCGGCAAGCTGGGGGCCGTGACCATCGCCACCAACATGGCCGGCCGCGGCACGGATATCATGCTGGGGGGCAACGCGGAGTATCTGGCCCGGCAGGATCTGAAAAAAGCCGGCTATGACGAGCAGGTCATCGCCGAGGCCACCGGCTACGCCGACACCGAGGACGAGACCATCCTGGAAGCCCGCGCCCTGTTCGCCCAGCGGCAGGCCGAGCATAAAAAGGTCACCTCCGCCGAGGCGGAGCAGGTCCGGGCCGCCGGAGGGCTCTTCATCCTGGGCACCGAGCGGCATGAGTCCCGGCGCATCGACAACCAGCTCCGGGGCCGGTCCGGCCGTCAGGGGGACCCGGGCCAGAGCCGGTTCTTCATCGCGCTGACCGACGACGTGATGCGGCTTTTCGGCTCCGCCCGGATCATGAACATGATGGAGAATCTGGGTCTGGAGGAGGATATGCCTCTGGACAACAAGATGCTCTCCAACGCCATCGAGCAGGCCCAAAAGACCGTGGAGAGCCGCAACTTCCAGGCCCGGAAGAGCACTCTGGAATACGACGACGTGATGAACGTGCAGCGCAACATCATCTACGAACAGCGTCGGAAGGTGCTGGATGGGGAGGACCTGCACGGCTACGTCCACAACATGATCTCCGAGGTGATCGCCGCGGACGTGGCGGACGGGCTGGGGGGCATGCCCCATCCGAACGACGCCGAGCAGCTGGAGAAGCTCCTGGAGCCGTTCTATCAGCTCTTTCTTGCCAGAGGCCAGATCACGGCGGACGGCGGCCTCTCCGCCCTGACGGCGGAGGCCCTCACCGAAAAGCTCCAGGCCATCGCGGACGACGTGTACGCCCGGCGGGAGCAGCAGTTCGGCCCCATGCCCGACGGGACCCCCGTTATGCGGGAGCTGGAGCGGGTCATCATGCTCCGGGTGGTGGACGAGTACTGGATGGACCACATCGACGCCATGGACGATCTGCGCCAGGGCATCGGCCTGCGGGCCTACGGCAACGTAAAGCCGGTGGACGCCTATAAGCAGGAGGGCTTCGAGATGTTCGAGGCCATGATAAACGGTATCAAAAACGAGGTGGTCCGCCGGATCTTCACGGTCCAGGTCCGCCGGGAACAGACCATTGAGCGCAAGGCCGCCGCCAAGGCCAATCTGAACAACGTGGGCGGCGACGCCAGCGTGAAACGCCAGCCTGTGAAGAAGATCAAAAAACCCGGCCGCAACGATCCCTGCCCCTGCGGCAAGTGGAAGGCCGACGGCAGCCGCCCGCTCAAGTACAAAGAGTGCTGCGGCAGGAACCAGTGATATGCAGAAGATCGAGTATTTTACGTCCCGCCTGCTCACCTGTCCCCACGGCTTCTCCACGAAGCTGGGCGGCGTGAGCCAGGGCCGGTTCGAGAGCCTGAACCTGGGCGCCAACCGGGGCGACGCCATTGAGAACGTGCTGGAAAACTGGCGGCGGTTCGGCCAGGCCCTGGGCGTGGACACGTCCCGGTTCGTCCACGGCCGCCAGAGCCACGGGACCACGGTGCGCGTCGCCGTCCGGGCCGACGCTCATTCCATCGCCGAGCCCACCCCCTGGCCGGAGGCCGACGGGTATGTGACGGCGGAGCGGGGGGTGCCCCTGGTGGTGTTCACCGCCGACTGCACGCCGCTGCTGATGCAGGACCCGGACGCCGGCGTCATCGCCGCGGTCCACTGCGGCTGGCGCAGCGCGGTGGCGGACATCGAGGCGCAGGCGGTGAAGGCCATGGTATCGCTGGGGGCGGAGCCCGCCCATATCCGGGCCGCCATCGGCCCCGGCATCCGCCGGTGCTGCTTCCAGACCGGGCCGGAGGTGCCCAGGGCCGTCGACGGGCTGCTGGGCGGCGATTCGGCGGGGCTGTACGGGCCCGACGAGGCCGAGGCCGGAAAGTTCAAGGTGGATCTGCCGGGCGCGGTGAAGCGCAGGCTGCTCCAACTGGGACTGACGGAGGAAAACATAGACGAGCTGGGCATCTGCACCTCATGCCGCCAGGACCTTTTCTGGTCCCACCGGCACCAGGGGGCGGACCGGGGCTCCCAGGCCAATTTGATCGTATTATGAAGCATTCTCTTCAAAAGCTGGTATGCCTGCTGCTGGCCGCGCTGTTTCTGGCCCTGTCCGGCTGCGGCTTTCTGTCGGAGGAGGACGTGGACGAGCTGGCCGAGGACGCCGCCAGGCAGGCCCCGGTCCAGAACATCGGCGAGCAGCTCCAGGACAGCTATAAGGCCGACCATGTGTTCTCCCTGAACAGTCTGCCGGGGCAGTCTTTCAACCCCTATACCACCGGGAGCCTGTGGAACCGGGTGGTGAGCATGCTGGTATACGAAACGCTTGTCAAGACCGACGACTCCTTTGAGGCGCAGCCCAACCTGATAACCCGCTGGGAGTCCGCCGACGGCATGAACTGGACCTTCTATGTGGACACGTCGCGGAGCTTCCACGACGGGGGCGTCATGACGGCGGTGGACGCGATGACCTGCGTCGACATGGCCCGGGCCGAGGGACAGTACGCCCGGCGGTTCGCCCATGTGACCGGGCTCAACGCCGTCAGCGAGGAGGCCTTCACCGTCACCCTGGACCAGCCCAACTGGCGGTTTTACCAGCTGCTCAACATCCCCTGCGTGGAGGCGGGCACCTTCTATAACGATATGCCCCCCGGCACGGGACCTTATAAATTCAACAGCCGGGGCACCGCCCTGCAGTTGGACACCAACCACCCCCTGGCGGACAAGATGCCCCTCAAATCCATCCGGCTGAAGCGGTATTTCGCCCCGGAGGATATCCTGCAGGCCTTTGAGGATTCGCTGCTGGACCTGGTGGTGAACAACCCCCTGGATATGTCCAGCCTGGGCTATTCCAGCACCAACCTGGTCAAGTATGTGGAGACCAGCAACCTGCACTATCTGGGCTTCAACATGACCAGCCGCCTGTTCTCCCAGCCCATCATCCGGGCCATGATGACCTACGCCATCGACCGGGACGCCATCGTGTCCACCAGTATGCAGGGCGCGGCGGTGTCGGCCACGCTGCCCATCCACCCCAGCAGCCCCCTCTATCCCAAGAGCCTGGCCCGGGGCCTGGCCTATTCCGAGCAGGATCTGGCCGTGTCGCTGCAAAATGCCGGAGCCCAGGACATAGACTATGACGGGGTGCTGGACTTCGGCCCGGTGCGGGCGGAGATCACCTTCCTGGTATGCTCCGACAGCGCCGTCAAGGTGTCCGCCGCCCGGCAGATCGCCACCCAGCTTCGCAACGTGGGCTTTTCCGTCATCATGGCCGAGCAGGAGTACGCTGACTATATCGCCTCGCTGGAGAGCGGCGCGTTCGATATGTATTATGGCGAGGTGAAGCTCTGCGACGACTGGGACCTGTCCCAGCTTCTGGGCACGGGGGGCGATCTGAACTACGGCGGCGTCCGGGACCCCAATCTGGAGGGGTATATCGGCGGCTTCCTGTCCGCTGGGGCGGACGCCCTGGCCGCCAACGCGGAGACGCTGTACAGCTACCTGGCCCAGAGCGCGCCCATCGTCGCCGTCTGCTTCGAGCGGACGGAGGTGCTGTATCACCGGGGCGTGCTCACCACCATCGACCCCACCCAGGACAATATCTTCAATGATATGCAGAACTGGGTGGTGGATCTGGAATGAACATACATATTATTATACTGCATGGGCCCGGACCACGGCCGGGCGTCCATGAGGACGGGGGATAAAATGACGGACCGGGATCTTCTCAATCTGGCGCGGGAGGCCGCGCAAAACGCCTATGTGCCCTACTCCCACTTCCCGGTGGGGGCGGCGCTGGAGTGCGCCGACGGGTCGGTGTTCACCGGCTGCAACGTGGAAAACGGGGCCCTGGGCTCCACCATCTGCGCCGAGCGCACCGCCATCGTCAAGGCCGTCAGCGAGGGCCGGCGGAAATTCGTGCGCATCGCCATCTACGGGGAGGGGGAGAACTACTGTATGCCCTGCGGCGCGTGCCGGCAGGTCATGAGCGAGTTCGTGGGCCCCGGCGGGGACCTGGAGATACTCTGCACCCGCTCCGGGGGCCGGTATGTCAGTTACCGGCTCAGCCAGCTCATGCCCCATCCCTTCCAGCTGTGAGCGCAAAAAAATTTTTTCAAAATAATGCAAGATCCCCCTTGACGGCGAGGGGGATCTTTGCTATAGTATCAAGGCACGCTGCTCCGGCGGGAGCAGTATGCCCTGCGACGATCCGGGAGATTGCGCCGACGGGCGGGAACTCACGGGGAGCAAGTCCGGGGCTTCTGAGGGAAAAGGAGCCTGGAATCGGACGGAGCGGTTTTTCCGTACCGCGTATATCGCCTGGCAAAAGAAACACCGGCCCAGCCGGGTTGTTTTTTGGGACGGGGCCTGATACGCACGGAACAGTGTACAGAAAATCCGCGGCCCGTGCGAGAACACGTAAAACTCGTACAAAATCATGGAGGAAAATCAATGGCATCCAAAAAAATGATCCGCATCCGCCTGAAGGCATACGATCACCAGTTGATCGACAAGGCCGCTGAGACCATCGTGGAGACCGCCAAGCGGACCGAGGCCCGCGTCTCCGGTCCTATCCCTCTGCCCACCCAGAAGGAGGTCGTCACCATCCTGCGGGCCGTCCACAAAGATAAGGACAGCCGCGAGCAGTTCGAGCGGCGCACCCACAAGAGACTGATCGACATCATGAACCCCACCCAGAAGACCGTGGAAGCCCTGATGAGCCTGGAGCTGCCCGCCGGCGTGGAGATCGAGATCAAGCTGTAAAGACACATTGTAAAATAGTCAGCTAACCCACAGTCTGCGCGAGCAGACGGGTCATGTTGCGCGGCCGCCGTTACCGGCCGTCCAACCAATAACCGAAGGAGGAAAACCATGAATAAAGCCATCATTGGCAAGAAGGTCGGGATGACCCAGATCTTCGACGAGACGGGCAAGGTCGTCCCCGTCACGGTCATTGAGGCCGGCCCCTGCGTGGTCGCCCAGAAAAAGACCGTGGAGAAAGAGGGCTACGACGCCGTCCAGCTGGGCTTCGAGGATGTTGCCGAGAAGAAGCTCACCAAACCGGAAAAAGGCCACCTGGAAAAAGCGGGCGTGCCTTTGAAGAAGCACCTGCACGAGTTTAAGCTCGATGACGCCGCCTCCATGAACGTGGGCGACGAGCTGAAGGCCGACGTGTTCGCCGAGGGCGACCATGTGGACGTCACCGGCGTCAGCAAGGGCAAGGGCTACGCCGGCGTCATCAAGCGCTGGGGCGCCCAGCGCACCCCCACCAGCCACGGCGGCGGCCCGGTCCACCGGCACGCCGGTTCCATGGGCTCGTCCACCGATCCCTCCCGGATCTTCAAGGGCAAGATCGGCGCCGGCCACATGGGCGTGGAGCAGGTCACGGTCCAGAACCTGGACGTGGTGAAGGTAGACCCCGAGATGAACATGATCGTCCTGCGGGGCGCGGTCCCCGGACCCAAGGGCGGCATCGTGTACATCGAGTCCACCGTCAAGCACATCGCGGAGAAGCACGCGGCCGCCGCGGTCAGCGTCAACCCCCAGAAGCAGTCCGGGCGCAACCCCCAGAAGGCCTCTGCGCGTAACCGCTGAGAGAAAGGAGAGTAACAAATGCCTAAAGCGAAATTGGTCAATATGGCCGGCCAGCAGATCGGCGAGTATGAGCTCTCCGAGGCCGTTTTCGGCATCGAGCCGAACAAGGCCGTGCTCCATTCCAGCGTAGTGAACTACCTGGCAAACCAGCGGCAGGGCACCCAGAGCGCCTTGACTAAGGGCGAGGTGTCCTACACCACCAAAAAGCCCTGGCGGCAGAAGGACACCGGCCGTGCCCGCGCCGGCTATGCCGGCTCCCCCGTGTGGCGTCACGGCGGCGTGGCTTTCGCGCCCAAGCCCCGGGATTACAGCTATTCCCTCACCAAGAAGACCAAGCGTCTTGCCATGAAGAGCGCGCTGTCCGGCAAGGCGGCCGACAACGCCGTGGTGGTGGTGGACGGCCTGCACATGGACGAGATCAAGACCAAGAGCTTCAAGTCCTTCCTGGATAACGCCGGCATCGCCGGTAAGGCCCTTGTCATCACGGAGAACGTGGACGAGAACGTGCTCAAGTCCGCCCGGAACATCGCCGGCGTCAGCGTGACTACCGCCACCATCCTCTCCCCGTACACCATCCTGTGCGGCGGGACCCTTGTGGTGGACAAGGCCGCGGTCCAGAAAATCGAGGAGGTGTTCGCCTGATGAAATCCCCCTATGATGTGATAATCAGCCCGGTGATCACCGAGCAGTCCATGGAGGACCTGGACATCAAGAAGTATGCCTTCAAGGTCGCCAGGGACGCCAACAAGATCGAGATCAAAAAAGCGATCGAGGAGATCTTCGGCGTGACCGTCATCAAGGTCACCACGACCCATATGCGGGGCAAGACCCGCCGGCAGGGCCGGTTCCCCGAGGGGACCAGCGCCAGCTGGAAGAAGGCCGTCGTGAAGCTCTCCGCCGACTCGAAGAACATTGAGATCTTCGAAGGCATGGCGTAAGGGAGGAAGAAGAAATGGCTATCAAGACTTATAAACCCGTTACGCCGTCCCGCCGGCACATGACCGTCTCGGGATTCGAGGGCGTGGAGAAGCATGTCCGGCCCGAGCGCACCCTCACCGAGACCGTCAAGAAGCACGCCGGCCGCAACAGCTACGGCCGCATCACCGTCCGCCACCACGGCGGCGGCAACAAGCAGAAGTACCGCGTCATCGACTGGAAGCGGTCCCGGGAGGGCGAGGACGCCACCGTCCAGCGGCTGGAGTACGACCCCAACCGTTCCGCCTTCATCGCGCTGCTCCAGTACCCCGACGGCCAGAAGAGCTATATCCTGGCTCCCGTGGGCCTGAAGGCCGGCGACACCGTGGAGGCCGGCCCCGCCGCCGACATCAAGCCCGGCAACTGCCTGCCTCTGGCAAACATCCCCGTGGGCACCGTGATCCACAACGTGGAGATGTACCCCGGCAAGGGTGCCCAGCTGGTCCGTGCGGCGGGCAACGCCGCCCAGTTGATGGCGAAGGAAGGCGCCATGGCTACCATCCGTATGCCCTCCGGCGAGATGCGGAAGATCCGCCTGGAGTGCAAGGCCACCGTGGGCCAGGTGGGCAACGCCGACCACGCCAACGTGGCTATCGGCAAGGCCGGCCGCAAGCGGCACATGGGCTGGCGGCCCACCGTCCGCGGCTCCGTCATGAACCCTGTGGACCACCCCCACGGCGGCGGCGAGGGCAAGGCCCCCGTTGGCCGGCCCGGTCCTGTGACCCCTTGGGGCAAGCCCACTCTCGGCTATAAGACGCGCAAGAAGAAGAACGCTTCCGACAAGTTCATCGTCAAGCGCCGCAACGCCAAATAAGGAGGGAAGAACATGTCAAGAAGCATCAAGAAAGGTCCGTTCGCCGCTCCCGAGCTTTTGAAGCGCGTGGACGAGCTGAACAAGACGGGCGAAAAGAAGGTCCTGAAGACCTGGAGCCGCGCTTCCACCATTTTCCCGTCCTTCGTCGGTCACACCATCGCCGTCCACGACGGCCGCCGTCATGTTCCCGTGTACGTCACCGAGGACATGGTGGGCCACAAGCTGGGCGAGTTTGCTCCCACGCGGACCTTCCGGGGCCACGCTGGCAGCAAGACCAAGTAAGGGGGACCGGACATGGAAGCAACTGCGAAAGCAAAGTATATCCGCATCTCGCCCCGTAAGGCGCAGATCGTGTGCGAGCTGATAAAGGGAAAGCCCACCAAGTACGCCGAGGCGATCCTGAAAAGCACGCCCAAGGCCGCCAGCGAGCCGCTGCTGAAGCTGCTCAAAAGCGCCTGCGCCAACGCGGAGAACAACTACGAGATGGACCCGGACAACCTGGTGATCACCGAATGCATCGCCACCGCCGGCCCCATCCTGAAGCGGGGCCAGCCCCGCGCCCACGGCCGGATGTACCGCATCAACAAGCGCACCAGCCACATCACCCTGACCGTGGCTGAGAAAGAGTAAGGGAGGAGGCAGAATATGGGACAGAAAGTTCATCCCCACGGTATGCGCGTGGGCGTCATCAAGGACTGGGACTCTCGCTGGTATGCCCGTGCCGATAAGGTGGGCGACCTGATCGTCGAGGACTACAAGATCCGCAATTATCTGAAGAAGGCCCTCTATTCCGCCGGCGTTCCCACCATCGAGATCGAGCGCGACAGCGCCAAGGTCCGCATCTTCATCCACTGCTCCCGCCCCGGCGTCGTGATCGGCAAGGGCGGCGCGGAGATCGAGCGGCTGCGCCTGGAGGTGGAGAAGCTGATCGGCAAGCCCGTGGCGCTTTCCATCGTGGAGGTCCGCACCCCCGACACCAACGCCCAGCTGGTGGCTGAGAACATCGCCGCCCAGCTTGAAAAGCGCATCGGCTTCCGCCGGGCCATGAAAAACGCCATCGGCCGCGCCATGCGCATGGGCGCCAAGGGCATCAAGGTCATGTGCGCCGGCCGTCTGGGCGGCGCGGAGATCGCCCGCTCCGAGAGCTATCACGAGGGCACCATCCCCCTGCAGACCATCCGTGCCGACATCGACTACGGCTTCGCTGAGGCGGCCACCACCTATGGCCGCGTGGGCGTGAAGGTCTGGATCTACAAGGGCGAGGTCCTCACCACCACCCTGCGTACCACCCCCCGGGTCATGGATATGAACCGGCGGGATAACCGCGACCGGCGCGACCGTCGTGACCGCCGGAACGACCGGGGCGGCCGCGGCGGCTATAACCGGGACAACCGGGGCGGCTACAACCGGGGCGGCCAGGGCGGCTATAACCGGGATAACCGGGGCGGCTACAACCGCGACGGCGCCCGTCCGGCGGGCCCCCGCCCGGCGGCTCCCCGTCCCGCGGCCCCCGCTGCTAAGGAAGGAGGCGACGCGTAATGCTGATGCCCAAACGTGTTAAGTACCGCCGCGTCCAGCGCGGACGCATGCGCGGCAAGGCCACCCGCGGCAACTTCGTCGCCTACGGCGATTACGGCATGGCCGCTACCGAGCCCTGCTGGATCACCGCCAACCAGATCGAGGCGGCCCGTGTTGCCATGAACCGTTACATGAAGCGCGGCGGCAAGGTCTGGATCAAGATCTTCCCCGACAAGCCCGTGACGAAGAAACCCGCCGAGACCCGTATGGGCTCCGGCAAGGGCGCGCCGGAATTCTGGGTAGCCGTGGTCAAGCCTGGCCGCGTGCTGTTCGAGATCGCCGGCGTGGACGAGGCCACGGCCCGCGAGGCCGTCCGCCTGGCCAGCCACAAGCTGCCCTGCAAGACCAAATTCATCGCCCGCGAGGGTGTCGCGGCCGAGGAGACTGGAGGCGAAGCAGATGAAGGCTGAAGAGATCCGCTCCCTGTCTGTGAGCGAGCTGGAAGGCAAGCTGGCGGAACTGAAAAAGGACCTTTTCATGCTCCGTATGCAGCACGCCACCAATCATCTTGACAACCCCCTGAAGATCCCCGCCGTGCGCCGGGATATCGCAAGGGTCAAGACCGTGATCCGCGAGAAGAAGGAGGCTTGAAGATGAGCGAAGTGAGAACGAGTACCCGCAAGACCCGCGTGGGCAAGGTGGTCTCCGACAAGATGGATAAGACCGTCGTCGTCATCGTGGAGGACCGGGTGGCCCATAAGACGTATAACAAGATCATCGGACGCACCTACCGGCTGAAGGCCCACGACGAGAACAACGAGTGCGGCGTCGGCGACCGCGTCCGGGTGATGGAGACCCGCCCCCTGAGCCGCGATAAGCGTTGGCGCGTGGTCGAGATCATCGAGAAGGCTAAGTAAGGAGGCGTCGAAATGATACAGGCTGAAAGCTATCTGAAAGTAGCCGACAACACCGGCGCCAAGGAGATCAAGACCATCCGCGTGCTGGGCGGCTCCCGGCGCAAGTACGGCAACATCGGCGACGTGATCGTCGCCTCCGTGCGTAAGGCCGCTCCCGGCGGGACGGTGAAAAAGGGCGACGTGGTGAAGGCCGTCATCGTCCGCACCGCCAGCGGCGTGCGCCGCGCCGACGGCACCTATGTGCGCTTCGACGAGAATGCCGCCGTGCTGATCCGCGAGGATGGCAATCCCACCGGCACCCGTATTTTTGGACCGGTCGCCCGCGAGCTGCGCGACAAGGATTACATGAAGATCCTGTCCCTGGCTCCGGAAGTAATTTAAGGAGGCCGGAAGTATGGAAATTCGTAGAGACGACACCGTCGTCGTCCTGTCCGGCAAGGACAAGGGCAAGAAGGGCAAGGTCCTGAAGGCCTTCCCCAAGGAGGGTAAGGTCATCGTGGCCGGCGTCAACGTGGCCAGCCGCCACCGCAAGCCCCGTAACCAGCAGGAAGAGGGCGGCATCATCAAGATGGAGACCCCCATCTATACCTGCAAGGTGCAGGTCGTCTGCCCCAAGTGCGGCAAGGCCACCCGCGTGGCCCATACCGCCAAGGACGGCAAGAACGTCCGCGTCTGCAAGAAGTGCGGCGCGGAGCTGTAAGGAGGAGGAAGCAATGGCCAGATTGAAAGAAATGTACGTCAAAGAGGTCGCTCCCGCCCTCATGCAGAAGTTCCAGTACAAGTCCTCCATGCAGATCCCCCGGCTGGATAAGATCGTGGTGAGCGTGGGCTGCGGCGACTGCAAGGACAACGCCAAGGCTCTGGACAACGTGATCAAGGAGATCACCGCCATCACCGGCCAGAAGGCCGTGGCCACCACCGCCCGCAAGTCCATCGCTAACTTCAAGCTGCGCGAGGGCATGAAGGTGGGCGTGAAGGTCACGCTGCGTCAGGAGCGGATGTGGGAGTTTCTGGACAGGCTCTTCAACGTGTCCCTGCCCCGTGTCCGCGACTTCCGGGGCATCAGCCCGGACGCCTTTGACGGCCGCGGCAACTACTCCCTGGGTCTGAAGGAGCAGATCATCTTCCCGGAGATCGACTATGACAAGATCGAAAAGCTCCGGGGCATGAACATCGCCATCTGCACCACCGCCAAGACCGACGAGGAAGCACGCGAGTTCCTGCGCCTGATGGGCGCGCCGTTCGCGGGTTAAGGAGGAGATTCGTAATGGCTAAACTTTCTATGAAGCTCAAGCAGCAGGCTCCGGCCAAGTACTCCACCCGGAAGTACAACCGCTGCAAGATCTGCGGCCGTCCCCACGCCTATCTGCGCAACTACGGCATCTGCCGTATCTGCTTCCGCAACCTGGCCTACAAGGGCCAGATCCCCGGCGTGCGCAAGGCTTCCTGGTAAGCCGAAAGGGACCCGCACAGGTGGCCCCAGGACCGGGCTGACCCGGCCCTGGGCACACCCATGTTTTAAGGTATCACGCCCCGAGGGGTCGGGGCACGATATACACCCGTGAAAGGCCGCGCTTCAATCGCGTATTGACCCGGAACCTCACGGCATCCACCGCTGACAACAGCGGTAACTCTGAATGAAGGAGGATCATCCATGCAGATCACCGACCCCATCGCAGATATGCTGACCCGCATCCGCAACGCCGGAACGGCCAAGCATGAGACAGTGGACGTTCCCGCGTCCAAGATGAAAAAGGCCATCGCCGATATACTTCTCAACGAGGGTTATATCAAGGGCTATCAGCTCGTGGACGACGGCACCCAGGGCGTCATTCGCATCACCCTGAAGTACCTCCCCGGCAAGGAGAAGGCTATCACCGGTCTGCGCCGCGTGTCCAAGCCCGGTCTCCGCGTCTATGCCGGGGCTGACGAGCTGCCCCGCGTGCTGCGCGGTCTGGGCATCGCCATCATCTCCACCTCCAAGGGCATCATGACCGACAAGGAAGCCCGCAAGCTCCATGTCGGCGGCGAGGTCCTTGCGTTCGTATGGTAAGGAGGTAGCGGAATATGTCTAGAATCGGCAGAGCGCCCATCGCCATTCCCGCCGGCGTCACCGTCACGGTAGGCGAGGGCAACGAGATCACCGTCAAAGGCCCCAAGGGTCAGCTGACCCAGTTCGTGTCCCCCAACATGACCGTGGAGGTCGAGGGCAACGTGCTGCACGTCAAGCGTCCCGACGACGAGGCCGCCAGCCGCTCCGTACACGGCCTGACCCGGACTTTGATCCACAACATGGTCGTGGGCGTCACGGAGGGCTTCTCCAAGACTCTGGAGATCAATGGCGTGGGCTACCGCGCCGCTAAGGAAGGCAAGAACCTTGTCATGAACCTGGGCTTCAGCCATCAGGTGACCGTCCCCGACACGGAGGATATCACCACGGAGGTGCCCAACCCCAACCAGGTCATCGTGAAGGGTATCGATAAACAGAAGGTCGGCCAGTTTGCGGCCGATGTCCGCGCCAAGCGTCCGCCGGAGCCCTATAAGGGCAAGGGCATCAAGTACGCCGACGAGGTCATCATCCGCAAGGAAGGCAAGACCGGCGCGAAGTAAGAGGAGGTGTGCTGAATGGTTACAAGACCCGATACGAAGGCAAAGCGTGAAAGACGCCATTACCGGCTGCGCTTCAAGATCAAAGGCACGCCCGAGCGTCCTCGTCTTTGCGTGTTCCGCAGCGAGAAACACATTTACGCCCAGGTCATCGACGACGTGGCCGGCAAGACCCTGGCGGCCGCCGGCAGCAACGAGAAGGGCTTCGAGGGCGTGGGCTCCAATCAGGAGGCCGCGAAGAAGGTCGGCAAGATGGTGGCGGAACGGGCCGTCAAGGCCGGCGTCGAGACCGTGGTGTTCGACCGTGGCGGCTATGTCTATCACGGCCGCGTGAAGGCTCTGGCCGAGGGCGCCCGCGAGGGCGGCCTGAAATTCTGAGGGAGGAGGAAACGAAATGGCATATCAGAACGATCGGCGGCCCCGCCGCAGAGAGGAGCAGGAAGCTCCCGAATTCGTGGAAAAAGTAGTTTCCCTCAACCGCGTCGCCAAGACCGTCAAGGGCGGCCGCATCATGCGCTTCGCCGCGCTTTGCGTGGTGGGCGACGGCAAGGGCCGGGTGGGCTACGGCACCGGCAAGGCCAACGAGGTGTCCGAGGCCATCCGCAAGGGCCTGGAGGACGCCAAGAAGAATCTGACCAACATCACCCTGTCCGGGACCACCATCCCCCATGAGGTGATCGGCGCGTTCGGCGCGGGCCGGGTCATCTTGAAGCCCGCCGCCCCCGGTACCGGCATCATCGCCGGCTCCGCGGTCCGTGCGGTCATGGAGGCCGCCGGCATCAGCGACATCCGCGCCAAGTGCCTGCGCAGCAACAACCCCGGCAACGTGGTGGCCGCCACCATGGCCGGCCTGACCAGTCTGCGCGACGTCCAGCAGGTGGCCGCCGTCCGGGGCAAGACCCCCGGTGAGATCCTGGGTTAAGGAGGCGCACACCATGGAAAAGAAACTGAGGATCGAGCTCGTCAAGAGCCTGAACGGCCGTCACGACAAGCACATCGCGACCGCCGCATCCCTGGGCCTGCACAAGATCGGCCAGTCCACCGTGCAGCCCGATAACCCCCAGACCCGCGGCAAGATCGCCCAGATCGGCTATCTTGTGAAGGTCACGGAAGAATAAGGAGGGGCCAAAATGGAAATTCATGAACTTTCCCCCGCTCCCGGCAGCCGCAAGGCGGCCTGGCGGAAGGGCCGCGGCCATTCCACCGGCAACGGCAAGACCGCCGGCCGGGGCCACAAGGGCCAGAACGCCCGCAGCGGCGGCGGGGTCCGCGTGGGCTTCGAGGGCGGCCAGATGCCTCTGGCCCGCCGCGTCCCCAAGCGGGGCTTCAACAACATCTTTGCCAAGCCCCTGGAGTCGGTCAATGTGAGCGTGCTCAACGACCGCTTCCCCGACGGCGCGGAGGTGGACGCCCAGGCCCTGCTGGACGCCGGCGTGCTCAGCAAGTGCCAGTACGGCGTCAAGATCCTGGGCAACGGCGATATCACCAAGAAGCTCACGGTCCGCGCCAAGGCCTTCTCCGCCTCTGCCAAAGAAAAGATAGAGGCCGCAGGCGGAAAGGCTGAGGTGGTGTAAAGTGTTCAAGACGTTTGCAAACGCCTGGAGGATCGCGGAGATCCGCAAGAAGATCCTCTTCACGCTGTTCATCGTTCTCCTGTACCGGGTAGGCAACGCGGTGCCAGTGCCCTATGTCAATGTGGCATACCTCCAGGAGTATTTCCGCTCTTTGGAGAACACCGTGCTGGGCCTGTACAACGTCATGAGCGGCGGCGCGTTCTCTCAGGCCACCATTTTTGCCCTGAGCATCCAGCCCTACATCAACGCCTCCATCATCATCCAGCTGCTGTGCGTGGCCATCCCGGCCCTGGAGCGGCTCAGCAAGGACGGCGGCGAGGAAGGGCGCAAGAAGATCGCCTCCATCACCCGTTATTCCACCGTGGGCATCGCTCTCATCCAGGGCTTCGCCTACTACATGCTCATCAAGAACAACAGCCTCCTGGCCTCCGACGGCACCGGCGTCTGGCCCGCGATCATCATCGTGGCTACCTTCTGCGCCGGCTCCGCGCTGATCATGTGGCTGGGCGAGCAGATCACCGAGTTCGGCATCGGCAACGGCATCTCCATCATCCTGTTCGCCAGCATCGTCAGCCGCTTCCCCTCCAGCATCATCCGTACCTTCACCGGCGTGGCCGACGGCACGGTGGCCTGGTGGGCGGCCTGCCTGACTATCCTGGGCGCGCTGGCGATCATCGTGCTGATCGTGTTCGTCACCGACGCCGAGCGGCGCATCCCCGTGCAGTACTCCAAGCGGGTGGTGGGCCGGAAGATGTACGGCGGCCAGAGCACCCACCTTCCCATGAAGGTGAATATGTCCGGCGTCATGCCCATCATCTTCGCCCAGTCCATCGCCACCCTGCCCGGCACCATCGCACGCCTGGCGGGCTGGAACGGCGGATTCTGGAAATATATGTCCAGCACCAAGACCTGGACCTTCGTCATCGGCTATGCGCTGCTGATCGTGTTCTTTGGGTACTTCTATTCCACCATCCAGTTCAACCCCATCGAGATCAGCAACAACCTGCGTAAGAACGGCGGCTTCATCCCCGGCTACCGGCCGGGCAAGCCCACCAGCGAGTTCATCCAGAAGGTGCTCAACAAGATCACCCTGTTCGGCAGCATCTATCTGTGCATCATCGCGGCCGTTCCGTATATCGTGAGCATGTACTCCACCACCGCCGACAGCCTGGGCATCTCCCTGGGCGGCACCTCCATCATCATCGTGGTGGGCGTGGCCCTGGAGACCGTGCAGGCGTTGGAGAGCCAGATGCTCATGCGGCACTACAAGGGTTTCCTTGAATAATAAGGAGGGCGTTTTTCAATGAAGATCATCATGCTTGGCGCCCCCGGCGCCGGAAAGGGCACCCAGGCGGAGATCATCTCCAAGAAGCTGGGCATCCCCACCATCTCCACCGGTAATATCCTCCGGGCGGCCGTGAAGGCCGGCACCCCCGTGGGCCTGCAGGCCAAGGCCTATATGGACGCAGGCAAGCTGGTCCCGGACGACGTGATCATCGGCATCCTGGCCGAAGCTCTGGCGGGCCCCGAGTGCGCTAAGGGCTACATCCTGGACGGCGTGCCCCGCACGATCCCCCAGGCGGAGGCCATGGAGAAGCAGGGCGTGGACATCGACGTGGCCCTGGATCTGGCGGTGAAGGACGAGGATATCGTGGTCCGCATGGGCGGCCGGCGCGTGTGCCCCGCCTGCGGCGCGACCTATCACATCAAAAATGCCCCTCCCAAGAAGGAGGGCGTCTGCGACAAGTGCGGCACGGAGCTGATCATCCGGGCCGACGACGCGCCGGAGACCGTGAAGGACCGGCTGCGTACCTACCACGAGCAGACGGAACCCCTGCTGGCGTTCTACAGGGAGCGCGGCAAGCTCAAAACCGTGGAAAACAAACCCTCCATCGAGGAGAACACGGCGGAGATAATGAAAGCTCTGGGGATCTGACGGCTGTATGAGCAACATCATCGTCAAGTCCCCCCGGGAGATCGAGATCATGCGCCAGGCCGGAAGGATTACCGCGGCTGCCCGGACTTTGGCCCGGGAAATGGTGACCCCTGGCGTCACGACCGCTCAGATCGACCGGGAAGTACGCCGCTTCATCGTCAAAAACGGCGCGACGCCCACCTTTTTGGGCTACAATGGCTATCCGGCCAGCGTGTGCCTGTCGGTGAACGATGAAGTGATCCACGGCATCCCCGGTCCACGCGTCATCAAGGAAGGCGATATCGTCTCCGTGGACGTGGGGGCCACCTGGAAGGGCTATGTAGGCGACTGTGCGGGGACCTTCGTTGCGGGCCAATGCACAGAGGCGGCGAAAAACCTCATCGCCGTCACGCGGCAGAGCTTTTTCGAGGGGATCAAATTCGCCCGTGCGGGCAACCGCGTCGGAGACATATCCCACGCCGTGCAGGAATACGTTGAGCGCAACGGCTGCTCGGTGGTGCGGGAATATGTCGGTCACGGCGTAGGGGCCCGGATGCACGAGGCCCCGGAGGTCCCGAACTTCGGCCGGCCCGGACATGGTCCCGCCTTGGTGAAAGGCATGACCATCGCGGTGGAGCCCATGGTGAACGCGGGAACGTGGGAGGTAAAGGTCCTGCCGGACGGCTGGACCGTAAAGACGGCCGACGGCAGTCTCTCCGCCCACTACGAGAACACCATCCTCATCACCGACGGGGAGCCGGAGATCCTGACCTGGGCGGAGGACCTGTGAATGAGGCGGCCAGAGCCATACGACATCGTGGTGTCCCTGGCGGGACACGACGAGGGAAAGCTGTTCATGGTCACCGGCACGGCGGGGGAGAAGCTCCTGCTGTGCGACGGGAAAAACCGCAAAATGGACGCTCCGAAGAGCAAAAGCCCCAAGCATGTGCGTGTCGTGGTCCGGGGGGAGGCCCCGCCGGCCACGGACAGGGAGATCCGGCAGACATTGGCACAGGCGGCCGAAGCCGCCCCGGCGAAGGAGGGAAGACTTCTTGGCGAAAGATGACGTTATCGAACTTGAGGGAACGGTAGTCGAATCCCTGCCCAACACCATGTTCCAGGTGGACATCGGCGGCGGGCATACGATCCTGGCGCACATCTCCGGCAAGCTGCGGATGAACTTCATCCGTATCCTCCCGGGAGACAAGGTAACGGTGCAGATGTCGCCCTACGACCTCACCCGAGGCCGTATCACCTGGCGCACGAAGTAAGCACAACAACATCGCGTTAGAGAATATTAGGAGGCTCAAAACATGAAAGTAAGGCCCAGTGTCAAGCCCATGTGCGAGAAATGCAAGGTCATTAAACGCCATGGCCGGGTCATGGTGATCTGCTCCAACCCGAAGCATAAGCAGAGACAAGGCTGAGAGCCCATCTTGATGAAGAAAGGACTGATCGAGAAAAATGGCACGAATCGCCGGCGTTGACTTGCCGAAGGACAAGCGTGTGGAGATAGGGCTCACCTATGTCTACGGCATTGGTAGGACATCCGCAAAGAAGATACTGGCCGAGACCGGTATCGCTCCGGACACCCGCGTGAAGGACCTCACCGAAGCGGAGGAGGCCAAGCTCCGTGAGTGCATCGACAAACAGTTCGTTGTGGAGGGCGACCTTCGCCGCCAGAACGCTCTGGATATCAAGCGGCTGATGGAGATCGGCTCCTACCGTGGCACCCGCCATCGGAAGGGCCTGCCCGTGCGCGGCCAGCGGACCAAGACCAACGCCCGCACCCGCAAGGGTCCCAAGCGCACCATCGCCAACAAGAAGAAGTAAGGGAGGGAAGAGAAAATGGCAACTGCTCAGAAGGGCAAGAAAGTCGTTCGCACCCGCCGCAGAGAGCGGAAGAACATCGAGAAGGGCCAGGTCCATATCAGCTCTTCCTTCAACAACACCATGGTCACCGTGACCGACCCCAACGGCAACGCCATCAGTTGGGCCAGCGCGGGCGGCATGGGCTTCCGGGGCAGCCGGAAATCCACCCCCTTCGCCGCGTCCACCGCGGCCGAGACCGCGGCACGCGCCGCCATGGAGCACGGTCTGAAGACCGTGGAAGTGTTCGTCAAGGGGCCCGGCAGCGGCCGTGAGGCGGCCATCCGCGCTCTGCAGACCGCGGGCCTGGAGGTCACCATGATCAAGGACGTGACGCCCATCCCCCACAACGGCTGCCGGCCGCCCAAGCGCCGCCGCGTCTGATGTAAGGGAGGAACGATAATATGGCAAGATATACGAATGCGGTGTGCCGTCTTTGCCGCCGCGAGAACCAGAAGCTGTTTCTGAAGGGCGACCGGTGCTACACGGACAAGTGCTCCATCGCCGTCCGCTCCTATCCCCCCGGAATGCACGGCCAGGGCCGGAGCAAGACCTCCGAGTACGGCATGCAGCTGCGTGAGAAGCAGAAGGCCAAGCGTTACTACGGCGTGCTGGAAGCCCAGTTCCGCAAGTATTTCGACATGGCCGAGCGGCGCAGCGGCCAGGCCGGCGAGAACCTGCTCTCCATCCTGGAGTCCCGTCTGGACAACGTGGTGTACCGCCTGGGCTTCGCCATGAGCCGGCCTGAGGCGCGCCAGCTCATCACCCACGGCCACTTCACCGTGGACGGCCGCAAGGTGGATATCCCCAGCTTCCTGGTAAAACCCGGTATGGTGATCTCTGTCAAACCCTCCAGTCGTGATATGGAAAAGCTCAAGGCCAACATCGAGGCCAATGCGTCCCGCCAGCCGCCCAAGTGGCTGGACTACGACGCGGCCAATATGCTTGCCAAGGTCACCGGCGTCCCCGC
This sequence comes from uncultured Oscillospiraceae bacterium, assembly GCA_947625285.1. Lineage (GTDB taxonomy): Bacteria > Bacillota > Clostridia > Oscillospirales > Oscillospiraceae > CAJOIG01. Next base: position 121,139 of record CANQNS010000002.1, read on the forward strand.
CAAGGAGGACATCGATCTGCCCATCGAGGAGCATCTGATCGTCGAGCTGTATTCCAAATAAGACCCTCACAGGTTGATAAGCTGAAAACCGCGTGACGCTTATTGAAGCGTACATTATGAAGGAGGGTAACAACACATGATAGAGATCGAAAAGCCGCGCATCGAATGTGTGGAAAATCCGGCGGACGAGAGCTATGGAAAGTTCATCGTGGAGCCGCTGGAGCGGGGCTACGGCACGACCCTCGGAAACTCCCTGCGGCGGGTGCTTTTGAGCTCCCTGCCCGGCACGGCGGTCACCACCATCAAGATCGCCGGCGTCCAGCATGAATTCTCCACGATCCCCGGCGTCAAAGAGGACGTGACGGAGATCGTCCTGAACATCAAGAGCCTGATCGCCCGCCTGCATCGGGACGGTCCCAAGACCGTCTACATCGAGGCGGACGGGGAGTGCGAAGTCACCGCCGCGGACATCAAGGCCGACGGCGAGGTGGAGATCCTCAACCCGGAGCTGCATATCGCCACCCTGGGCCCGGAGGCGTCCCTGTCTATGGAGCTGACGATCAACCACGGCCGGGGCTATGTGCCTGCGGAGCGGAACAAGCCCGCCCAGGCGGTGGCCGGCGTCATCCCCATCGACTCCATCTATACGCCCGTCCTGAAGGTGAACTACGCCGTGGAGAACACCCGCGTGGGCAACCAGACGGACTATGACAAGCTGACGCTGGAGGTCTGGACCGACCGGACCATCACCCCCCGGGACGCCGTCAGCCTGGGCGCGAAGATCCTGTGCGACCACTTCACCCTGTTCACCGACCTCAGCCAGAGCATGAACATGGGCTCCACGGTGGTGGAGAAGACCGAGGCCGTGAAGGACAAGGTGATGGAGATGACCATCGAGGAGCTGGACCTGAGCGTACGCAGCTTCAACTGTCTCAAGCGCGCTAACATCAACACGGTGGAGGACCTGGTGTCCAAGACCCAGGACGAGATGATCAAGGTGCGTAACCTTGGCCGGAAGAGCCTGGAGGAAGTCATCCAGAAGCTGGCGATGATGGGCCTGAGCCTTGCCAGCGACGACGACGGCAAGTGACCCCACCGACCACTCACATTTGGAGGTAAACGAAAATGCCCGGAACTCGCAAGCTCGGCAAGCCCACGGCTGCCCGCATGGCTATGCTGCGTCAGCAGGTCACCGATCTGCTGGATACCGGCCGCATGGAGACCACTGTCACCCGCGCCAAGGAGGTCCGTCCTCTGGCGGAGCGGATGATCACCCTGGGGAAGAAGAAGGGGCTGGCTAACTACCGTCTGGCCCTGCGGTTTCTGACCCGGGAGGATGTGGCGAAGAAGGTCTTCGACGAGCTGGCCGTGAAGTATGCCGACCGCAACGGCGGCTATACCCGCATCACCCGCACCGGCGCCCGCCGGGGCGACGCGGCGGAAATGGCTGTCATAGAGCTGGTTTAAAAGCAAAAATGGCAAGGGTGCGGTGAAAACCGCGCCCTTACTTTATTTTACAGCCTCGCAGAGTTTGGCTCCGCAGAGCCAAATAAATTGAGATATGATTTCCGGGGACATGTGCCTCGGAAATCATTCTTTGCGGCCCGCAAACGTGAAGCGTCCCCGCTGCTTGGCGGGGACGCTTTGCGCTGCGGCGGGCCGCAGCCTTCTCGTTTGAAAGGAGCTTGCTCCTTTCAAACGACTTAGTAGAACGTTGCCACAGTCTGTTCCGGGGGCGTGGCGGTCTCCAGGTTCAGGACCGTCAGCACCGGGCCCTTTTTGCCGTAGCCCTTGTGCCACTTCACGTCCACATGGGCGGTGACGGTGAGCCACTGGCCGCTGGAGAGCCGGGCCGCGTCCGGCCAGCGGCAGATGAGGCCGGTGAACTGGATGTCGTTGACGCAGCAGGTCATCAGCTGCCGGCCAAAGACGAAGTTGTCCGCCGCCAGGCGGGGGCTCTTGGCGACCATGGCCTTGTAGCGCAGGGTCTTGCCGTCGTACTTGGAGAAGTCCTCGGACAGATCCGAGTAAAAGAGGGCGTAGTCCTCGTCCTTGATCTCCACCACCGGGGCGTTCAGGTCGAAGGGCAGGGGGTCCTCGATCTCGTCATACTCCACCTTGCCGTCCGGGGCCTCGTAGGCGATATCCGCCCGGCGGGTGACGGCGCGGACGATCTTGTGCAACTCCAGCTTGTCGATATCCGGCTTGCAGCGGTTGAACACCACCAGCTCGCAGCTTTTCAGCTTGTCGTACACAAGCTGGCGCATATTGGCGTTGTAATTGACGAAGGTGTTGGCGTCGCAGAACAAAAACTCCTGCGCCACCACCCAGCTCTGGGGCATCCGCTGGTAGAGGCTGTCCAGCATCCACATGCCGTTGTACTCCACCAGCACCCGCTCCGCCCGGTGCTTTTTCACCAGCGCGTCCAGCGGCTCTGCCTGCAGGTCCTCCTCGTTTTCGATGGGCTCGATGAACACGTTCCTGCCGGAAAAGCTGTCCGGCTCGTATTCCTCCTCGCCCTCCTCGCACAGCAGCAGAAGCGTCCGCTCTCCCTGGTTGAAGCGGGGATCGGCCAGGGTCTCCTGGATGAACTTAGTCTTGCCGGCCTCCAGAAAGCCGGTGAAAAGATAGACGGGTATCTGTTTCACAGCCCGAACAGCTCCTTCACGGCGTTCTCATGGAGATCCGCGCCAATGACGCACACCCGGCCGGCCACGTTGGCGGGGCCGGTGCGGACGTCCTTCTCCCCGGGGGTGTAGTCAAAGTGGACCCAGGTCCCGTCCGGGGCGGGCACGTAGCCCTTGGCCCGGATCACCAGGCCATAGGCCGCCTGGTCCGACAGGGCGTCCAGTATGGCGTCGATGTCCGCGGCGGCGTACTTCTTAGAGGTCTCCGCGCCCCAGCTCTGGAACACCTCGTCCGCGTCGTGGCCGTGGTGGTGATGATGGTGGTGGTGTCCGTGTTCATCGTGGTCGTGGTGGTGGTGATGCTCATGCTCATGCTCGTCACCGTCCTCGTCCTCGTCATGGTCGTGGTGGTGGCGCTCATGCTCGTCATGGTCGTGGTCGTGGTGGTGATGGTGGTGGCAGGCGCAGTCCGGGTCGTCGCACTCCTCTTCTTCCTCCCGGTAATGCTCCTCCAGCAGAGCGGCCAGCTCCGCGCCGATGGAATTTTTCCTGTCGATGGCGTCCAGGATCTGCCCGCCGGTGAGGGCGTCCCAATCGGTGGAGACGATCACGGCCTCGGGGTTTTTCTCCCGCAGCAGGGCCTCGGCCTGGGCGATCTTGTCCTGGGAAAGACCGCCGGTGCGGCTGAGGACGATGCAGTTGGCGGACTGGACCTGGTTATTGAAAAACTCACCGAAGTTTTTCATGTACATTTTTGCCTTGGAGGCGTCCACCACGGTGGTGAGGCCCCCCAGGACGAACTGGTCCCCGGCGGACTGGACCGCCGCCACGATCTCCGACAGCTTGCCCACGCCGGAGGGCTCGATGAGGATGCGGTCAGGGTGATACTGCTCGTCCACCATCCGCAGGGCCTGGCGGAAGTCGCCGGTGAGGCTGCAGCAGATGCAGCCGGACTCGATCTCGTTGACCACCACGCCGGCGTCCTTCAAAAAGCCGCCGTCGATGCCGATCTCACCGAACTCGTTTTCGATGAGCACCAGCTTCTGGCCCTTATAGCCGTCGGCCAGGAGCTTCTTGATCAGCGTGGTCTTGCCCGCGCCCAGGAAACCGGAAAAGATGTCGATCCTTGTCATGAATATCGCCTTTCTTGTGGTAAATAATAAGAAACTGTTCACAAAAGACCCATAGAGATGGGGTATAATCTGCTACTGTGAGGATTATAGCACATTTTTCCCCCAAAGAAAAGGGAGGGAGAACTTTTCCCGCCGGGGGGATCTTATATTGTCGATTTTGCTATGGCATATTCAAAAACAGTGTGCTATAATACCGAAGTACGGCTATTTTGCCGGGAACGACGAGCGCGTAACGGTGGGCCGGCGGGAGCCGGCGGCCGTCTGCCATATATCGGAGGGAAGATATGAAACGACTGTTGGCATTGATCCTTGCCGTATTGACGCTGCTGCCCTGTGTGTTGACCGCCTGCATCAGCCGGCAGGCCGCCGAGATGCAGCAGGGCGGCACGGTGCAGGCGAGCAGCGGAGCGCAGTTCCACACCGTGACTTTCCATCAGAACGACACGATCATCCAGCAGGTCACCGTGCTCCACGGCGCGTGGCTGGACCAATACCCGAAGGGCTTTGAGTGGCGGGACGCGGAAGGCTCGCCGGTGGACCCGGCGCGGCTGTCCGTCATGGAGGACATGGACCTGTTCGTCCGGGAGGATATCGACGTGCGGGCCCAGCACGTGATGTTCCTGGCCTGTGAGGACAAGCTGTTCCGGCCTGATGACAACGTGACCCGGGGCCAGTTGGCCCAGATCGTGGAGATGCTGCTGGGCGAAGAGGAGGAGAAGAAGTCCAAAAAGGCCGCGAAGAGCGACTTCTCCGACGTGGCCGCCACGGACGAATGCTTTGACGCGGTGGAGCGGGTCAGCGAGCTGGGCCTCATGCACGGCAACGGGGACGGCCTGTTCCGGCCCGATGACAACGTGACCCGGGCGGAGCTGGTGACGGTGCTGTGTCGGGTCATGGACGTGGGGGAGACCCCCGCTCTGGCCTTCCCGGACGTGACGGCGGACCACTGGGCCATGGGCAGCATAGCCGCCGCCATGAGCGCGGGCTGGCTCAACGGCTTTGACGACGGCAACTTCTATCCCGACGCGCCCGTGACCCGGGCGGAGGCCGCCGTGCTGATAAACCGGGCCCGGGGCCGGCAGGTGAACCAGAACGCCATCAGCACCGCCTGCAAGATCTCTCCTTTCAAGGACGTTTCCCCCAAGAGCTGGGCCTATTTCGACATCGTGGACACCTCCTATACCAACGAGCTGCTGGCCTACATCCTGGGCGAAGTGGAGGGGCTGCAGCAGGGCTTCATGCTGATCGGAGACCAGCTCTGCCACGTGAACGCCGCGCTGAAGCTGGACTATATGGAAGCGGGCTTCCACACTTTCAAGGACGAGCTCCCCACCGACGGCGTTTACTACGCGCCGGAGGACGGCTACTTCCTCAAGCGCAACACCCCCGGCCTGCAGGAATTTGACGGCTCCATGTTCTATGTGGAGACCGCCGACGGGCCTTTCAAGAGCAACTTTGACATCGGCTACCTGCACTTTGGCGACAACGGCCGTTATACCTCCGGCGACACGGAGCTGGACGGCTATGTGGACGCCGTCATGGCAAACATCATCCAGGGCAATACCGGCAACCTGCAGAACGAGACAAAGCTGCGGGAGGCCTATGACTACCTCATCAACGGCGGGTACGACTATATGTCCCGTCCCATCGGCTGGCAGCGAGGCACCACCAACTGGGCCCCGTACTGCGCCAAGGTCATGTTCTCCACCAAGCGCGGAGCCTGCTACTACTGGGCGGCGGCGTTCCTGTACCTGGCCCGGCGGCTGGGCTACCAGGCTTACCCCATCTGCGGCGGCGTCAACGAGAACAACGCCCTGCACGCCTGGGTCATGATCGACGAGGCCGGCGTGGAGTATATCTACGATGTGGAGCTGGATTGGGCTTACCGCACCGGCGCCCACGGGCGCGTCTCGATCCGTCCGGGCCGGAACCTGTTCAAGCAGCGGCGCGGAGCCTCTGTTGCCACATATATCTTCCCCGGCGATACATGGGTCGCGCCCCCGAAGGACGACGAGGACGCGCTGGGCACCGAAGTGGACCCCAGCCTCTACCTGGACGAAAACGGCAACGGTCTGGTGCAGGGCACGGACTATTGGGTGGAGTATGTCGACAACGGCGACGGGACCTACACGGTCATCATCCACTACATGACCGGTTCTCGGGCCGGCACGACCGTCAGCACCACCCTGTCGGGCAGCATACCGACCACGCCTTCCCCCTCCACCGACCCGGAGGACCCGGACGGCACGGGGGGCCAGGTACCCGTGGACCCGGTGGACCCCGTAGATCCGGTGGATCCCGGCGGCGATGACGGCGATGATGGCGATGACGGCGACGATGGCGATGACGGCGACGGCGACGGTGATGGTGACAACACCGGTACCGGCGGTGGCAGTGAGACCAACCCCGGCGGCGGCGGCGGTGGCGGCACCGGCGGCGAGACCGGCGGCGAGACCGGCGGCGGCGGTGGCGGCACCGGCGGCGAGCCCGGCGGTGGACCTGTAGAGCCGGCGGGAGCCCCGCCATCCGAATAAAGCAAAAGCCCCGGAGAGTTCACGCTCTCCGGGGTCTCCGCTGTCTCCGCGCCGGTCCGCCCGGATAAAAACATCCCGGCGGGGCTGGCAATTCTTTGCAAAAGCGTGTACAATGGGAAAAGCAAGACCGCCCCGCAGGGCGGAAAGGAGAACGCTATGGAAAAAGACCCCCGCATCGTGTCCTGGATGGATGCCCACCGGGACGAACTGTTGGAAGATCTGGCGGCCCTGTGCCGCATCGACAGCACCTCCGGCCCCGCTCAGGCCGGCGCGCCCTATGGCCCCGGGCCCAAGAAGGCGTTGGAGGCGGCCATGGACCTGTGCGGCCGGTACGGCCTGCGGGTCGAGGACCGGGGCGACCGGGTGATGACCGCGGACATGGGCCCGGAGACCCCGACTTTGGACATATTGGCCCACCTGGACGTGGTGGGCCCCGGCGACGGCTGGGACACGGACCCCTTCGGGCCGGTGGTGAAGCCGGACGGATATATTTACGGCCGGGGCGTGGCGGACGACAAGGGCGGCGCGGCAGCGGCCCTGTACGCCCTGCGGTGCGTGAAAGAGCTGGGCCTGCCCCTGGCGGGCCGGTGCCGGCTCATCCTGGGCACGGACGAGGAGAACGGCTCCAGCGACGTGGCCTGGTATTATGAGCGGGTGAAGCCCGCCCCCATGACCTTTACCCCGGACTCGAATTTCCCCGTGTGCAACGCGGAAAAGGGCTTTTACCGGCTGACGTTCCAAAAGTCCTGGGCCCCGGAAACGGCCGCGCCCCGGGTGGCGGAGCTGAACGGGGGCTTCCGGGTGAACGTGGTGCCGGGCCAGGCCAGCGCGGTGGTCGCGGGCATGGAGGAGGCCGAACTGCTGGCGGCGGCCGCGCCCCTGGCGGCGGAGCTGGGCGCGTCGGTCCGCACGGAAAAGGCGGAAAAGGGCGTGAAGCTCACCGTGGAGGCCAAGGGCTGCCACGCGGCCGAGCCGGAAAACGGCGTCAACGCCAACACCGCCCTGATCCGGGCGCTGGCGGGGCTGCCCCTGGCGGACTGCGCCAGCACAAGGGCCATCCATGAGCTGGACGCCGTGCTGCCCCACGGGGACTATTACGGCAAGGCCCTGGGCATCGCCCAGGCAGACGATGTGACCGGGCCGCTGACCTGCTCCTTCACCCGGATCGACTTTACCGAAACGGGGCTTGCCGGCCTGTGCGACTGCCGGGTGCCGGTGTGCGCCACGCAGGCCAACTGCAAGGCCGTGGCCGACGAAAAGCTGCGCGCCCTGGGCTATGTGACGGCGGGGGAGATGGTCCCGCCTCACTACACCCCGGCGGAGGGGAAGTTCATCCAGACCCTGAGCGCGTGCTACGAGGCCTATTCCGGCAATCCGGGCGGCTGCTACTCCATGGGGGGCGGCACCTATGTGCATGACGTGCCCGGCGGCGTGGCCTTCGGCGCGGTGATGCCGGGGGAGGACGTGCGTATGCACGGGGCCAACGAGCGTATCAAGGTGGAGCACCTGATAACCGCCGCCAAGATATTCGCCCAGGCCGTCGCAGACCTGTGCAAATGAGAATAAAAATGGCAAAAAGCCCGCCTTTCGGCGGGCTTTTTGCTTGAGCTTGTCATTTTCCGTCCTGGCTCAAACACCATTGCGCCCAGGGGACCGGGCTGTCCCCGTCCCGCTCCAGTTGGCGGATGAACGACCCGCATCCGGGCTCGCCGGCGTCTTGCAGCTTTCGCAACGCGGGCAGGGCGTCGCGGCCCAGGTCCCGGAGATAGTGCGCGTCCACCTGCTCCAGTTGGCCGGACAGGTAATGATCCACGTTGTAGCGGGCGATCAGGCCGCAGGGGTTCGCCAGGCACAGCGCGCACCACAGCGCCAGCGCGAAGCTGCCCGCCGCCCGGAAAAAGCGGGCGCGGGGCCGGGCCAGCTTCCGGGCCGCCCCCAGCAGGCCGAAGCCCACCACGGCCATGGCCCACAGCGTCAGCAGCCGCAGCACGCTCATGCCGTAGGCGTCGATATAAAGCCCCATCCGCCAAAAGGCGGAAAACAGGATCACCGCCGTCAGAGCCAGCAGCAGCCCCAGCAGGGCCCGCAGAACCCCGCCGCCTTTGGCGGCGAACCGGTCCCCGTCCGCCGCCAGCAGGCACAGCCCCAGGTCCAGCGCGGCCACCGCCATGAGCTGGAAAAAGCCCGTCCGGGCGTACTCCGCCCAGCCTCCCGCCATAGCCGCCGCCGTCCGGCCGCCGAAGAGATAGCGTATCTGGATGACGCAAAATATTATGTAAACTACATCCAGCAGCGCCGTCACCGGCAGGAACAGCAGGGCGGACCGGGCTTTTTCCGCGGGCCGCTTTTCCGGGGCCTTTTCCGCCCCGGCGTTTTCCCGGATGAAGTACAGGGCCGAGCAGAGGAAAAGCGCCAAGAGCAGCAGCCGGACGGCGCGCATGACGGCGTTTTCCGGCAGGTCCCACCGGGCGAGCCGGGCAAAGAGGCTGCCAAACACCGCGTCGGCGGAGGATAGCAGCCACAGCGCGGCCGCCAGCACGGGCAGGGCCCCGATCACCGCCAGCGCGAGTTGGCCTGCCCGGCCTCCATTTCCTCCCCGGCAGGCTCGGCCCAGGGCCCGGAAGGGCCTGTCCAGCCGGGTGAAAAAGGCGGCGAAGCTCAGGCGCACCGCCGCCAACAGCCCGGCGGGCCGGCCGGGGTCCAGCTGCCCGGACAGAGCGAAGGTAGCCAGCGCGGCGGTCAACAAAATGACGAAGCTGTTCATCACCACGAACACGTCGGACTGGTACAGGGCGCAGCAGAGCCCCAGCGTCAACGCCGCCGCCATGCAGAAAAGCCCGCCCGCGGCGATATGGGCCCTTTTGCCCAGCGTCAGCAGCGCCGCCCCGAAGTGGAGGACCACCAGGGCCAGGACCCCCGCGTGGGGCAGGCCGTGATCGCCCATCCGCGCCGGGTCGAAGCACTCCCAGAATACCCACGCCAGCGTCACCGCCAGCAGAGGGATGGACCCGTCCCGCCAGGAGAGGGAAGCGGGAGCAAGGGATTTAGTTTCCATAATATTTTCTTTTTCCTTTTTATCCATCGCTCTCGTCCTCCTGAAAGGCCAGGATGTCCCCCGGCTGGCAGTCCAGGGCCCGGCAGATGGCGTCCAGGGTGGAAAACCGAACGGCCTTGGCCTTTCCCGTCTTGAGAACGGACAGGTTGGCGATGGTGAGGCCGATCTTTTCCGACAACTGGGTCAGGGTCATGCGCCGCTTCGCCAGCATCACATCAAGGTTAACATAAATCATATCAATACCTATATAGTCAGGTCGTTGACCGCTTGTTCCAGAGCGGCCCTTTCCGCCAGGCGGCTCAAAAGGAACAGCACCGCCGTGCAGATGGCGGAGGCCAGCGTCAAAAAAAGGACGTCCAGCACATATGCATCCAGCCGGTAATAGAGCCCCTGCAGCACGCTCATCCACTCGGGCACCCGGTCGGCCCGGTCATAGAGCATCACCCAGACCAGCAGGGCCAGCAGCGTCGTGACGGCCCCGGAGCAGCGGCCCATCCGCCGCAGCCGCCGGGCGGCGTCCTCGTCGAAGCCCCGGCCTGTGCCGCACCGGCCCGTCAGGACCCACATATCCCACAGCGGGGGCAGTAAAGCCGCCAGAGCCAGCAGGATCAGGCTCTCCGCCCGGACGGACCGGCCGAAGGTCCCGTAGGAGGCAGGCCAGGCCAGCCCCCGGGCGGCCAGGACCAGATGGTATACGTTGTCCGCCGCCAGGTACAGCCAAAAGGCCGCCCCCAGCAGCGCAAGGGCCCGCAGACTGCGGGAGAGGAGTTTGTTATCCATTGCCGCGCCTCCTTTCATACCGTCAGGGCGTTCTCGTCCGCCAGCTCCGCCGCCCTTTGGGCGGTCCGGCTCAACGCCCACACCGCCCCGGTCAGGGCGGCGCAGCCCAGCGTCAGGCCCAGATACAGCAGCATGGCGCCGTCCAGCATGGCGGGGACGCCCCAGAGAAAGCCGCTGCCCAGCCGGTCCACCCGGAAAGACAGCATCATGACGTCCGACCCGGCCAGCAGCCCGGTCTCGGCGGCGGCCAGCCGCGCCAGCAGCCGCAGCCGCTTTTGCTGGTAAAAGCCCCGGCCCAGCCCCACCTGCCGGAAGATGCCCCACAGTACGGCCAGCCCGGGAAAGACGGCGGCAGCGGACAGGCAGACCAGAAGATCGCAGACAAAGCCCCGCCTGTAGACGGACGCGGCAGGGTCCGTCGGGTCCAGCATCATCCTGTAGGAGCTGCGGACCATATACAGGTCCAGCCGCAGCCGCCACAGACAGGCCAGGCCGATCAAGACCAGCAGGGCCCGCAGCAAAAGGGATATGGCTTTCAATTCTTTTCGCTCCACGGCGCGCCCTCCTTTCAAATAGTCAGGTCGTTGTCATCCTGGAGCTGGGCGGCCTTCAGGGTCAGGTGGCTCAACGCCGCGGCGGCGGCGGTGGCGGAGACGCCCACGACGGCTACGACCAGCAGGAGCACATAGAACCACTCATTGCCGTTTGCAAAGGGCACATGGTCGTGAAAATAGGAATAAAGGCCCCACAGGATGACCAGCGCCGTGTCGACCAGGGCGCAGAAGCTGACGCGCCGGAGGCCCCGGGCGTTTTCCACGCAGAAGCTCTTGTTTTGGCCGATCCGGGCCAGGATGCGCCAGGCGTCGATCATGGCGAGCAGCACCGGCATCAAGATGATGAACGGCAAAGCGTTGGCGGCCAAAATGTAGTCCGGCTCGATCAGGGACAGAATGAAGTTTTTTCCGAACCAGTAGAAGAAGAACAGCCACACCAGTCCGCACAGGGCCACCACCGCCCGCAAGAGGATGGAAAGCTCCTTCTGTTTCATGTAAACCACCTCCGATTTGTCCACAGGATAGCATGGTTATTACCGAAAGTCAATAAAAATTTATTGATTTTCGATAAAATATCGAAACCGGCATAATTTTGACGGCGCACGCATAGGGTCTGGGGGAGGGATGCGTGATGGTTTGCCGGTTTTCGGATTTTCGGTACAAAGAGGTCATCTGCGTGCGGACAGGCCAGCGGCTGGGGTATGTGTGCGACGCCCAGTTCACCTGGCCGGAGGGGCGGATCACGGCCCTGGTGGTGCCGGGCAAGGCCAGGTATTTCGGCATGTTTGGCCGGGAGGAGGACTATGTGCTGCCCTGGGAGTGCATAAGCCGCATCGGGGACGACATCATATTGGTGGAGTCGGAGCACGGCATCCGCCGGGAAAAGCGGCCAAAAAGGCCCGTATCATCGTAAAAAAGACTTGAAATGGCTGGAACGCTCTGGTATAATATCTGAGCTTGCCTATTACGCACGGACGCTGACGCACGGCCCGGTCCCGAAAGGGTGGCCGCAAGGGTGAGGCGTTCGGAGGGTAAAACTGAAAAAATAAGGAGGAAAAAACGTAATGGCAGTCGTGACAATGAAGCAGCTTCTGGAGGCCGGCGTCCACTTCGGACACCAGACCCGCCGCTGGAACCCCAAGATGGCCGAGTACATCTATCTGGAGCGCAACGGCATCTATATCATCGACCTGCAGAAGACCGCCAAGAAGCTGGAGGAGGCCTACGCCTTCGTGCGCCAGCTTTCCGAGGAGGGGAAATCCATCCTGTTCGTGGGCACCAAGAAGCAGGCCCATGACGCCGTGGCCGAGGAGGCCAGCCGGGTGGGCCAGTACTACGTCAACGCCCGTTGGCTGGGCGGTATGCTCACCAACTTCAAGACCATGCGGACCCGCGTGGACCGGCTCAACCAGCTCAAGCGCATGGCCGAGGACGGCACCTTCGATATGCTGCCCAAGAAAGAGGTCATGAAGCTCATGGGCGAGCAGGCCAAGCTGGAGAAATATCTGGGCGGCGTGAAGGACATGAAGAAGCTGCCCGGCGCGCTGTTCGTCATCGACCCCCGCAAGGAGCATAACGCCGTGGCCGAGGCCCGCAAGCTCCACATCCCCATCGTGGCTATCGTGGACACCAACTGCGACCCGGACGAGATCGACTATGTGATCCCCGGCAACGACGACGCCATCCGCGCCATCCGGCTCATCTCCAACGCCATGGCCAACGCCGTGCAGGAGGGCCGCCAGGGCCAGGACGAGCAGACTGAGGAAGCGGCCGCGCCCGCGGCCCCGGAAGAGATCGCCAAGGAGGAAGAGGAATAATGGCTGCTGTTACCGCTAAGATGGTGAACGATCTGCGCCAGGCAACCGGCTCGGGTCTGATGGACTGCAAGAAGGCCCTGGTGGCCTGCGACGGCGATATGGACAAGGCCGTCGATTACCTGCGCGAAAAGGGCCTTGCCAGCGCGGGCAAGAAGGCCAGCCGCGTGGCCGCCGAGGGCATGGCCTACGCCACCGTGGTGGACGGCGTGGGCGTGGTGGTCGAGGTCAACTGCGAGAGCGACTTCGTTGCCAGCAACGAGAAGTTCACCGGCTTCGTGAAGGATCTTGCCAAGGTCATCGCCAAGGCCGACCCCGCCGACGTGGAGGCCCTGCAGGCCTGCCAGTGGGTGGACGGCAAGACCACCGTGGCCGACGCCAAGAACGAGATCTTCCTGGCCCTGCGTGAGAATATGCAGATCCGCCGCTTCGCCCGTGTGGCCGAGGGCGTAAACGTGCCCTATGTGCACATGAACGGCAAGGTGGGCGTGCTGGTGACCCTTGACACCGCCGCCTCCGGCGATGCCGTCACGGAGCTGGGCAAGGACGTGGCTATGCAGATCTGCGCCATGCGGCCCCAGTATCTGGACAAGTCCATGGTGGACGACGCCTTCATCGAGCATGAGAAGGCCGTCCGTCTGGCCCAGGCCAAGCAGGACCCCAAGAACGCCAAGAAGCCCGACGCCATCATCGAGAAGATCGTCATGGGCGGCATCGAGAAGTACTATAAGGAGATCTGCCTTCTCCAGCAGGCCTATGTGAAGGGCGAGGGCGAAGACGTGGCAGCCCATGTGGCCGCCGTCGCCAAGGAAGTGGGCCAGCCCATCGCCGTGAAGGGCTACCTCCGCTTCGAGAAGGGCGAGGGCATCGAGAAGCGTCAGGACGATCTGGCCGCCGAAGTGGCTAAGATGATCGGCTGAGAGCGCGTTTCACAACAGAAGAACAGGCCGGCGTGAAGAGCTTTCACGCCGGCTTTTCCTGTTGCAAAAGGTATGATAGTATGCTACAATAACCGGCGCGAGAAAAAACTTGGCATATTTTGGAGGAGCATACGTTGGAGAGGCTGAATAAATTCCGCGTATGGCTGCTGGGCAGCCCCCTGGCGGTGGCGTTGGTCTTTTTGCCGTTTTTCCGGCCCTCGGGCCTTTTGGCGGCCGGCGAGCTGTTTGTTCATATCAGCTCGGTATGGAAGGGACTGTCCATGCTGTGCATCGCCGCGTGCTTCCTGTCCCGGCCCAGGCTGTCGGCGCTGACTATACTGCTGACGGCCTATCAGGTGCTGCAGGGGATCATGACGGTGGTGCGCCACAGCGGCGGCAGCATGGGCGACTGGCTGACGGTCACGGCCAGCATCGGCGCGGTCTGCCTGCTGGTGGACCTGTGCGTCGGCACCGACCCGAAGGCCTTGGTAAAGGGGCTTTTCTACTGCCTGGCGGCCCTGGTCCTGATAAATTTGGCGACGGTGCTGATCTGGCCCGGCGGGATCGTGTTTGACCCGCCCCAGACGGACAGCTACTTCCTGGGCCGGGACAACGGCCACTCGTTTTTCATCGTCCCCCTGCTGGCTCTGACGGCCCTGTTCGGCTGGAGCCGGCGGTGGAAGTGGTACGTGTTCCTGGCGGCGGCCGCGGTGTTCGGCGCGGCGGTCTATCTCACCTGGTCCGCGGCGGGCGTGGTGACGGTGACGGTGTTTCTGGCGCTGTTCGTCCTGGACCTGCTGGAAGAGCGGGACCCCCTGGGGAAATACCGGGGCAGGGTGTGCAATATCTGCGTCTACTACTGCGCCATCGCGGCGGTGTTCCTGCTGCTGATCGTGCTGAAAGCCCCGGCCAGATTCTCGTTTTTGATCGAGAACGTGCTGCATAAAAACATCATGCTCAGCGGCCGGACCGTGCTGTGGGAAAAGGTGACGCCGCTGGTGATGGACCACCTGTTCTTCGGCCACGGCGCGGTGACCTGGGACGATATGTGCAAGCTGGTGGACGAGATCAACTGCCATAACGTGATCATGCAGTGCCTGTTCGACACGGGCCTGGTGGGTCTGGGCATCTTCCTGGCGGCCCTGGGGCTGCTGGTGAAGCCGCTGATGCGTACCCGCAGGAGCTTTTGCGGATATGCCCTGGCGGCGGCGGTGATGGCCGTGCTGCTGGACCTGCAGGCGGAGTCGCTGGTGTACCCCCACCCCTGCTACACCCTGTTCATGCTGGCCTACTACGCGGAGACGATCCTTCCCGCCATGTCTCCCGCGCCGGAGCCATGAGCCTTTAACGAAAGACGAAACGCGGCCCTTTCCGCTTGCCGGAAAGGGCCGCGCTTATTTTGCCCGCGCTCTCATTTTTCCGCGAAGGCGTCCCGGAGGAAGCCGTCCACCTGCTCCTGGGTGTCGAAGCAGCAGATGGACACCTGGTTGCCCATGGCCCCGGACAGAGCGTCCGGCATCCGGGTGAAGAGCCGGCCGTTGGAGGCGTACCGCTCCTCCAGCTGCCGCTGGCTCAGCGCGTAATCCACCCCGTCCCGCCGGCCGGCGTACACGCAGTAGCTTTGGGGGCCGTCATAGGTGTGGCGGGCCTCGTCAAAGGCCACCATGTCCGCCCAGAGCTGGTATACGTCCGCGCTCTGGCTGAAGTTGAGCATATCCGGCGTGAAGCCCCCCGCCGGGCGCATGTTCACTTCCAACGCCACGATATCGCCCTTTTTGCCCAGGCCCTTCTTATCGGCGGTGAGGCGGAAAAATTCCAGATGGAAAAACCGGCTGGCGGCCCCGAAGGCCTTCAGCGTGGCCCGGCCGGCGGCCTCCACCTCGGGCGGGATGCGGGCGGTGACATAGTAGGAGCAGGGCCTGTTTTCGTTCACCATGTCCATGATGGAGGTGGGGGAGACATGGCTGGCGGCAAAAAGGACCTCCCCTTTGGAGTTGCAGATGCCGTCATAGGTAGTCACCGCGCCGGGGACGAATTCCTCCATGAGATAGGGGACCGGGGGCTTTTCGGCCATGAAAAGCGCGGCCTCCTCGTCGCTCTCCAGCCGGTAGGTGGCCGTGGCCCCCACGCCGCTGTCCGGCTTGACGATCAGCGGGTAGCCCGCCTCCTTGGCGAAGGCCAGCACCCCCGCCAGGTCCGTGACCGGGGCGCACCGGGCCGCCGGCACCCCCGCCTCGCGGTAGTACCGCTTCATGAGAAGCTTGCTCTTGTACTTTTCGATCTCATGCGCTTTCAGGCCGGTATTCACGTTGAAATCCGTCCGCAGCCGGGCGTCCTGCTCCAGCCAGTACTCGTTGTTGGACTCGATCCAGTCTATCTTGCCGAACCGAAAGGAGAAAAAGGCCACCGCCCGGTATACCTGGTCGTAGTCCTCCAGGGAATCGACCCGGTAATACTCCGCCAGCGCGTCCTTCAGCTCCGGTCGCAGCCCCTCGTAGGGCGCGTCGCCCACGCCCAGCACCGTCACCCCGTTGGCCGCCAGACACGCGCAGAAATGCCAGTACGCCTCCGGGAAGTTGGGGGAGATAAATACGAAATTCATTTTGCCCTCCTGTCTCTCTCCAGGCTTCTTGTCGGGAAAGTTATGTAAATAAAATTATGTCAACTATTCTCCAGAAAGAAATCGCACTCCTCCTGGTTGCAGGCCTGGGCCTCCGGCAGACGGATGTTCAGGTGGAACACATGGCCCATATGCTCCTGGCCCTCCTGGCCGTAACACTTATATCGGAAGCTGACGCTCTGGCGCCGCAGCCGTTCCGCCAGCAGAGCCGCCTGGTCTTTCAGAAAGTCGTATCGGGCGGTCTGGACGAAGGTGGGCGGGAAGGCGGGGCCGATGTGGGCCAGCGCGTCCACCAGGGGCAGGCATTCCCGCAGGCGGTCCCCGAAGTAGGCGGCCATGACCCCCGTGGACGCAGCCGGGTCCTCCGGGGCCTCGAATTGGTATTGGCCGCAGTTGAGGGCCGCCGCCCTTACCCGCAGGTCCGGCAGGGGATAGCCGTACAACGCCCCGTAGGCGGGGTCCGTGAGCATAGCCAGATACTGGCAGGCAAGCTGCCCGCCGGCGGAGTCCCCCACCACGAACAGCCGCTCCCGGTCCATGTGGTACGCCCCGGCGTTTTCCGCCACCCAGGTGAAGGCGGCGTTCACATCCTTCACCGCCGCGGGGAAGGGGTCCTCCGGGGCCAGCCGGTAGCTGAAATTCACCACCGCGAAGCCCCGCCGGGCCAGGTCCATGCAGTAGTACCGGTAAAGGTCCTTGTCTCCGTAGACCCAGCCCCCTCCGTGGACGCTGACGATGCAGGGCAGGAGCCGGTCGCCGGCGGCCCTGGGCCGGTATACGTCCAGCAGGTTCCACCGGCCGTGTGGGCCGTAGGGGATGTCGGGGAAGGGGACCACGTCCTCCGGCGGGACGAGGCCCGCGTCCCGGACCGCGTCCGCCGCCCCGAAGGCGGCGCGGATGGCCCGGTAGTCCATTTCAGATGGGTTCATATCATGACCTCCTGGCGGTCCCGGCCGGGACCGCGTTTTTTTGGGCGGGCCGCGCTCACTGTGCTTCCAGGATCGCCGCGCCCCAGCCGGGCAGATCGAAAGGCTCGTCCGCCCCCAGGACGGCGCCGTCCGGCAGGGACCGGGCGGACGGGTGGGGCAGGGAGACGGTCAGGGCCTGGCCGGAGTAGTTTAAGTAAAACGTGACCTGGCGGCCCGCCATGTTGGTCCCGCTTTTCACGATGAGGGGGAACCGGGCCCCGGACAAGTCCAGGCCGGACCGGGGCAGGAGCCAGGCCAGCACCGCGTCCAGCGCGTCGGGGCCGAAGCAGCAGGCCAGATACGCCGCGCTGCCCGCGCCGTAGTCGTTCACCGTCACGGCAGGCATACCGCCCCAGGCCGGGTGGTCGTAGACGCACAGGGCCCTGGCGGTAGTCAGCTCCGGCAGCTCCAGCCAGTCGGTGACGGCCGGGTCCGGGGGCAGGGCGATCGCGCTGGAGGCCAGCCGGGCCCCCTGGGGCTTGGTGAACCGGTCGTAGGTCAGGCCGAAGCAGTCCGTCAGCAGATGGGGCTGGGCGTCGTGGTAAATTTTGAGGTGTTCGTTTGCAAAGCCCGTGCGGAAGCTGGCAAGCACATGGCCGCCGGCCTTCACGTATGTATCGACGGCCCGCAGAAGGTCCTCCGGCGCGGAATAGAGGCAGGGCAGGACCAGCAGGTCGTAGTCCGAAAAGTCCCGGCGGCTGTCGGGGACGATGTCGTATTCCGCGTTCAGCCGGTACAGCCCGTCGCAGAGCCAGCGCACATAGTCGGCGTAGGTCTTGTCCGGCTCCTCTCCGGGGCCGCAGGTGGGGAACCAGGCCAGCCCCGTCTGGGACCGCTCGCTGATCAGCACGGCTACCCGGTTTTTCTTTTTCAGATGCAGCAGGTGCGGCGACAGCGCGGCCAGCTCCGCGCCGATCCGGGCCGCATCCCGGTAGGTCTGGTCCGGGGCCAGGTCGTGGCTCAAAACGCCCTTCCAGTAGCTCTCCAGGGCGTTGTGGATGCTGTGCCAGTGCCAGTATTCCACGCAGTCCGCGCCGTTTGCCAGGTGGCTCAAAGCCTGCAGCCGGAGCTGTCCCGGCCAGGGGAGCCAGCCGAAGTTGCCCTGGGCCTGGGTCTCCAGCACCAGGTAGTTGTCCCCCTTCAGACCCCGGGCCAGGGCCCCGCCGAAGGCGATCTCCGCCCCGGTCAGGTCCGCCCCGGAGGGGTGGTAGATGTCGATGCCGGCCACATCCACGGCCGCCGCCGCGTCGAACTGGTCCACCTCCGGCTGGGGGCCAAAGGACCAGCCCCGCCAGTCCAGATCAAAGTTATGGGTGACGAACTGGTCCGGCCGCCGGTACTGGTCCACGATGGACCGCTGCCAGGCGAGGAATTCCGTCACCAGATGCCGCTGGAAGGCGGCGTATTCCGCGCCGAAGCTGCCGTTGATGGTCCCCCGCACGTCGGGCAGATCGTCCCAGTCGGAGACGGCGTTGGACCAGTAGGCGAAGCCAAACTCCCGGTCCATGGCCTCCGTGGCGCCGAACCGCTCTTTGAGCCAGTCCCGGAAAAGGGCCTGGGCCCGGGCCGAGCAGGTGTCATAGGGCTTTGTCTCGTTGTCCAACTGAAAGCCGGCGACGCATCGGTACCCCTGCACGGCCTCCATGAGCCGGCGGATGATCCGCTCGGCGTGGAAGCGGTAGCCGGGGTGGGTGATGTCGAAATTCTGCCGGGGCCCGTAGCGGCGGGGACCGGCGTGGGTGTCGGCCAGGATGTCCGGGTATTTTTTGGCGAGCCAGGGAGGTATGGCGTAGGTGGGCGTGCCCACGATCACGGAAAGGCCGTGAGCCTGGGCCGCGTCCAGCACCCGCAGCAGGGTGGTAAAGTCAAATTCCCCGTCCCGGGGCTCCCAGGTGCTCCAGGTGGATTCCGCCACCCGGATCAGGTTGAACCCGGCGTCGGTCAGCATCCGCATATCCTGTTCCAGCCGGTCCAGGGGCATATACTCGGCATAGTACGCCGCGCCGAACAGCAATTTGTCGATCATGGCACGCCTCCACTTGACGGGGGGATGGTTTATTGATATAACTGGATTATACAGGATATCGCGGCAGAATGAAACAAGAAATTTTAACATTTTAACGTGAGGAGGCGTTTCGCGCCTATGGAGCAGTTCATCGTCAACATCATCCACCGGCCGGAGATGGTCCCGGAGTACGCCGAGAAGGTCACCGGCCAGGGCCGGGCCGAGGACATCGGCCGGAAGGCCCTGCTGACGGAGAGCCTGGACATCTTCAAGACCCAGCAGCAGATCGCCCACCAAAACGGGCTCAAGACCACCATCCAGATGACCTATGCCAGTCTTTTCAACGCCGAGGCGGTGGCTCTTGCCAAAGAGCACCACGAAAAATACGGCGACGAGATCGGCCTGAGCCTGCTGGGGCTGCCCTGCGAGCAGTTCCGGGAGAAGTACAAGACCAAGGACTTCTGCATCTGGATGTTCTCCATGGAGGACAAAAAGGCCATCGTCCGGGATGTGTTCGGAAAGTTCCACGACGCCTTTGGCTTTTACCCGCAGTCCACCGGGTCCTATTACATGGACGCGGACCTCATCAACTTCATCAAGGCGGAGTATCCCTCCGTCAAGTGCGCCATCGCCACCTGCTGGGAGGAGGGGCCCAAGGCCTACCACACCTGCAACAACAGTTGGTACACCCTGATGGACGGCGGCCCCTGGGCCCCCTGGATACCCTCCAAACAGAACACCCACGCCCCCGCCGCCAACCAGGCCGAGGACAGCGGCATCGTCGCCATACCCCACCTGAGCCGGGACCTGCTGGCCTGCTATGACGGCAACGGCTCCAACTTCGGCACCCACCCCCAGAACGTGCTGCGGGGCATGATCTACGACACCTCCACCTGGGAGTACCCCTATCTCTATAACCTGATCGACCAGTACCGGCACCTGGTAAAGTTCAACAACGGCTACGCCTACAACATGATGTTCGTGGGCCCCGGCTGGATGAACAAGATGGGCCGCTGGGAGGCTCCTTACGAGCTTTTGAAGAAGTCCTATGAGGACGGCTGCGCCTATTACGGCAAGCTGAAAAAAGAGGGCAAGCTCATCGACATGACTATGAGCGAGTTCGCGGATTTCTACCGGCGGAAAAAGACCTACGCCGAGCCGGAGTGCGCCCTGTGGCGGGATATCCTCTACGGCAGCGACAAGCAGCTTTTCTGGTACTGCGACCCCTACCAGCGGGTCTGCGTCAACATGGACCAGGGCGGGGCCATCGTGGACCTGCGGCCCTACGCGGCCAAGCTGGAGTGGCCGGTGGGCATCGGCACGAAGCACGTTCAGGACGCCAGCTATCCCTTCCTGATCCAAGAGAAGTACCGGGCCGGCTACTTTACCCACTACGCCGGGGAGGGCACC
The DNA here is from genome assembly GCA_947625285.1 of uncultured Oscillospiraceae bacterium. Taxonomy (GTDB): domain Bacteria; phylum Bacillota; class Clostridia; order Oscillospirales; family Oscillospiraceae; genus CAJOIG01. The sequence goes on from CANQNS010000002.1 coordinate 141,559, forward strand.
ATCCGCAGCGCGAAGCTCTGCCACAACGGGGAGGAGGTGGACCTGTGCCTGTGCCGGACCCACGCCCATTTCTCCCAGCAGGGAGGCGAGCGGGTGCTGACCCTGGACCCGGTGGACGTGGCGTTTTCCGACCTGACCGTGAAGGTGCAGACCGTCATCGCCTTCCCGGAGGGGACGGGCCGGATCCGCATCGAGCGGCGGGTGCTTTCCATGAGCGACCCGGCGGCGGAGGTCACCGTCAACGAGTACATGGTGGCCTGCTACGGCACCACCGAGTACCCGGAGGACATGACCGGCCTGACGCTGGCCGTGTCGGCGGGGGACAGGAGCGAGACGATCCCCTATGAATACAAATGCCGGGAGGCGTCCATGGATGTCGCGGACAGCGTGAGCTGCACCCTGCCGCCCATCAAAACGAAGGTCACCATGACCTGCCAGGGAGCGGACAAGACGGGCTATGTCCGGGAGGGTTACGCCTTCAGTCCCATGTTCACCCTGGGCTATACGGGAAAACTTCACCACAAGGAGGCGTTCGTCACATGGCTCAATCTGGAAAGGGCAGACTGAACTACCGCTGCCCCTCCTGCTTCATGCGGGATCTGGACATCGATATGTTTTACGATAAGGACAAGGATGAGTACTACTGCATCCGCTGCCAGTACCGGGGCAATGAGGCGGACGTGCTGGCGAAAAACCAGCTGGCCCGGTTCCGTTACGGGGCCATGATGCGCCGGTTCACGGACTTTGAGGATTTCTCCGACGGCTGATACCATGGGAGATATCATCAAGGGCATGGACCTGTCCTCCTTGCCGGAGGTGGAGGAGCTGGGAGGCCGGTTCTCCGACGGCTCCGGCCCCGGCGACGCGGTGGAGATATTGCGGCGGCACGGGATGAACTGGGTCCGGCTGCGGCTGTGGAACGACCCCCGGTCCGAGACCGGCGAGCCCTACGGCGCGGGAAACTGCGGTCTGGAGCGGGTCATGACTATGGCCCGGCGGGCGAAGGCGGCCGGGTGCAGGTGGCTGCTGGCCTTTCATTACAGCGACTTCTGGGCCGACCCGGGCAAGCAGCTCCCCCCCAAGGCCTGGCGGGGGCTGGACCCGGCGGGGACGGAGCGGGCGGTATACGATTTCACCCGCCGGACCCTGCAGGCCCTGGCTGATCAGGGCCTTGCGCCGGATATGGCGGCGGTGGGCAACGAGATCACCAACGGCCTTCTCTGGCCCCTGGGCCGGTACCCGGACTTTGCCAACATCGTCCGATTCGTCAACGCGGGCATCCGGGCCGTCCGGGAGACCGCTCCCGCCGCGGAGGTGATGCTCCACCTGGACAACGGGGGCCGCGGCGATATCTGCAGGGACTGGCTGGATCGGTACCGGGCCGCCGGCGGCGCGGACTTCGACGTGCTGGGACTGAGCTATTATCCCTTCTGGCACGGGCCCATGGAGGGGCTGCGGCGGAATATGGCGGACCTGGCCGTCCGATACGGCAGGGACATGATCGTGACGGAGACCTCCATGGGCTTCACCCTGGACGATTACGCCGCCTGGGAGGGCCTGCCCCCGGACCGCCGCAAGGGCATGGCCGCCACGGCGGAGCGGGCCAGGGGCATCGCCTGGCCCATGACACGGCAGGGCCAGCGGGACTATCTGCGGGACCTGGCGGCGGCGGTACGGGCCGTGCCGGAGGGCAGGTGCCGGGGCTTCATGTGGTGGGAACCGGCCTGGCTGCCCGTGCCGGGCAGCGGCTGGGCCACGGAGGCCGCCCTGCGCTATACGGGCGAAGCGGGCCCCGGCGGCAACGAGTGGGCCAACCAGGCCCTGTTCGATTACGACGGCCGGGCCCTGCCCGCGCTGGAGGAGCTGGGGACGCTGTAGGAACACGGAAAACGACAATGGACCGGGGCCGCGGACGGAGGGACGTCCGCGGCCCCGGCGGAAAGGGGCGGATATGGAGCTGCGGGAGAACAGCCGGAGGATAGCGGAGTACAAACGCCGGGCCGGGGAGCTGGTGGAGCGGATGACGCTGGAGGAGAAGATCTTTCAGCTGCTCCACGACGCCCCGGCCATTCCCCGTTTGGGGGTGCCGGCCTACAACTGGTGGAACGAGGCCCTGCACGGCGTCGCCCGGGCGGGCACCGCCACGGTGTTCCCCCAGGCCATCGGCCTGGCCGCCGCTTTCGACGAGGACCTGATGGAAATGGTGGGCGGCGCGGTGTCCACCGAGGCCCGGGCCAAGTTCAACGCCCAGCAGGCTTACGGCGACCGGGATATCTATAAGGGCCTGACGGTGTGGTCGCCCAACGTGAACATCTTCCGGGACCCCCGCTGGGGCCGGGGCCATGAGACATACGGGGAGGACCCCTGGCTCACGGCCCGGCTGGGCGTGCGCTACGTCCGGGGCCTGCAGGGCACGGACCCGGATCATCTGAAAACCGCCGCCTGCGCCAAGCATTTCGCGGTCCACTCCGGCCCGGAGGGCCTGCGCCACGAGTTCGACGCCCGGGTCTCCCGGCAGGACCTGTTCGAGACATATCTGCCCGCCTTTGAGGCCCTGGTGCGGGAGGCGGGGGTGGAGGCGGTCATGGGGGCCTACAACCGGGTCAACGGAGAGCCCTGCTGCGCCAGCCCCACCCTGCTGGGGGATATCCTCCGGGACCGCTGGGGCTTCGACGGCCACGTCGTCTCCGACTGCTGGGCCATCCGGGACATCCATGAGGGCCACGGCGTCGCCGGCAGCGCGGAGCAGTCCGCCGCGCTGGCCCTGAAAAACGGGTGCGACCTCAACTGCGGCTCCGCCTTCGGCCATCTTCTCCAGGCCGTGGCGGACGGCCTGGTGACGGAGGAGCAGGTGGACCGGGCCTGCCGGCGGCTTTTCACCACCCGCATGAAGCTGGGCCTGTTCGACCCGCCGGAGACGGTGGCCTATTCCGCCATCCCCTATGAGGCCGTGGACAGCCCCGCCATGCGGGAGCTGGCCCTGGACGCCGCCCGGCGGACGCTGGTGCTGCTGAAAAACGACGGGGGTCTGCTGCCCCTTGACCGGAACGGGCTGGGGACCGTGGGGGTCGTGGGCCCCAACGCCGACAGCCGCCGGGCCCTGACGGGCAACTATGCGGGCACCGCCAGCCGGTATGTGACCGTGCTGGAGGGCATCCAGGACTACCTGGGCGGCGGCGTGCGGGTGCTCTATTCCCAGGGGTGCCATCTGTACAAAGAGAGCGTGGAGGGCCTGGCCCGGCCGGGGGACCGGCTCAGCGAGGTGAAGGCGGTGTGCGCCGCCAGCGACGTGGTGATCGTGTGCCTGGGCCTGGACGGGGACCTGGAGGGAGAGCAGGGCGACGCGGGCAACAGCTACGCCGCCGGCGACAAGCCGGATCTGTCCCTGCCGGGGCTCCAGGAGGAGGTGCTGCGGACCTGTGTTGCCAGCGGCAAGCCGGTGGTGGCGGTGCTGCTGTCCGGCAGCGCGCTGGCGGTGGACTGGGCGGCGGAGCACGTGCCCGCCATCTTGCAGTGCTGGTACCCCGGCGAACAGGGCGGAACGGCCATTGCCCAGGTCCTGTTCGGGGAATACGCCCCGGAGGGGAAGCTGCCGGTGACCTTCTACCGGGGGGATCACGCGCTGCCGCCCTTTACGGACTACGCCATGGCCGGCCGGACATATCGTTATATGGAGGGCCCCGCGCTGTACCCCTTTGGCTACGGGCTCAGCTACACCGCCTTCGCCGTCACGGAGGCGGCCCTGTCCGGCGATGAGGTGACGGCGGCGGGCCTCACCGTACGCTGCCGGGTGACTAATCGGGGCGGCCGCGCCGCCCGCGCCACGGTGCAGGTCTATGTGAAGGCGGACCGGCCCGGCACGCCCAACGCCCAGCTAAAGGGCCTGAAGAAGCTCTTTCTGACGCCGGGGGAGACAGCGTGGACGGAGATATCCCTGCCGGTGGCGGCCTTCTCCCTGTGCGATGAGAGCGGCGCACGGACCGTGGAGCCGGGCCGGTACGGGGTGTACGTGGGCCAGTCCCAGCCGGACGAACGCAGCCGGGAGCTGCTGGGCGACGCCCCGGTACGGCTGGAGGCGGTGTGCCGGGAGCGGCTGGAGATATAAAAAATCCATCGTCAAGGGCGGCATCATCCTGGCGGCCTGCTCGCTGGATATGCGCAAGTACCTGGCCCGGAAGTGACGCGCTCCTATGGCGGAGGATAAGAAAGGACCGTCCCGCGGCGGGATATGCGCTCTTTGGCAAGAACACTCTTGCGTTTTTGACGGGAAAAACGTATAATCAAGGGAGAGCATGAAAAAGATCATCGGAAATGCGGCGGTGACGCCGGCGGGGACGGGCCCCGCGGGAGACGGCCGCGGAAAGGATATGGCATGAGAAAGAAAGGGATAATCATTCTGGTCGTCGTACTGGTGATCCTGGTGATCCTGGAGGCGGTCCTGTTCTTCACGATGCGGGGCCGGACGGGTCAGGCGAACACCGCCCCCGCCGCGCTTATGACCCAGTCGCCGGAGATGACCGTCGCGCCCACGCCCACGGAGGTGCCTGTGACGCCCACCCCGGAGCCCACGCCTACCCCCACGCCCCAGCCCACGGAGATACCCACCCCCACGCCGGAGCCCACGGTGCCGCCGACGCCCACGCCGGTGCCCTCCCAGACCGGCACCATCTCCTCCGACACGGGCACGTCTTTGAACTACACCGTTGAGTGGAAGACGGAGAGCCTGGGCAACGGCAGCACCCGCCTGCACCTGACCGGCAAACTCAGCTCCTACAGCCTGAACGTGATGGGCTCCGCCGTGACGCTCACCTTCGCCGGCCAGAGCACCACCTGCGAGGTGCCCTCGTTCAACATAAGCGGCAGCCAGGAGGTCATCAGCGATATGTTCTACGGCACCATTGACGTGCCCACCGGCACCTCCGGCACTTTGACGGCGGACTGGAACATCCGCTGCACCTACAGCGGCGTGGCCCTGTCCCATGTGACCGCGTCGGGCGAAGTGACGGCCTGAGATATGATGCGCCCGGCAGAGAGCTTCTGCCGGGCGTTTTTTCGCCCCGCCGCGGCGGGGCAGATCACTTTTTTCCAGGAGGCATCTTATGAGAAGAACGAAGATCGTCTGCACCCTGGGTCCCGCTGTGGACAGCGAGGAGATGATCCGGGGCCTGATCCGGGCGGGCATGGACGCGGCCCGGTTCAATTTTTCCCACGGCACCCACGACGAGCACCTGAAACGGCTGCATATGCTCAACGCTGTCCGGGACTCCATCCGCCAGCCCGTAGCCACCATTTTGGACACCAAGGGCCCGGAGATACGCATCCGCACCTTTGCGGACCAGTCCGTGACCCTGGCGGCCGGGGACGCTTTCACCCTGACTACCGCCGACGCGGCGGGGGATAAGAGCCGGGTGTCCGTGACCTATAAAGATCTGCACAAGGAGGTGGAGCCGGGCCAGGAGATCCTGATCGACGACGGCCTGGTAGCCATCCGGGTGGAGAGGATCGAGGGCCGGGAGATCCACTGCCGGGTGGAAAACGGCGGGGCCCTTTCCAACCACAAGTCCATCAATATCCCCGGCGCTAACATCCATCTGCCCGCCATCACGGAAAAGGACGTGGAGGACATCCGCTTCGGCGTGGAGAACGACTTTGACTTCATCGCCGCCTCCTTCGTCCGCCGGGCCAGCGACGTGGAGGAGATACGCCAGGTCCTGCACCGATTCGGCGGCGACAGCGTGAAGATCATCGCCAAGATCGAGAACCAGGAGGGCGTGGACAACATGGAGGAGATCATAAAGGTCTCCGACGGCGTGATGGTGGCCCGGGGCGACCTGGGGGTGGAGATACCGGCGGCCCGGGTGCCCATCATCCAAAAACGCCTGATACATAAATGTCTCCTGGAGGGCAAGCCCGTCATCACTGCCACCCAGATGCTGGACTCCATGATCCGCAACCCCCGACCCACCCGGGCGGAGGTGTCCGACGTAGCCAACGCCGTGTTCGACGGCACAAGCTGCGTCATGCTCTCCGGGGAGACCGCCAGCGGCAGATATCCCCTGGAGGCCGTGGAGGCCATGGCGGACATCGTGAAGGAGGCGGAACGTTCCGCGCCCCACTGGAAGCAGTTCGAGGAGTTCAAAATGGTCAGCGCGCCCAGCGTCAACGACGCCATCACCCACACCGGCTGCCTCACCGCCAGGGACCTGCGCGCCAAGGCCATCCTGACCGCCACCGCCTCCGGCCATACCGCCCGCATGACTGCCCGGTTCCGGCCGGCCTGCCCCGTGGTGGCCCTGACTATGCATGAGAAGGTCCGCCGGCAGTTGGCTATCTGCTGGGGCGTGACGCCGCTGCTGACCGGAGAAGTCACCAGCACCGACCGCATCCTGGCTATGGCGTGCCAGGTGGCGGTGCGGGAAAAGATCGTAAAGAAGGGCGACACGGTGGTCATCACCGCCGGGGTGCCTCTTGGCCGGGCGGGCCAGACGAATCTTCTGAAAGCCCACGTCATCGACGAGGACGACCTACTTTAATTCTCGCTGGGCGCGGCGGATGACGGCGCGGATATCGTCAAGGGTGTTCACCGTCACGATCTCCCGCTTGATGGGCCCGGACCAGGGCACCCCCCGCAGATACCAGCAAAGCTGCCGGCGGGCCTCCAGACAGGCGGTGCGGGGGTCCTTCCACCGGCAGGCCAGCTCGAATTGCTCCAGAGCCGTTTCCAGCCGCTCCGCCAGGGGCGGCGGCTCCGGCTCCGGCCGGCCGGCCAGCGCGGCGTTGATGCGCTGGAATATCCAGGGGTCTCCGAAGGCCCCCCGGCCCACCATGCACATATCCGCCCCGGTCCGGCGCAGCAGCCGCGCCGCGTCGCCGGCGGAGAACACGTCGCCGTTGGCGATGACCGGGATGTCCACCGCCGCCTTCACGTCCCGGATGATGTCCCAGTCCGCCTGGCCGGCGTACATCTGCGTCCTCGTCCGGCCGTGGACGGTGACGGCCGCGGCCCCGGCGGCTTGACAGACCTTCGCGAACTCCACCGCGTTGACGCTGCCGCCGTCCCAGCCCTTGCGGAACTTCACCGTCACCGGCACCCCGGCGGCGCCCACGCAGGCTTCGATGATGCGCCCGGCTTTTTCCGGGTCCCGCATGAGGGCGGAGCCGTCGCCGCTTTTGACGATCTTGCCCACGGGACAGCCCATGTTGATGTCCAGGATGTCCGCCCCGGACAGCTCTATAGCCATGGGGGCGGCCTCCGCCATGATGGCCGGGTCCGAGCCGAATATCTGCGCCGCCACAGGCCGGTCGCCGTCGGGGCAGTATAAAAGCTGCCTGGTCTTGGCGTCGTTGTACACCAGCCCCCGGCTGGAGACCATCTCCGTGCAGGTGAGGGCCGCGCCCATGCCATGGCAGACATGACGGAACGCGGCGTCCGTGACCCCCGCCATGGGAGCCAGAGCCGCCGGGCCGTTCACTTGTACGGAACCAATTTTCATACCGCCTCCCGGGCAAAAACTGCCCCGGCCCATTGTATCTGCAAAGGGCCGGGGTGTCAATATTCAAAACTGGCGTATCAGCTCCCGCCGGAGCCGCAGGATGATGCGCTTTTCCAGGCGGCTTATGTAGCTTTGGGAGATGCCCAGCAGGTCCGCCACCTCCTTTTGGGTCAGCTCCTCATAGCCCTCCAGACCGAAGCGCATGAGGATGATGGACCGCTCCCGCTCGTCCAGCCGGTCCACCGCCTCCATGAGAAGCTGCCGCTCCACATCCTCCTCGATGGGCTTGATGACCTCCTCGCCGTCGGTGCCCAGCACGTCGGACAAGAGCAGCTCGTTGCCGTCCCAGTCGGTGTTGAGAGGCTCGTCGATGGACACCTCCGTCCGGTGGGAGCTTTTCTTGCGCAGAAACATGAGTATCTCGTTTTCGATGCACCGGGAGGCGTAGGTAGCCAGCTTGATGCGTTTGTCGGGGTTGAAGGTGCCGATGGCCTTGATGAGACCGATGGTGCCGATGGAGATCAGGTCCTCGATGTTCACGCCGGTGTTCTCGAACCGGCGGGCGATGTAGACCACCAGGCGCAGATTGTGCTCGATCAGGGCCTGGCGGGCCTCATGGTCCCCCTGGATCAGCGCGGCGATGGCGGCCTCCTCCTGGTCCTTTTCCAGAGGCGGCGGCAGGACGTCGCTGCCGCCGATGTAGAAGATCTGGCCGGAGAGCTGGAAGCGAAGCTGCAATTGCAGAAGGAAGAGTTTCAGCCTGTTCATGATCGTTTGTGCTCCTTTCATATTACCGCGTCATAGGCCCCGCCCGCGCCCATGGGGGCGGCGGCCACGGCAGCGATCAGGTCCCGCCGCTCCCGGCCGTCCACGATGACCCTGTCTGGCCGGAAGGCCAGCAGCAGCCCGCCGCCGCCCACCCCGGCGTAGGGGATCAGCCGCGTGCCGGGGATGCGAAGGGCCGCCTCCGCCGGCGGGCCCCGCAGAAGCTCCGCCTCCGGGCCGGTGAACAGCCCGCCCAGCGCGGCCGGCTCCGCCACGAAAGCGGCGCAGCCGGAGATGGGGTCCACCAGGGAGTTGCCCGTGTCCTCCAGGGCCCGCAGCCGCACGGTCCGGCCCGCCCGCTCCACGGTCACGTCCCGGATGCGCCGGGAGGCGTTTTTCACCCCCGCCCGGAAAAGCAGGCTCACCGCCGCCCAGCAGATGGCGAAGGCCAGGACCAGCACCCGCATATCCAGCCGCAGCCCCGGCCACGATCCGCCGGCCCGGGAGGCGCGCAGCAGACACGCCGCGTATACCGCCCCGCCGAACAGGGCGGAAACGGCCAGGAACGCCCCGAAGCAGCGGAGCAGATGCCGCTGGTCCCCGAAGGCCGCCAGGGTCATGCACACGGCCAGCGCAAGGCGCATGACCGGCGCGTCCAGCCAGGCCAGCCCCGGCAGGAACGACGCGCCGCTCCAGACCGCGCCCACCGCCGCCCCGGCCAAAAACCGCAGCCGCCGGTAGGGCAGGGCGCATATCTTGGCCGTGCCCAGCAGCAGAAAATAATCGACCACCAGCTCCAGGAGGAACTGCTCATCCAGATACAGGGTCTTCATGGGACGATTGTAGTCCCGGCCAGGTGCGAAGCCGGTTGAAATCGGCAGGCGGTTGTGGTAAAATTTAAAGGCGGCGAAAAAGCCGCCCGATGTGGTTGAAAATGTAACCATTTGGGCCTTACAATAGGGCAAACGGACGAACGAGGTGCAAGCGATGGAGCGACCGGCGTATAAGCGCGTGCTGCTGAAGCTCAGCGGGGAGGCCCTGGGGGGCGAGAGCGGCCGGGGCCTGGATTTCAACATGATGAAAAAGGCCGCGCTGGCTATCAAGGCCTGCGCGGATATGGGCGTGGAGATGGGACTCGTCACCGGCGGCGGCAACTACTGGCGGGGAGCCAAGGACGGCGGCGGGAAGATGGAGCGGTCCCGGGCCGACCTGATGGGTATGCTGGCAACGGTGATGAACAGCCTGGCTCTGTGCGAGGTGCTGGAGCAGGTGGGCGTCTCCGCCCGGGTGATGACTATGCTGGATATGCCCCGGGTGGCGGAGCCCTATTCCTATGGCCGGGCCATGCGCCATCTGCGGCTGCACCGGGTGGTGCTGTTCGCCGCCGGCAGCGGCAACCCCTATTTCTCCACGGACTCCGCCGCCGCCCTGAAGGCCGCGGAGATCGGCGCGGACGCCCTGCTCATGGCTAAGAACATCGACGGGGTCTATACCGCCGACCCCCGGACCGATCCCACCGCCAAACGGCTGGACCACATCGGCTACAGCGAGATACTGACTAAGGACCTGCGGGTCATCGACGCGGCGGCGTGCAGCCTTTTGCGGGACAACGCCATCCCCACCATGATCTTCGCCCTGGACCCGCCGGAGAACATCGTCCGGGTGGTCTGCGGGGAGAAGCTGGGCACCTTTGTAGACTGATCGAGCATTTTTCATAATACAAACAAGGAGGACCTGACCCATGTCTGAGCTGAAAGAATTTGAGGACAAAATGAAGAAGGCCAAGGGTTTTCTCTCCGGCCAGTTCGACTCCGTCCGGGCCGGGCGCGCCAACGCCGCGGTGCTCAACGGCATCACCGTGGACTACTACGGCTCTCCCACGCCCATCAACCAGGTGGCGGCCATCTCCGTGCCGGACCCCAGAACGCTGGTGATCACCCCCTGGGACGGCTCCGTGCTGAAGGGCATCGAAAAGGCCATCCAGGCCTCGGAGCTGGGCATCAATCCCCAGAACGACGGCCGGGTCATCCGGCTGGTCTTCCCCCAGCTGACCGAGGAGCGGCGCAAGGAGCTGGCTAAGCAGGTGCGTAAGTACGGCGAGGACGCCAAGGTGGCCGTGCGAAACATCCGCCGGGACGCCATGGAGAAGATCAAGAAGCAGCAGAAGGCCGGGGACATCACCGAGGACGACCAGAAGGATCTGGAAAAGGAGCTGCAAAAGCTCACCGACGACAACATCAAGGACATCGACAAGCTCACCGACGCCAAGGAAAAAGAGCTGTTCGCCATATGAGTGATAGGACCGACAATGGATTGGCGGGTGGAGCCTCTCAGCTCCCCCGCCATATCGCCGTCATTATGGACGGCAACGGCCGCTGGGCCAAAAAGCGGGGCCTGCCCCGGACGGCGGGCCACACCGCCGGCGCGGACAGCTTCCGCCGGGCAGCCAGATACTGCCGGAAGCTGGGGGTGGAATACCTGACGGTGTACGCCTTCTCCACGGAGAACTGGAAGCGGCCCGCCGAGGAGGTGGCCGGCATCATGAAGCTGCTGGAGCAGTATCTGCGCCAGGCCCTGCGGGACATGGAGAAGGAGAAGATACGCATCTGCATCTTCGGGGACCTGGCACCCTTTTCGCCGGAGCTGCGCCAAATGTGCGCCGAGTGCATGGAGCGGTCGAAGATCTACAGCGGCTGCCAGGTGAACATCTGCCTCAACTACGGCGGCCGGGACGAGATCGTCCGGGCGGCGGAGAGGTGGGCGGCGGACGGCTGCCCGGCGCTTTCCGAGGACGTTTTCAGCGGTTATATGTGGGGCGGGCATATCCCGGACCCGGACCTGCTGATCCGGCCAGGCGGGGAGATGCGTATTTCCAATTTCCTCCTGTGGGAGCTGGCCTACGCGGAGCTTTACTTCTCCGACGTGCTGTGGCCGGACTTTGACGAGAAAGAATTTGACAAGGCCATCGCCGCCTACCGGGGCAGGGAACGCCGGTTTGGCGACGTGGGAGAGGGGAAGGCATGATCAGGTCCGTTTCGATATTGGGCTCCACGGGCTCCATCGGCCGCCAGAGCCTGGCGGCGGCGGAGCGGCTGGGCCTGCGGGTGGAGGCTCTGACCGCCCAGAAGAGCATCGGGCTGCTGGAAGAGCAGATACGAAAGTTCCGCCCCTCCTTCGCGGCGGTGTACGACCCCCAGGCGGCGGCGGAGCTGCGCGTCGCGGTGGCGGACCTGCCCGTGGAGATCGGCCAGGGTATGGAGGGCCTGCGCCGGGCGGCCACGGTGGACTGCGAGGGCGTGGTGACGGCGGTGTCCGGCTCCGTGGGCCTGCGGCCCACCCTGGACGCCATCGCCGCGAAAAAGCGCATCTGCCTTGCCAACAAGGAGACCCTTGTCTGCGCCGGGTCCATCGTGATGAAGGCCGCGGCGGAGCAGGGCGCCCAGATCGTGCCTGTGGACTCGGAGCACGCCGCCATCTTCCAGTGCCTGGAGGGCCGGCGGGACCAGCTTCGCAGGATACTGCTCACCGGCTCCGGCGGCCCCTTCCGGGGCTGGACGAGGGAGCAGACCGCCTCCGTCACCCCGGAACAGGCGGTGAAGCACCCCAACTGGAGCATGGGCGCGAAGATATCCGTGGACAGCGCCACCATGATGAACAAGGGCCTGGAATTCATCGAGGCCATGCACCTTTTTGGCGTGACGCCGGACGACATCCAGGTGGTGGTCCACCCCCAGAGCGTGATCCACTCCATGGTGGAGCTCATCGACGGCACGGTGCTGGCCCAGCTGGCGGTGCCGGACATGGGCCTGCCCATCCAGTACGCCATGACCTGGCCGGACCGGGCCCCGTCGCCCTATGAGCGGCTGGACTTCTGGAAGATGCGGGACATGACCTTCGAGGCCCCGGACCTGGACAAGACCCCCTGTCTGGCCCTGGCGATGGACTGCGCCCGGAAGGGTGGCCTGGCCCCGGCGGTGATGAGCGCGGCCAACGAGGCCGCCGTGGCCGCGTTTTTGGCCGGCCGCATCGGCTACAACGACATCTACGACAAGGTGGCGGCGGCGGTGGAGGCCGTGCCCAACAAGGCCGACCCCACCCTGGACGATATCCTGGCCGCCGACGGGGAGGCCCGCCGGCTGGCGGAGGACCGATAATTCCCGCCCTGGCTGAATAAACTAATCCAGACCGTTCAAACATCCCCGGGAGATGAAATATGAGTACGTTCCTCTATGTCCTTTTCGCCATACTGATCTTCGGCGTGCTGATCGCCGTCCATGAGCTGGGCCATTTCGTGGCGGCCCGGCTGTGCGGGGTGAAGGTGCTGGAGTTCGCCCTGGGCATGGGCCCGCTGCTGTGGCATAAGCAGTCCAAAAGCGGGACCCAGATCAGCCTGCGGCTGCTGCCCATCGGCGGCTTCTGCGCCCTGGAGGGGGAGGACGGCGAGTCCGGCGACCCGGCGGCCTTCGGCAACGCCCCGGCCTGGAAGCGGCTCATCATCCTGGCCGCCGGCGCGGCCATGAACTTTCTGCTGGGCCTTGTGCTGGTGGCGGTTTGCTTTTCCCAGGTGGGCTCCTTCGCGCCGCCCACCATCACCGGCTTTATGGAGGGCTGCCCCTATGAGGGGACGGACGGCCTTCTGGAAGGGGACACCTTCTACCGGGTCAACGGCGAGCGGACGTATTTTTCCAGCGACGTGGCCACCTACCTGGCCCGGGGCGGCGGGGACACCGCCGACATCGTCCTCGTCCGGGACGGTAAGAAGGTCCGCCTGGACGATTACCCCATGACCCCCCGGGCGTACACGGACCCGGACACCGGGGAGACCACCATGAAATACGGCCTGTACTTCCAGGAAAAGCAGACCGGGCCCCTGGCCCTGGCGAAGTATTCCTGGTACGGGGCCATGGACTTCGTGCGGATGGTGCGGCTGGGCCTGACGGATCTTCTCACCGGTGCGGTGGGCATGAAGCAGATGGCCGGGGTGGTGGGCATCGTGGACATGATGGCCCAGGTGGGCAACGAGTCGCCCACGGTGTACGACGCGGTGCTGAACATCCTCTATCTGGCGGCGTTCATCGCGGTGAACCTGGCGGTGATGAACCTGCTGCCCCTGCCGGCCCTGGACGGGGGACGGATCTTCTTTTTGCTGGTGAGCTGGCTTTTGGAGCGGGTCTTTCGCCGGCGTATCGACCCCAAGTACGAGGGGTATGTGAACACGGCGGGCCTGGTGCTGCTGATGGGGCTGATGGTGTATGTGATGTATAACGACATAGCGAGGATCATCCTGAAATGAAGCGGGACGGCACAAGAAGGATAAACGTGGGCGGCGTGGCCGTGGGGGGCGGCGCCCCGGTGACGGTCCAGTCCATGTGCAACACCGACACCTGTAACGCCGCCGAGACCGTGGCGCAGATGCGCCGGCTCCGGGCGGCGGGGTGCGACATCATCCGGGTGGCGGTGCCGGACGCGGCGGCGGCGGAGGCCCTGCCGGCCATCATGGCCCAGGCCCCCATGCCCGTGGTGGCGGACATCCATTTCGACTACCGGCTGGCCCTGGCGGCGGCGGAGGCGGGGGTCAGCGCGGTGCGCATCAACCCCGGCAACATCGGCGCGCCGGACCGGGTGGCGGCGGTGGCCCGGGTCTGCAAGGACCGGGGCATCCCCATCCGCATCGGCGTGAACACCGGCTCTCTGGAGAAGAAGCTGCTCGCCAAGTACGGCGGTCCCACGGCGGAGGCTCTGGTGGAGAGCGCGGCGGGGGAGATCGAGGCCCTGCGGGCCGTGGGCTTTGAGGATATCGCCCTGTCCGTGAAGGCGTCGGACGTGGAGCTGGCCGTGGCGGCCTACCGGCTGGCGGCGGAGCGGTTCGACTGCCCCCTGCACGTGGGGGTCACGGAGGCGGGCACCAGCTACGGGGGCCTTGTCAACTCTGCCGTGGGCATCGGCGCGCTTCTCATGGAGGGCATCGGTGACACCATCCGGGTCAGCCTCACGGCGGACCCGGCGGAGGAGGTCCGGGCGGGCCTGGCTATCCTGCGGGCCTGCGGCCTTCGCCGGGGCGGGGTCCGGTTCGTGTCCTGCCCCACCTGCGGCCGGACCCGGATCGACCTGATCGGCCTAGCCAGGCAGGTGGAGGAGCGGGTCTCCGGCCTGGACCGGGACATCACCGTGGCGGTGATGGGCTGCGAGGTCAACGGCCCCGGAGAGGCCCGGGAGGCGGACTTCGGCATCGCCGGCGGCAAGGGCTTCGGCAGCCTGTTCGTCAAGGGCCGGGTGGTCAGGACAAAGGTGCCGGAGGACCGGCTGCTGGACGGGCTGATGGAGCTCATCGAAACGGGAAGGACAGAGCAGGGTACATAGGATTTGGAAAAGGTAGCGTTTCTGGAAATGTTCCCCTGCTGCCAGGGGATCGATAAGAGCTACAGCGATCTGGGCGGGACCTTCGTGCTGGACGCCACGGTGAACCGTGAAAAGGCCAGCATGGTCCTCCGTGCCCAGTTTCCCGCCATGCCCTCTCCGGCGGAGCTGTCGGCCCTGGAATGGGCCATCCGGGCGGAGTACGGTCTGGCGGAGGTGCGGATAGAGCCATCCTGGCCCCAGACGGAGCCCCAGCCCGTGGAGCGCAAAAAGCCCGCCGGGGCCCCGCCCGCCGGCAAGATGCTGCTGGGCCGGCCCATCAAGGGCAAGGTGAGCCCCATGGCCGCCGCCAGCCCGGAGCAGAAGACCGTGACGGTCTCCGGCCGGGTCTTTGCCGCCGAGAGCCGCTTCATCCAGCGGCTGGGCGCGTCGGTGCTCCAGTTCGACATGACCGACGGCACCGGCAGCGTCCGGGTGTCCAAATTCATCCCCAAGGAGGAGGACCAGTCCCTGATCGACCGGATCAAGCCCGGTATGTATCTGACCGTGTCCGGGTCCATGCGGTTCAACAACTACTCCAAGGAGGCGGAGCTGGAGCCCCGGCACATCCAGACCGCCCCCGCCCCCGAGCCCCGGCGGGACGACGCCCCCCAAAAGCGGGTGGAGCTGCACCTGCACACCCAGATGTCCATGATGGACGCCCTGACGGACCCGGCCGCCGCCATAAAGCGCGCCGCCTATTGGGGCATGCCGGCCATCGCCATCACCGACCACGGGGTGGCCCAGGCGTTCCCCGCCGCCTCCAAAGCCGCCAAGGACATCAAGGTCATCTACGGCATGGAGGGGTATTATGTTAACGATATAGACGACAGCGCGGCCGTTCACGGCCCCGTTGGGGACCAGCCGGCGGATGGGGATTATGTGGCGTTCGACATTGAAACGACCGGCCTTTCTGACGAGACAGACCGGATAACGGAGATCGGGGCCGTCGCCTTCCGGGGGGGAGAGCCCGCGGAGCAGTTCAAGACTTATGTAAACCCAGGAAGGCCCATCCCGGCCGATATCCAGCGTCTGACGGGCATCACGGACCGGGATGTGTCCGACGCGCCGGACGAGGCGGAGGCGGTGGGGGCGTTTTTGGATTTCGTGGCGGGGCGGCCGCTGTGCGCCCACAACGCGGACTTTGACGTGAGCTTCATCGGCTGCGCGGCGGAGCGGATGGGCCGGGCCTTCGACCCGGTGTACATCGACACGCTGACGCTGTCCCAGGTCCTGCTGCCGGATATGCGTAAGTTCAAGCTGGACATGGTATCGGACCGGCTGGGCCTGCCCAGCTTCAACCACCACCGGGCGGCGGACGACGCGCTGGTGTGCGGGCGCATCCTGGCAAAGCTGATCCCCATGCTGCTGGAGCAGGGCGTACAGCGGCTGGACCAGGTGAACGGGACCTGTCTGCGGCTGCGGCAAAAGACGGGCCGGCAGCCCCGGACGAGGCATATCTCCCTGCTGGTCCGAAACAGGGCGGGACTGAAAAACCTCTATGAGCTCATCTCCAAGAGCCACTTGGAGCATTTCAACAAGCGGCCCATCATCCCCCGGAGCCTGCTGGAGCGGCACCGGGAGGGGCTTCTGGTGGGCTCCGCCTGCCAGGCGGGGGAGTTCTATCAGGCGGTGAGCCGCCACAGGGGCCGGGCGGCCCTGATGCGGCTGGGGGCTTTTTACGACTACTTTGAGATCATGCCCATCGCCAACAACGCCTTCATGCTGGAAAACGGCATGGTGAAGGACGCCGAGCAGCTGCGGGACTTCAACCGGCGGGTGATCGCCATAGCCCAGGCCCTGGGCAAGCCCGTGTGCGCCACGGGGGACGTGCATTTCCTGGACCCGGAGGACGAGATATACCGGCGCATCCTGCTCAACGAGAAGCGTTACGAGGACGCGGACCGGGAGCTGCCCCTGTATCTGCGAACCACGGAGGAGATGCTGGAGGAGTTCGCCTACCTGGGGCCGGAAAAGGCCTTCGAGGTGGTGGTTACCAACACCAACGCCGTGGCGGACATGATCGACGGGCAGGTGGACCTGCTGCCGGAGCACCGGCTGTACCCGCCCACCATCGAAAACTCCGCCGAACAGCTAAAGGACCTGGTCTACGGCAAGCTGCGCCAGCTTTACGGCGAGCACCCGGAGAAGATCATCATGGACCGGGTGGAGATGGAGATGAACACCATCCTGAGCCGGCATTTCGACGTGATATACATGTCCGCCCAGAAGCTGGTGGCGGACTCTCTGGCCCACGGGTACCTGGTGGGCAGCCGGGGCAGCGTGGGGTCCAGTCTGGTGGCGTATCTGGCGGGCATCACGGAGGTGAACAGCCTGCCGGCCCACTATCTGTGCCCCAAGTGCTACCACACGGATTTCGAGTCCGGCAAGGGCTGCGGCTGCGGCGCGGATATGCCGGACAAGCTGTGCCCCCGCTGCGGGACGGAGATGCGCAAGGAGGGCTTCGACATCCCCTTCGCCACGTTTTTGGGCATCAAGGGCGACAAGGTGCCGGATATCGACCTGAACTTCTCCGGCGAGTACCAGGCCAACGCCCACGCCTACACCAAGACCCTGTTCGGGGAGGACCATGTGTTCAAGGCCGGCACGGTGGGCACCATCGCGGACAAGACCGCTTACGGCTATGTGCGCCATTTTATGGACGATAAGGGACTGACCTTCAACCAGGCGGAGATGAACCGGCTGACGCTGGGGCTGGTGGGCGTCAAGCGCACCACGGGCCAGCATCCCGGGGGCCTGGTCATCATCCCCCAGGACATGGACGTGACGGACTTCTGCCCGGTCCAGCACCCGGCGGACGACAAGGACACGGACATCGTGACCACCCATCTGGAATACCACTTCATGGAGGATTATTTGCTGAAGCTGGACGAGCTGGGCCACGATAACCCCACCATGATCAATATGCTGGAAAACCTCACCGGCACGGACGCCAAGACCATCCGGCTGGACGACGCGCCCACCATGAGTCTGTTTTCCTCGCCCAAGGCTCTGGGGCTGCCGGAGGACGACCCCATCATCGGCCAGACCGGCTCCATCGGCATCCCGGAGTTCGGCACGGGCTTCACCCGGCAGATGCTGGTGGACACCAAGCCGGACAAGTTCGATATGCTGGTGCGGCTGTCCGGCTATTCCCACGGCACCGGCGTGTGGGTGGGCAACGCCCAGGACCTGATCAAGTCCGGCACGGCCAGCGTGTCCCAGACCATCGGCTGCCGGGACGACATCATGATCTACCTGATGCAGCAGGGCATCGACGCCAACACGGCCTTCAAGGCCATGGAGAACGTCCGCAAGAAGAACAAGCAGCTCACCGATGAGCAGATAGCCGTCATGAAGGAGCATGGGGTGCCCCAGTGGTACATCGACTCCTGCCGCAAGATCGAGTACCTGTTCCCCAAGGCCCACGCGGTGGCCTATGTGCTGATGGCGTTCCGCATCGCCTGGTACAAGGTCCACGAGCCGCTGGCGTTCTATTCCGCGCTTTTCTACCGCCGCAGCCAGAAAAACTACTTCGACGTGGAGATCATGACCGGCGGCGCGGGCCAGGTCAAGGCCAAGCTGAAGGAGATACGCTCCAACCCCAACGCCACGGCCAACGAGGAGAGCCTCGCCACAACGCTGGAGATGGTCTATGAGTTTTATATGCGGGGGTTCGACTTCGCGCCCATCGACCTGTACAGCTCCGACGCCTTCAAATTCGACCTGGTGGACGAAAAGCGGCTGCGGGTGCCCTTTGTGGCTATTCCCGGCCTGGGGGAGACGGCGGCGATGGACCTGGCAAACGCCCGGAAGGACGGGCGCGTGTTCGTGTCCGTGGAGGAGCTGGCGGCGGCCTGCCCCAAGGTCAGCGCGGCCCACATCCAGCAGCTTCGCAAGCTGGGCGCTTTCGGTGACCTGCCGGAGACCAGCCAGATGACGCTTTTTGATATGTAGTCGTTTGAATGCATCGCATTCAAACGAGAAGGCTTCGGCCTGCTGCAGCGCACGAAAAAGCCCGACTTAGAAAGTCGGGCTTTTCGCACGTTTGCAGGCCGCAAAGAATGATTTCCGACGCACATGTCGCCGGAAATCATATCCAACTTTATTCGGCTCTGCGGAGCCGAACTCTGCGAGGCTTTTTATATCCTTGCCGTGCCCGTTTCGCGGGCCGCCTGGGCGACGGCGGAGGCCACCGCGTCCCGGACCCGGGGGTCGAAGGGGCTGGGGATGACGCGGCCGGCGCGAAGCTGGCTCTCATCCACCAGCCCCGCCAGGGCGTGGGCCGCCGCCAGCTCCATGGCGTGGTTTATATCGCTGGCCCGCACGTCCAGCGCGCCTCGGAACACACCGGGGAAGGCCAGGAGATTGTTGAGCTGGTTGGCAAAATCGCTGCGGCCCGTGGCGGTGACCGCCGCGCCGTTGGCTCTGGCCTCGTCGGGGAATATCTCCGGGGTGGGGTTGGCGCAGGCGAAAACCACCGGGTCTTTTGCCATGGAGCGGACCATCGCCCCGGTGACGACACCGGGGGCCGACACGCCCACGAACACGTCCGCGCCCCGAAGGGCGTCGGCAAGGGTCCCGGTGAGCAGGTCAGGGTTGGTGACGGCGGCCAGTGCCTCCTTGGCGGGGTTGAGCCCCGCCCGGCCCACGGCGATGGGGCCGGACCGGTCGCAGACGATGACCTGGCCCGCGCCGGCTTCCGCCAGGAGCAGGCCGATGGCGGTGCCCGCCGCCCCCGCGCCGTTGACTACCACCCGGACGCTGTCCAGGCTCTTTCCCACCACCTTCAGGGCGTTCAAGAGCCCCGCCAGGACGGTGATGGCGGTGCCGTGCTGGTCGTCGTGAAACACGGGGATGTCGCACAGCTTCTTCAGCCGCCGCTCGATCTCGAAGCACCGGGGCGCGGCGATGTCCTCCAGGTTGATCCCGCCGAAGCTGCCCGCCAGCAGCGAGACGGTCCGCACGATGTCCTCCGGGTCATGGGAGCGGACGCACAGGGGCACCGCGTCTATGCCGCCGAAGGCCTTGAACAGCACGCACTTGCCCTCCATGACGGGCATGCCCGCCTCCGGGCCGATGTCGCCCAGGCCCAGCACCGCCGAGCCGTCCGTCACCACCGCCACGGTGTTCCACCGGCCTGTGAGCTCGTAGCTTTTGGCCGGGTCCGCCTGTATGGCGAGACAGGGGGCCGCCACGCCGGGGGTATAGGCCAGGGCCAGCTCCTCCGGCGTAGTCACCGGGACCTTGGGCGTCACGGCCAGCTTCCCACGCCAGCGGGCGTGGGCTTCCAACGATGCTTTCAGATGATCCATGCGGTTCGATTTCCTTTTTTCAAAGATAGGGGGAGTAGATATTGCCCCGGCAGTCGCAAAAGACCTCCGCCGGGAAGCCGTCCACCTCCAGCCGGCGCACCGCCTCGGCGCCCAGCTCGGGAAAGGCCACGATCTCGCTGCTTTTCACGTAGTTTGCCAGCAGCGCGCCGCAGCCCCCCTCCGCGGAGAAGTAGACCCCGGGCCGGGCCCGCAGCGCGTCGATGACCGCCTGGCTCCGGCGGCCCTTGCCGATGACGCCCTGCAGGCCCTGGGCCAGCAGCCGGGGGGTGTAGGGGTCCATCCGATAGGAGGTGGTGGGCCCGCAGGAGCCGATGGGCCGGCCCGGCGGGGCCGGGGTGGGGCCGGTATAGTAGACGATCTGGCCCTGCAGATCGAAGGGAAGAGGCTCCCCCGCGTCCAGCAGCTGGCACAGCCGCTTGTGGGCCGCGTCCCGGGCCGTGTACACGACGCCGGTGATGCGGACCCGGTCTCCGGCCCGGAGGGTGCGGACGACCTCGTCCGTCAGGGGGGTATGGATGTGTTTTTCCGTCATGTCAGAGGACCTCACTTGCCCAGCGGAGACTGTGGCAGCCGATGGAGACCGCGCAGGGCAGCCCCGCGATGTGGGTGGGGGCGGCCAGGATGTTCACGCCCAGGGCGAATTTTTCCATCTGGCCGTAAAGCTCCGCCTCCAGCGCGGCGTAAAAGGGATCCGGATTGGGGCCCTGGCGCAACACGGCCTTTTTGGAAAGATAGGCCGCCCGGTCAAAGTTGCCCCCCAGACCCACGCCCACCGTCACCGGGGGGCAGGCGTCCGGCACCGCCAGGCGGGCCGTTTCCAGCACGAAGGCCTTCACGCCCTCCAGGCCGTCCGCCGGGGTCAGCATGGCGATCCGCGCCTTGTTCTCGCAGCCGAAGCCACGGGGCGCCACCGTCACCTTCACCTGGCCGCCGGGGACGATGTCCGTATACAGGCAGGCGGGGGTGTTGTCGCCGGTGTTGGTCCGGCGCAGGGGGTCCGCCACGATGGAGGCGCGCAGATACCCCTCCCGCACCGCCCGGCGCACGCCCGCGTCCACCGCGTCGGGGATGGAGCCTGCGATGTGTACGTCCTGGCCCACCTCCAGATATACGGCGGCCATGCCGGTGTCCTGGCACAGAGGGATATCGCCGTTTTTCTCAAAATTCTCAACGATATAGGGATTGCCGAAGGCCCGGAGCCTGTCCTCCACATAGGGGGGCAGACGCAGACAGGCCCGCACATACAGCCGCGCCACGGCGTCGGTCAGCCGGGCGGCGTCCAGCTCCCGCACGCTCATTGGTCCTGATAGGCGGCGATGGGTTGCCGCTTGTGCTGGCTGGCGGCGTGGAAGCGGTCGATGAGGGCCTTGTCCCGGTCGCTGGCTGTCCCATGCAGCAGGTACTGGTCGATGGCGGCGTAGGTGACGCCCATCTCCGTCTCGTCGGTCTGGCCCTCGAAAAGCCCCGCCGAGGGGGCCTTGGTGCGGACGGACATGGGCGCGTCCAGCCAGGCCAGAAACTCGTATATCTCCGTCACGGTCAGGTCCGCGATGGGGTTGAAGTCATGGGCCCCGTCGCCCCATTTGGTGAAGTAGCCCATATACGCCTCGGAGCGGTTGCCGGTACCGGCCACCAGACGGCCCTCGGCCCCGGCGATGGCGTACAGGGTAGTCATCCGCAGCCGGGGGGCGATGTTGGCGATGGCCGCGTCGGTCATGGCGGTGACGCCGGAGAGGGCGGCAAGCTCCGCCTCCCGGACCGGGGTCAGGTCCACCAGCCTTGTCTCGATGCCGTACTTTTCCGCCACGGCCCGGCCGTCGGCCAGGTCCGCGCCGAAATTGCGGCTGGAGGCGCAGGGCATCAAAACGCCCACGGTGTCGTCGCAGGCGGCTTTGCACAAAATGCCCACCAGCGTGCAGTCCTTGCCGCCGGAGTTGCCGTACACGATGCCCTTCTGGCCGCTTTTCGCCAGCGTCTCGCGGATGAACGCCACCCGCTTTTCAAATTCCTGTTCGTAGTTTCTCATAATTATGTCCTCACAGTGTTCGTGCTCGCAAACGTGCATTTCTTCGGGGTCCCCAAAAGGCATGCCTGCCTTTTGGGGAGAGGAGGAACCGCGAACCATTCGAGTTTTGCCGCTTGCGGCAAAAGGAGACCTGGCTCGCGAGTTCCGACGACGTGCGCTGCAGCGGGCCGCAAGCCTTTCATTTTTAAAGGCTGCCGAAAAGCAGCCTTTAAAAATGACTGGGTTTATCCCATGTAAATGTATTCGTCCCGGCCCGCGCCCACGGAGATGTAAGTGAACTTGCAGTTCACCGCCTCCTCCAGATAGCGGATATAGGCCTGGGCGGCCTTGGGCAGATCCGCGAACTTCCGGCAGCCGGTGATGTCCCCGGAAAAGCCCTCCCGGTACTCGTAGACGGGCGTGCACTTTTCCAGCACAGGCTCCAGGGGGAACGAATCGATGCGCTGGCCCTGATACTCGTAGGCCACGCACACGGGGATCTTCTCAAAGCCCGAGAGCACGTCCAGCTTAGTCAGGGCCAGCTCCGTGGCGCCTTGCAGCAGCACGCCGTAGCGGCTGGCTACCACGTCGAAGCCGCCCACCCGCCGGGGCCGGCCGGTGGACGCGCCGTACTCGCCGCCGGCTTCCCGGAGCGCGTGGGCCTCGTCGCCGGAAAATTCGCACACGAAGGGACCGCCGCCCACGGCGGAGGAATAGGCCTTGGTGATGCCCACCACGCTGTCCAGCCGCTTGAAGGGGATGCCCGCGCCGATGGGGGCGTAGGAGGCCAGGGTGCTGGAGGAGGAGGTATAGGGGAAGATGCCGTAGTCCAGGTCCCGCAGCGCGCCCAGCTGGGCTTCCAGCAGGATGCTCTTTCCGGCGGCGTCGGCCCCGGTCAGGTATTCGGTGGTGTCCGCCACGCAGTCCAGGAAAGGCTCGCCGAACTTCATCACCCAGTCGTACATGGCGACGGGGTCCAGAGGCTCATGGCCGTAGCCCTTGGCAACGGTCAGGTTCTTCCACTCCACGATCTCGCCGACGCGCTCTTTCAGCACGTCCGGGAAAAGCAGGTCCCCCATGCGGATGGACTTACGCATATACTTGTCGGAGTACACCGGGCCGATGCCCCGGCGGGTGGAGCCCTGTTTCTTGGCCCCCATCCGGTCCTCCTCCAGCCCGTCCAGCAGGGGATGATAGGGCATGCAGATGGTGAGCCGGTCGCTGATCTTCAGGTTCTCCGGCCCGATGGCTACGCCCTTGGAGCGCAGATCGTCCACTTCTTTGGAAAACTGCTCCAGATCCACCACCATGCCGGGGCCCATCACGTTCACCGCCTCGGGCCGCAGGATGCCGGAGGGCAGCAGGTGCAAAATGAATCTGCCCCGCTCGTTCACCACCGTGTGGCCGGCGTTGTTGCCCCCCTGGTAGCGGGATACGATGTCGTACTTGGAACTGAGCAGGTCCACCATCCGGCCCTTGCCCTCGTCGCCCCAGTTGATGCCTACGACTGCTGTGATCATGACGCTATCTCCTTATCGTTAAATTTCCTGATCGTTCTTTCTCTGTCCGGCGCGGCCGGCCGTCACACGCTGGTCTCGGCCTCCGCGCCCAGGTCGGCGGCGTACTTTTCCAGCACGGGCCGGACGTATCCCGCCAGAAAGTCTTCCGTCTGCCGGGGGGCCAGGCCCACGAATTTGCCCACGTCCAGGACCGTCTCCAGGTCCGCCGGCCTCAGATGGAAGGCCGGGTCCGCCAGGAGCCGGTCCAGCAGGTCGTTCTCGCTGCCTTCCAGCTTCACCTTTACCGCGGCTGCCTGGGCGTGGCGGCGGATGGCCTCGTGGAGCTCCTGCCGGTCGCCGCCCTCTTTGACGGCGTGCATGAGGATGTTCTCCGTGGCCATGAAGGGCAGCTCCTCCTCAAGATGCTTTTCCATCACCTTGGGATAGACCGTGCCGCCCCGTATCACGTTGATGACCAGCGTCAGGGCCCCGTCCGTGGCGAGAAACGCCTCCGGCAGAGCGATGCGCCGGTTGGCGGAGTCGTCCAGCGTCCGCTCCAGCCACTGTGCGGCGGCGGTGTCGGCGGTGTTGCGGGCGGTGTTCAGCACGAACCGGCTCAGCGAGCAGATCCGCTCGCAGCGCATGGGGTTGCGCTTGTAGGCCATGGCGGAGGAGCCCACCTGCTCGGCCTCGAAGGGCTCGTCAAATTCCTTCATATGGGCCAGCAGCCGCAGGTCCTGGGCCAGCTTGTACATGCTCTGGGCGATGCCGCCCAGCACGTTCAGCACATAGGCGTCCACCTTGCGGGAATAGGTCTGGCCGGACACGGGCATACAGGCGGCGAAGCCCATTTTTTGGGCGATGCGCTTTTCCAGCTCCAGCACCTTGTCCCCGTCGCCGCCGAACAGCTCCAGAAAGCTGGCCCCGGTGCCGGTGGTGCCCTTGCAGCCCAGCAGCTTCAGCCGGTCCAGCTCAAATTCCAGCCGGTCCAGGTCCATGAGAAGGTCCTGGGCCCACAGACAGGCCCGCTTGCCCACGGTGGTGGGCTGGGCGGCCTGGAAGTGGGTGTAGGCCAGGGTGGGCACGTCCTTGTGCCGCTCCGCGAAGGCCGCCAGGGCGTCCAGGGCGTTGACAAGGAGCCTTCGGATCAGCAGCAGCCCCTCCCGCATCTGGATGATGTCCGTGTTGTCCCCCACATAGCAGCTGGTGGCCCCCAGGTGGATGATGGGCTTGGCCTGGGGACAGGCGTCGCCATAGGTGCGGATGTGGGCCATCACGTCATGGCGCAGACGCTTTTCATAGTCCGCGGCCCGGTCGTAGTCGATGTCATAAATGTGCTGGCGCATCTCCTCGATCTGCCCGTCGGTGATGGGCAGGCCCAGCTCCTTCTCGCTCTCCGCCAGGGCCACCCACAGCTTCCGCCAGGTGGAGAACTTGAAGTCGGGGGAGAAGACGCGCTGCATAGCCCGGGACGCGTACCGGGCGCACAGGGGATTTTCATAGATATCCTTGGACATATCGCTCACTCCACGGTAACGGATTTCGCGAGATTTTTGGGCTTGTCGATGTCGCAGCCCCGGTGCAGGGCGATGTAGTAGGCGAAAAGCTGCAGGGGGACCACTCCCAGATTGGGCTGCAGCGCCGGGTGGGTCCGGGGGATAGTCAGCACGTGGGAGGCGATGGCCTCCAGCCGCTGGCGGTGGTCCTCGGTGGTGAGGGCCACCACCTCCGCGCCCCGGCTCTTGACCTCCACGATGTTGGACACGGCCTTGTCCAGCAGGGGGTCGTAGGTAGCCAGGCTCATCACCAGGGTGCCCGGCTCGATCAGGGAGATGGTGCCGTGCTTCAGCTCCCCGGCGGCATAGGACTCGGAGTGGATGTAGCTGATCTCCTTCAGCTTCAGCGACCCCTCCAGCCCCAGCGCGTAGTCCAGGTTCCGGCCTATGTAGAAGATGCAGTCCTGGTTGAAGTACAGGCTGGCAAGATACTGGTATATGTCGGTGCCGGACAGGATCTCTCCCAGCTTATCCGGCAAAACCTGCAGCTCCGAGACCACGGCGGCGTATTCCCCGTCCGCCACCCGGCCCAGGCACCGGCCCATCCAGAGCCCCAGCATAGTCAGCAGCACCAGCTGGGTGGAGTAGGCCTTGGTGGTGGCCACGGCGATCTCCGGCCCGGCCCAGGTGTACAGCACGTCGTCCGATTCCCGTGCGATGGAACTGCCCACCACGTTCACGATGGACAAAATGCGGGCCCCCAGGCTCTTGGCCTCCCGGAGCGCGGCCATGGTGTCCAGTGTCTCCCCGGACTGGCTGATGACGA
Organism: uncultured Oscillospiraceae bacterium; assembly: GCA_947625285.1. GTDB lineage: Bacteria > Bacillota > Clostridia > Oscillospirales > Oscillospiraceae > CAJOIG01. Next base: position 167,375 of record CANQNS010000002.1, read on the forward strand.
TCACCAGGGTGTTTTCGTCCACCAGAGGCGCGCTGTAGCGAAACTCCGACGCCAGAGCCACCTCCACCGGGGCGCGCATGAGCTTTTCCAGGTTGTACTTGCCCACCATGCCCACATGGTAGGACGAGCCGCAGGCCACGATGAAGATGCGCTTGAACCGGCCCACGTCCTCCGCCGTCATGTTCAGCTCCTCAAAGACCACCTGCCCGTCCTTCAGCCGGGGAGAGATGGTCTGCCGGAGGGCCTCCGGCTGCTCCATGATCTCCTTGAACATGAAATGGGCGTAGCCGCCCTTTTCCGCGGCGGACACGTCCCACTCGATGAAGTGGTGTTCCTTCTCGATAGGCCGGCGGTACTCGTCAAAGACCTGGATGCCGGCCCGGGTGAGCACGGCCACCTCCCCGTCGGCCATATAGGCCACGTCCCGGGTGTGGGCGATGATGGCGGTGGCGTCGGAGGCGATGAAGCTCTCCTTGTCCCCGTAGCCCAGCAGCAGCGGCGCGTCCTTCCGGGCGGCGATGAGCATATCGGGCCGGTCGGCGCACAGGATGCCCAGCGCGTAGGCTCCCTCCAGCCGGCTCAGCACCGCGTACACCGCGTCCAGGGGGTCGGCGCAGCTGTCGAAGTAATAGTCCAGAAGCTGGGCGATCACCTCCGAGTCCGTGTCGGAGCGGAATTTGACGCCCTTGTGGAGCAGGAAGTCCTTGATCTCCACATAGTTTTCGATGATGCCGTTGTGTACGATGGCTACCCGGCCGCTCTGGCTCACGTGGGGGTGGGAGTTGACGTCGTTGGGCTCGCCGTGGGTGGCCCAGCGGGTGTGGCCGATGCCCACCGTCCCCTCCAGGGGCGGCAGAGCCTCCAGCCGGTCCCGGAGCGCCTGGAGCCGGCCCTTGCACTTTTGTATCTGCAATCCCCGGCCGGGACTGACTACCGCCACGCCGGCGGAGTCATAGCCCCGATATTCCAGCCTCTCCAGGCCGTCCAGCAAAATCGGGACGGCGGGGACGTTTCCTGTGAATCCTACGATGCCGCACATAGATCGGTCAGATCATTCCTTTCCGGACTGGGATCTGTCCAGGGCCGCCGAGACGAAGCCCAGGAACAGGGGATGGGGCCGGTTGGGCCGGCTCTTGAATTCGGGGTGGAACTGGACCCCCACGAAGAAGGGGTGGTCCGGCACCTCCACCGTTTCCACCAGCCGGCCGTCCGGGCTGACGCCGCTGACTACCAGACCGGCCGCCTCCAGCTTCTGGCGGTAGTCGTTGTTGAACTCATAGCGGTGCCGGTGCCGCTCGGATATCTCCTGCCGGCCGTAGCACTTCTCCATCATGGTGCCCGGCGTGATGACGCAGGGATAGGCCCCCAGACGCAGGGTGCCGCCTTTGTCGATGTCGTCATTCTGGCCGGGCATGAAGTCGATGACCCGGTGGGGGGCATACTCGTCGAATTCCCGGGAGTTGGCCCCCTCCAGGCCCGCCGCGTGCCGGGCGTACTCGATGACTGCCACCTGCATACCCAGGCACAGGCCCAGGTAGGGGATCTTGTGCTCCCGGGCGTAGCGCACCGCGGCGATCTTGCCCTCGATGCCCCGGCTGCCGAAGCCGCCGGGCACCAGGATGCCGTCCACGCCGGCAAAGACCTGGGCGCAGTTGTCCTCGGTGACGGTCTCGGAGTCGATCCACCGCAGGTCGATGCTGGTGCCCTTGGCGTAGCCCGCGTGTTTCAGGGCCTCGCTGACGGACAGATATGCGTCGTGCAGCTGCACGTATTTGCCCACCAGGGCGATGGTGACGGTGTGGGTGAGGTTATGGATGGATCGGACCATGGCCTGCCACTCGGCCAGGTCCGGGGCCTTGGTCCAAAGGCCCAGCTCCCGGCAGACGATCAGGGAGAAGTCGCTCTCCTCCAGCATCAGCGGCGCTTCGTACAGCACGGGCACCGTGCGGTTTTCGATGACGCACTCGGGCTTGACGTTGCAGAACATGGCGATCTTCCGGAAAATGGTATCGTCCGTGATGGGCTCGTCGGAGCGCAGCACGATGATGTCCGGGGCGATGCCCATGCCCTGCAGCTCCTTGACGGAGTGCTGGGTGGGCTTGGTCTTGTGCTCGTCGCTGCCGCTGATGAAGGGCACCAGGGTCACGTGGATGAACAGGGCGTTCTCCTTGCCCACCTCGTGGCCCACCTGGCGGATGGCCTCCAGGAAGGGCTGGCTCTCGATGTCGCCGGTGGTGCCGCCGATCTCGGTGATGACAACGTCCGCGTTGGTCTTTTTGCCAACATTATATATGAACTCTTTGATCTCGTTGGTGATGTGGGGGATGATCTGCACGGTGGAGCCCAGATACTCGCCCCGCCGCTCCTTGTTCAGCACGTTCCAGTACACCTTGCCGGTGGTAAGGTTGGACCACTTGTTCAGATCCTCGTCGATGAACCGCTCGTAGTGGCCCAGGTCCAGATCGGTCTCCGCGCCGTCCTCGGTCACATAGACCTCCCCGTGCTGATAGGGACTCATGGTGCCCGGGTCCACGTTGATGTAGGGGTCCAGCTTCTGGGCCGCCACCTTCAGCCCCCGGGATTTCAAAAGCCGGCCCAGGGAGGCCGCGGTGATGCCCTTGCCCAGTCCGGAGACCACGCCGCCGGTCACGAAAATGTACTTAGTCATAGTCCAAGCCCTCGTCTTTACTCTGTTGTTACGGCACAAAAAAACACAAAATACAGTATAATCCATCCCCCCTTAAATAGCAAGAGGCAAATATGCTGTGTCCGGGCGGCGGGGGACCGTCCGGCCGGACGGGGTGTGAAAAAGAGAGAAATTTTGTTTTTTTGCCGGCGGCCTCTTCCTTTTGGGCGCGAAACGCTGTATAATAAGTCGTTATTTTTTGTGAGAGCATGAGGAACGACATGGACAACGCCATCTACGAAAACGCCATCAACTGCTTCGTCATGGACGGAGAGCCGGTCAATGTGGAGCCATACGGCTGCGGGCACATCAACCACACCTTCCTCGTCACCACCGACACGGGCAGGCGGTACATCCTGCAGATGCTCAACGGCGCCGTGTTCCATGACCCGGACGGGCTGATGCAGAACGTGGTCTCCATCACCCGGCACATCGCCGCCAAGTGCGCCGACCCCCGTGGGAGCCTGCATCTGAACCCCACTAAGGACGGACGGCTGTACACCCGGGGCAGGAAGGGCAATATGTGGCGGCTTTACGACTATGTGGAGGGCAGCATCTGCCTGCAGGCCCCGGAGACGCCGGAGGATTTTTACCAAAGCGCCATCGCTTTCGGCACTTTCCAGCAGCAGCTGGCGGATTTCCCCGCCGAGACCCTCCATGAGACCATCCCCAACTTCCACAACACCCCGGATCGGTACCGCATCTTCAAAGAGGCCCTGGCGGCGGACCCCCTGGGCCGGGCCAGGGACGTCCGGCCGGAGATCGAGTTCGTCCTGGAAAGGGAGGCCGAGGCCGGGACGCTCCAGCGGATGCGGGACTCCGGCGAGCTGCCCACCCGGGTCACCCACAACGACACCAAGCTCAACAACGTCATGCTGGACGAAAAGACCCGCAGGCCCCTTTGTGTCATCGACCTGGACACGGTGATGCCGGGCCTGGCGGCCTATGACTTCGGCGACTCCATCCGCTTCGGCGCGGCCACGGCGGCGGAGGACGAGAAGGACCTTTCCAAAATGGAGATGAGCCTGGACGCCTTCGAGACCTACACCCGGGGTTTTCTCACCGCCTGTCCGGGGCTCACGGCCCGGGAGCGGGAGACCCTGCCCCTGGGGGCCAAGCTCATGACATTGGAGTGCGGCGTGCGGTTTTTGACCGACTACCTGCTGGGGGACGTGTACTTCTCCATCCACCGGCCCGAACACAACCTGGACCGGGCCCGGACCCAGTTCAAGCTGGTGGCGGATATGGAGAAAAAATGGGACGACATGGCCGCCGTGGTGGCGAAGGTGTCTGAAGAGCTCCGCTGAAATACATATCTCAAATAATACCGAGACCGAACCCGGTCCGCCAAAGGCGGGCCGGTTTTATTTTTGGGACGTTCCAGACAAAGGAATGTCCCTTTTGTCCTGTTATAAGACATAATTTTTCGTTTCTTATCATACCATTAAGATTGTCCTGTTTCAAGACATTTTTGGGGAGGAATGATCTGATGGCGCGGCTGATAGACGGCGAGGCGATGAACATGGTGGGCCGGACGGTCCGCAGGCTCCGCCAGGAGCGGGGATTGAGCCAGAGGACCCTTTCCGAGCGGCTGGAGACGCTGGCGGTATATATCTGCCGGGGCTCGATCAGCCGCATCGAGGAGGGTCGCAGGACCGTCACGGACATTGAGCTGTACGGTCTGGCCCAGGTGCTGGGCGTGACCATCGACGAGCTGTTCCCGGACCTGTGAGAGCGGGGGAGCGGGCATGAAGATACTGTTCAACACGGACAAGCTGCTGCGGCTGGTGGAGGATCTGCAGACCTTCACGGGCCTGAAGACCAGCATCTTCGACGGGGACGGCCGGGACATACAGATATTCGGCGGCCACCAGGACTTCTGCCGGCTGGTGAACGCGGACCCGGAGGGCCACCGCCGATGCGAGGCCTGCGACGCCAGGGCGGTGGAGGCCTGTGCCGAGGCCAGGGGCGTGTACCGCTACCGGTGCCACCTGGGCCTGTGCGAAGTGGCCCTGCCCCTGTGCGAAAACGGCGTGTCCATCGCGTACCTGTCCTTCGGCCAGTACCTGGACGAGACGCCGGTGGAGCGTCAGTGGGAGCGGACGGAAAAGGCCCTGGACTGGTACGGCGGCGACATCAAGGTGCTGCGGGAGGCCTTCTGGGACCTGCGGCAGTATTCCTTCCGGGAGACCGCCGCCTACGCGGAGATACTCCAGGCCCTGACCGCCTATATATTAAAGGAGGGCATCATCCGCTCGGCGGAGTACACGGACCTGCAGCGGCTGGAGATGTATCTGGACGAGCGGTTCCGGGAGAGCCTGTCCCTGAAAAAGATCGCCGCGGACCTGCACATGGGCACCACCAAGCTGTGCCAGCTGGCCCGGCAGCTGCCGGGGGGCGTCAGCGTGACCCAGGCGGTGACCGCCCGGCGGATCGAGGCGGCCAAGGCCCTGCTTTTGCAGAGCGACACGCCCATCTCCGCCGTGGCGGAGGCCGTGGGCTACAGCGATTATAACTACTTCTCCAAGGTCTTCAAGGCCGAGACCGGCACCACGCCCAGCGCCTATCGGAAGCAGAAACGTCAATAAATAAAACTAAATGACAAATTGTGCACTTAGACATATTGTTTCGTATGATATTACTATTATTCGTTTGATATTCCTATTATATCCCCTGCAAGTCAAGTACAATGAGGGGGAAGACAGCCCTTGCCGCCGAGCGGTACATAATTCGCGGCCCGAGCGGCGCATAGGGCGTATCTCAAAAATCTATCAAAAAGGAGATCAACGAAAATGAAGAAGATCCTAGCAATGCTTCTCGCGCTGGTCATGGTGTTCTCCCTGGGTGCGATCGCGTTTGCCGACGGCGAGGACATCACCCTGGACGTCATCATCTCCGAGTACGGCTCCTACACCCGTGAGTGGTGGGACGGCGTCTTTATCCCTAAGTTCGAGGAAGCCAACCCCGGCATCAAGCTGAATCTGGAGGTCGTCTCCTGGAACGACCTGGACGCGGTCGTCAACACCCGCATCTCCACCGGCCAGCAGCCCGACATCCTCAACTTCAACGCTTTCGCTGATTTTGTGGCTGACGATCTGCTGATGCCCGCCGAGGAGTATGCCTCCGAGGAGCTCCAGGCCAAGTTCTTCCCTGACTTCTGGACCGCCAACACCATGGACGGCACCGTCTGGGCCCTGCCCATCCTGGCCTCCGCCCGCGGCCTTTACTACAACAAGGACATCCTGGAGGCTGCCGGTGTGGAAGTGCCCACCACCTGGGACGAGGTGAAGGACGCCTGCGCCAAGATCCAGGAATATGATCCCAACATCATCCCCTGGAGCCTTGACATCTCCAACGACGAGGGCCAGGCCGCGTTCTCTTACTACACCTGGAACAACGGCGGCGGCTTCGTGGACGAGAACGGCGACTGGGCTCTGAACAGTGCCGAGAACGTGGAGGCCATGACCTTCATGAAGGAGCTGATCGACGCCGGCTATGTGTGGCCCGAGTATGCCACCGCCACCCGTTATCCCCAGCAGGACGCTTTTGCGGCCGGCTCCGTAGCCATGATCATCGGCCCCAACAACCTCTATGACATCGCCGCCGGCGTGAACTTCGGCGTGGCCTCCATCCCCGCCAACGAGGGCAAGGACCCCGTCAACATGGGCGTGTGCGACCTGCTCGTGGCTTTCAAGGACGACGACGCTGAGGATGGCCGCACCGAGGCCATCAGCAAGTTCTTCGACTTCTTCTATGACACCGACCTGTACTCCGAGTACATGGTGTACGAAGGCTTCCTGCCTGTGACCTCCGACTCCGCCGCTCTGCTGGCTGAGAACGCCGAGCAGTTCAAGAAGGGCGGCCCGGACGGCGGCGAGGGCAACAGCGAATACTTTGCCAACTTCAACGACGTGCTGGCCTCCTGCGAGTTCTATCCCACCTATAAGGTCGAGTGGAGCGACGTGATGGTGGCCGTCACCGCCGCTGAACAGCAGATCGCCGAGGGCGCAGACATCCAGGAGACCCTGGACGCCGCCCAGGCTGAGATCGTCGGCTGAATACAGCGCGTTCCCACGGACATACCTTAACAATGGGGGCCGGACTTGGTCCGGCCCCTGTTTTTCAAACCACGGCAGAGTTGTACCGACGTAGCGGCAAGGGGGCGGAAGAATGAGCAAAAGCACGCTGAAAAAGGTAGAGCCTTATGTGTGGATACTGCCCAGTATCATCCTGATGGTGGGCATGATAGTGGTGCCGGTCATCACGGTGTTTCAGATGTCCATGTCGGAGATCAGCCGTGCGGGCGTTATCAAAGGCTATAACAACTTTGAGAACTTCCGGGCCATCTTCAAATCGGCCACATTCTGGCACACCATCCAGAACACTTTCGTCTGGACGGTGGTGGTGGTGGGGCTGTCCACGCTGCTGGGCTTCATCATCGCCATGGTGCTCAACCAGAAATTCCACGGCCGGAAGATCGTCCGGGCCATCGTGGTCTTTCCCTGGGCCACCAGTCTCATCATCCAGGCGACTATCTGGAAATACATCATTGATTCCCAGTTTGGTTCTCTGAACACGATACTGAAAAAGCTGGGGATCATCTCGTCCAACATCAACTGGACCCCCAGCGCTACGGCCTTCTTCGCTTGGGAGTGCTGGATCGGCATCTTCGTCACCATCCCCTTCGTCACCTTCTGCGTGCTTTCGGGCCTGCAGAGCATCGACGACACCTATTATGAGGCGGCGGACATCGACGGGGCCGGCTTCTGGAAGAAGCTGACGAAGATCACTCTGCCCCTCTTGAGGCCCAGCCTGACGGTGAGCACGGTGCTGAACATCATCTATGTGTTCAACTCCTTCCCCATCATCTGGACCATCACCAAGGGCGACCCGGCGGACAAGACCCACACCCTGGCCACATACATCTACAAACTGTCGTTTTTCAACGGCAAGGCCGGTCAGGCGGCCGCCGTTTCGGTGGTGGGATTCGTGATACTGTGTATCTGTGCGGGCATCTATATGGTGCTGAGCCTACGGGCAGAAAAGGAGGGTGACCAATGACTGGCTCCATCCGAAAGCATCCCTGGAGGCGGGTGTTCCTCTATCTCTTCGTATTCGTGCTGTGCATCGTGATCCTGTACCCCTATTTCGTCATGTTCACCACTGCCGCCAAGACCCGTGAGGAGATGTACGCGCTGGACATGACCGTTCTGCCCAAGAAGTGGAAGTGGTCCAACTTCGCGGAGATATGGTCGGCCGCGCCGGTGCTGCGGTACTTTTTGAACTCCGTTCTTGTTTCCGGCGGCGCCACGATCATCGCCATCCTGTGCGGCATCCCGGCGGCCTATGCTCTGAGCCGGATGAAGTTCAAGGGCAAGGGCGTGTTCCTGGGGGCTGTCATCATGAGCCAGATGTTCGCCCCGGTGGTGCTGCTGGTGGGCATTTACCGGCTGATGATGAAGATCAACCTTGTGAACAACATCCTGGGCTTGATCCTGTTGAACGCGGCCTTTAACCAGGCTTTCGCCATATGGCTTTTGCGGGGCACGTTTTTGTCCATCTCCCCGGATATGGAGCAGGCTGCCAAGATAGACGGCTGCAACACCATGGGCTCCCTGATCCGGGTGCTGATCCCCATGGCCGCGCCGGGCATCGTCACCACGCTGATCTTTGTGTTCATCAACTCCTGGAACGAGTACACCATGGCCCTGACCCTCATAAGCACCGATGTTTTCAAGCCCATCACCGTGGGCATCAACGTGTTCTACGGGCTGAATATGATCAACTGGCAGTACCTGTTTGCCACCAGCATCTTCGCCACCATCCCGGTCATCATCCTGTTCCTGTGCATCGAAAAGCACCTGGCCTCCGGCCTGACCGCTGGCGGCGTGAAAGGATAAGAATAGTCGTTTGAATCCGACCGCATCCCCCGTCCGCTGGACGGGGGATCTTCATATTTGCGGAGCCGAACTCTGCGAGGTTAGGAATATTGTGACAAAAAAGTATTAAATTCGATCTTACCCCTTTCTTTTTGGCGCGGTTTGAAGTATTATGTAAAGTAAGATAGCCATATAATGTATTTTGGCCTAGAAATTTGATGTGGGGTGCGGCCGTGGTCTTTTCCAGTATGCTGTTCGTCTTTGCGTTTTTGCCAGCGAACCTGCTGTCCCAGGCACTGTTAAGATCGCCCCGGGCGAAAAATATAGCGATGCTGGTCTTCTCGCTGGTCTTTTACAGCTGGGCGGGGCCAAGGTATCTGCTGCTGCTGGCGGGCATGAGCCTGATCTGCTGGGCGGGCGCGCTGATGGTGGAGCGGACGGACACGGCGGGGACGCGGTCTTTCTGGCTCACCCTCACCGTGGGGCTGTGCCTTGCCATTTTGTGCATCTTCAAGTACCTGGGCTTCATTTTGCAGAACGTCCGGGCCCTGACCGGCGTGCCGGAGGTGATCCCCGCCATCGCGCTGCCCATCGGCATCTCCTTTTACACCTTCCAGCTCATCTCCTATGTGGCGGACGTGTACCGGGGAGAGGTGGAGGCCCAGAGGAGCTATTGGATGGTGCTTTTGTACGCCAGCCTTTTCCACCAGTGCATCGCCGGGCCCATCGTCCGGTATAAGGACGTGCGGGAGGACCTGCTGCGCCGCCAGACCCGGCCGGCGGAGGTGAGCCGGGGCGTGAGCCGGTTCGCGGTGGGGCTGGCGAAAAAGGCGGTGCTGGCAAACGGCTGCGCCGCCATCGCGGACCAGATGCTGCTGACCGACGCCGGGGCCATGGCGGCGGTGCCGGCCATGGGGGTGCTGCTGGGGGCGGCGGCATTCACCATGCAGATATACCTGGACTTCTCCGCCTATTCCGACATGGCTATCGGCATGGGGCTCATGTGCGGGCTCCACTACCGGGAAAACTTCGACTATCCCTATCTGTCCGGCTCCGTGAAGGAGTTCTGGCGGCGGTGGCATATCTCTCTGGGCAGCTTTTTCCGGGACTATGTGTACATCCCCCTGGGGGGCAGCCGGTGCGGAGAGCTGCGGCAGCTTTTCAATCTGTTCGTGGTGTGGTTTTTGACGGGCCTGTGGCACGGGGCCAGTTGGAACTTCATCCTGTGGGGCCTGTACTTCGGCCTGCTGCTGGCGGCGGAGCGGTTCCTGCTGGGGGACGTCCAGCGGCGTCTGCCGGGCCCGGTGCGCCACGGGGGCGTGCTGATACTGGTCGCGTTCAGCTGGATCATTTTCAAATTTACGGACCTGGCCCTGCTGGGCACGGCGGTCCGGGGCCTTTTCGGCCTGAACGGCAACGGCTTTTCCAGCGCGGCGGTGAAGCTGCTTTTCCGAAACAACGTGTTCTTCCTGGCTTTCGCGGCGGTGGCCTGCACGCCCCTGGGCCGGACGGCCCATACGGTGCTGCGGAACCTGGGCCAGCGAAACGGGATGATCTATTGGATAAGCTCCGCCTGGGACGTGATCTATCCGGCGGCGTGCCTGATACTGGCGGCCATGGCCCTGGTGGGGGACAGCTACAATCCGTTTCTTTACTTCCAATTCTGACAGCGCGGGAGGCGTCTGACCGGTGAAAGACAGACGACAGCCAAATAGGGTGGTCCGGGCGGTCCAGCGAGGGGTCTTTTTCGTCCTGCTGGCGGCCATGGGCCTGGTGGGCCTGGCCTGGTTCGCCCGGCCGGCGATCTCCCAGGTGGAAAAGCGGGAGCTGACGGCGTTTCCCGCCTTCAGCGTCCAGAGCCTGCTGGACGGCAGCTTTTTCAAGGGCCTGGACACCTGGTACGCGGACACCTATCCGCTGCGGGAGGGCATGATCTTCGCCCAGCAGCAGCTCGAGGACCACTACGGCCTGCGGGGCACCCAGCTCATCGGCGGCGTCACCACGGCGGACGCCGTGCCTCTGCCGGAGGAGGGCCCGGCGGCGGACGCCGCCCCCACCCCCGTTCCTACGCCCATCCCCACGCCCACCCCGAAGCCGGACGGGACGGTCCATGAGATCGGGGAGTTCAGCGGCAGCATCTATATCACCGACGGCGCGGCCTATGGCCTGTACGGCTTCAGCCAGTATTACGCCGACGAATATATCAACACCATGAACCAGATCTATCAGAACATCGGCGGCAAGGTGGATATGTACGTGATGGACGTGCCCCAGAGCTCCGCGGTGATGCTGGACGACCAGGTGCGGGAGGACATGGGCTGCAGCGACGAGGCCGCGGCCATCGACTATATCGTGAGCAAGCTGGACCCGGGCATCCACGCCCTGGACGTGTGCGACACCCTGCGGGAGCACAACGCGGAGTATATCTACTTCCGCACCGACCACCACTGGACCCAGTTGGGGGCATACTATGCCTACCGGGTCTTTTGTGAGGAAAAGGGCATCGAGCCCCATACTCTGGACCAGTTCAGGACCGCCGAGTTCGGAGCGGGGGAGTACCTGGGCAGCTACTACCTCAGCGCGGACCGGCCCCCGTCTTTGGCGGAACACCCGGACACGGTCCAGGCCTGGTACCCCATGTGCGTCAACGCGGACGACCCCCACGACATGGATATGTATCTGGTGGAGCAGGGCGGCGCGGCCTATGACTGGCGCATCATCAACGACCTGTACGAAATGCCCTCCTCCGAGTGGTACTGCATCTTCTCCGGGGCCGACAGGCCGTTCTCCTCTCTGCACAATCCCAACATCACCGACGGCAGCGCGGTCATGGTGGTGAAGGACTCCTACGGCAACGCCTTCATCCCCTGGCTGACGGACCATTACGAGTACACCTACTGGGTGGACTTCCGCTACACCGACGAGACTGTCTCCCATATGGTGGAGGAGTACGGCGTCCAGGACGTGATCTTCGAGGCGGGCACCTTCAACGCCACCGGCGGGCTGTGCAACGAGCTGTTTTTGGATATCGGCAGTTGAGACGGAAAAACCCATTGACAGACTAGGAAATTAGGGTTATACTACCTCTGGAATCTGTACGGAGGACGTTTTTTGGTATGTATGTATATGCTGACAACGCGGCCACGACCTCGCTGAGCAAAAAGGCTCTGGAGGCCATGACGCCGTATTTTTGCGAGACTTACGGCAACGCCTCCAGTCTGCACAGCCCCGGCCAGCGGGCGGCGGAGGCCCTGCAGCGGGCTCGGGAGACCGTGGCCGGAGCCATCCACGCGGACTTTAAGGAGATATACTTCACCGGCGGCGGCAGCGAGGCCGATAACCAGGCCATCCTGACCGGCGCGGCCATCGGCGCCCGGAAAGGGAAGAAGCACATCATCTCCACCGCCTTCGAGCACCACGCGGTGCTGCACACGCTGGATAAGCTGAAAAAGCAGGGCTATGAGATCACGCTGCTGGACGTGCATGAAAACGGCGTGGTGACGGCCCGGCAGGTGGCGGACGCCATCCGGGAGGACACGGCTCTGGTGACGGTCATGTTCGTCAACAACGAGATCGGCACCATCCAGCCCATCGCGGAGATCGGCGCGGTGTGCCGGGAGCGGGGCGTGCTGTTCCACACCGACGCGGTCCAGGCCGTGGGCCACATCCCTGTGGACGTGGAGGCCCTGAACGTGGATATGCTTTCCATGGCGGCCCACAAGTTCCACGGCCCCAAGGGCGTGGGCGCGCTGTACGCCCGCCGGGGCGTGCCCCTGGTGAACGTGATCGAGGGCGGCCAGCAGGAGCGTGGCAAGCGGGGCGGCACGGAGAACATCCCCGGCATCGTGGGCATGGCCGCCGCTCTGGAGGAAGCCGTGACGGGGCTGGACAGGAACATGGCCTATGTGACGGCCCTGCGGGAAAAGCTCATCGGGGGCCTGAGCAAGATACCCCACAGCCGGCTGAACGGGGACCGGGAAAAGCGGGTGCCCGGCACGGTGAATTTCTGCTTTGAGGGCATCGAGGGAGAGAGCCTGCTGCTGCTTCTGGACGCCAGGGGCATCGCCGCCTCCTCCGGCAGCGCGTGTACCTCCGGGTCCCTGGACCCCAGCCATGTGCTGCTGGCCCTGGGCCTGCCCCATGAGATCGCCCACGGCAGCCTGCGGCTGAGCATCGACGCTTACAACACGGAAGAAGAGATCGATCACATCATCCGGTCTGTTCCGGAAGTGGTCGATTATCTGCGGGATATGTCCCCGGTGTGGGACGCCCTGGAGCGGGGCGAGACGCCCCATCTCATTTAAGGAGGATACCACAATGGCTCTTTACAGCGATAAGGTCATGGACCATTTCCAGCACCCCCGGAACGTGGGGAAGATGGAGGACGCCGACGGCATCGGCGAGGTGGGCAACGCTGTCTGCGGCGACATCATGCGGATGTATATCAAGGTCCGGGACGGCATCATCACCGACGTGAGCTTCATCACCTTCGGCTGCGGCAGCGCCATCGCCAGCTCCTCCATGGCTACGGAGATGATAAAGGGCATGCCCATCGAGAAGGCCCTGGAGCTCTCCAACAAGGCCGTGGCGGAGGCTCTGGACGGTCTGCCCGCCCATAAGCTGCACTGCTCCGTGCTGGCGGAGGAGGCGGTCCGGGCCGCGGTGAAGGATTATTACGACAAGCACGACATCGCCTACGACCCGGCCATCTTCGGCTGCGACGTGGCCTGTGCCCACCAGCACGATCACGACGCCCCCGCGGAGGCGTGAGCGTGCCCCCGGCTGCGGACTGCGCCCATAGACCCAAGGCGTTGGTCGCCATGTCCGGCGGCGTGGACAGCAGCGTAGCCGCCCTTTTACTGCAAAAGGACGGCTATGACTGTATAGGAGCCACCATGAAGCTGCGGCGGGACGAGCCGCCTGACGGCGCGGGGAACAGGACCTGCTGCACCGCCGACGACGCGGCGGACGCCCGCTCGGCGGCGTTCCGGCTGGGGATGGAGCATTATGTGTTCAACATGGCGGAGGACTTCGACCGCCGGGTGGTGGAGCCTTTCGTCCGAACGTATGAGGCGGGCCGGACCCCCAATCCCTGCATCGAGTGCAACCGCTGGCTGAAGTTCGGCCTTCTGCTGGACCGGGCCAGGACTTTGGGCTGCGACGCGGTGGCTACGGGCCACTACGCCCGCGTCCAGCGGCGCGCCGACGGACGGTGGCTGCTGTGCAAGGGGGCGGACCCCGGCAAGGACCAGAGCTATGTGCTTTATATGCTCACCCAGGAGCAGCTTGCCCATACCCGCTTCCCTCTGGGGGAGCTGACAAAGGAGCGTGTCCGCCGGATCGCGGAGGAGGCCGGCCTTCTGAACGCCCGCAAGACGGACAGCCAGGACATCTGCTTCGTCCCGGACGGGGACTACGCCGCCTTCATTCGCCGGTACACGGGAAAGGACTATCCCGCCGGGGACTTCGTGGACGAGAGCGGAAAGGTCCTGGGCCGGCACAAGGGCCTGATCGGGTACACCGTGGGCCAGCGGCGGGGCCTGGGAGTGGCGGCGGACCGGCCGCTGTATGTGCGCGCCAAGCGCACGGAGGACAACACCATCGTTTTGGCGGGCGGTGAGCGGCTCTTCTCCCGGCGGCTGCTGGCCCGGAACATAAACCTGATCCCCTTTGATAAGCTGGACAGGCCCCTGCGCTGCGGGGCCAGGATCCGCTACAGCCAAACCGAACAGCCCGCCACCGTGACCCAGACCGGGCCGGACGAGCTGGAGGTGGTCTTTGACCGGCCCCAGCGGGCCGTCACCGCCGGTCAGGCCGTGGTCCTCTACGACGGGGATCTGGTGCTGGGGGGCGGTACCATATGGGAAACGGAGGACATGTGATGGAGCGGGAAAAAGCGTGGGAGCTTCTCACCAAATACAACCAGGACCATTTCCACCTGCAGCACGCGCTGACGGTGGAGGGGGTCATGCGCTGGTACGCCAACGACCTGGGCTATGGCGACCAGGCCGACCACTGGGCCACGGTGGGCCTGCTGCACGACCTGGACTTTGAACAGTGGCCGGACCAGCACTGCGTCAAGCAGCAGGAGCTGATGCGCGCCGCCGGGGTGGAGGAGGATATCATCCGCTCCGCCTGCAGCCACGGCTACGGCTTGACCGGGGTGGACATAGAGCCCTCGCTGGAGATGGAAAAGGTCCTGTTTGCCGCGGACGAGCTGACGGGCCTCATCGGCGCGGCGGCCCTGATGCGGCCCAGCAAGAGCGTCCAGGACATGGAGGTCAAGAGCCTCAAGAAGAAGTTCAAGTCTCCCGGCTTTGCCGCCGGCTGCAGCCGTGAGGTCATTCAAAAAGGCGCGGATATGCTGGGCTGGCCCCTGGAGGAACTGATGGAAAAGACCATCCTGGCTATGCGCTCCTGTGAATCGGACGTGCGAGCGGCCATGGAGAAGCTGTGAGCGGGATATGCGAGTTTGAAGCATGGGAGGCGGCAGTATGAAAATTTCTACCAGAGGCAGGTATGCCCTGCGGACCATGGTGGACCTGGCCCAGCACAGCGGCGACGGGCTGGTGACCTTGAAGGATGTGGCCGCCCGGCAGGAGCTCAGTCAAAAATACCTGGAGCAGATCGTGACCCAGCTCAGCAAGGCGGGGCTGGTGAAGGGCATCCGGGGACCCCAGGGAGGCTACCGGCTCAGCCGGGAGCCCAAAGACTATAACGTGGGGGAGATACTGGAGCTGGTGGAGGGCAGCCTTGCCCCGGTGGAGTGCCTGGAGGAAGGGCCCAACACCTGCGAACGGTGCTCCTCCTGCGCCACGCTGGATATGTGGACCGGGCTTTACAAGGTGGTCACCGATTACCTGGGAAATATCACATTGCAGGACATCGTGGACCGGGCCAACGCCGCCGCCGGCAACGACTATGTGATCTGAAAACAGGATACGCGCCCCGGCCGTCCCCGGACGGCCGGGGCTTTTGACCGTCTGGTGCCCCCGTGCGCTTTCGCAAAAAACAGTTGACACCGCCGCCGGATGGTGTATAATAACAGCATCCACGTAAAACACACTAAACCAGTGGGAAAAGGGGAGATTTAAAAATGCCGGTGTATAAGTCCTTTACGGAGCTGGTGGGGGGCACGCCCCTGCTGGAGCTTGTGAATCTGGAGAAGAAGCTGGGCCTGCGGGCGGCGGTCCTGGCAAAGCTTGAGTACTTCAATCCGGCCGGGTCCGTGAAGGACCGGATCGCCAAGGCCATGATCGAGGACGCGGAGGCCTCCGGGAAGCTGAAGCCCGGCGCGGTGATCGTGGAGCCTACCTCCGGCAACACGGGCATCGGCCTGGCGGCGGTGGCGGCGGCCAAGGGGTATAAGATCATATTGACTATGCCGGAGACCATGAGCGTGGAGCGGCGCAATCTTTTGAAGGCCTACGGCGCGGAGCTGGTGCTGACTGAGGGGGCCAAGGGCATGAAGGGGGCCATCGCCAAGGCGGACGAGATCGCCGCCCAGACCCCTGGCGCGTTCATCCCCGGCCAGTTCGTCAACCCCGCCAACCCTGCCGCCCACAAAGCCACGACGGGCCCGGAGATATGGAAGGACACGGAGGGAAAGGTGGACATATTCGTGGCCGGCGTGGGCACCGGCGGCACCCTGACGGGCGTAGGGGAGTACCTGAAGGAGCAGAAGCCGTCGGTGCGGGTGGTGGCCGTGGAGCCGGCCGCGTCGCCGGTACTCAGCAAGGGCGTGGCCGGGGCCCACAAGATCCAGGGCATCGGTGCGGGCTTCGTGCCCGACGTGCTCAACACCCAGGTCTATGACGAGATCATCCCCGTGGAGAACGAGGACGCCTTCGCCCTGGGCCGGGAGCTGGGCCGGACCGAGGGCATATTGGTGGGCATTTCCTCCGGCGCGGCGTTGTGGGCGGCCATCGAGCTTGCCAAACGGCCTGAGAACGCGGGCAAGACCATCGTGGCCCTGCTCCCCGACACCGGGGACCGGTATTTGTCCACGCCCATGTTCCAGGAGTAAAACATACCTTATTGACTGCTCCCTTTGACGAGGGAGCAGTCAGTGCCTATGGCACTGACTGAGGGAGAGATAACATTATCTCCCATGAAAACCGCCCCGGCCGAAAGGCCGGGGCGGTCGTTATGAACGCTGCTTTACCCTTTTGCGCCCAGGGTCTCCAGGGCGGCCAGCCGGGCCGCCACGCAGAAGAGCTGGATGGCCGCGGCCAGGGAGGGGATGTCGGGGTAAGTAGGGGCGATGCGGATCACGCTGTCGTCCGGGTCCTTGCCGTAGGGGAAGGGGGCCCCGGCGGGGGTCAGCACCAGACCCGCCTCTTTGCACAGGGCCACGCACCGGGAGGCGGTGCCGGGCAGGCCCTCGAAGGCCACGAAGTAGCCCCCGTGGGGGGTGATCCACTTGCCGATGCCCCGGGGCGCGATCTGCTCCGCCAGGGTGTACAGCACGCAGTCGAACTTGGGCTTCACCAGGGCCGCCTGCTTTTTCATATGCTCCCGCACGCCCTGGGCGGACTTGAAGAAATGCACATGCCGAAGCTGGTTGATCTTGTCGTAGCCGATGGTGGCTACCCCCATCTGCCGCAGGAGGAATTTGACGTTGCCCTCGCTGGCGGCCAGCACCGCCAGACCCGCCCCGGAGAAGGTGATCTTGCTGGTGGAGGCGAACTCATATACCATGTCCTCGGAGCCGTATTCCTTACAGGCGTCGAAGATGTTGAGCAGCCGGTCGTCCTCCTCCTCGAAGCCGTGGACTACATAGGCGTTGTCCCAGAAGATGCGAAAATCGTCCGCCGCGGGCTTCAACGCCGCGAAGGCGCGGACCGTGTCGTCGGAATAGGTGACGCCGGTGGGGTTGGAATACTTGGGCACGCACCAGACGCCTTTCACCAGGGGGTCGGACTCCACATACCGCTTCACCTGGTCCATATCCGGGCCTGTGGCGGACATGGGGATGTTGATCATCTCGATGCCGAACTCCTGGCAGATGGCGAAGTGCCGGTCATAGCCCGGCACCGGGCACAGGAACTTGATCTGCCCCTGCTGGCCCCAGGGCCGGGACCCCTTGTAGACCCCCAGCAGGATGGCCCGGACTACCGCGTCGTACATCAGGTTCAGACTGGACTGGCCGCCCATGATGATGTTTTTCTGCTCCAGGCCCAGGATGTCCGCGAAAAGCTGCTTGCACTCGTCCACCCCCGCCAGCTCCCCGTAGTTACGCACGTCGGTGCCCTTGCGGGTGACGATCAGGGCGGAGGGGTCCTGTCCCAGCAGGCCCATGGACAGGTCCAGCTGCACCGGGTTGGGCTTGCCCCGGGACATATCCAGGCTCCGCTTGATAGACTTCAGATCCTTGTATTCCCGGCTGACGGCGGCGTATTCCGCGGCCAGCTCCTCTTTCGTCATATCAAGATAACTTTTCATTGTTATTAAAACTCCTTATTACGGTCGTTCCCATACAGTATAATCAATCCCCCGGCGTTTTGCAATCAAAACCTGCAAGTTTGTCCGTTTCCACAAAAAAACGCCCCCCGAACGGCGGTCCGGGGGGCATTTGGCGGTCTTGAAAGATCAGTAGTTCTCGGCGTGGACCTCAAAGTAGCTCATGGGGTGGTTGCAGGTGGGGCAGACCTCGGGGGCGGCGGTGCCCACCACGATGTGGCCGCAGTTGCGGCACTCCCACACCTTGACCTCGCTCTTGGCAAAGACCTGGGCGGTCTCCACGTTCTTCAAAAGGGCGCGGTAACGCTCCTCATGGGTCTTTTCGATGGCGGCCACCAGACGGAACTTGGCGGCCAGCTCATGGAAGCCCTCCTCGTCGGCGGTCTTGGCAAAGCCGTCGTACATATCGGTCCACTCGTAGTTCTCGCCATCGGCGGCGGCGGCCAGGTTCTGGGCGGTGTCGCCGATGCCCTCCAGCTCCTTGAACCAGAGCTTGGCGTGCTCCTTCTCGTTGTCGGCGGTCTTCAGAAACAGGGCCGCGATCTGCTCAAAGCCCTCCTTCTTGGCCTTGGAGGCGAAATAGGTGTACTTGTTGCGGGCCTGGGATTCGCCGGCGAAAGCGGCTTCCAGGTTCTTCTCGGTCTGGGTGCCAGCGTATTTGCTCATGGTGCAGTCTCCTTTACAGCATTTGTAGATCATATAATCAGGAATCTGTCCTGATTTTATCATGGGGAGGTACGCTTGTCAACCGGCGAAAGGGTCAGCGGACGGTGATGCCGGTCAGGTGTTTGAGAAGGCCCCGGCAGCCGGCGTCGATATCGGTCCAGGCCGTCTCGAAATCCCCGGTGTACCAGGGGTCCGCCACGTCGCCGGGCCGGTCGGTGAACTCCATCAGCAGCCGGAGCTTGTCCTGGGGGTCTCCGCCGCAGATGCGGCGCATATTGCGCAGGTTCGCGGTGTCCATGCCGACGATCAGGTCAAAGGAGCCGTAGTCCCGCCGGTTCATCTGCCGGGCGGTCTTGCCGGCGCAGTCGATGCCGTGCCGCTGCAGCGTCCGCCGGGCGGGGGGATAGACCGGGTTGCCCAGCTCCTCCGCGCTGGTGGCGGCGGAGGCGATATAGAACTCGTCCTGCATATCCAGCCGGGTCACGAGCTGTTTCAGGATGAACTCCGCCATGGGGCTGCGGCAGATGTTCCCATGGCAGACGAAAAGGATCTTAGTCAAGAGGGCGCGCTCCTTTCTCAGACGCTCTGCTTTTCCGTCATGTCCAGCGAGGCGATGAACTGGCGCACCGCGTTCTCGTACTTTTCCGGGTCCAGGATATAGGAGATGGCGTGGGCCGCGTCGGCCACGGTAACGCGGGTCTTTGGGCCGGTGCAGGCGTCATAGATCTCCCGGCTCATGTCGCAGGGGACGAACCGGTCGTCCTCCCCGTGGATCAGCAGGATGGGGACCTTGGCGTTGCGGACCGCCTTCACGGGGGAGGCGGCGGTCAGGCTGAAGCCACCGTACAGCCGGGCCCCCAGCAGGATGAAGGGGTACAGCAGGATGGACGCCGGACCCATGGTGTCCCGGCCCACCTTGCGGATGATGGCTCCCGGATCGGAGTAGGGGCAGTCAGCGATGATGCCCTTCACCTCCGCCGGCAGGTCCAGGTCCGAGGCCATCAGCACCGTGGCCGCGCCCATGGACACCCCCGCCAGGGTGATGGGCCGGCCGGGCCAGCGGCCGGCGGCGTACCGGGCCCAGCTGAGACAGTCGAACCGCTCCAGCACGCCGAAGGAGATGGTCCGGCCCTCGCTTTTGCCATGGGCGCGCTGGTCTACCACCAGGGTGTTCATGCCCATCTCCCGGGCCAGCTTGTTGCCGCCGCAGAAGTCCCGCTGGCCGGTGCTCTTGTAGCCGTGGAACTGGATCTGCAGGGGCGCGCCGTCGGCCACATGATAGTAGCGGCCGAAGAGCTTCGTGCCGTCGAAGGCCGTCAGCTCCACGCCCTCAAAGGGGATGCCGTCCATGGACCGGATCAGCTCCGTCATCTTCTCCCGGTAGGGGTCGTACTGTTCCTCCGGCGGCAGGTCGTAGGGGCTCTCCGTCCGGCCGGGATGGTGGAATGGGATGCAGTAGGCGGCGTAGCTGACGGCCAGCACCGCCACGACGAGTATCGTCAAAACGATGAGCAAAGTCATACAGGATATCCCCCGGTCGTATTTTTTGCCGCGGGTCCGCCGGTACGGTCCGGCAGTCCCACGGGCTGTTACCAGTATAAATACCCGGCGATTTTCTGTCAACCGGATTTTTGTTTTTTTACCGCCCCGGCGCGGCTTGCCATTATCCGGCGAGTGTGATAACCTATATAAACAGGAAGGGGGGGCGTCAGACCGTGGACAGCACAGAGCGGGCCGCAGACCGCCTGCGGGCCAGCATGGACGCGGACGGGCCCTATCGGGACGACGCGCTGTGGGACGCGCTCATTGCCCTGCAGGGGGAGACCTTCCACACGGCCAAGGGCCTGGCGTTCACCTACCTCATCCGGGAGCGGCGGGACGGAGCCGTGGGTGGGGAGATGTTCATCAGCCGCAAGGAAAAGAGCATCACCCAAAGCACCGTGTTCGTGGCCTTCCACCGGGCCCTGGAGCTGGGCGGCGACGTGGACGGGCCCAAGCGGCTGGGCACCTTCGGGGCCAGCTATCTCTATCCCGTGTTCATCCGACTGGGCGTTATCCGCCAGCGGGAGGACCCGCAGGTGACGCTGTTTTGAAAAAAGAGGCCGCCGCGAAAAACGCGGCGGTCCTGGTATGTTCCCCTTCAAAAGCATTCTATGAGCAGCGCTCTGGCCTCCTGGGCAGACCGGCGCGTCTCGGCGGCAAAGGCGGCCAGGGCGTCGCCCGCGCCGGGATCTGTCTGTCGGCCGGCGGCGGCCTCGTACTGCTCCGCCAGGCGGCCGTATTGCAGATACAGGGCCCGCAGCGCGGCCAGCTTTCCCGGCTGGGGGCCGCAGTCTCCCGCCTCCTCGCCGGCCGCGCCGGTGGCGATGAACCGCTCCGCCCGCAGCCGCCGCAGCCGCCGCCGGGATCCGGCGGCCATCCGCTGCAGGACCGCCCGGCCGTCCGCCGGAAAGGACCGGGCCAGCGTCCCGGCCCAGGTCCCGGCGCAGGTCTCCCGGCGTATCAGCTCCGCCAGAACGTCCTCCGGCGGCCGGGGCTCCGGGGGACCGGCGCAGGGCGCGGAGGCCCCGCCGCTGTCCACGGCGGGCGCGCTCTGGCCGGTGACCCGCTGCCAAACCGCGTCGAAGCCCGCCAGGCTCTCTTTCAACATCTCATCCATATTCGGCACCCTCCCGTCCATTTATATGCGGCCGGGGGCGGATGCGGCACAAGGCCCCCGCCAACAGGCGGGGGCCTTGCGGTATCTCTTTCGTCGTCACTGGTAGGCGTGAGAGCGGATATACTGGAGGATGGCGTTGTACCCGTCCGGGGTGAAGTGGATGCCGTCGCCGGAGCAGTAGCTGATGTTCAGATTGCCGTCGGCGTCCGTCAGCACCTCGGCGGTGTTCAGGTACCGCAGGCCCATCTGGTTGGCGATGTCCAATATCCAGCCGTTGGCGGCGGTGATCTGCTGGTTTGTAAGGCCCTCGGTGTTGCCGCCGGTGTAGCCCGGGTCGATCACGGGGAAGATGGACTGGCAGATGAGCCGGGTGTTGGGGCTGGCGGCCTGGATGGCCTGCAAAAGACCGGTGTAGTAGTCCCGGAACTGGGACTCGTCCAGGATGGACACGCCGTTGAGGCCCAGCGTCACGATCAGATACTCCGGCTGGCCGGCGGCGGCCGCGTCAGCGATGGACAGGCTCTGGGCGTTGACCGTGTCCCCCTGGGGGTAGTACTGGACTGTCTCGATGGCCCAGTTGAACAGGCTCAGAGTGCCGCTGGCGGGGACCCAGACCTGGTAGCTGGGCAGCACGTTATAGGCGCTGAGCCCATAGGTGGTGCTGTCGCCCAAAAAGACCAGCTTGTCCTGGTACTCCTGGCCCAAGTCCATGGTGGCGGCCAGGATCGTGGAGGGGGGCGCGGCGGCCTGCTGGCCCTGCTCCGCGGCGGCCTGGTCCTCCGTGGGGACGGTCCCGTCCTGGCCGGCGGCCTGCTGGTCCTCCGCCGGGACAGTCTGGTCCTGGGCGGACCCGGTCCCGTCCGACGTCTGGTCCGGCACGGCCGTGGCCTGGGCCCCGGGCAGAGGCCGGGCGGCGGACCTGCCGCCGCTGGTGAAGGACACATAGGCCAGCAGCACGACGCATACGGTCAGGCATATCAATATGGCGATGGTCCAGAGAACGTAAAAGCCCTCTCTGGTCCTTCCGTTCATAGCGGTACCTCCTTGCCGGGCGCGCCGGTCACTGATAGGCGTGGGTGCGCAGGTTCTGCAGCACCACGGAAAAGCCGTCGGGATTGAGGTGGATGCCCATGTCGTCGCCGTTGTTATAGGCCGGGTCCAGGCCCCCCGTGCTGTCTGTGAGCAGGTCGTGGGAGTTGAGATACCGGGTCCCGGTGGCGGCGGCCACGTCCCGTATCCAGCCGTTGGCGGTGTTGACCCGGGCGTTGTCGATGCCGTCCGGGGTCTTGCTGTCGATCACGGGATACATAGACTGGCAGATGATGTGGGTGTCGGGGCTGGCGGCCAGAAGGGCGTTTACCAGGTCGGTGTAATACTGCTTGAAGCTGGTCTCGTCCAAAAAGGCCACGCCGTTGACGCCCAGGGTGATAACCAGCACCTCCGGCCGCCGGCGGGCGGCGCAGTCCGTGATGGACAGGTCCTCCGGGGCGTCCGGCGCCTCCGGCGGATGATAGTCGATGGTCTCAATGGCCCAGTTCGCCAGGGCCATGGTGCCGCTGGCGGGGGTCCAGACCTGGGTGAAGGGGACCACGTCGTAAAAGCCCAGGCCGTAGGTGGTGCTGTCGCCCAGAAAGACCAGCTTGTCGACGTACGCCTGGCCCATGTCCTCGGTCTGGGCCAGCTCCACCGCCGGCCCGGCGGTGGGAGAGGGGATGGCCGTCGCGGTCTGCTCCTGGGCGGGCTGCTGCCCGGCGGCCTCCTGCCGGCCGCCGGCGTAGCGGACCACCAGGAACACCAGTACCGCCAGCTCCGCCACGATCAGGCATACCAGCACGGCGATGATCCTGCGGGCGCGGGCCCTGCTTCTGGTCCGTTCGTTCATGGAGATACCTCCTTGGCGGCTCTCACAGCCAGGCGTGGGTGCGGATGTTTTGCAGTACGACCGAAAGGCCCGCCACGTTCAGGTGGATGCCCATGCCGTCGTGGTTGTTGTAATCGTCCCGCAGGTTGCCGGTCTCGTCCATCAGCAGATCGTGGGAGTAGAGATACCGCACGCCGGTCTGGACGGCGATGTCGTAGATCCAGCCGTTGGCGGCGTTCACCCCCGCGTTGCTGATGCCCCGGGGCACCTCGCTGTCGTTGACGGGGTAGACGGACTGCAAAATGATCTTCGTGTCGGGACTGGCCTGCTGGATGGCTTGGATAAGGTTTACATAATAATCCTTAAAGCCCGCCTCGTCCAGCAGCGCGATGCCGTTGATGCCCAGGGTGATAACCAGCACTTCCGGCCGCCGGCGGGCGGCGCAGTCCGGGATGGACAGCTCCACGGGCTGATCGGGGCTGGCGGGGTCGTAGTAGGCGATGGGGTCCACCGCCCAGTTGAACAGGCTCATGGTGCCGATGGAGTCGGTCCAGACCTGGGTATGGGGCAGCACGTCATAGCCATACAGCCAGTAGGTGGTGCTGTCGCCCAGAAAGACGATCTTGTCTATATACTCCATGCCGGCGTCCTCGGTCTCGCCCAGCTCCACAGGGACGGGCGTGGGCTCCGGCGTAGGCGAGGGGGTAGGCTCCGACGTAGGGGTGGGCTCCGGTGTGGAGGTGGGCAGGGCGGCGGTGGGAGCCGGCGGGGACGTGGAGACCGGAGCGGTCTCCCGCGTTGCGCCCAGCCCGCCCCGGAGCAGCAGGCTGACAAGCACCCCCAGGGCGATCAGGTCCAGGGTGGCCGTCAGGCTCAGCAAAAATACCGTCAGCGGCGTTTTGGAAGAATGGCCCATATTTTTTCCCGATAAACCCAAGGGGAAGCATCCGCTTCCCCCCGGTCATAAGCTCTATTGGCGGTTCACTCGGCGGCGGCCAGAGCCTTGGCCTCCTCGATGATCTTCTGCTGGACGTTCATGGGCGTCTCGTCGTAGCGGATGAAGTCCAGGGTGAAGGAGCCCCGGCCCTGGGTGATGGAGCGCAGGTCGATGGCGTAGGTAGTCATCTCCGCCATGGGTACCTCCGCCTCCACGACCTGCATCCCGTCGTGGGCGGTCATGCCCAGCACGGTGCCCCGCCGCTTGGAGGGGATGTCCGACATGATGTCGCCCAGGTTGGCGTCGGGCACGGTGACCTTCAAAAGTCCGATGGGCTCCATGATGACGGGGTTGGCGTTGACCAGCTCCTTATAGGCCAGGCCGGCGGCGGTCTTGAAGGCCATCTCCGACGAGTCCACGGGATGGAAGTCGCCGTCGTACAGCACGGCCTTCAGGTACACCATGGGATAGCCCGCCAGCACGCCCTTCAGGCAGCACTCCCGCAGGCCCTTTTCCACGGCGGGGAAGAAGTTCTTGGGCACGCTGCCGCCGAACACCTCCTCGGCGAAGATCATGTCCTCTTGCTCGTCCTGGGGCTCGAAGCGGATCTTCACGTCGGCGAACTGGCCGTGGCCGCCGGTCTGCTTCTTGTGGCGGCCGTGGGTGTCCAGGGTCTTGCGGATCTTCTCCCGGTAGGCCACGCGGGCGGGGCTCAGCTCCACCTCCACGCCGAACTTGCTCTTCAGCTTGGAGCACAGCACGTCGATGTGCATATCGCCCGCGCCGGCCACCACCTGCTGGTGGGTCTCGGCGTTCAGGGTCACGGTGAAGGCCGGGTCCTCCTCGCCCAGACGGGCCAGACCCTGGGCCACCTTGTCGTCCTGGCCCTTCACCTTGGGGGAGATCGCCATCTGGTAGCAGGGGGTGTCGAAGGTGATGCCGGGCAGGGCCTCCACGGCCCCGGCGGCGCAGAGGGTGTCGCCGGTCCGGGTGTCGGACAGCTTGCTGACCGCGCCGAAGTCGCCGCAGGCGATCTCCGTGACCTCGGTGTTCTTCTTGCCCTGCATCACATAGATGTGGCCCAGCTTCTCCTGGGCGCCGCTGCGGGCGTTAGTCAGGGTCATGTCGGCCGTCACCTTGCCGGAGACCACCTTGAACAGAGAGAACTTGCCAAACTGGTCGGACACGGTCTTATACACGATGGCCTTGGCCGGGCCGTTGGGGTCGCAGGCCTTGCCGCCCTCCATGGGGGAGGGGAACACGGAGCAGACCGCGTCCAGGAAGATCTGGCTGCCCATGCCGGTGAAGGCGCTGCCGCAGTAGACCGGGCAGATGCCGCCGTCGGCCACGCCGGCGCTCAGCGCGCCGGAGATCTCCTCCGGGGACAGCTCCATGGTCTCGAAGTACTTGTCCATCAGCTCCTCGCTGGTCTCGGCGGCGGACTCGGCCAGCTCGGTGTACAGCTCGTCCAGACGGCCGCTCATGGCGTCGGGCACGGGGATCTCCACCCGCTTTTTGCCGTCCATCTTATAGGCCTTGCGGGTGACTACGTCCACGATGCCGATATACTTGTCGCCCTCCTTGATGGGGGCGGTCATGGCGCAGACGGAGTTGCCGAAACGCTCCCGCAGGCCGTCGAAGGTCTTGTCGAAGTCGGCGTGCTCCTCATCCAGCTTGGAGATATAGATGGCCCGGGGCTTGCCCGCGTCCCGCAGGTACTTCCAGCTCTTTTCCGCGCCCACGTTCACGCCGTCCTTGGCGGAGACGCAGATGACGCCGATGTCGGCCACCCGCAGGGCCTGATAGACCTCGCCCACGAAGTCGAAAAATCCCGGCGTGTCGATCAGGTTGATCTTGCAGCTGCCCCATTTCAGGTTCATGGTGGCGGCGGAGATGCTGATCTGGCGGCGGATCTCCTCCGGATCGAAGTCGCTGACGGTGTTGCCTTCCGTCACCTTGCCCTGGCGGTCCGTCATGCCCGCGACGGACAGCAGGTTCTCCGCGAAGGAGGTCTTGCCGTTGCCGCCGTGGCCCAGCAGACAGATGTTGCGGATGTTTTTCAGTTCGTAGCTCATAGGTCCTCTCCTTACTAGACGTTTATAAAGTCAATATTTAACGGTATTTCACAAATGATTATTATACACGACCGACAAATTGTTGGCAATACATATCCGGGAAATTTTCTCGCCTCACCGGCTCTGACCGAAAGCCAGCAGCCATACGGGCAGAGCCCACAGGAACATATACGACAGCACGTTCCCGGCGGTGGCGGTATCGAAGGAGCCGGAGCGGAACAGCAGGAACATGGTGACCATGCCGATGGCGGTGCCCACCAGGGATATGACGGTGCCGGCCCGGCAGGCGCCGTACAGCTTCCGGCCGGCCTCGGCCGCGTCCACCATGGGCCCCATGCCGGGGCGGGACAGCACCGCCGCCACCGGGGAGTTGACGCCCGCGGCGGAGGCCGCGATGCGGTAGCGATCCCGGAAGGTGGGGAAGTTGAAGTTGTCGGTGGGCATACGGAAAAGCTGCCGGATCATCAGGGGGGTGATGTTGAAGTCCCGGATGGCGAACACCGGCAGGGTCCGGCCCTGCAGCAGCGTCACCAGCGCGTCCTGGACGCTGCTGACGGGGGTGTATTCCAGGGTGAACACGCCCACCAGCTCGCCGCTGATGGCGGTGCAGACCGCGTTTCGCACCATCATGTTCCGGGGCAGCCGGATGCCCATCAGGTTCATGAAGCCGGCGGTGCCCACCAGCACCTGCTCGCCGTTCACCCGGGCGGACAGGCCGCCGCCCTCATGGCAGCGGAACTCGTCGGCCCGGACGGTGGCATAGCCCCGGCGGGTGATAAGCTCCATGAACAGGCCGGTGACGCCGCTGCCGGAGGCGACCAGCAGGCTGGCGGTGCAGGATATCACCTTGTCCACCAGGGCCCCCTCCAGGATGTTGATGCCCGACAGCTTCATGGTGCCGGGGGGGAACAGGTCGTTGTCGGATATGACTACCCGGCGGCTCCTGCCGATGTCGGCGCAGCCGGGGAAGCCCACGATGGCCGCCCCGGAGGGCTGCAGCTTCTTGGCCGTCAGGGAGTAGGGCAGAGGGAAGCTCAAAAAGGCGGTGAAGGACGCGCTGACAGACAGCAGCGCGGACAGGGTGTGCAGGAAATAGGACCCCTGACCGTTCACGGACGCGCCGATAGCCAGCAGCAGCGACGCGCCCAGCAGGATGGGGGACGCGGTGGCGTACACCGTCTGGCAGAAGTCCGGCTGCTCGCAGCGGCGGGTGATGCCGTCCACCGGCCGCAGGGAGCGGCAGATATACTTGCTGCCCTTGTCGGTCTCCTCCGCCGTCATGGCGGAGGGGGCCTTGCTCATGGCGGCCATGCGCATGGTCCGGCCCCGGGCCCGGCAGCCAAGCTGCTCGCCCCAGAGCGCGCAGGTCAGCGACGCGCCGCCCACGGCGCAGAAGGGCAGATAATCCCCGTAGCCCAGCAGGACCATCACCGCGTCGGCGCAGCTCATGAGGGCCGCCAGACTGGCCAGGGCCTCCGCGCCGGGCCGCAGGTCGAAAAGCTGCCGTATCCCGGCGGCCAGGATGTCCAGCGCGGCCATCATCACCGTCAGCAGCAGCGTCAGCGACACGCCGGCCTGCACGGCCAGGCTCCGGCCCAGCAGCCCCGCCATGGGGAACTGCAGGCTGATCCAGGCCATGACGACGGTCAGGAAAAAGCACACCCGCACCCGGAAGCGCAGGGGCCGGAGCTGGTTGTAATAGAACTTGGCGGCCCGCTTGGGGCTCAGCTCCTCTGTCTCTGTGTATTCCACCGGGTCCGGCCAGTTGGCGGCCTCCGCCTTCTGCATCTGCCGGCGGGCGATGCGGGTGGCGAACATACGCACCAGAGGCATGAGGAACCGCTCCTTGGCGGAGGGCTTGTCCTCCTCCATAGCGGCGGCGGCCCGCCGGGACCGTGCGCCCCGGCGTCTGCGGCCGCGCCTGCCGTCCGCTTCGTCCTCGTCCTCGTCATAGGGCTCGTAAAGGGGCTCCGGAGCGGGCGGGGCCTCGTCCTCCCGGGCGGGGCGGTCCTCCTCCGGCCCGGGGGCCGTCTCCGGCTCCGCGTCCTCCCGGTGCAGGTCCAGGTTCAGGGTGATGATCCCGTCGGGCGAGATGCTGATCCGGGACTTCTTGGGCTCCTCCGTCCCGGCGGGGGCGGGCTTGTCCTTCATCGAGCGGGCAAGCTCCTCCGTCAGAGCGCGGTGCAGGTCCTCGGAGCCGAAATCCACCTCCGGCGCACGCCGGGAGCGGCTCAGGGTCTCTCCCAGGGCCTCCATGACGATCTGCCGGGAACGCTGGGCGATGGCCTCGGCGGTCCGGGCGGGCTCCTCCGGGGAGCGGTCCCCGGCCGGGGCCTCGCCGGATTCGCTGACCCGCTGGCGGTAGGAGTCCAGGAACGAGTCGAGAGAGTACTCCCCGAAATCCGGCATCAGGTTGTCCATGTACCGCTCACTCATGACGCTGTCTCACGATCTCATACAGCAGCACGGCGGCCGCGGCGGAGGCGTTCAGGGAATTGACCCGGCCCAGCAGCGGGATGCTCATGACGAAATCGCACCGCTCCCGCACCAGCCGGCTCATGCCCGCGCCCTCGGAGCCGATCACCAGGCAGAGAGGGCCTTTCATGTCGGTCCGCCAAAGGGGGCTCTGGCCCCCGGCCTCCGCGCCGTATATCCACAGGCCCCGCCGCTTCATGGTCTCCAGCGCGGCGGCCAGGTTGCTGACACGGGCGATGAGCATATGCTCGGCGGCCCCGGCGCTGGCCTTGTCGGCGGCGGCGGTGAGGCCCGCGCTGCGCCGCTTGGGTATGACGACGCCGTGGGCTCCGGCGCACTCCGCGCAGCGGATGACGGCCCCCAGGTTCCGGGGGTCCTCCAGCCCGTCGCACACCACGATAAAGGGGTCCTGGCCCAGCTGGTCCGCCCGGGCGAAAATATCCTCCAGGGCGCAGTACTCCCGGGCGGCGGCCACGGCGATCACGCCCTGGTGGGCGTGGGTCAGGCTCATGGCGTCCAGCTTGCGCCGGTCGCACTCCGTCACCACCGCCCCGGCGTTTTTCGCGCTGGAGGCGATGAAGGCCAGGGCCTTGTCCGCGCTGTCCCGGACAAGGAACACCTTGTCGATGGCCCGGCCCGACCGGATGGCCTCCATGACCGCGTTTTTTCCCTCTATTATATTTTCTTCTGACATATTCATACAGACTGTACTATAACACAAACGTCTTCGATTTGGAAGACATAAAATCGCGTTTGCCAAAAAATACCCGCCCGGCGGCGGGGCGGTCAAATTAAATGTGGACTTTGGAGGCAAAAAAGGGTATGATTGAAAGGGGGGGTGAGGCGTTTGCGTTCTCTCAATCGGAAGATAGACCGGTTCTGCATGGACCATCCCCGGTTCGGCGTGCCGCGGCTGATGATGTTCATCGTCATCGGCAAGATCATCGTGTGGCTTTTCTGCCAGATGGACACCACCATGTCCCTGGTGGGGATGCTGTATTTCCATCCGGCCCTGTTCTGCCGGGGCCAGGTGTGGCGGCTGTTCACCTTCGCGCTGGTGCCGGATTCGTTCTCCATACTGTGGTTCGCGGTGGCGCTGTATTTTTACTACTTCATCGGCAGCAGTCTGGAGCGGGCCTGGGGCGCGGGCCGGTTCACCATCTACTACCTGAGCGGCATCCTGTTCACGGCCCTGTATTCGCTGGTCTACTACTGGATCAGCGGCGTGTCGGTGCTGGTGAGCTCGTCGTATCTGAATCTGTCGCTGTTTTTCGCCTTCGCAACCCTGTGGCCGGAGCAGAGGGTGCTGCTGTTTTTCTTCATCCCGGTGAAGATCAAATGGCTGGCCTGGGCGGACGCGGCGCTGTTCGCCCTGGCGGTGGTCCAGGACGTGGCCGCCGGCCGGGTGGGGCTGGCGCTGGTGCCGGTGGTGGCGGTGGGCAACTACCTGCTGTACTGCGGCCAGTGGCTTTTCGACTTTCTGCGGCCCGCCTCGGTCCGGGGCCGGACCCGCCAGAAGGCCAGGACCGTCCAGTTCAAGCAGGCGGCCAAAAAGGTCCAGGCCCAGCAAAAGGCCCAGGGCTATACCCGCCGGTGCGAGGTCTGCGGCCGGACGGACCGGGACTACCCCGATCTGGAGTTTCGCTATTGCAGCCGCTGCGCCGGCTACCACTGCTTCTGCATCGACCACATAAACGACCACATCCACTTCACCCAGTAGGGGCCGGACGGATCCAGCCCCGATAAAAGCCGCCGCCGGACGATGTGTCCGGCGGCGGCGCGTTTTTATCCGTTCACCACATGGATGGGTTCTCCGGCCTGGAAGGCCCGGAGGTTCTCCACGGCCATGTCCATGAGCCGCTGGCGGCTCTCCCGGGAGGCCCAGGCGATGTGGGGGGTGATGAAGCAGTTTTTGGCGTGCAGCAGGGGGTCGTCCGGGCGGATGGGCTCCTCCGCCACCACGTCCAGCCCCGCGGCGCGGACCTTCCCCGCGTTCAGCGCGTCCGCCAGGGCCTGCTCGTCAACCAGGGGGCCTCGGGCGGTGTTGAGGAGGATGACCCCGTCCTTCATTTTGGCGATGGCCTCCCGGCTGATGATGCCCCGTGTGGCGGGGAACAGGGGACAGTGGAGGCTGATCACGTCCGAGCGGGCGAACAGCTCATCCAGCTCCGCGTACCGGCAGCCGTCGCGCTCCGGACCGGGCCGGCCGCTGTTGAACAGCACCTCCATGCCCAGGGACCGGGCGATGCGGGCGGTGGCCTGGCCGATGCTGCCGAAACCGATGATGCCCATGGTCTTGCCGGCCAGCTCCAGGATGGGATAGTCCCAGAAGCACCACTGGCCGCATTCCGACCAGCGGCCGTCCCGGACGGCCTGGGCGTGGTGGCCCACCCGGCAGCATATCTCCAGCAGCATGGCGATGGCGAACTGGGCCACCGCGGCGGTGCCGTAGCCGGGGATGTTGGTGACAGGCACGCCCCGCTTTTTCGCCGCGTCGATGTCCACCACGTTGTAGCCGGTAGCCAGCACGCCGATGTAGGCAAGGCGGGGGGCCTTTTCGATGACGGACGCGCCGAGAGGGGTCTTGTTTGTCAGCACCGCCTCCGCGTCCCCGATGCGGGAGAGGATCTGGCTCTCGTCGGTGATGGCGTCATCGTATACGCGCAGCTCCCCCAGGGCCTCAAAGCCGGACCAGGAGAGGTCGCCGGGGTTTTCGACCGCCCCGTCCAGGACCACGATCTTCATTGCATAAACCTCCTGAAAAAAAGTCGCCGGAGCGGGCATGACGCCGCTCCGGCGAGGGTGTGAAGCGGGGGTCATTCCACGCTTATCATGTAGTAGTACACCGGCTGGCCGCCCCGGATCAGGCTGGTCTCCGCGTCGGGCAGCTTGGCTCCCAGGGCCCCGGAGAAGTCCTCCGCGTCCTTTTCCGCCACGTCCGCGCCGTAGTAGACGGTGACGAACTCCGGGGAAAGGTCCGCTATGGCCGGGTCCAGCCCGTCCACCAGCGAGGCGGTGTCAGCAAAGGAGCCCACCAGCTGGCCGTCCATCAGCGTCAGGTACTCCCCGGCCTTGATGGTGTGGCCGTCGAACTCCGAATCCCGGGCGGCGTAGGTCACCTGGATGGTGTGGACGGTCTGCAGGGCGTCGTTGAACTCCCGCTCCAGGGTCTGCTCGTCGCTGTCGGGGCTCAGGCGCATCATGGCGCTGATGCCCTGGCACACGGTCCGGGAGGGGATCACGATCACCTTTTTGGTGGTGAGCGGCACGCACTGTTCGGCGGCCATGATGATGTTTTTGTTGTTGGGGAACACGAACACCGTGTCCGCCGGCGTCAGATTCACGGCCCGGAGGATGTCCTCGGTGGCCGGGTTCATGGTCTGGCCGCCGGAAACGATGCCGTCCGCGCCAAGCTGGCGGAAAAGCTCCTCCAGCCCGTCGCCGGCGCACACGCATACGGTGCCCACGGGCTTTTCCGCCGGCACGGGCTCCGGGATGGCGTGGTCCTCCTCCGGCTGGGAGGCCGGGGCCTGGTCCGGCACGGCCAGGGTGGGGGCGTGGCCCTCCGGATCGATGTTCTGCTCCCGCATATTCTCCACCTTCACGGCGGTCAGAGAGCCGTAGGTGAGGGCTTGGGTCAGGATGCGGCCCGGGGCGTTGGTGTGCAGATGGACCTTGACGGTGTCCTCCCCGTCCACCATCACGATGCTGTCGCCCAGGTTGCCCATATAGGCCCGCAGCAGGTCCAGGCTCTTCTTGTTGGCCCGGCGGACGATGAACTCCGTGCAGTAGGCGTATTTCAGCTCCCGGCCGGGGACGGCGTCCGTCCCGGTCCGGGCCTTGGCCCCGCCGGGGCCCTGGCTGACCTCTACCCGGCCCTCCAGCCAGCCCAGCATGGCCTCCAGCATCAGGATGTAGCCATAGCCGCCGGCGTCCACCACGCCGGCCTTTTTCAGCACCGGGTTCTGGTTCACCGTGTCCTCCAGAGCGGCCTTGCCGGCCTCCAGAGCGGCGTAGATCATCTCCTCAAAGCCGGTGGACTCCTTGGCCTTGGCTACGGCGGCCTCCGCCGCCAGGCGGCTGACGGTGAGGATGGTGCCCTCGGCGGGCTTCATGACCGCCTTGTAGGCTGCCTCCACGCCGGAGGTCATGGCCTTGGCGTAGTCCGCCGCGCTGGCGGTCTCCAGACCCTTCAGGCCCTTGGACAGACCCCGGAACAGCAGGGACAGTATGACGCCGGAGTTGCCCCGGGCCCCCCGCAGCTCTGCGGAGGCCACCCGTGCGGCGGTGTCGCCCACCGTCCCCGCGCTCTTCTGCCGCAGCTCGGTGGCGGCGGAGCCCAGGGTCAGGCGCATATTGGTGCCCGTGTCGCCGTCGGGGACGGGGAACACGTTCAGCTCGTTGATGGATTGTTCGTTCGCTTCAAGGGCGTCATAGGCGCACAGGACCATGTTCCGCAGCGCGGCGCCGTCTATTTGTTCTCTCAAAGTCAAATACCTCTATACTCAGTCCCGGTTCATCGAGTCGATGAACACATTGACCTGGCCCACGGGCACCCCGGTGGCGGCGGTGACCTTATAGCCCACCTCCGCGATGATGCTCTCGGAAAGGGCGGAAAGATTCACGCCGTGGTCCACAACGATGTGCAGGTCCACGACCAGGGAGTCGTCCTCCTCGAACCGGACGCTGACGCCCTTGGACATGGATTCCCGGCGCAGAAGCTGCCAGACGCCGCTTTCCTTGGAGCGGCTGGCCATGCCCTTGACGCCGAAGCAGCTGGAGGCGGCGTCCCCGGCGATGTTGGTGAACACGTCGGTGGAGATGTCGATGACGCCCTTTTCGCTCGCTTTTCTGACCAAATGGATTACCCCCTTTGCCATATCGTGAATACCGCCCTGGAAAGGCAAGGCATATTCTCCAATAGTATACAACATCACGCCGCGAGAAACAAGCAAAAAATTTCCGGCGGGATATGTTGCAAAATGAGAGAAAAATGCTTTTCTTTCACGCGGCATTGTGCTATAATGCCCAATGACAAGGCATGGACGGCCTTGTCTGGTCGTATGTCTGAATAAATTTTATATAAGGAGATGCGCTATGTCCAAAGTTGTAAGATCCAAGAAGACGATGGACGGCAACAACGCGGCGGCTCACGTTTCCTATGCGTTTACGGAAGTCGCGGCGATCTATCCCATCACGCCGTCCAGCCCCATGGCCGACTTTGTTGACCAGTGGGCAGCCGCCGGACAGAAGAACGTGTTCGGCACCACCGTCAAGGTCCAGGAGATGCAGTCGGAGGCCGGCGCGGCCGGCGCGGTCCACGGCAGCCTGAACGCGGGCGCCCTGACCACCACCTACACCGCCTCCCAGGGCCTGCTGCTGATGATCCCCAATATGTACAAGATCGCCGGCGAGCTTCTGCCCTGCGTGTTCCATGTGTCGGCCCGTACGGTGGCCTCCCACGCGCTGAACATATTCGGCGATCACTCCGACGTGTACGCCTGCCGTCAGACCGGCTTCGCCATGCTGGCGGAGACCAACCCCCAGGAGGTCATGGACCTGGGCCCCGTGGCCCATCTGGCCGCCCTGAAGGGCCGGGTCCCCTTCATCAACTTCTTTGACGGCTTCCGCACCTCTCACGAGCTGCAGAAGATCGAGGTCTGGGACTATGACGACCTGAAGGACATGATGGACATGGCCGACGTGGAGGCCTTCCGGGCCCGCGCCCTGAACCCCGAGCATCCCGTGATGCGCGGCAGCCATGAGAACGGCGACATCTTCTTCCAGAACCGCGAGGCCTGCAACAAGTACTACGAGGCCGTCCCCGGCATCGTGGAAGAGATGATGGGCAAGGTCAACGCCAAGCTGGGCACCGACTACAAGCTGTTCAACTACTACGGCGCGCCCGACGCGGAGCGGGTGATCATCGCCATGGGCTCCATCTGCGACGTGGCCGAGGAGGTCATCGACTACCTGACCGCCAAGGGCGAGAAGGTGGGTCTGGTGAAGGTCCGCCTGTTCCGGCCCTTCGCTGCGGAGAAGCTGCTGGAGGCCATCCCCGCCACCGCCAAGAAGATCGCCGTTCTGGACCGGACCAAGGAGCCCGGCGCCCAGGGCGAGCCCCTGTATCTGGACGTAGTCACCGCTCTGGCTAACGCCGGCCGGACCGACGTGAAGGTCATCGGCGGCCGTTACGGCCTGGGCAGCAAGGACACGCCTCCCTCCACGGTCCTGGCCGTGTACAAGGAGCTGAAGAAAGACGCCCCCAAGACCCAGTTCACCGTGGGCATCGTGGACGACGTCACCAATATGTCTCTGACGGAGGACGAGTCCCCCAACACCGCGGCCGAGGGCACCATCGAGTGCAAGTTCTGGGGCCTCGGCGGCGACGGTACCGTGGGCGCCAACAAGAACTCCATCAAGATCATCGGTGACTACACGGATAAATTCGTGCAGGCCTACTTCCAGTACGACTCCAAGAAGACCGGCGGCGTCACCATCAGCCACCTGCGCTTTGGCGACAAGCCCATCAAGAGCCCGTACTACATCAACAAGGCCGACTTCGTGGCCTGCCACAACCCCTCCTATGTGGACAAGGGGTTCAAGATGGTCCAGGACGTGAAGCCCGGCGGCGTGTACCTGATCAACTGCCAGTGGAGCCCCGAGGAGCTGGCCAAGCATCTGGACGGCGCCTCCAAGCGCTACATCGCCCAGAACGATATCCAGCTGTACACCATCGACGCCATCGACCTGGCGCTGAAGATCGGCATGGGCAAGCGCACCAACACCATCCTCCAGTCCGCGTTCTTCAAGCTGGCCAAGGTCATGCCCGAGGCGGAGGCCATCCAGCACATGAAGGACGCCGCCACCAAGAGCTACCGCAAGAAGGGCCAGGACATCGTGGACATGAACCACAAGGCCATCGACCTGGGCGCCAACGCCTTCGTGAAGATCGACGTGCCCGCCGACTGGGCCAACTGCGCCGACAGCGCGGCCCCCGCGGTCCACGCCGACCGGCCCGAGGTCATGAACATGGTGGAGAAGGTCCTCAATCCCGTTGGCAAGATGGACGGCGACAGCCTGCCCGTGTCCGCCTTCGTGGATCACGCCGACGGCACCTTCCAGCTGGGCGCGGCCGCCCATGAGAAGCGCGGCGTGGCCGTGACCGTCCCCACCTGGGACCCGGCCAAGTGCATCCAGTGCAACCAGTGCGCCTATGTGTGCCCCCACGCCACCATCCGTCCCTTCGCGCTCACTGAGGAGGAGGCCAAGGCCGCTCCCGAGGCCGCGAAGATCGCTGAGTGGAAGGCCGGCAAGGGCAAGGGCGTTTACAAGTTCTCCATGGGCGTGAGCCCGCTGGACTGCATGGGCTGCGGCGTTTGCGTGGGCATCTGCCCCACCAACGCCATCACCATGGTGCCCAGGGAGGAAGAGGCCGCCCAGGAGCCCGTTTGGGACTACATGGTCACCAAGGTCGCCCAGAAGGACGAGCTTTTCGACCTGACCGTGAAGGGCAGCCAGTTCCATCAGCCGCTGCTTGAGTTCTCCGGCTCCTGCGCCGGCTGCGCCGAGACCAGCTATGCCCGCCTGATCACCCAGGTCTGCGGCGACCGGATGTACATCTCCAACGCCACCGGCTGCTCCTCCATCTGGGGCGGTCCGGCTGCCACCAGCCCCTACACCGTCAACAAGAACGGCCACGGTCCCGCCTGGGCCAACTCGCTGTTCGAGGACAACGCGGAGCACGGCTACGGCCTGTACATGGGCCAGAAGGCCATCCGCGAGCGGCTGAAGGGCCTGATCGAGCAGATCGCCGCCGAAGGCAAGAAGGCCGACGTGAAGGCCGCCGCCCAGGAGTATCTGGACACCTATGACGACGGCAAGGCCAACGGCGAGGCTACCGAGAAGCTGGTGGCCCTGCTGGAGAAGCAGGACTGCGGCTGCGAGCGTCGGGCGGAGATCCTGAAGAACAAGCAGTATCTCAGCAAGAAGTCCGTGTGGATCTTCGGCGGCGACGGCTGGGCCTACGACATCGGCTTCGGCGGCCTGGATCACGTGCTGGCCCAGGGCGAGGACGTGAACATCATGGTCTTCGACACCGAGGTCTACTCCAACACCGGCGGCCAGGCCTCCAAGGCCAGCCAGATCGGCCAGGTGGCGCAGTTCGCCGCGGCCGGCAAGTCCATCCCCAAGAAGAGCCTTGCCCAGATCGCCATGACCTACGGCTACATCTATGTGGCGCAGGTGGCTATGGGCGCCAACCCGGCCCAGGCCCTAAAGGCCATCGCGGAGGCCGAGGCCTATCCCGGCCCGTCCCTGGTCATCGGCTACGCCCCCTGCGAGATGCACTCCATCAAGGGCGGCATGACTAACTGCCAGGCCGAGATGAAGAAGGCTGTGGACTGCGGCTACTGGAACCTGTTCCGCTACAACCCGGCCCTGGCTGCCGAGGGCAAGAACCCCTTCACCCTGGACTCCAAGGCTCCCACCGGCTCTTACCGCGACTTCATCATGAACGAGGCCCGGTACTCCGCGCTGACTATCAACTTCCCGGAGCGTGCCGAGAAGCTGTTCACCGAGGCGGAGGAAAAGAGCAAGGAGCGTTACGCCAACCTGCAGGCGCAGGTGGAGCTCTACGCCCAGGAGGCCGCCGCCAAGTAAGGCGCGCCCATCCAAACGCGAACACCCCCGGTCTCCGGGGGTGTTTTTTTGTGAAAAACGGGCCGATATGCGATTGACAAAAAGGAAAAAATATGTATAATAATATGGCTTGGCTGTTAAAGCCAGGCCAATTTCCTTGCTCCTGGGACAACAGGGGCCATAATGCCTTGCTAAACAGGGCAAGACCAGAAGGAGGTGCTAACATGGCGAAAACGAGCGAGAAGTATGAGCTGATGTACATCATCGACCCCAACCTGGAGGAAGAAGAGCGTACAGCCATCGTGGACAAGTTCAAGACGCTTGTGGAGCAGCACGGCACAGTCGATGAGATGGAGGTCAAGGAGAAGCAGAAGCTGGCTTACGAGATCAACTACATCGGCGAGGGCTATTACGTGCTGGTCCAGTTCACCAGCGACCCCGCGTTCCCCGCGGAGCTGGACCGTGTGCTGGGGATCACCGACGGCGTTATGCGCAGTCTGATCACCCTGCGGGAAGACTGACGGCGGCGACGGAGAAGGGGGACCGAAATGCTCAATCACATTGATCTCATGGGCCGTTTGACCCGGGACCCGGAGCTCCGCTATACGTCCAGCCAGACGCCGGTGGCGTCTTTCACCCTGGCGGTGGACCGGGATTTTGCCGACAGGAACACCGGCGAGCGGCAGGCTGATTTCATCGACTGCGTGGCCTGGCGCAGCACGGCGGAGTTCGTGTCCAAGTATTTCCAGAAGGGGAGCATGGCCGCCGTTTCCGGACGGCTGCAGATCCGTGACTGGACCGACCGCGAGGGCGGCAAACGCCGCAGCGCGGAGGTGGTCGTGGACAACGTGTACTTCGGCGAGAGCAAGCGTTCCCGGGAAGGCGGCGCGGCCGCGTCCGCCGGCCCCGCGCCCAGACCCTCGAACCCCGGCGGCTATAACGACATGCCCGCCGGCGGCAGCGCCTTTGCCGAGCTGGACGACGGCGACGGCGAATTACCATTCTGATATAAGGAGGAGAGACTATGCCTTACGATAAAGCTGCCGAGAGCGGCAACACCAACAACACCAACCGGCCGGCCAAGCCCCGCAAGCGGCGCAAGGTCTGCCAGTTCTGCGTGGACAAGATGACCCATGTGGACTACAAGGACACCGCCCGTCTGCGCAAGTATCTGTCCGAGCGCGGCAAGATCCTGCCCCGCCGGACCACCGGCACCTGCGCCATGCATCAGCGTCA
>CANQNS010000003.1 GCA_947625285.1 uncultured Oscillospiraceae bacterium
CAAAAAGGTCAGCCCTTTCACTTGTATTTTGACAACTGAATAAATCATTCACTAAGACTTTAATTCTGATGATTTTATACTGATTTTATCTTTCTTAACCGTTTTGGACAGCCGCAACATCAAGCAACCCTTAACAAAGCAATACGTCGTATTATCCGTGACTGCAATGATGAACAGCTCCTGAAAGATGAAAATGCAAAGATTTTGCTACCGCATTTTAGCTGCCATTCATTAAGGCATACATTCACGACAAGAATGTGTGAGGCAGGGGTTAATGTCAAGGTCATTCAGGATACGCTTGGACACAAAGATATTTCTACTACCCTTAACATTTATACCGATGTAACGAAGGAGTTAAGGAGGTCTGAATTTGAAGGTCTTGACTCGTACTTCAAAAATGAGTATAATAAAGCGGCAAACATTTGACGTAGTTTTATTGTTGGCGACGAAAAGATACTTACACCATTTACACCAAATACAACATCAAATAGCACGTATAGGGCAGTAAAGAAAGGGTGTATCAAACAAAATAGGGCAGCAAATCATTTGGGGTAGTACAATGAATACCACTTTAGTAACCCAATAACCGAGATGTCTTTTCCGTCCCGACCATGAAGCCAACGGAGTAAGATAGGCCGCCCATCGGAAGCGCGGATGTTTCCGATGGGCATTTTAATGCGAGGACTATGAACGACACAAAGCCCGTCAAGGCCCCCTTTCCCTGGGGTCCGTTTCTGAAAAAACTGGCGGCCCTGGGCATCCCGGTGGCTCTGCAGAACCTGCTGACCACCACGGCCAGCATGGTGGACACCATGATGGTGGCCCCGCTGGGAGAGCTGTCCGTGGGTGCCCTGGGCCTGTGCGCCCAGTTCTCGTCGCTGATGTTCTCCGGCTACTGGGGCTTCGTGGGAGGCGGGATGCTGTTTTTTGCCCAGTACTGGGGCGCCGGGGACGACGACGGCATCGACCGGTCCTACGGCATGACCCTGGCCTGCATGATGACCGTGGCGGCGGTGTTCGGGTGCCTGGCGGCCTTTGCGCCGGGGGCGGTGATGCGCCTTTATACCGACAAGGCGGAGATCCAGCGCATCGGCGCGCAGTATCTGCGCATCGTAGGCGCGGCCTATATCATGCAGGTGTTCTCCGTGGCTATGAGCAGCCTGCTGCGGGCCACGGAGCGGGTGCGGATCCCCATGGTTGCCTCCGTGGCGTCGGTGGGGACCAACATCTTCCTGAACTGGGTGTTCATCTACGGGCATCTGGGCGCGCCCGCCATGGGCATCCGGGGCGCGGCCCTTGCCACCACCTGCGCCGCGGCGGTGAACGTGGCGGCGGTGTATCTGATGGGCCGGGCGGTGCGATATCCTTATCTGTTCCACTTCCGGGCCCACTTCCGCTGGACGGGCCGGCAGTTGAAAAACTACTTCGTCAAGTGCTTCCCCATCATCTGCAACGAGGTGCTGATCGGCGTGGGGAACATGGTCATCAACGTGACGCTGGGCCGGCAGCCGGAGCAGATCATCGCGGCCCTGGCGGTGTTTCGGACGCTGGAAGGGCTCATCATCGGCTTTTTCGCGGGCTTTTCCAACGCCGCGTCGGTGCTGGTGGGCACCTGCGTGGGGGCGGGGGAGCTGGACACGGCCGACCGGCGTGCCAAGCGGCTGGTGTATCTGTGCAGCGGCTTCATCCTGACGGTGGGGCTGGCCGTGCTGGCCCTGCGGCGGCCCATCCTGACGGGCATGAGCCTGTCCGGGGCCTCCTACACGGCCGGCGTGCGGCTTTTGAGCATCTACATCGCCGTGTCGGTGATCCGCATGGGCAACTGGATACAAAACGACACCTACCGGGCCTCCGGCGACGCGGTGACCGGCACGGTGCTGGAGATCGTGTTCATGTACGTCATGGTGCTGCCCTGCGTGCTGACGGCGGGCTTCGTGCTGAAGCTGCCCTATTGGGCCATTTTTCTGTGCTGTTACATAGACGAGCCCATCCGCTACGTGCTGATGCAGCGGCATCTCTATTCCGGCAAGTGGATCCGCCCCGTGACGGAGCAGGGCATGGCGGCCCTCCCGGCCTTCCGGGCCGGCCGGAGCATAATAAATCGTGAGTTATGATAGGCGCTTTTTCCTTATTGGCTCTTGAAAAGTATTTGTAATGATGTATAATTTTCAAAAGGGTGCGGCGAATAACGGCATAGGGGGGAGAAGCGTGAGCGTTGAGCAGTATATCGCACGGGAGATCCTCAGCAGATACGAGTATTACAACTATGGTCACGCACTGGAGATTCTACATGAGAGCTTTCCGACGGAATGGGGAGAACTACAGGAGTGTTTACGGCAATTCCGGCTTACCATAGACGATATTTTACAGGCCGGTGGCAATGAAAGCCCAATCCCGAAAAAATTTGATGATGTTCTATACCCGTATGGCTGGCGGGAGATACGCATAAGCGGCGACTTAACCGTGAAGAAGTATCCAAGGCAAACGGCGCAGCGCAGGGGGCGTTTTGCAGATAAGCCATATGAGACTGAAACAATTGAGGGGTATATTGACGGGCACAATATAGACTTTATAAAAAACCGGGTGGCCTTTGACCTGGAATGGAACAGCAAGGACCAAACATTTGACCGGGATCTTCTGGCAATGCGTACTTATTTCGATTGCGGCCTCATTGACGTAGGTGTGATTGTGACGAGAGCGGAAGAATTGAACGACATATTCCGCAGTCTCGGGATTATGGCAAAATATGGGGCGAGCACGACTTGGATCGGAAAGCTGACATATCGGTTGGACAGCAGGAGAAACGGAGGGTGCCCGATACTTGCTATAGGGATAAAAAAGGAGTGTGTGGCCGGGTATGAATGATTTTGAGCGCACGGCTAGCAGTTTGTTGGCATTTGCTGCCGGAGAGAAATTCAATACGATATACGCTGACCCACCTTGGCAATTCCAGAATCGCACAGGCAAGGTGGCACCGGAGCATAAGAGGCTTACCCGCTATGAAACCATGACGATTGAGGATATTATGGGCTTGCCTGTAGCTGGAATTGCCGCCGAAAAGGCGCACCTATATTTATGGGTCCCAAATGCGCTTCTACCAGAGGGGCTGGCCGTCATGGATGCGTGGGGATTTGAGTATAAAAGCAATATCGTGTGGGAGAAAGTACGTAAGGATGGTATGCCGGACGGGCGTGGCGTAGGTTTCTATTTCCGCAACGTTACGGAGATGCTGCTGTTTGGGATTAAGAAAAAGAGCGCACCGAATCGGACCCTTGCGCCAGCGCGGTCGCAGGTAAATTTGATTCGCACCATGAAGAGAGAGCATAGCAGAAAGCCGGACGAGATAATCCCTATCATTGAGTCATGCAGCCAGGCCCCTCGAATTGAATTGTTTGCGCGGGGAGACCGAAAAGGTTGGGCTATGTGGGGTGATCAAGCAACTGCGGATTATGAACCGAGTTGGCCTACCTATGCCAATCACACAAGAGCAGAACATGTATCAGCATAGAGAAAAGGGGCATCTCCAGACGCCCCTTTTCTCTGTGTGCAGACAGACCGGGGCCGTATAAGCGGCTCCATAACAATGGGAATAGTTGGGCTACGTCCACGTTTAGCTACTCATTTCCATGATTGAAAGCGAGATACAAGTATATGGAAGCGATCAGATCCCGGCAGAACGAGCTCATAAAGCGTTTTATCGCCCTGGCGTCCGACGGGGACAAGGCCCGGCAGGCGGCGGGGGAGTACGTGTGCGCCGGCGCGACGCTGCTGGCCGAGGCGGCGG
Source organism: uncultured Oscillospiraceae bacterium (assembly GCA_947625285.1). Lineage (GTDB taxonomy): Bacteria > Bacillota > Clostridia > Oscillospirales > Oscillospiraceae > CAJOIG01. The sequence continues at coordinate 3,785 of CANQNS010000003.1, forward strand.
CCTCCGGCGCGGAGGTGACGTGCGTGCTGTCCACGGAGGAGCTGCCGGGCCTGCCCGTGCGGCTGGTGACGCCGGAGATACTGAAGGCCGTGTCCCCCCTGCGTAACGCCCCCGGCCCGGTGTTTACGGTGAAGATGCGCCCCATCCCCCCCGCGGCGGAGCTGAAGCGGGTGGTGGTGCTGGAAAATGTCCAGGACCCGGGCAACGTGGGCACGGTCCTGCGGACGGCGGACGCCTTCGGCGTGGATCTGGTGGTATTGTGCGGGGCCTGCGCGGACCCCTATAACCCCAAGACGGTCCGGGCCTCCATGGGGGCCGTGTTCCGCCAGAGCCTGGTAAAGACGGACCTGGCCGGCCTGGATGGCGTGCTGCGGGGCCTGCCCCTGTACGGAGCTGCCCTGGCTCCCGGGGGCCTGGACGTGCGGGACCTGCCCCCGGAGCCCCTGGCAGTGGCCGTGGGCAACGAGGGAAAGGGCCTGACGGCGGAGATGCTTGCCCGGTGCGCCGGTATCTGCCGCATCCCCATGGGCCCCCGGACCGAGAGCCTGAACGCGGGCGTGGCGGCGGCTATCGTTATGTGGGAAATGATACGAGGCGGGATGGAGCAAAATGGCTAAGCTGAAGTATTGGGTATGGATGAGCTGCCTCACCACGGTGCGGCCCTACGCCAAATGGAAGCTGGCGGAGGCCCTGGGCGGGCCGGACGGGGTGTTTTTCGCGGACCGGGACGCCCTGGAGGGGACCGGGATGCGTCTGCAGGCGGGGGAGCTTGAAAGGCTCATGGACAAGAGCATGGAGCCGGTGTCCCGGATCCTGAGCTGGTGCGGTGAAAACAACGTGGACATCGTTACCATCCAGGACGCCACATACCCGGAGCGGCTGCGGCAGATCGCCGGCCCGCCGGCGGCGCTGTATGTGAAAGGCCGGCTGCCGGCGGTGGACGAGAGCCTGCTGGTGGCGGTGGTGGGCACACGCCACGCCACCCCCTATGGGCTGAAGATGGCCGAGCACATAGGCCGGGACATCGCCAGGGGCGGCGGCATAGTGATATCGGGCCTGGCTGCCGGATGCGACGGGGCGGCCATGGAGGGCGCGCTCCGGGCCGGCGGTATGACCGTGGGCGTGCTGGGAACGGGCATAGACAGGGTATATCCCCGGTCCAACGCCCCGCTTTTCGAGGCGGTCATGTCGGAGGGCGCGCTTGTCAGCGAGTACCCGCCGGGGGTGCGGACCTTCCAGGGCAGCTTCGTGGCCCGAAACCGCATCATCGCGGGCCTTTCCCTGGGCGTGGTGGTGACGGAGGCGCCCCGCCGGAGCGGCGCCAGGACCACCGCCGACTTCGCCTTGGAGCAGGGCCGGGACGTGTTCGCCGTTCCGGGCAACGCGGACAGCTATACCAGCGCGGGCTGCAACGAGCTCATCGCCCAGGGAGCCGCGCCGGTCACGTCCGGAGCCGACGTTTTACGGGCCTATGAGGACCGTACCGACCTTTTGCGCCGGGAATCGGCAGATATACATATTAAAAAAAGGATTGACAAGCCCAAAGACATAGTTTATATTGACCCCACGGACAGGTGGGGACCTGTCCCGGCGGACCTGCCCGCTGAACAGCGGCAGGTGCTGGCCGTCATGACCGGGGAGGATATGCACGCGGACGACATCATCACCGCGTCGGGCCTGCCCGCGCCGGCCGCGCTGGCCGCGCTGACTATGCTCCAGATATCGGGCCTGGTGGTCCAGGGAGCCGGCAAGCGGTACACGCGCAAAATCTGAGTAAGAGAGGCAAAGCATGGCTGCAACGAAAACCGACCTTGTTATAGTGGAGTCCCCGGCCAAGGCCAAGACCATCGAGCGGTATCTGGGCGGGGGGTATAAGGTGGTGGCCTCCATGGGCCACCTGCGGGACCTGCCCAAGAGCACCATGGGCGTGGACATCGAGCACGGCTTCGAGCCGGACTACCAGCCCGTCAAGGGCCGGGAGGACGTGATCGACAAGCTGCGCAAGGCGTCCAGGAAAGCCGGCACCGTATATCTGGCCACGGACCCGGACCGGGAGGGCGAGGCTATCTCCTGGCATCTGAAGGAGCTTTTGGACATCCCGGACGACAAGGCCCGGCGGGTCACCTTCAACGAGATCACCAAAAACGTGGTCCAGGAGGGCATCGCCCATCCCCGGGACATCGACCAGGACCTGGTGGACGCCCAGCAGGCCCGGCGCATCCTGGACCGGATCGTGGGCTACAAGCTGAGCCCGCTGCTGTGGCGAAAGGTCCGCAAGGGCCTGTCCGCCGGGCGGGTCCAGTCCGTTGCGACCCGGATGGTGCTGGACCGGGAGCGGGAGATCGGCGCTTTCCAGCCGGAGGAGTACTGGCATCTCACCGCCACGCTGAAAACGGAGCGGGGGGAAAGCTTCCAGGCCGCGTTCCACGGCGCCGGCGGCAAAAAGACGGATCTGCACAGCGAGGCGGAGGTCAACAAGGTCTCCGAGGCGGTGAAGGGCAGGCCCTTCACGGTGGCCGCCGTGACCCACGGCACGAAAAAGCGCAGCCCGTCGCCTCCCTTCATCACGTCCACCTTGCAGCAGGAGGCCAGTCGGCGGCTGGGCATGACCCCCCGGCGGACCATGTCCATCGCCCAGCAGCTTTATGAGGGCGTGGAGATCGAGGGCGAGGGCTCCGTGGGCCTGATAACCTATATGCGTACAGACTCCCTGCGTCTTTCCGAGGACGCGCTGGCCGCGGCTGCCCGGTTCATCCGGGGCCACTACGGAGAGGAGTATTATTACGGCAAGCCCCGCCGGTACAAGACCGGCTCCAACGCCCAGGACGCCCATGAGGCCATCCGGCCCAGCATCCCCAGCCTGACCCCGGAGCAGGTGAAAAAGAGCCTGACCGGGGAGCAGTACCGGCTGTACCGGCTCATCTGGGGCCGCTTCACCGCCAGCCAGATGTCCAACGCGGTCTATGACAACATCACAGCCGACGCAGTGTGCGAGGGTTATACGTTCCGGGCCTACCACTCCAAGATCGCCTTCCCCGGCTACACCGCCGTTTACGAGGACAACCGGGACGAGGACGAGGCGGAGGAGGGCGGGAAAAAGCCCCTGCCGGAGCTGACCAAGGGCCAGAGCCTGGCCCTGACGGGCCTGGACCCGGAGCAGCACTTCACCGCGCCGCCCTCCCGCTATTCCGAGGCCACCCTGATCCGGGCCATGGAGGAGAAGGGCATCGGCCGGCCCAGCACCTACGCCCCCACCATCACCACCATCACCGCAAGGGAGTACGTTGTCAAGGAGGGCAAGTACCTGAAGCCGACGCCTCTGGGCGAGACAGTGACGGAGCTGATGGAGGAGCGTTTCCCGGACATCGTGGACGTGAAATTCACCGCCCGGATGGAGGACACCCTGGACAAAGTGGAGGAGGGAAAGGCCGACTGGAAGGGCGTTTTGAGCGACTTTTACGGCGGGTTTGAAAAGGACCTGTCCGCGGCGGAGGAGGCCCTGCAGGGGGTCCGCATCAAGGTGCCCGACGAGGTGTCGGCGGAGATATGCCCCAACTGCGGGCGGAACCTGGTGGTAAAGTCCGGCCGGTTCGGCCGGTTCCTGGCCTGCCCGGGCTATCCCGATTGCAGCTTCACCATGCCCCTGGTGGTGGAGATGCCCGGCCGCTGCCCCAAGTGCGGCAGCCGCATCTTCAAACGCACCAGCAAAAAGGGCTACACCTATTACGCCTGCGAGAAGGGCCCGGCCTGCGGCTTCATGAGCTGGGACGTGCCCACCAAGGACGTGTGCCCGGCCTGCGGCAAGACCATGTTCAAGCTGGCGGGCAAGGGCCAGCGCAAGAGCTTCTGCATCAACGAGGCCTGCGAGAACTTTCTGCCGGAGGATAAGCGGGGCTACCGCTACCGCCGCTCCGGCTCCGCAGCCGAGACCGGCGGGGACGCGGCCGGACAGACGGCCAAAAAGCCGGCGGCGAAAAAGACTGCCGCCGGGAAAAAGACTGCCGCCAGAAAGACAACGGCCCGGACTGGAAAGGGCACCGCATGATGGCGGATATATCCGTGATCGGGGCGGGCCTGGCCGGCAGCGAGGCCGCCTGGCAGATGGCCCGCCGGGGCATGAAGGTCCGGCTCTACGAGATGAAGCCGGAGAAGATGACCCCGGCCCACACGTCGCCGCTTTTTTCCGAGCTTGTCTGCTCCAACTCCCTGCGGGGGGACGATCTGGCGAACGCGGTGGGGCTTTTGAAGGAAGAGCTGCGCCGGCTGGACAGTCTCATCATGATGAGCGCGGAGCGGCACCGGGTCCCGGCGGGGGGAGCCCTGGCGGTGGACCGGGAGGCCTTCGCCCGGACCATCACCGACGCCATCCGGGGCGAGAGCAATATCGAGATCGTGGAGGGGGAGGTCACGGACTTTCCCGACGGCGAGTGCATCGTCGCCACGGGGCCGCTGACAAGCGACGGGCTGATACCGGCCATCGCGGACGCCTGCGGCCAGGCGGATTTTCTCCACTTTTTCGACGCGGCCGCGCCTCTGATATCCTTTGAAAGCATCGATATGTCCCATGCCTGGTTCGGCTCCCGCTACGGCAAGGGCACGGCGGATTACATCAACTGCCCCATGGACAAGGACCAGTACGAGGCCTTTGTCACGGAGCTTGCCGCCGCTAAGGAGGCCCCGGTCCACGGCTTTGAGGACAAGGACGTGTTCGAGGGATGCATGCCGGTGGAGGTCATGGCCCGCCGGGGGCGGGACACCCTGCGCTATGGGCCTTTGAAGCCCGTGGGGCTCCGGGACCCGGAGACAGGGGAGAGCCATTACGCCGTGGTGCAGCTTCGCCGGGACAACGACGAGGGCACCGTATATAACCTGGTGGGCTTTCAGACCCACCTGACCTTCCCGGAGCAGCGGCGGGTGTTCGGGATGATCCCGGCCCTGGCGAACGCGGAGTATCTGCGCTACGGGAAAATGCACCGCAACACGTTTTTGAACGGGCCCAAGCTCCTGGACCGGTACTACCGGCTGCGGACCCGGCCCCGGATCGGCTTCGCCGGCCAGGTGACCGGCGTGGAGGGATATGTGGAGAGCTGCGCCTCCGGGATGCTGGCGGCGTTGGAGGCGGCCAGACGCTTTCACGGCCTACCGCCCCTGGACTTTCCCCGGACCACGGCCATCGGCGCGCTGGCGCTGTATGTCTCCGGCGGGGCGGCCAGCGGGGATTTCCAGCCCATGAACGTGAATTTCGGCATCATCGAGCCGGCGGGAGAGCGCATCCGCAATAAGCGGGAGCGGAACCTGCTGGTGGCGGAGCGGTCGTTGGCGGAGCTTACGAAGATCATAGAAAGAGAGAGGGCGGGCCTATGAGGATCATACTGGACGCCATGGGAGGCGACAACGCCCCCGCCGCGGTGGTGCGCGGCGCGGCGCGGGCCGCCCGGGAGCTGGACACGGAGATCGTGCTGGTGGGCCGGGAGGCGGAAGTGCGTGCGGAGCTGGCCGCCTGCGGGGCGGAACAGGAGCCCCATATCCAGGTTGTCAACGCCACGGAGGTGGTGGCCATGACCGACGAGGCCAGCATGGCCTGCCGCCGGAAGAAGGATTCGTCCATGACCGTGGCCCTCAATATGCTGCGGGACGGCCAGGGGGACGCGGTGGTGTCCGCCGGCAGCACCGGCGCGCTGCTGACCGGGGCCACGCTCTTCGTCAAGCGGGTCCGGGGCATCCGCCGGGCCGCGCTGGGCCCCGTGCTGCCCAACGGGGGCAAAGGCGTGGTGCTCATCGACTGCGGGGCCAACGTGGAGTGTACGCCGGAGTATCTGCTCCAGTTTGCCTACATGGGCTCGTTCTACGCCCAGCGCATCCTGGGGGTGGACAGCCCCAGGGTGGCCCTTTTGAACGTGGGGACCGAGGACACCAAGGGCGGCGAGACCCAAAAGGCGGCCTTCGCCCTCTTGAAGCAGGCCGGCGACGCCGGACGCATAAACTTCATCGGCAACGCCGAGGGCAGCGACCTGTTCACCGGCAAGATGGACGTGCTGGTGGCGGACGGCTTCGGGGGCAACGTGATGCTCAAGACCGTGGAGGGAGCCTCCAAGTTCCTGTTCGGCCAGATAAAGGGCGTCATGTATAAGAGCCTGAAAACGAAGCTGGGCGCGCTGCTGATAAAAAAGGACCTGTACGCCATGAAAGCCATGCTGGACCCCTCGGAGGTGGGCGGCACCGCGCTGCTGGGCATCAGCAAGCCCGTCATCAAGGCCCATGGCAGCTCCGACGAGCGGGCCATCTTCAACGCGGTGCGGCAGGCGGCGGCCTGCGCCAAGGCGGACGTGGCCGGGGCCATCGCGGAAAACATCGAATTCATGAAGCTCGACAGAGCCAAGGAGGAATAAAAAATGGTATACGACAAGATCGTCAGCATGATCTGCGAGCAGTTCGGCATGGAGCCGGACCAGCTCAACGAGAACACCTCTTTCATCGACGACATGGGCATCGACTCCGTGGACGTGGTGGAGCTGGTGGTGGAGCTGGAGACCGAGTTCGGTCTGGACGAGATCCCCGAGGAGGAGCTGCGCCAGATGCGGACCATCGGTGACCTGGCCGCGTATGTGAGCGCCCACACCGAGGAGTGATGGAGCAGCTGGAGAAGCGGCTGGGATATACCTTTTCCGACCGCTCTTTTCTGGAGACCGCTCTGACCCACAGCTCCTTCGCCAACGAACAGTCCCACTCCCGCCACAGCAACGAGCGTCTGGAATTTCTGGGCGACGCGGTGCTGGGCTTCTGCGCGGCCAAGACCCTGTGGCGTCTGTGCCCGGATATGCCGGAGGGGGGCCTGACCCGGCTGCGGGCGGAGCTGGTGTGCGAGGCCAGTCTCCATCAGGTGGCTTTGGCTCTGGACCTGGGCAGCTATATCCACCTGGGCCGGAACGAGCAGTGCAACGGGGGCCGGACCCGCCCGTCTATCCTGGCGGACTGCGTGGAGGCCGTCATCGCGGCCATCTACCTGGACGGGGGCCTGGACCCGGCGGAGCGGTTCATCGAAGAGCGCATCCTGAAGGACCTGCGAGCCGGCCGCCCGCCCGCCCGGACGGACTATAAGACCCAGCTGCAGGAGCTGCTGCAGCGTTCCGGCGGGGCCGCGCCGGTGTACTCCATCGTGGGGGAATCCGGCCCGGACCACGACAAGACCTTCACCGCCAGCGTGCTGCTCCACGACGGAGCCACCGCCAGCGGCGAGGGCAAGAGCAAAAAGGAAGCGGAGCAGTCGGCGGCCCGGGCCGCCCTGGCTCTGCTGGAGAGCTGATGGCACGGAGGAGGATCGTTCCCATATTCGTGCCGAACTGGGGCTGCCCGAACGACTGCGTTTTCTGCGACCAGAAGCGCATCTCCGGCAGCCCCTTGCCCGCGTCCGGGGCCGACGTGACCCGGGCGTTGGAGGCTGCCAAGGCCCAGGGCCAGACCGGCCTGGAGCTGGCCTTTTACGGGGGCAGCTTCACGGCGGTGAGCCCGGCGCTGCAGGCGGAGCTGCTGCGGGCGGCCCGGCCCTGGCTGGAGGACGGGACCGTCAGCTCCATCCGCCTTTCCACCCGGCCCGACGCGGTGGACCCGGCGGGACTGGAGATGCTGAAGGGTCACGGCGTGACTACCGTGGAGCTGGGGGCCCAGTCCATGGACGACGGCGTATTGGCGGCCTCCGGCCGGGGACACACGGCGGCCGACACGGTCCGGGCGGCGGGACTTGTAAAGGCGGCGGGCTTGAAGCTCATTTTGCAGATGATGACCGGCCTGCCCGGCTCCGACCGGGAAAAGGACCTGCTGACGGCCCGGCGCGTCATAGCCCTGGCCCCGGACGGGGCGCGGATCTATCCCACGGTGATCGTGAAAAACACGCCTCTGGAGGATATGTGGCGGGCCGGGACCTATCGGGAGCACACGGTGGCCGACGCGGTGGCGGTGTGCGCGGACATCCTGCCGCTTTTCGAGGCGGCGGGCATACCCGTCATCCGCCTGGGGCTGAACCCCACGGACGCGCTTTCGGCGGGGGACGCGGCAGCGGGGGCCTATCACCCGGCGCTGGGAGAGCTGGTGCGCTCGGAGGCGCTGCGCCGGCAGGCGGCGGCGCTTTTGCGGGACGTGCCGCCGGGCAGCCGCGTGACCCTGGGCGTGGCCCCGGAGCGGGTGTCCGCCATGATCGGCCAGCGCCGGCGGGGCGTCATGTCCCTGCAGGAAGAATTCGGCCTGGCGGAGCTGACCGTCCGGGCCGTGAAAACGGCCGGGAACGGCGTTTCTCTTGTTGACGTGCGGCCCTAGTTGGGGTATACTATATTTTGTGGTTTTACACGCGGATAACAGGTACTGAGGTATAAGATTTTGTATTTAAAAGCCTTGGAGATACAAGGGTTCAAATCCTTTCCCGACAAGACGACCATCCTCTTTGAGAAGGATGTGACTATGATCGTGGGCCCCAACGGGTCCGGCAAGTCCAACATCTCCGACGCCATCCTCTGGGTCATGGGCGAGCAGCGGACCCGGGCCCTCCGGGGCGGCAAGATGGAGGACGTGATCTTCGGCGGCACGGAAAAGCGGGGCAAGCTGGGCTTCGCCCAGGTGACGCTGGTGCTGGATAATTCCGCCCGCATCTTTCCCGTGGACGCGGAGGAGCTGGCCATCTCCCGGCGGTATTACCGCAGCGGGGAGAGCGAATACTACATAAACAAAGAGTCGGTCCGGCTCCGGGACGTGAACGAGCTTTTGATGGACACGGGCCTGGGCCGGGACGGCTATTCCATCATCGGCCAGGGCCGCATCGCGGAGATCGTCTCCGCCAAGAGCACGGACCGCCGGGAGATATTCGAGCAGGCGGCGGGCATATCCCGCTTTCGCTTCCGAAAGGAGGAGGCGGAGCGGAAGCTGTCCGCCACGGACGACGCCCTGGTGCGGGTGGGCGACAAGATAGACGAGCTGGAGCTGCAGCTGACGCCCCTGCGTAAGCAGGCGGAGGTGGCGGAGAAGTATCTGGCCCTGCAGGGGGAGCTGAAGGGGCTGGAGGTCTCCGTATGGATGGAGAGCCTGGACAAGCTCTCCGGCCAGACCGAGGCCATCAAGGCCAGCTTCGACGCGGCCAAGACGGAGCTGGAACAGGTCCGCTCCAGCGTGACGGAGAATTACCGCCGCAGCGAGTCCATCACGGAGAAGATGCGGGAAAAGGACCTGGAGATGGAGGCGGTCCGGGAGCGGCTCAGCGACAAGGAGACCCAGATCGGGGAGAACAAGCAGGCCGCGGCGGTGCTGGCTTCGGAAAAGCGGAGCAATCTGGACGCCATGGAGCGGCTCCGCTCCGATATGAGCGCGGACGAGGGCCGCGTCCGGGCCCTGGACCAGCAGATCGAGGCCCTTCGCGCCCGCATGGCGGAGACGCAGGCGCAGTCCGAGGACCTGGCGGGAAAGATCGGCCAGCTTTCCAACATCGTCAACGGCCACCGGATGAAGATGTCCGGCCGGGAGAGCAAAGTGACGGCCCTCCGGGACGAGGTGACCCGCCTGACGGTGGACGGCCGGAGCATGGATGGGCGCATCAACATGCTCACGGAGATGGAGAAGGATTACGAGGGCTTCAACCGGGCGGTCAAGACCGTCATGCGGGAGAGCCGGAGCGGGACGCTCCGGGGCGTTCACGGCCCCGTTGCCAATCTGGTCCGCACCGCCGACCGGTACGCCCTTGCCATCGAAACGGCCCTGGGCGCGGCGGCCCAGAACATCGTGGTGGACGAGCCTGAGGACGGCAAGGCCGCCATCGAGCTTTTGAAGCGGCGGGACGCGGGCCGGGGCACCTTTCTGCCCCTGACCGCCATCCGGGGCAGCGTGCTGGACCGGGCGCCTCAGGGGGAGGCCGGCTGTCTGGGCTTGGCCCTGGAGCTGGTGCAGTTCGACGGGCGGTATCGGAACATATTTGAAAACCTCCTGGGCCGGACGGTGATCGCGGAGACCCTGGGCGACGCGGTGAATATCGCCCGGCGGCACAAAAACCAGTTCCGCATCGTGTCCCTGGACGGGCAGATGATCCACGCGGGGGGCTCCATGACCGGCGGCAGCGCGGCCAAGGGCACCGGCGTGATCTCCCGGACCAACGAGCTTGCCCGTCTGCGGGGCGAGCGGGTGGGGCTATTGAAGCGGCAGCAGGAGAAGGCCGCCGCCTTGGAGGAGGCGGAGCGTGAGCTGGCCGCCGCCCGGTACGACATGGACGTGGCGGGCCAGGAGCTGGCCCAGGTCCAGGCGGAGGCCGCGTCGCTGCAGGCGGAGCATGAGGCGAAAGCCGCCAGCGCGCAGCAGCTGGAGGACGTGAAGCAGGCCATGACGGCGGGCGGCGAGCAGCGGCGCACGCTGATGACGGCCTATGAAAAGAAAAACGACGGCATCGACCGGGCCCTGGAGGAGAACGAGGCCCGGGGCCGGGAGCTGGCCGGTCAGGCGGAGGCCATGCGGGAGAAGCTGCGGACCATCACCAGCCAGAAGCTGGAGCTGGAGGCCAGCCGCACCCAGGCGGACAAGGACGCCCAGCGGCAGAACGAGGCCCTGCTGGCCCAGGAGCGGCTGGTGGCGTCCATCGAGCGGCAGACTCTGGCGGCGGAGATGGAGGAAAAGCAGATCATCGACCGGCTGTGGGACAACTACGAGCTGACCCGCTCCGCGGCCCAGGCCCAGCGGCAGAGCATTGAGAGCCTGGCGTCCGCCAACCGCCGGGTGGCGGAGCTGCGCCGGCAGATCCGGGACTTGGGCACCCCTAACCTGGGGGCCATCGAGGAGAGCAAGCGGGTGGGGGAGCGGTACGACTACCTCACCGAGCAGCGGGACGACATCGCCAAGGCCAAGAGCGAGCTTTTGTCCATCATCGGTGACATCACCGCCCAGATGGAGGAGATATTCACCCGGGAGTTCAACGCCGTCAACGACAGCTTCCGCGCCACGTTCCTGGAGCTGTTCGGCGGCGGCCGGGCCAGTCTGCGGCTGGAGGACGAGGGGGACGTACTCAATTGCGGCATCGAGATCAAGGTCCAGCCACCCGGCAAGGCGGTCAGCAACATAAGCCTTTTGTCCGGCGGGGAGAAGGCTTTCGTGGCTATCGCGCTGTACTTCTCCATATTGAAGCTAAAGCCCACGCCCTTTTGCGTCATGGACGAGATCGAGGCGGCCTTGGACGAGGAGAACGTGCTGCGGTTCGCGGAATACCTGCACCGGCTGGACAAGACCCAGTTCGTTGTCATCACCCACCGGCGGGGCACCATGGAGAAGGCGGACGTGCTGCTGGGCGTGACTATGCAGGAAAAGGGCGTGTCCCGGGTCATCGAACTGGATCTGGCGGAGGCGCAGAAAACAGCGGAAAACTAAGTCTCAAGAGAGAAACGAAAGGCGGGAGATGAAAGAGAACGCCCTGGAGAGAAGGTTTAAAGGTCTTACGGCTTTCCAATTGAAGATCCTGGCGCTGGTCTTTATGACGATCGACCACATCGGGAGCATTGCCTTTGAGATACCCATCGTGATGGAATACCGGTCGTATCTGCGACTCATCGGGCGGCTGGCAATGCCCATCTTCCTGTTCCTGCTGGTCCAGAGCATCCGGCACACCCGGAACAAGGGGAGATTCATCCTCCGGCTGTACCTGGCGGGGATGGGGACAGAGATGTTCGTCACGGTCATGAACCTCCTATTCGGGGAGCGTTTTCACTACTTCACCCCGGGGAACATCATCTTCACGTTTTTCTATACCGCCCTGTACGCCGTGCTCACGGAGCGGATGATCGAGAGCGTGCGGGAGAAGGACCGGCGGACGACGGGACTGTGCGCGCTGGGACTGGCGCTATCCCTTGTGCCGACGGTGATCTATCTGCCGTTGTTGTATGGATCGTATTCCCTCAACGGGTCTGATCGCGTGACGTTTCTGTTGGAAGGCATTCTGAACAGCATGGTCCCGTCGTTCTATTCCGTGGATTACGGCATTGGCGTGATCATTTTGGGCGTGGCTATGTATCTGGCCGGGACGAAAAAGCGCCAATGTCTGGTGTACGCCGCGTTTTGTGTGCTGTGCATTGCGGGGCGGTACGCAGTGTGGCTGGGATTTTATTTTTACAGCATCCCGAGCTTCGGCTTTTTCGAGACATTTTTCGACTATGTCCAGAATCGGATGATCTGGGCCCTGCCGTTCATGCTGCTCTATAACGGACGGCGCGGCCGGCCGTGCAAGTGGTTTTTCTATTGGTATTACCCGGTCCACCGGGAGGTCATATTTTTGATCGCCGCGCTCGCCGCGCCGCAGTGACGGCGGGGGATAAGATCGGTAAGTAAGAGGATTTAGGAGAAACGATATGGCGTTGTTCAAGGAGAAGAAAAAGGGCCTGTTCGGGGGCCTGTTTTCCGCCTTCGACCGGGTGGACGAGGACTTTCTGGACGAGCTGGAGGAGCGGCTCATCCTGGCTGACGCGGGGGTGGAGACGGCGGAGGCCGCCGTGGACGCCCTGCGCCGGGAAAAGGGCCTGAAGGGCGACGCGGTCCAGGCCCGGCTGGTGGACATCCTGACGGATGAGATGGAAAAGGCCGGCTCGCCCCGGCTCCGGCTGGACACCAAGCCCGCCGTGATCCTGCTGGTGGGCGTCAACGGCGTGGGCAAGACCACCACCATCGGCAAGCTGGCCTACAAATACGCCGGTCAGGGGAAGAAGGCGCTGCTGTGCGCGGCGGACACTTTCCGGGCCGCGGCGTCGGAGCAGCTGGGCATATGGGCCCAGCGCACCGGCGCGGATATCGTCCGCCACGGGGAGGGCGGCGACCCCGGCGCGGTGGTCTATGACGCCTGCAGCGCGGCCAAGGCAAGGGGCAGCGACCTGGTGATCGTGGACACGGCCGGACGGCTGCACAACAAGCAGAACCTGATGAACGAGCTGACGAAGCTCACCCGGATCGTGGACCGTGAGCTGCCCGGAGCCGACCGGGAGATATTGCTGGTGCTGGACGCCACCACGGGCCAGAACGGGCTCATCCAGGCGGAGCAGTTCGCCAAGGCCGCCGGCGTGACCGGCATCGTGCTGACAAAGCTGGACGGCACGGCCAAGGGGGGCGTGGTGTTCTCCATCGCCCGGCGGCTGGGGGTGCCGGTGAAGCTGGCCGGCGTAGGCGAGGGCGCGGAGGACCTGCGGGACTTCGACGCCCGTGAATTTGCGGAGGCGATGGTGGTGTGACAAGTCACACCACCACACAAGTGTGATTTAAGGCATACTGCTCGCCGCAGAGCGGCAGCCGCAGTATATGCCAGCCATCTCCATCTGTCCTCCCGAAGATGGCTGGGATTTTCAAGCGGGAAGGGACAGGATGGAGATGGCGATGAAGCTGATACTGGCGTCCGGCAACCGGGGCAAGCTCCGGGAGTTCCGGGAGATATTGCAGCCGCTGGGGGTGGAGATCGTCTCCCAGGCGGAGGCGGGCTTTGACCTGGACGTGGCCGAGACCGGGGACACCTTTGAGGAAAACGCCTTTTTGAAGGCGTCGGCCATCTGCGCCGCCTCGGGCCTGCCCGCGGTGGCGGACGATTCGGGGCTGTGCGTGGACGCGCTGGACGGCGCGCCGGGGGTCCTGTCCGCCCGGTACGGGGGCGGCAAGGCCTGGACGGACCAGCAGAAGTACGAGTATCTGCTAGGGCAGATGAAGGGCAAAACGGATCGGGCGGCCCGGTTCGTAAGCTGTATCTGCTGCGTGTTCCCGGGCGGGGACGTCCTCCGCTCCCGGGGGGAGTGCCCCGGCCGGATATTGACCGCCCCGGCGGGGAGCGAGGGCTTTGGCTACGACCCCGTGTTCGCCCCGGACGGATATGAGGAGAGCTTCGGCCAGCTGGGGCCGGCGGTGAAAAACCGCATCTCCCACCGGGCGAAGGCCCTGGCGGCGTTTCGGAAGGAGCTGGAAAGCTATGTTGACAGGTAAGCAGCGGGCCTATCTGCGCTCCCTGGCCCAGAAGGAGGAGGCCATCCTCTACGTGGGCAAGGCGGGCATCACCGAGCCTGTGATCGCCCAGGCCAAAGAGGCCCTGGCGGCCAGGGAGCTGGTGAAGGGCAAGGTCCAGGAAAACTGCCTTTACACCGCCGGGGAGGCCCAGCAGCTTCTGTGCGAAGCCTGCCAGGCCGAGGGCGTGCAGATCATCGGAAAGGTGTTCGTGCTGTATAAAAAACGGCCGGACGGGGCGAAAATCATTTTGCCGGGGGCGTGAAGATGAGAGTGCTTATTTACGGCGGCAGCTTCGACCCGCCCCACATGGGGCACATCCGCTCGGTCCGGACGGCCGCGGCGGCCCTGGAACCGGATGAGATCCTGCTGGTCCCGGCGGCGGAGCCGCCACACAAGGCTCTGTCCAAAGCGAGCCCTCCGCCGGCGGAGCGGCTTGCCATGGCGGAGCTGGCGGCGGGGGAGATACCCGGCTGCCGGGCCCTGGGCCTGGAGCTGGAGCGCACCGGCCCCAGCTATACGTCGGACACCCTGCGCCAGCTTCGGCGGCGGTACCCCAAGGCGGAGCTCATATTCCTCCTGGGCACGGATATGCTGCTGACCCTGGAGGACTGGCATGAGCCGGAGGCGATATTGTCTCTGGCCTCGGTGGCGGTGTTCGCCCGGGAGACCGGCCGGGAGCGGGAGATCGAGGCGGCGGCGGCCAGGCTGCGGGAGCGGTACGGGGCCAGGGTGTATGTCCTTTCCGGGGAGCCGGTGAGCGTTTCCTCCACCCAGGTCCGGGAGCTGCTGCCCCGGCGGCAGGGCCGGGAGCTGGTGCCGGAGAGCGTGTACGGCCACATCATCCGCCTGCGGCTGTACGACGCCAGGCCGGAATTCGCGTGGCTGCGGGAGAAGGCGTACGCCTATCTGAAGCCCGGCCGGGTGCCCCACGTCCAGGGCACGGAGGCGGAGGCCCGGTCCCTGGCGGAACGCTGGGGGGTGGATGTGGACGACGCGGCGGAGGCGGCCATCGTCCACGACATCACGAAAAAATGCGGCTACGACGAGCAGTTGTGCCTTTGTGAAAAATATGGTATCATACCGGATGCGTGCCAGCTTGCCAGCGAGAAGCTGCTGCACGCGCTGACGGGCGGGCCCTTTGCGGCGGAGCGGTTCGGCACCCCGGCGCACATCGTCCAGGCGGTCCGCTGGCACACCACGGGCCGGCCGGCCATGACGGACCTGGAGCGGGTGGTGTATCTGGCCGACTACATAGAGCCCAACCGCCACGGCTTTTCGGGCCTGGCGGAGCTGCGGCAGGCGGCCTACGCCGATCTGGACGCGGCCATGGACCTGGCCCTGCGGATGAGTCTGGCGGAGGTCCGGGAAAAAGGCCGCCAGCCCCATGCGGACACGGTGGCGGCGCAGAAGTATTACGCCCGGAAGCTGCGGGAAAAAGGCGTCCCGCCGGTAGCCTGGACGCCGGAAGAATAAGATGGGGGGAAATATTATGCAACCTTTTGAAGCGGCAAAGCTGGCGGTGAAGGCCCTGTCGGACAAGCAGGCCACGGATATCCGCCTTTTGAAGACAACGGACCTGACGGTGCTGGCGGACTATTTCTGCATCTGCACCGCCAACTCCACGCCCCATGTTCGCACCCTGTACGACGAGGTGGACAAAAAGCTCTCCGAGGCGGGCCTGCCGCCCCTGCGCCGGGAGGGAAGCCGCAACAGCACCTGGCTGCTGCTGGACTTCGGGTGCCTTGTGGTGCACATCTTCCAGCGTGAGGCCCGGGAGTTTTACAGCCTGGAGCGGCTTTGGAACGACGCTCTGGACGTGGATATCAACGAGATAGTAGAGGCGTGAACGACATGGCATACGATTTTGAGCGCATCGAGAAAAAGTGGCAGGGCATCTGGGAGCAGGAGAAACCCTATGCCGCCGTGACGGGGGACCCCCGGCCCAAGTGGTACGGGCTCATCGAATTTCCCTACCCCTCCGGCCAGGGACTGCATGTGGGCCACCCCCGGCCCTATACCGCCATGGACATCGTGGCGAGAAAGCGGCGGATGCAGGGATATAACGTGCTGTTCCCCATCGGCTATGACGCCTTCGGCCTGCCCACGGAGAACTATGCCATCAAGAACCATATGCATCCACGGGAGGTCACCCGCCGGAACGTAGCCAACTTCACCTCCCAGTTGAAGATGCTGGGCTTTGGCTTCGACTGGGATCGGATGGTGGATACCACGGACCCTACATACTATAAGTGGACCCAGTGGATCTTCCTGCAGTTGTGGAAAAAGGGCCTGGCCTACAAGGCCACCATGCCCGTGAACTGGTGTACCTCCTGCAAATGCGTGCTGGCAAACGAGGAAGTGGTGGAGGGCGTGTGCGAGCGGTGCGGCTCGCCGGTGGTCCAGAAGGAAAAGAGCCAGTGGATGCTCCGCATCACCGCCTACGCCCAGCGGCTCATCGACGATCTGGACGATGTGGACTACATCGAGCGGGTCAAGATCCAGCAGCGCAACTGGATCGGCCGCAGCGAGGGCGCGGAGGTAGACTTTGACACCACCGCCGGGGACAAGATGCGTATCTTCACCACCCGCTGCGACACCCTTTTCGGCGTGACGTACATGGTAATGAGCCCGGAGCACGCGCTGCTGGGCAAGTGGATGCCCCTTTTGAAGAACGCCGACGAGGTCCGGGCCTATCAGGACGCGGCGGCCCACAAGTCCGAGCTGGAGCGCACGGAGCTTTCCAAGGAAAAGACCGGCGTGCGTCTGGAGGGCGTGGCGGCCGTGAACCCGGTGAACGGGGAGCAGATACCCATCTTCATCTCCGACTATGTGCTGGCTACCTACGGCACCGGGGCCATCATGGCCGTGCCCGGCCACGACAGCCGGGACTGGGACTTCGCCAAGGCTTTCCATCTGCCCATCATCGAGGTAGTGGCCGGCGGGAACGTGGACGAGGCCGCCTATACCGACTGCGAGACCGGGGAGCTTGTCAACTCCGGGTTTTTGAACGGGCTGCCCGTGGAGGAGGCCAAGGAGAAGATGATCGCCTGGCTGGAGGAGCACGGCGTGGGCCAGCGGAAGGTGAACTACAAGCTCCGGGACTGGGTGTTCTCCCGCCAGCGGTACTGGGGCGAGCCCATCCCCATGGTGAACTGCCCCAAGTGCGGGTGGGTGCCCGTGCCGGAGGAAGAGCTGCCCGTGCTGCTGCCGGAGGTAGCCAGCTACGAGCCCACCGACACCGGCGAGAGCCCCCTTTCCAAGATGCGGGACTGGGTGGAGTGCAAGTGCCCCAAGTGCGGCGGCCCAGCGGAGCGGGAGACCGACACCATGCCCCAGTGGGCCGGCTCCAGCTGGTACTTCCTGCGGTATATGGACCCCCATAACGACAAGGCCCTGGCCTCCAGGGAGGCCTTGGAGTACTGGTCCCCCGTGGACTGGTACAACGGCGGCATGGAGCACACCACGCTGCACCTGCTGTACTCCCGCTTCTGGCACAAATTTCTCTATGACATCGGCGTGGTGCCCACCAAGGAGCCCTACGCCAAGCGCACCAGCCACGGCATGATCCTGGGGGAAGGCGGCGTGAAGATGTCCAAGAGCCGGGGCAACGTAGTCAACCCCAACGATGTGGTGGCTAAGTACGGCGCGGACACCCTGCGGCTGTACACCATGTTCATCGGTGACTTTGAAAAGGCCGCCGCCTGGTCGGACGAGGCGGTGAAGGGCTGCAAGAAGTTCCTGGACCGGGTCTGGGCCTTGGCGGAGGCGGGTCCCGTGGGGGACCAGATCGGCGCCGCCACGGAGGCGCTGCTGCATCGGACCGTCAAGAAGGTCTCCGAGGACATTGAGGAGATGAAATTCAACACCGCCATCGCCGCCATGATGACCCTGGTGAACGAGCTTTACAAGGTGAAGCCCACCCGGGGCGATATGCGGGTGCTGCTGCTGCTTCTCAGCCCCTTTGCCCCCCATGTGACGGAGGAGATGTGGCAGATGCTGGGCTTTGAGGGCCGCGCCATGAGCCAGAAGTGGCCGGAGTACGACGAGGCCAGGATGGCGGAGCAGACCCGTGAGATGGCGGTACAGGTGAACGGCAAGCTCAAGACCACCGTTACCGTCCCCGCGGACGCGGACGACGAGACCGTGTTGGCCGCGGCCAGGGCCGACGGCAAGGTGGCTCGGGCCATGGAGGGCATGGACCTTGTCAAGACCATCGTGGTGAAAAACCGGCTGGTGAATTTGATCCTAAAGCCGAAAAAGTAAGAATTTCTTGACAACGCCGCGCAAAACCTTTATAATATCCAAGGTTTGAAACATAAAGCACCTATGAGGCGTATTCGGAGGGAGGGAAAACAGAATGTCGGAAATCTACGTCAAGGAGAACGAATCTCTCGATAACGCGCTCAAGCGGTTCAAGCGCAGCTGCGCCAAGGCTGGCGTCATGAACGACCTCCGCCGTAAGGAGTACTACCAGAGCCCCAGCGTCAAGCGTCGCAAGAAGTCCGAGGCGGCCCGCAAGAACAAACATAAAAGATACTATTGATCCAAAAAGACCCCCTCTGCCAAAAGCGGAGGGGATCGTTTTTTGCCGGCGCTCCCGCGGGAAAACGCCGGAAACAGGCGGCAATGCCACAATTTACTTGCAAAAAGTAAGCGGTTATACTATAATAGGCACGTTATACGTAAAAAAACTTATGCGCCGCCGGCGGGAGCCGTGCGGCGTCAGGCGAGGAGAAGCGGATGGACGTCACGTTGGTGATACTGGCGGCGGGCATGGGCGCCCGGTACGGAGCCGGTATCAAGCAGCTGGAAAAGGTGGGGCCCGATGGGGAGATCATCATGGATTTCTCCATCCATGACGCTGTCCGGGCGGGCTTCAACAAGGTGGTGTTCGTCATCCGCCGCGCCATTTTTGACGAGTTCCGGGAGGTCATCGGCGACCGGACGGAGGCCCGGCTGGCCCCGCTGGGGGTGAAGTGCGCCTACGCCTTTCAGGAGCTCGACGACGCGCCGGCCGGCCGCACCAAGCCCTGGGGCACCGCCCAGGCCGTCATGGCCTGCGCCGGGCTGCTGGACGGACCCTTTGCCGTTATCAACGCGGACGACTATTACGGCAAGGACGCCTTCGCGGCGGCCTATGACTTCCTTGCCGGATACGACCCGGCGGACCAGTCCCGGTGCGCCATGATCGGCTTCCAACTGAAAAACACCCTGTCGGACGCGGGGGGCGTGACCCGGGGCCTGTGCGCCATGGATGAAAGGGGCTATCTGACAAAGGTGACGGAGACGTCCCATGTTATCAGGACCGCCGGCGGCCCCGTCCAGCGGGACACCATGCGGCCTCTGGACCCGGATGGGCTGGTGAGCATGAATATGTGGGTCCTGACGCCGGGGTCCGTGGGGATGATGGCGGAGGGCTTTCCCGCTTTCAAGGCGGGCATGAAGGACCCCCGGAAGGACGAGTATCTGCTGCCGGACGTGGTGGACGGCCTGCTGCGGGCGAAGCGGCTCACCGTGAAGGTGCTGCCCACGGACGACCAGTGGTACGGCATCACCTTCCATGAGGACCGGGAAACGGTGGCGGCGGCGTTCCGGGACATGGTGGACCGGGGCGTGTATGAACGGGACCTGTTCAGCGACGTCCGATAAAAGTACATAGGCAGGCGCGGCCCCGGCGGGGCCGCGCCTGCGCGTCATATCAGGGGAAATACTTTTTCATGAGCCCCGTCACCAGCTCCCCGTCCAGCTCCCGGACGGGGACGATGGGCGGCGGGGGGCTGTCGTAGGGGGCCAGGGGCTTTTCAAACCAGGCCACATCCCGCCACGCGCCGCTCTTGTACCCGGCCTTGGGGCTCGTTCCGATGCGCCGGAAGCCCAGGGCGGCGTGAAGGGCCTCGCTGGCCGGGTTGGGCATGGTGACGCAGCCCATGGCCGTTTTGACCCCTTGGGCCCGGAGGATGTCCAGCAGCAGCCCGTACAGCCGCCCGCCCAGGCCCTTGCCGGTCTCGGCGCGGTCCAGATAGATGCTCAGCTCCACGTACCAGCCATAGGCCGGCCGCTCCCGGGCCGGGTGGGCGTAGGCGTAGCCTGTTACCGCGCCGTCCCGCTGGCAGACGAGATAGGGCCAGCGTTGGGCGATGTCGCGGACGCGGGCGGCAAAGGCCGCCTCCGTAGGCAGGTCGTATTCAAAGGTGACGGCGGTGTCTATGTACTGGGCGTAGACCGCCAGCAGTCCGGGGGCGTCCGCCTCCGTGGCGAAGCGCACGGTCATGGGCGCGCCTCCCCGTATTCCAGACGCAGATAGGGATTGTCCCTGACGGCGTCCCGGATGGTGTCCAGGACCCTGGCCCCGTAGCCGCCGCCGGCCTCCAGCGCGTCCGCGCCCAGCAGCAGGATGACCCGGGGCCCCATTTCCGTCAGACAGTCGAACAGGGCGTCCAGATTGCCGCCGTAATAGTCCGGCAGGTCCAGCATCCGGGCCAGGTACGGGTGGGCCGCCGTCTTGTCGGCGAGGTATTTTCCGTTGAGCACACAGGTCATTTCTGGATCACCTCAAAGTCGTCCGTGACGGTCAGCTCCGTGAAGGTCTGGTAGTGGTCGGTGGTGTAAAAATACAGCCAGTCGCTGGAGAAGATGAGCCGCTTCGTGCCCCGGGGAAGGCCTCCGTTCGTGTCGATATCGCACTCGGTATAGGTGCGGCCCGCCGCCTCCGGCAGCTGGCCCTCCCGGTTGGAGAAGCGGTCCCCGCCAATGGCCGCGCCGGGGCTGTATTTCTCCACCGGTCCGCCCTTCCAGCCCAGCTTGCGGGCCTCCTCCTTGGTGATGTAGTTGGGCGGCAGCTCCCCGTACAGGTCCAGGTACAGCACCACGTTCTTTACATCGTAATAGTTCTTGCCGAATTCCGGCAGATCGGCGGCCGCCGTGGCCGTGGGGCCCGCCGGCTCCGCCGAGGGCTCGTCCGCCTGCCCGCCGCAGGCAGACAGCACAACGATGGCGGCCAGCGCGGTCAGGATCAGCAGCCAGGGCCAGAGTTTTCTTTTCATCGCCGCTCCCTCTCTTTTTATGGGTTTGCGGTGTAGGTCCACCGCTGGCGGTATTATAGCATATTCTTCCGCCGGACGCCACCCCCGGCTCGGCCGCAGAAAACACTTGCACTTTCTCCGGCGGTTAGGTACAATGGCAAAAAAGACCATGGAGCAAAGGAGCGTTTACCATGCGGGACATCGGCAAATACCGGGGCATCATCCCGGCCTTTTACGCCTGCTATGACGACGCGGGCGATATCAGCTCCCAGCGTACCGCCGCCTGGGCGGAGTATCTGCTGGGCGCGGGGGTGAAGGGGCTTTATGTGTGCGGCTCCTCCGGTGAGTGCATCTACCAGGGGGTGGAGGACCGCAAACGGACCCTGGAGGCGGTCATGGAGGCCGTGGGAGGCAGACTGACCGTCATCGCCCATGTGGCCTGCAACAACACCGCCGACAGCGCGGTCCTGGCCGCCCACGCCGAGAGCCTGGGGGTGGACGCCATCGCCGCCATCCCGCCCATCTACTTCCATCTGCCGGAGCGGTCCATCGCCCGGTATTGGAACGACATCTCCGCCGCCGCGCCCCGCACGGATTTCATCATCTACAACATCCCCCAACTGGCGGGCACCGCGCTCACCATGCCGCTGTTCCGGGAGATGCTGAAAAATCCCCGGGTGGCCGGGGTGAAGAACAGCTCCATGCCCATCCAGGACATCCAGATGTTCAAGGCCGAGGGCGGGGAGGACTTCGCCGTGTTCAACGGCCCGGATGAGCAGCTTGTGGGCGGTCTCGCTATCGGCGCGGACGGGGCCATCGGCGGCACCTACGGGGTCATGCCGGAGCTGTATCTGAGGATATACGACCTGTGCCGGGCGGGGCGTTATGACGAGGCCCGGCCCATCCAGTACGCCTGCAACGACATCATCGCCGCGCTCTGCGCCGGTACGGGGCATATGTACGCCATGATAAAGGCGGTCATAAAGCTCCGCACGGGCGTCGCGCTGGGCGGCGTGCGCAAGCCCCTGACCGACACGGCCCCGGAGGACGGGGCGCGGATCGAACAGTGCGCCGCCATGATCGACGAGGCCATAAAAAAATTCTGCTGAGCGCGTGAAAAACGAAACAGGCCGCCGGAGAACTCTCCGCCGGCCTGTTATTTTATCGCCTGTCCGCCTCTTGTTAGCAGCACGCACGTCTCAATGTGCTCATTGTTTACCAAACTCATTTCCATGTCCTCTTCGATGATCGGGAGCCGGAACTTGATGGATCTGAGCCATTGGCCGCTGGGCTGCCGTTCCTCGTAGATATGTACCTCTGAGATCAGCGCCTCCACGAGCTGACGGCGTTCGGCGTCGTTCATGGCCTTGTAGAGCTTGTCAAAGCAGATCAGTACCTTGTAGATGTTGTCGCCAGTGATCTTCTCCGCTTCAATGGCGGTCTTCTTGGCCCGTGCCTCGATCAGCTGGGATTCAACAGATTCTATCTTATCATACATCCGATAAAGCCGTTCATCAAGGTCTGACTTGCGCCTCAAGTAGTGCTTGTCGTCCGGGTCCAGGGCGTCGATCTCGTCCAGTAGCCGGGATTTGGCGGCGTAATGCTGACGGAGCTGTTTTTCATAGTTTCCGATTTCCTGGTCGATAGCGGAGGTATCCACCTTCATGTTGATCTTCTGCTGCATCATAGCGGAGAACTTGGGGTTGCTGACCAGTTTGGCGACGACCTCTGCCACGGCGTCGTCCAGCAGCTCTTCGTGGACCTGCTTTTTGTAGTCGCACCTGTGGTCACCCACCATGGCGCGGTGCTTGCAGCCGTAGTAATAGAAGTCCTTGTATTTTGTGCCGTCCTTCTTGTGCTTGACGCTCTTGTTGCCATACATGCCCGCGCCGCAGACCGGGCATTTCACGATGCCGGACAGCAGATGGATGTGCTCGTCCTTGGTTTTGTTCACATGCTCATACCGCTTTGCCTGGGCCAGCAGCTTCACCTGGGCGGCTTGCCATAGCTCCTCCGAGACGATGGGCTCGTGCAGCCCGTCCACCAGGATATAATTGTCCTGGGCCACCAGATGGTAGTCGTTTCTGGTGCCGTGGACCTTCTCCGTTTTGCGCCGCCCATAGGCGATCTTTCCGCAGTAGACCGGGTTTTTCAGGATCATCCGCACCAGATGGGCGTTGAACAGAGGGCTTTTGCCGTTCTGTCGCTGGATCTTTCGGATGCCGTGATCGTCCAGGTATTTGGCGACGCCGTTGGCTCCCATCTCGGTGTTCACATACCGGTCGAAGATCGTCCGGACGGCGGAGGCTTCATCCTCCGCAATTTCCAGCTTGCCGTCATTGAGCCGGTAGCCATAGGGGGCAAAGCCGCCGTTCCATCTGCCTTCGCGGGCCTTTTGTATGCGGCCCTCCATGGTCTGAACGCGGATGTTCTCCCGTTCGATCTCCGCCACGGCAGACAGCACGGAGATCATTAGCTTGCCCGCGTCTTTGGAGGAGTCGATGCCATCCTCCACACAAACCAGATTCACCCCGAAGTCCTGCATGACCTGCAGGGTGGACAGCACATCCGCCGCGTTGCGGCCAAAGCGGGACAGTTTGAAGACGAGAACAAAGGACACGCCATCTTTTCCAGCCTTGATGTCATCCATCATGCGGTTGAATTCTGCTCGGCCCTCAATGGACTTGCCGGACTTGCCCGCGTCCTCGTATTCACCGACGATCTCATAATCGTTATAATCGGCATACGCCTTGATCCGGGCTTTCTGCGCGTCCAGGGAGTACCCGTCGGTCTGCATGGCCGTTGACACCCGTGTGTAGGTATAAACTTTTGTCTTCTCTTTTGTCATTTGCGCATAGCCTCCCATTTGTGCAACGGTCGTTGCACTTTGTCTGTGTCTGTTGCGTTCTTGCCCTAAAATATACGATTTTCCCTTAATAGGTCGAATTAATTAAGGGTATTTTTGAGGAAGTGTTGATTTTTCCCTTATTAATGGATATAATTTAAGGGAAATGAGGTGGGGATATGAGAAACTTCAACTATTCCGAGATCAAGGATAAAAAGTGGGATTCGGAGCTGCTCGGTTTGGTCGCGGCGATCTATAAAGAGGCCGGAAAACAGGAGCTGTACTTAAAACAGCGCCCGGAGGAACTGGAGAAGCTGGTGGAGATCGCCAAGGTCCAGAGCACCCAGGCGTCCAACGCGATCGAGGGGATCGTTACGACGAATACCCGCATCCGGCAGCTCGTCCAGGAAAAGACAGCGCCCAGAGACCGGAACGAGCAGGAGATAGCGGGCTACCGCGATGTGCTGAATATCATACATGAGAGTTTCGACGCTATTCCGATCACGCGAAACTATATCCTGCAGCTTCACAAGATCCTGTACAGCCACATGAACAATCCCATGGCTGGCAGGACCAAAAACGTACAGAATTATATCAGCGCCACCTATCCCGACGGCCATACGGAGACGCTGTTTACGCCGCTTGCCCCCTATGAAACACCGGAGGCTCTGGACAGGATATGCGAGGAATATAACCGCGTGATCGGCAACATGGAAGTGGAACCACTGATCGCCATCACCGTTTTCATCCACGATTTTCTCTGCATCCACCCGTTCAACGACGGAAATGGCAGGATGAGCCGTCTGCTGACTACACTGCTGCTTTATAGAAACGGCTTCTATGTTGGCAGATATATCTCCCTGGAGGCAAAGATCGCAAAGAACAAGGACCTCTATTATGACGCACTTGGCCAGGCGCAGGTCGGCTGGCATGAGGGGGCGGAGGACAGCGTTCCTTTCATCAAGTACCTGCTCGGAACGATCTTGGCCGCGTATAAGGACTTTGCAGACCGTGTTGCCTTGGTCGAGACAAAACTCCCCGCCCTTGAGACTGTGCGGCGGGCCACGATGGGACGGGTGGGCCGATTTACGAAGCAGGACATCCGGGAACTGTGTCCGTCGCTCAGCGTCAGCTCTGTTGAGGGCGCGCTGCGCAAGCTGGTGGCCTCGGGCGAGCTGACGCGAGAGGGGGCAGGGAAGAAGACGCGCTATTACAGATCGAAATGATCTCATTATCGACTGGAAGGAAAACCTCCAGCCGATAATGTTTGGACATCTAAATCATGTTTATTGTATCATGCTGCTTTGTGTTTTTCAACTGTGCGTTCCAATATTTCTTTGTTTGGGGCGAGATCATCTTCGCCTGATACTGCATTCTCAACAGTGGGTGTCATGTTGTCAATATCAAGAGTCAATGCGTATTTCTCAATCAGACCTGCCAGCAGGTCTGCCAGACCGCTCCAAACATCTCTATTGGACGCTATTTCTATCGACCTCCTTTTTGGACTGCTTTGACATCCGAGTGTAGAGGGCTATCACCTCCGGCGGGATAGATTCCACCGTCCGGCGCAAAGCCTCGTAGTCGCTCAGCCTTTGCGCGATGTCCATCTGCTCCTTTACGCTTTTTCTGGACGCGGCGTCCAGTTTTTTCTCCAACTGCTCATTTTCATCTTTGAGCTGGCGATAGGCACTGTCAAACTTCTTGAGGCGTGTCTTCATCTTTTCCACACCGGGGATATATGTACTCAAGATGGCCTCGATCTCGGCGGTCTTTTTGCCTGCGTTGAAGGGCGTGATCTCAGACAAGAGCTGCATGAGCTTGTCCCGCTGCTGGTTTAGATGGACGGCCTCTTTGAACAGCCTGGTGGGGATATGGTCCCGGCCAGTCTGACTGGCACTCTCGCCTCGCTCCAGGTCCGGGTATCGTTTGACCATGTGCTTCCAGAATTCGTCCTGCCACCATGTCAGCTTCTTCTTGTTCCCGATGATCTCCTTGGCGCATAACCGGCCGTCCTCGGTCAGCGGGACAAAGCAAAGGTGCATATGGGGTGTTTTCTCGTCCATATGCACCACAGCGGATATGATCGTCTTTTTGGACTGGTGCTTCTCGATGAACTGGAGGGCAAATTCAAGTATTCCCTTATCTCCGCTTGCTTCCTGCCCTTGAAAAATCCCGGACTGGCCGTAATGAGAGCCTCCACCATGCGAACGCTGTCCGTGCGGGTCCGGCAGCCGGACTGGCGGATCTGCTGCTCGACCGATCTGCGGTATTTGCCCTGTGGTTCAACGATGTGGAAATTGTACTTGCTGCGGCTCCGGTCTATATCAGGATTGCTGGCGTACTCCTCCTTGGTGCGCTCATCGTGGGCTTCGATCTGGCCGATGGCGGCCCCTTATGCTTGAGAAAGCGCAGAATGGCGTGTTGTGCCTGTTCCATTACTGCAACCTCCGATCCTGGGGTTTCCAACGCTTGGACCAGTAACGGTCGCAGGCGACGATGCCCATACGGAAGCTCTGCTTGCAGTCCTGGGTGCAGCCTCTACAGATGGGGTTATATGTGATACGATTACGGCGGTCAAGGAAGAAAGACCATTCCTCCCTCCGTTTCTTGCTCATACGCGGCATTGTTACTCCTTTTCATACGATAATTGTGATTTGGGGTTCCGGGAAGATTTTTGTATTTTCCCGATGTCATTTTGGCGATTCTTCGGCGCTGTGAGCGCGTTTTCAACTGCCGGTCGTGCCGGGACAGCGTAGCAGCGAAAAGCGGTGTTTTGTATCTTGTTGGGAGCATTGTGATTCCTCCTTCAGATTGGATTTCCGACATGGGATAGAAAAAGCAGCCACGAGCTGTCTCGTGACTGCAATTTGCATCTCTGTCTGATTTAGTGTTCGCTTAGAAAATCGTTGTACTGGCCATGGGCAAACGCCTCATATCCGGCGGCGATCTTGGCGATCCGTTTGGAGATGGACCCGGTGGTCTTAAAGCCCAGCTTGTCCGCGATCTGCTGCTGGGTGAAGCCCTCCATCCTCATCCGCAGGATCGTCTGATCTTCCGGGGACAGGCTGGCGAAAAACGAATCCACCGCATCCCGCGACATGACTTTCTTCTCATACTCGGCCCGTGGGTCCTCGATGTCGTACAGTATGTCGCCATCCAGCTTGGTCCCGTTTTGCGCGATGTCCTCCAGGGAAAGGTGCGTGGCCGTCCGGTCGTGATACCAGGACCGGAGAAAGTCCCGCTTCTTTGAGTTTTTCCCGCGGTTGTAATCCTCCGCTTGCCGATCAAGCCATATCTCGTCGATGATAGGCTGCCAGTTTTCTTCGGCGACGATCATGTCTGTGAGATTCCCAATAAGATTGCTGAACTGCTGCCAGTTCAGCCAGGGGACCTCCACGTTTTCTGGCATGATGAACAGCCGTTGGAAGCTCCAATCCATCTCCGTCTCAAACTTCTTGCGGAAGTACCTGATGATATCGTAGGACATTCGCCAGAGCGGGAAGTCGCCGGAGTAGTCCTGCCACTCGCCGGGGATGTCGTGATACGCTCCGTCTTTGAAGGGGACTTGGAAAAACTGCCACGCCGCCCATGCGTAACAGTCCCAAACCAGCTCCAAAAACGAATCGTCATCGATGAGCTTCCTGGCATGTTCATCTGACAAAAGTCTTACGATGTTCCGAGGGAGAGTGAGAAAGGCCGGCCGCTTCTCCACAAGCTCTCTTGGCAAAGCGTAAAACAGCGTCATCCACGACAGGCAGCTGTCCTGGGGTATCTCCATGATCCCATCCGCCAGCATAACGATAAAACCGGAAGGGCCGTTCTGGTCTGCCATATGCTCACCTCCTTCGGCTCAGGGAATGGCCCCTCCATAATGAATGGGCATGAGAGG
This sequence comes from uncultured Oscillospiraceae bacterium, assembly GCA_947625285.1. GTDB lineage: Bacteria > Bacillota > Clostridia > Oscillospirales > Oscillospiraceae > CAJOIG01. The sequence goes on from CANQNS010000003.1 coordinate 31,527, forward strand.
GGCCAAATTGTTCCTGGAAAGCGAAAAATTTTATGAAAAATTTCAAAAACATTATAACTGTCCAGTTGCGGCTTGTCCAGACATGTCTTTCACAAGGATTGCGTTTCAAATTGTGTGCTGCGGCAGACGGGGGCTTTTGTATACCTTTTGCGGCCCCGGCGACGCTGCTTCATGGCGGCCTTGGCAGCCGCCATTTCGCATCGTCGCCTACACACGAACAGGGAGAAATCGCATGGACGATTCATGCAATTTCTCCCTGTTCTGCTGGCACGGAAAACGGTCTGTGGGCGCCCATCCACAGCCCCTTTCCCGCGCCAGCGGCCGCAAAAGGTATAACACACTAGACTTTGCAAGCAAAGTCGTGCGCCAAAAGGGGCTGGCCGCCCCCTTTGGATACCCCTGCTTTTCGCCGTGAGTGGTACACAAACCGCTGGACCGCTGTTTGTGCCCATCCCGGCGAAAATGCAAAAGCTGAGAAGATCACATCATATGATTCGATGTGATCTTCTCAGCTTTTGTCGCTTTGCGAGACTGCGGCCTCGCAAAGCAAATAAGTAACAGCCCCATGCTCTTTGCCGTGACAAAGGCCGGGGCTGTTACTTATCATCGGGGACGTATTCCGCGATGTCTGCCAGTTGGCAGTTCAGGATCGTGCAGAGCTTGTTGAGCGTGTGCGTTGACACAGGCATATCGGTCTGAAGCCGCTGGACAGTTGCGTGGCTCATGCCGTATTTGAAGCGCAGGGTGTAGGTTGTGACTTTCTGTTCAGCCATGGTTTTCCACAGCGGCGCATAGCGAATCATACGATCAGCCCCTTCTTTACACTGCCTATTATGGCTGATATAATGGCCATGGCATATGGCTATTATTTAGCCATACAGAAGGGGGCGTTTTGATGAACGACAATTGCTGTGCATTTACCGGGCATCGTCCGAAAAAATTTCCGTGGGGATACGACGAAGCGGACAGCAGGTGCGTGGAGCTGAAAGCAGTGCTGAAGTGGGAAATTCAAATGTTGATCGAGGCTGGCGTGACAGATTTCTACTCTGGCATGGCGGAGGGAACGGACATCTGGGCGGCATCGACCGTTCTGGAACTGCGCAAAACAAACCCCGCGCTGAAACTTCACTGTGTCGTGCCATTCAGGGGACAGGCGGACAAGTGGGCAGCTTCAGCGCGGAGGCTTTATACGAAGATTTTGAGAAGGGCGAATACGGTGACTTACATCAGCGAGGATTATCACGACGACTGCATGATGGAGCGCAATCGCTACATGGTGGATCACGCGGCCTATCTGCTGGCGGTCTACAACGGTGAGTGGCGCGGCGGCACAGCGGCAACGGTCCGCTATGCCCGAAAGCTGGGGAGGGAGATCATTGTGATCGAGCCGAAGACGCCCAGGGTTGGTTGTCGGCCGGGGCGTGAGCAGTAGTGTAAAAACTATTTGTGAGATACAAGATGTTGTGATATAATAAAAATGTACTGTTGTAATGGTTTTTATAGCGGAAAGGACGAAAGATGTCAACGGATTTCAATACATTTGTTTTTCGGAATAATGGGCGAACATTAGAAATCTCTAAGCTGCTGATAAAAGCAGCACAGGAAACCCGCACCATGATCTCTAGATCAGCGAAGAAAAGTGAGAGAGCGTGTGAGGCAATGAAGATGGCTGACAAGGAAGTGATGTGGGGGGTTCTTCAGGAGTATATTGCTCAATACTCAACATTTGTCAGCCAGATGAAATGTTTTACGGGAATCGGGATCGTTCTGGTGGATAGAGAGACTTATGAGCAGATAACGGTGGATGATATTCGAGATCAGCTTCAAATTTCGATAGGGGTTGTTTACGCGCATGAGGCGTTTTTAAGCATCAGGAAGGAAACGTATAAGCAATGTCTGAAGAAGCTGTTAAAAAACAGCGGATTGTTTTCGGATTCTGAACTGAAACTGCTGGACATATAGGAGAACATCATGCCAACTCTTGAATGGGTCGGAAAAGAGAAAGTCGTTAATCACCATTTGGATGTGCCGTACCGTGTGCTGGAGCGGCAGTACAGCTATGATGCCGACGGCCAGCACGAGGAGGACAATGGCAGCGAGAACATGATCATCCATGGTGATAATCTGGAAGCTTTGAAAGCCCTGCTCCCTAAATATGAGGGGCGGGTCAAGTGCATATACATTGATCCTCCATATAATACAGCAGTTAGTACTACGGCAAACCAAAAATGGGTTTACAGTGACAATGTTGATGCACCAGAGATTAAACAATGGATAGGTAAAGTCGTTGGAGATGAGGGGGAAGATTTATCTCGTCATGACAAATGGCTGTGCATGATGTATCCTCGTCTCAGATTGCTTCATCGCTTGTTATCTGATGATGGTGCCATTTTTATCAGCATTGATGATAATGAGTGTTCTGCGCTAAAAATGATATGCGATGAGATATTTGGGCGACTTAATTTTGTGTCAAATATTGCATGGCAAAAAACATACTCACCACGAAACGATTCAAAAGGAATACCATACGAGACGGATAGTATTCTTGTGTACTCAAAGAGACATCCATGGGTTCCTCAAAAACTTAATCGAACAGAAGGAATGGACGCACGTCACGGGAGCCCTGATCATGACCCAGTGGAATGGCAATCTGGCGATGTGTCTGCTGCTGGCTCGGGTGATCATCAGGGTATGGTATATGCAATACAGCAACCAATCACAGGTGAGTTGATTTACCCAGCGGCGGGTCGGCACTGGAAAGACGAGCAACGAAATGTTTTGGCAATTATGAACGAGTGGGCTCCATATGAGTTGCGTGACATAGGTGATGCCGAAAAGAGAGCCCAACTCTGCAATGTATCTATTACCGAGGTTCGTCAAGATGTAAAAGCGGTAATGCTTGCTATTCCAGCGCAGGAAGCACATGAAATTGCACTAGCTAGATACATTCAAGGCAATTGGCCATCATATTATTTTACATCAAACGGAACAGGTGGCATTCGGTTTAAGAACCATATCAAAGAAAATGTCGGAAAGGCAGCAACAAATCTATGGCCATATAATGAAGTCGGACATACAGATGAAGCAAAAAAAGAGTTAAAGGCAATATTTGGCGGAACGGCGCCTTTTGAAACCCCCAAACCGACGCGTTTGATAGATCGTATTATTCAGATTTCCTGTGATAAGGATTCAATAGTTTTGGATTCCTTTGCGGGCTCTGGCACGACCGCTCATTCAGTTTTAAAGGCTAATCAAGCGGATGGTGGAAATCGTCGATTTATTCTCGTTGAGATGATGGACTATGCTGAAAGAATTGATGCAGAAAGGATTCGACGCGTTATCAGCGGGTATTCTTCTTCCAAGGACGTAGAAGAAACAATATACGATGTGGAGTTGTCCATATCAAATTTGAATGACGGAGAAGCACTTCTGGCCAAGGCAAAACAAGCGGCAAAGGACGCCAAGGGAAAATATGATACGGTTGGAAGGCCCAAAGTTGAAGCAGGACATCTCAGTGTGGTTGGGACATACAAAAAGCAAGAGCAAATGGCCGGGACCGGCGGCAGTTTCAGCTATTATGAGCTCGGTGAGCCGTTGCTCATTGGCGATGTGCTCAACGAGGACGTGGGTGTGGATAAAATTCGGGAGTATGTCTATTTCACGGAAACCAAAAGCCGTCTACCTGGGCCACATGCGGACGAGCCCTATTTCATGGGAGTACATGTGGACAGCGCCTATTATTTCTACTACGAAAGGGAAGCTGTCACCACACTGAATCGGGAGTTTTTACATACGATCAAAACAAAAGCTGGCGCGTATGTGATCTACGCAGATCTCTGTATGCTGAGCGAAGCGGAAATGGAAAAGTACCACATTACATTCAAGAAGATTCCCAGAGATATTACGAAACTCTAAGGGGGCGCTGCTATGGAGCTGAACGGCTATCAAAGACAGGTCATGCGAGATCTGACGGACTACATGAACTGTGTCAACCGAGGCGTCAATCTGTATTCCGCGTGGAGGGAATACTGGTTTTCCAAGGATGTTGCTGTGGGGTTGAATGGCGTTCCGTCGTATAACAATGCGATTGACCGCGTTCCCCATATCTGCATGAAAGTCCCTACCGGCGGGGGAAAGACCTTTATGGCCTGTGCTTCCGTGCGGCGTATCTTTGATGCTATGCCCATCAATAAGCCAAAGGTCGTGGTTTGGCTCGTCCCCAGCGACTCCATTCTGACGCAGACCATCCGAACCCTCTCCGACGTTGAACATGATTATCGGCGGAGATTGGATCAGGACTTCGCCGGGCGCGTGGGCGTATATACGAAGGACATGCTGCTGAACGGGCAGAACTTTTCCCCCGATACGGTGCGGGAGATGCTGACTGTCTGCATCATGAGTTATAGCTCTTTGCGGATCAATAGCAAGAACCGGGAGGTCCGCAAGGTCTATCAGGAAAACGGCAACCTTGCCCGATTTGCGGAATACTACAAGGATGACGATGTTTTGTTGGCGGACACGCCGGAAACGGCATTGATCCAGGTGCTGCGTCATCTGGAGCCGATCGTTATCGTGGATGAGAGCCATAACGCCGGGTCAGAGCTCAGCGTGGAGATGCTGAACAACCTGAATCCGTCCTTTGTGCTGGACCTGACGGCGACGCCGCGGAAAAACAGCAATATCATATCCTATGTGGACGCCCGTGACTTGAAGAAAGAGCACATGGTCAAGCTGCCTGTGGTGGTCTATAACCGGACGTCCCGCCAAAGAGTGATCCAGGACGCGATACAACTTCGCGGCAGCATAGAGCAAGAGGCGATCGCAGCCGAGCAAGCTGGCGGCACTTATATCCGCCCCGTAGTTCTGTTCCAGGCACAGCCGCGCACTGGAGAAGACAGTGTCACTTATGATCGGATCAAGAGCATGCTGATCGAGATGGGGATACCAAAAGAGGAGATCGCCATCAAAACTTCTGTCGTAGATGACATCAAAGGTCAGGACCTGATGAGCCGGAACTGTCCGATCCGCTACATTATTACTGTAAATGCGCTGAAGGAGGGATGGGATTGTCCCTTCGCATACATATTGGCTTCCCTTGCCAATCGGACCTCTACCGTGGATGTGGAGCAAATCGTTGGGCGGATCTTGCGACAGCCCTATGCAAAAGTACACAGCTCTCCGCTGTTGAATACATCCTATGTGCTCACAAACTCAGCTGATTTCCACAGCACGTTGGAGAAGATCGTCACTGGCCTGAACAAAGCTGGATTCAGCCGTAAGGATTATCGTGTCGGTGAGACGGCAGAAGTTCCGCAGACGCCCGTAGCTCCTGAACAGGAGCAGACCACGCTTCCACCGGAACCGGAACCGATAGAAGACGATTTCAGCGATGTCAACACAGAAGAAGTCCACAGTGCTCTCTCTGGCGGAACACAGGCAGGATCGGATGTCGCAGCCATGGTAAGCGAGGCGACCACACAGGCAGAGAGCTATAATGCTGCGTTAAACGACACGTCCGATATGGGATTTACCGGGGGTGAACTAGGGGAGATGCTGACACAAAACGCTATACAAGCGTATTTATCCGACGAGGTATCTGGGCTGAGAGTACCGCAATTTTTCTTGCGTTCTGTGCCCGACTTGTTCGGCGGCGAGTTTGAGCTCCTGGAGCCGGAAAACTTGTCCGATGGTTTTTCCCTGGCCGGTCAAGATGCACAGGTACGATTTGAATTGGTTACCGGTGAAATGTATCGGGTGGATGTTGCCGAGAAGGGCGAAGCGGTCCCAAAGTACAGGCGGGCAGACGCTGAGACCAGCGAGTACATCCGCAGTTACCTAGCACAGCTACCCCCGGAACAGAAAATTCAAAGCTGCACCAATATGATTTGCGCCCAGATCAATCGGAATAACCGCTATGCTGCGGCGGAGATCAACGACTATGTGCGGCGCATTGTCGGCGGCATGACGGAGGATGAGCTTTCTGCCATGGAGACGGCTGTCCCGACCTATGCCAGAAAAATCGAAGAGAAGATCAGGACGCTAGAGGACGCTTACCGTGAAGACAAATTTGGACGGTGGCTTGACAGCGGAAAGATCGTCTGCCGGGATAGTTATATGCTGCCGAAGGTCATTACGCCTGCTGATACGACGGATTCTATCCCAAAGTCTCTGTATGAGGCGGAGAAAGACGACATGAACGGCGGAGAGCATGAACTGCTTGATTCCATCGTCGGACTTGACAATGTGAAGTGGTGGCACCGGATCATTGACCGTAAGGGTTTCCGCTTGAACGGCTTTATCAATCATTATCCCGATTTCATGGTTATGACCAAGTCTGGAAAACTTGTCCTGATCGAGTACAAGGGCGACGACCGCGATAACAGCGACAGTGAGCGAAAACTGAAGCTCGGACGTTGGTGGCAAATGAAAGCGGGCGACAACTACCGCTATTTCATGGTGTTCAAGAACCGGGAATTCGGCATCGACGGAGCTTATACGATGGATCAGTTTATGGAGATCATGCGAGAGCTGTGAGTTGGCAATTGCGAATAGTTTGAAAAGCACGCTGCTGTTTATATGGACTGGACGAAAGGGGAGGGCTTTTAGAGCGAAAGTCAAAGATGAATTGAAAAGAGACTTCTCAAAATGAGAAACGAAGACAGACGAAATTTTATAATTATTTGGGATTTTATGGTTGTATATCGCTGAGAGGTATGATATAATATTTTTAGACGAAGGGGGTGTGTAAGATGTTTGGCCTGGAAGGTTTTACTGCCTTTGATTTTTCGGAGGGCGTTCCGTACGTCTCTTTCACAACGAACGGCATTACTTTCAACCGATCGGTGACACTCAAGCTCGGTGAACCGGAGTATGCCAGGCTTCTAATTAATGCAGACGCGGGAAAGATCGCAATTCAGGCGTGTGGGGCAAACGAACCAAACGCGACTGTGTTCTATCGTCCGAAGGCATCTGGTGCGTTGTCTGTGCGGTGGAACGCAAGAGACTTACTTAACACAGTAGAACGGATCATGGGGTGGAACCTCAAAGAGTCCACATATCGGGCAGATGGTGAACTATTTCGGGCCGAAAAGGCAATTGTCTTTGACCTTACAAGGGCGACTGCTATGCCCTACAATACATGATGTTCGCTCGGCGTTCTGCCGAAGAACATAAAATGAGTCCCGGATGAGGGGGAACTCAACCGGGACTCAAATGAGAAAAGTATTGACGACTAAACCGCCCATATACTTTCCTAAAGGCTACACAAGTATACGGGTCGTCTCTACTTTTTTCAAGGGGTTTCAGAGATACGTCTGCAAATAATCTGTTTTGCGTCTCTGAAAAATTCTTGAAAGGAGGATAAGGACGTGGAAAAAAGTGACCGCTCTTCACAGGGCGATTCTTCCGTGGTGTACATCTACACGGCGTATATCACACTCTCCAACGGACAGCGAATCTATGCCAAGACTCGTGGACATAAGGCATTTCGCATTCCGGTTCGGGCAGGTAAGAGGTAATTGAGCATTTCGGGCGGTGTCGGCGGTTTCGCTGCCCTCTTTCAGTTTTTTTGAAAGGAGGGTAGACATGGCACGTCATCATGGTGGTACAGTTGGAAAGGCGGGAAAGACGCTTGCGTCTAAGTCCTCTTCCAGCAAGGCTAAGAGTAAGGCAGGGAAAGTCTTAGCAGACCATAAGGCGAAGCAACACTAATGTAATTATTAATATGTCCGCCGGTACGAGCATGGTTTGATGCAAGTACCGGCGGATTTGCTCAATCTAAAGATTTGTACTCTGTTACGAGTTTCAAGTAGTTTTCTGCTTCTCCGTTAAGGATCAAATCAGCATATGCCAACGGATCATTATAAATGAGGTAGTCAAGCTCAGACCGCTGGTAAAGATTATCTGCGATCTCGTTTTCAACGGCGGTGCAATCAATGGAGATCATGCTGCCGTCGGTGTACCTAAGTTCTACACATACGGTATCTAAGTTGAACTCACAGGAAAGAAGAGTTTTCATTTGCGTTCCTCCGTAATCATCTTGAAATGCCTCAACGCTTCAATGATAGCCTTTTCCTTCTCCGGTGGGCATTGTGGCTGTTTAGCGTCGTCTGACTTGGGGAGATTGTAATTGTCGCGCTCGATGATGCCATACTTGCGCTTGACCTGGGCGATATAGAGGAAAGAGACTTTGAGGCCGCTGTGCTCTTTCATATACGCCTTGATCACCCTATAGGTCGCGCCTTTCTGGAAACCGGACATATCCATATCCTCCAGAGAGCAATCGACCCTGATTTTTGTTGACTGTATTTCTCCCTTGGAAAGTTGAACAACCGTCTCCACATGGCGCGGGTGGACAGAACGTACGTCATTTACTCCGGTCCTTTCTCAGCAACATATCAACTGCTATTTTGACTGCTTGTCTGTTATTGGAGACAAATCAACCTTCTAATTGGCCTATCCTGTTGAAAAGCAACGGTGCATGCAGATAGTCTCTACATAACTTTACGATTAAATTGCGAACTATTTTTTTAAATCATCACGAATTCTCGCCAAAATATCCTTTGAGTGCGAAACTGGACCAAATTGAATAACCCGAGGCCAGCGTTCATCCTTCCAAACACACCCGTACATTTCCTTCTGAGAAGAGTATCTTGGGAAAGCATGAAAATGAACAAAATTGTCCCTCATCATAGCCGCAATATAATTGAATTTCTCTGCACCAAACAAGTCCTTGCATTTTGTTTCATACCAATTCATTGCAATAGCTAATTCTGCACTTTCTTCAGGTAACATTTCACCAAATGATGAGACCTCTCTCTTTAAAACAAAGATGCAGTCACCCAAGGTGTTCTGTCCTTCTCTTAATAAGATTACCCAATTGTCATACTCTTTTACCAAATTGTCCGCCGGGTTAAATGCACTCATAAAACTATAATCTTTCATAACATCTACTCCTTTCACTTTGCCTATATTAAAAAACAATTCTTCCATTGACCATTCATAGATTTCATCGACCGAAATTGCAGAACCTGTAATTTTATTATATTCATAGCAAAGTTGAACCAAACTCCAGTTAATAAATGAATTAATACTACTGGATGTATAAAAGAATTCTTCTGAAAGCTGGTATACCAACGGAACAATAGTTCGAAACGAATCATAATCTCTTTTTAACAGACTCGCATCTTTTTTTGACAAAATTGCTGCAGAAATAGTGGAATCTTCGTTTAGCCTTTCAAATGTTATATATCCTTCCCAAATATGCGGATAAGCCTTTTCTATCTTCCATTTTTGCGAAACACCCGGGTCAATTCCTGAGTCTAAACAATTTTGAACATAAACAGAGTGAAGTTCTAAAATATCACGAGAATAATTTGTATTCAAAAGCATACTAACAAAATCCACATATGCATCAAGCAACTCATCAGAAATAGCTTGAGACATTAGTGAATAAAGAAATAATTTTCTATAAAGCTCCGCTCCTTTTAAAAAAATTTGAAAATAACCATCAAGCGACTTTTCGTGTTGCAGAAGCCTTCTTAATTCTATACGAATGTCGTTTATAATAAGACTTCTTTCTTTTGCCTTATCAATTAACCATTGTGGATTACACAATACAAAACGACATATATCTATATTATTAGGAAATCCAATCACTTCTATTGCACGATCGTTATTTTGCCTTATTTCTCCTATGGGCAAGTTAAACAAATAAGCAGCACTCCCAACAAACGCATTTCTAATAATATCAAACCGCAATTTTTGATATGGCCGATCCGGACGAGCGCAATACCAATCAGTATTCGTTTCTATATTTTTCTGTGAAAAATCTGCCATAGTAATACTTCGATAGAAATTCCCCCAATTATGTTTTTCATGGAGGTTTTCCTCTACAAAAGGTGCATTTTCAAAATCAATTGTCCCTTTTGTCCCATTTAAAACGATTTGATCTCCATTTTTCAATATTGAAGTGGCATCTCTTATTCGAACAATGCAAGGAATGTGAAGGTGACGGAGTATACCAGCCCCGTGACTTCCAATGTTTCCAACCTCTGCAATAATACCAACAACATTATTTACATTTAGATTAATTAGCAAATTTCTATCCAAAGTTTTCATTACAAGAATACTTGATTGAAACAATTCCTGGCGTGAAAATGACCTGTCAACAATTACAACTCTACCTGATGCATTACCTTTGCTAACGCATAATCCTTTCATCATCTGAATTCACCTCCTCATATGATTTTTCTACACTGTAAGAAAACAATAGCTTCAGAGGTAATAATAGCTTCTATTTCAACGTGTGCTCCCAAAGAATTTTCAATCAATAAACATAGGGTTGAAATGTCAGTTTTGTTCTTTTTGGAAAACACTACTCCGCTATTTTCACCGCCTAAGATATTACCTGAGTAATCCATATAAACAGTTTGGGCATCTACTGTTCCGTCAACAATCTCAGCAACGTCTCCAGTTGTATATTCAATAATAATCCTATTTTCATCTTCAATAATATCATATGAATGAATGACTGCAGAAACAGGGCCTTCAATAAATCTCTGAACAATCACCGCCATCTTTAACTGACTCTTATCTATTCCCACAAGATTTAAATAAGATTGAGCTGCTTTATCAATGGTAGATTTCCAAACATTTTCGATACATGTATAAAGCGAATCTGACCCTCTACAAATAAAAGAAGAAAAAACTCCACAGCTTGCATAATCCGATGTATTTTCTACATTTGAAGAAGATCGACAAATGAGTGTTTCATCTCCAGGGAAATAAAATTTTATGCACGCCTCTAAATGCTGTATGTCCTTTTCTGATAATAATCCACTTATATACTTTTCGTAATATTGTGAGGGAATAACAACTCCGTCAGGAACAATACATCCAAATTCCAGCAATTTCTTTAGATATACTGATTTTCCTCCATATTTTTCGTTGTCTACAGTAATTTCGTTTAGTGGAATAATATCACACATCGCTTATCATCCCTTTCTTTTTAATTCTTTCTAGTTTTGCAGTGATTTCATTATTCTCCTTTTTTGAAAATTGAGCTTTAAACTGCGAATAAATTAGTTCTATCTCCTCAACTGTGGATATTTTTTCACAGCTATCCCAAAGTTCTCTATAATACCGCTCAAAATATGTGACAATTTCTTGGTTTTCAATAATCAAATATCGAGGTATTTCACCCTCATGATATGGACTTCTTGTTGAAACATACTTATTATCGATAATACCAAATGTCGGAAAAGAAAAATCTGAAGGAAGCATATAATATCCGAAATATGAATTTTTCTCAGATGCTCCATTGTCAATTCGGTCGACAATGTTATAAAAATTATTCTTTCTTATCCGTACTATATGTCGGAAATTGATTCTAGAATCATGGCAGCATGCATTTATGTGCTTCCATACTTTAGAACGATCTACTGATGATTTGCTTCTAGTTTCTCTATCCAGGGATGCCGTATCGACCGTATGCACACCACTTTTTATCATAGCATCCATAGCATCTACCCAATCACCACTATTATTAAAAACTTGTATTTGAGAAGGCGAAATGGATGAAATTATTTTACTCAGTTCCTTTGAAATGTTCTTCCACTTTCTGTCATTATCTATATTGTCCAGTGCAAATGTTGTTGCAATTAATATAAGCAATGAGAGAATCATTGTTTGATAAACATCAGATGTGGGTACAAATATAGTACTTCGTATAAAAAATACAATTGCTGTAACTACTGTAATAAATGAAATAATTATTCTTAATACTTTGATTATCATTCCAAGAAGAACCCCCTTCATGATTCTGGACATTGCCCTATGTTGCTTCTCTTAATTCCCTATTATTAATCTTTATATTTTTTCCATCAAAAATACACTTGCTCATACTTCACGTCCAGCGCCTTCGTAATCGCCATTATCTCATCAAAAGAGACTGTGCCACGTTTCAGTTTAAAATTAACTTTTTGGGGTGTCTGCCCAATTCGCCTAAAAAGTTCAGCCAAACTAATATTCTTTTTCTCACACAACTGCCTAATCTTATCTGATGTTTCACCGCGCACTTCCATCACTATACTTCATTATAAACCAGATTGTTGATTAATACAAGATGCTATACATCCGAAGAACGCCCTGTAAGTTCCACTTGTACCTGTAGTGCGTTCCCGTATTCATCTTCTTTCTCCGCACTGATCTCCACGCCAGACTTAAACCTCACCGTTATCTTCTCATCAAAAACTGCTACTCGCTCTATCAGCCGCTGCACAATTTGTTCATCATATTCGGTCGGTAGGTCAGCCTGTTCCTCCAGAAAGGCTTTCATTGGTTTCGGAAACCACTGGCTTTGCCAGTGGAGGTGTCTCGCCAAAAGCTTTAGCTGCAAGCATCGAGCGAAGTGAGCTGCAAGTAAAAAACTTAATCAACGAGAGCACTAATGGAAAAATGAATCGCCCGTTTACGGGCTGCAGGGCAAGTGATGCAAGAGGCAAAATTTCGATACGTCTTGAGACGCCTGCCGGTCTCGGGCCCTCCTAGGGCCTATTCAAGCCTCCGGCGAAGTGCAGAGTATGATAGCAGTGGTAAGATAAAGGTAGACACATGGAAAACAACCATGTGCCTACTTTTTCATTATGCTAAAATGAAGGATCGGAGGTGAAAATTATGAAGAAGGGCCAGAAAAGGAGGACATGGACATCGGAAGAGAAGGCCGAGATCGTAAACAAGCTTTTGGCTGAACACGTCTCGGTGCGAACACTGGAGAAGGAGTATCACGCAGATCGGAGCATGATCTGCCGCTGGGTAAAGAAGCACATTGCGGAAGGAGAAAGCTCTTTTGTGCATAAAGGGCACCCCGGAAACCATTTTGCAGCGCTGCATACCAGCAAGCATCTTTCCGAAGAAGACCAACTGCGCCTCATGGTAGCGAAACTGGAGATAGAGAATGAAAGATTAAAAAAGGATATTGGACGGAAGGAGTTGGGACAGGCAAGGTATACGTTACTGGCAGTGAAAAGAATATGAAGTAATCGAAGCACTTAAAGGCAGGTATACGGTGAGCTTTTTGTGTCGTATCATGGGCGTGAACCGTTCCGGGTATTATAAATGGCTCAGCAGACAAGGGACGCCGAACCGATATGAAAAAGACCGTATTTTGTTGTCAACGCTGCTGCAGAAGGCCCACGCCGAACACCCCTCCTACGGCTATCACCGTCTGGCGAGAGATGTGTTCAATAAAACAGGTTGGGTGTTTTCAGACAACTTGGCTCATAAATGCTGTAAACTGGCGGGTATCAATTCTAAAGCCAGAAAGTATAAATACCAGCCGCCGGGGCATGAACACATCATCTTTCCAAACTTGGTTTGTGGGCAGTGGAATGCTTCTCGTCCTCTGGAACTCGTGGTCTCAAACATGACCAAACTCAGAGCAAAAGAGCAAACTTGGGAATGGACCATTCTTCTGGACACCTTTAACAATGAGATCCTTGCCCATAGCGTGACCAACATTTCGGGCAGCAGTAAAGAGTCTTCATTCTGTATCTTCCTTAATCATCTTGTAATGTCTCAATGCCTCGACAATTGCCTTTTCCTTCTGCGGCGGACACTGTGGCCGCTTGGTGTCGTCTGACTTGGGGAGATTGTAATTGTCGCGTTCGATGATGCCATATTTGCGCTTGATCTGGGCGATATAGAGGTTGCTGACGCTCAGACCGAAGTGCTCCTGAACATACTCTTTGATTTCCCAGTAGCTGGCTTTCGTCTCCGCAGATGTAAGATCCAACTCGTCCAGGTCCAGATCGACTTCAATGTAGTGTTCGACTTTAAGTTTGGACAAAAGCACGCACGTCTCTACGTGGTGCGTTCGGGGGAACATGTCCACGGCGACGCAGCGTTGGGCGGCGTAGCCCAGCGCGGCCAGCCGCTTCAAGTCCCGGGCCAGGGTGCCCGGGTCACAGGACACGTACACCAGCCGCTCCGGCCCCATGGCGGCCATGGCCGCCAGGACGGGCTCGTCCATGCCCTTTCGGGGCGGGTCGGTGATGATAACGTCCGGCCGCAGGCCATCCGCCGCCAGCTTTGCGGCCACCGCCGACGCGTCGCCGCAGATGTACCGGGCGTTGACTACGCCGTTTTTGGCGGCGTTGCGCCGGGCGTTGTCCACCGCCTGGGGCACGATGTCGCTGCCGATGAGCCGCGCCGCGTCCCGCGCCACGGCCAGGCCGATGGCCCCCGCGCCGCAGTAAAGGTCCAGCACCGTCTTTCCCGCCGGCTCTGCGTACCGGCCCGCCAGGGCGTACAGCTGCTCCGCCTGGGCGGTGTTCACCTGGAAGAAGGTCAGCGGCGAAAGCTCCAGCCGCGCCCCGCAGAGGGTCTCCTCCACGGTGGGGCTGCCCCACAGCAGCCGGACGGGCCCGTTCAGGACCCCGTTGCCGGGGGCGCGGTTTACACACAGCAGGACCCCCGTCAGCTCCGGGCAGGCCCGCCGAAGCGCCTCTACGGCCCCGGGCCCCACGCCCCCCGCCGCCACGATGCAGGCGGCGAAGTGGGTAGAGGTCTTTCGCAGAAAGAGATGCCGGATAAGGCCCCGGCCCGCCGCCTCGTCATAGGCGGGGACGTTCTCCCGCTCCATCCAAGACAGCAGGGCCCGCGCCGCCCGGTCGAAGGCCTCCGGCTGCAAAAGGCACCGCTCCGCCGGCACGATCTGGTGGCTCCGGGACCGATAAAAGCCGCAAACGGGCCCCGGCGCGAAGTTATAGACCGCCTTGTTCCGATAGCCCTCGGTCTCCGGCGCGCCCAGGATCGTCTCCGCCCGCAGGTCCAGGCCGCCGATCCGCCGCAGGGCGTCGTTGACCCGGTCCAGCTTGAAGCGGAGCTCCAGCGCATAGTCCATGTGCATGGCCGCGCAGCCGCCGCACCGGCCAAAGACCGGGCAGGCCGGCGTCCGGCGCAGGGGAGAGGGCTCCAAAAGCTCTTCGCCCCGGCCCCAGACCGCCGTTTTTGTCACCTTGACGATCCGCACCCGCCAAAGCTCCTCCGGCAGCGCGCCGGCCACGAATACCGCCCGGCCCCCGATCCGGCACACGCCCGCCCCCTGAGAGGTCAGGCCCGTGACGCGGCAGTCGTATATCTCGTTTTTCACCAGCTCCGTTTCCATGGGCCTATTGTAACATATCGGGCCCGGTCCGGGGCGGTTTTTTCTGTTTTATGCGAAAAAACAGAAATTTTTTTGCAAAAAGGGCTTGTGTTCCGGCAGGTAAAGTGTTACAATACACGTAACTTTTGTTACTAAGTTTAATACGAGGTTACAAAATGAAGAATTATACTATTGAAATGAGGAAGCACATCTGCGCCATGCTGGCGGCGGTCATAGTCATGGGCATGACGGGGCCGGCGGTCTATGCGGACGCGCCGGGCGTGCCGCCCCAGGTGGCGGGCGAGGTCACGGATGGCGCGGATCAGTCCGTCCCGCCGGAGACCTCCGAGGAGGCGGCCGACCCGGACGCCGCTCTGACGCCGCCGGCGACGGAGGAGGAGATGGTCGGTACCGAGTGGGAGGAGACGCTCCTGCAGACCGGCGAGATGTCGGAGGACGACGCCGTGGACCAGGCGCAGGCGGAGACAGAGGAAGAGGCCGAGACCGAGGAAATCTCGGATATCTCGGAGGACCCGCTGTACGCGAAGATGAACGCCCCCATGGCTATCGCTTCCATCCCCGCCTCCTTTGGCGAGGTGACGCCCCGTGCGCTGAAGAGCGGGGAGGCTCTGCGAAAGGGCATCGACGTGTCCGCCTGGCAGGAGACCATCAACTGGCCCGCCGTGAAGGCCGCCGGTATCGAGTTCGCCATCATTCGGGTGGCCTACCGGGGCGTCGAGAAGGGCGGACTGGCGCTGGACAACTACTTTGCTTCTAACCTGAAAAACGCCAAGGCTGCGGGACTGAAGGTGGGCGCGTACATCTTCTCCCAGGCCGTTACGCCGGAGGAGGCCCGGGAGGAGGCCCGCTATCTTGTGAACGCGGTGAAGGGCTATTCCATCGACCTGCCGCTGGTGTTTGACTATGAGGAAGTGACTAGCTCCGACCGCCGGCTGAAGATGGACAACCTGAGCCGGCAGTACAAGGTGGACATCTGCAAGGCCTTCTGTGCCGAAGTGGAGTCTCTTGGCTACAGGAGCATGGTCTATTCCAACCCCTACACCATCAACAACCACCTGGACCGCAACCAGATCCAGCGGCTGTGGCTGGCCCACTTCTCCTACAAGAGCGATTATACCGGCGCCTATGAGTACTGGCAGTTCGGCCTGGGCGCTGTCAGCGGCATCAGCGGGCAGGTGGACCTGGACTACTGGTTCGAGCCCAACGGCCTTGTGACGCCGCCGCTGGAGCAGCAGCAGCAAACGACCGAGACGCCCGAGCCCACGGCTACGCCCAAGGTGGACACGCCGCCCTTGAGCAGCAGTCCCTTCTCTGATGTGCAGACCACCAGCTGGTACGCCAAGAGCGTGCTGTGGGCCTATGATAAGCACATCGTGAGCGGCGTGGGCAACGGCTCGTTCGCGCCCAACAACACCGCCACCCGGGGCCAGATGGCGGCCATGCTCTACCGCCTGGCGGACAGCCCCTCGGTGTCCGGCTCGGCCCCGTTCACCGATTTGAAAGAGGACTATTACAAGGACGCCGTCAACTGGGCCTCCTCCAAGAAGATCGTCAACGGCACCGGCGCCAACACCTTTAACCCCAACGGCAGCATCACCCGGGAGGACCTGGTGACTATGCTCTATCGGATGGCCGACAGTCCCGCCGCCAGCGGCGACCTCAGCGGCTTCACCGATCAGTCGTCCGTCCACAGCTACGCCCAGGACGCCATGATCTGGGCCGTGGGCAACGGACTTATCAAGGGCTATTCCGATAAGACCATCCTGCCCCGCGCTTCCGCCTCCAGGGCGGAGGTCTGCGAAATGCTGATGCGGTTCGACGATCTTACGTAAATCATTCCAGCGCGGGATGCCCTACCGGGCATCCCGTATTTTTTTGTAAAAACTCTTTTCTTTTTGCCGTTTTTGTTGTACAATAAAAAAGTTATGACAACCAACTGCGAGAGCATTGAGGTGAGCAAGTGAAGAAAAACGGTTTGGGCACGGGCTTCATGTATGTGATGCTGGTCTTTCTGGCGGTAGGGCTGGGATTTCTGGTGTTTTTCAATTTCCGTGCCAATCAGCGGCAGCAGAAGGATATCGAGGCCGTGCTGGAGGAGGCGTCCACCACCCCCACGCCGGAGCCGACCACCACGCCGGAGCCCACGGCGGTTCCGTCTCGGACGGCGGAGACGCTGACGCTGGCCTTCGCCGGGGATCTGGTGGGGCAGGCGGGTCTTGCCACGGACGCCCAGAAGACCGGCGATGACGGCGGGACGGTCTATGATTTCACGGAGGAACTGTACGGCGTGCGCGGGGCACTGGAATCGGCGGACCTGGCTGCCTGCACCCTGGTGGGCACCCTGACCGGCAGCGGAGATTACGACGCCTACCGTATGCCGGCGTCCATGGCGGCGGGCCTGCACGACGCGGGCTTCGACCTGGTGAACGCGGCCTCCGACCACATCATGGACCGGGGCCTGGAGGGGCTGACGGAGACCGTCAACGCCCTGAACGGCGCGGAGCTGGGCGTGGTGGGCGCCTATACCAGTGAGAACCGCTCCTTCCCCATGGCGGAGATCAAGGGCGTGAAAGTGGCCTTTCTGAGCTATACCTACGGCACCGCCGGCACGGGAAGCGTCCCGGTCTCCATCGCGGAGCACAGCTGGTGCCTGGATCTGCTGACAACGGACTATATGACCGACAAAAAGACCGTGGATTATGAGATGATCGACGCGGATATCGCCACCGTCAAGCAGGCGGGGGCGGACATCGTGGTGTGCTTCGTGTACTGGTGGGACAACACCCAGTACTACACCGAGCCCCGGGACAACCAGATCGAGGTGGCGGACCACCTGCTGGAAAGCGGCGTGGACATCCTGATAGGCGGCGGCGTGAAGGTGCCCCAGTCCATCGAGACGCGGGAAGTGGAGCGCGCCGACGGCACCAAGGCCAACTGCGTGGTGTGCTACAGCCTGTCCAACCTGATGAGCTGCTTCAACGACGCCAACACCAACGTCTCCGCCGTAGCCAGCGTGCAGATCAGCCGGGACACGGACAGCGGCGACATCTGGGTCAGCGGCGTCAGCACCCGGCCCCTGTTCATGCTGGACACGGACGATCACGACGGCTACAGCGATCCCGGCTTCAAATACCGCCTGCTGGACGCCCGCCTGGAGGCCTCTTACTATCAGCAGGGCGGAAGCATCCTAAACCAGAACGCCTATGAAGCCATGCAGGCCGGCGTGGAGAGCATCAACGCCATCCTGGGCGGGGAGTTCGACACGGACGCCGGCGGCGTGACGCTGGAATACCCCTATTAAAACAACGCCCACGCGGCGAGATAAGTGAATACGGCGGCGATGACGCCGCACAACGCCCGGCCCGCAAGGTGCCGGGCGCAGCTTATATCCGTCTCCGCCAGCACCCCCATGGTCTGGCAGTGGACGCTCAGTCCGCCCCAGCCCAGGATCAGGGCCGCCGCGGCCAGCGCGGCGGGCGTCGGGGCCAGCCCCGCCAGCGCGGCGACGCCGCTGCCCAGTTCCAGAAAGCCCAGAGCCAGGGCGTTTGCCGCCGGCGGCAGGGTCAGGTACGGCGTTATGAGCCCCAGCAGGGCCCCGAACAGGACCACATAACCGCACACGGTCATGACGGACGTGACGGCCCGGGCCACGGCGGCGGTCAGGGCCCGGCCCAGGGGGAGAGGCGGCGGGCCGGCGGGCGTCCCGGCGTCCGGCTCCGCCGCGGCGGGGCGGCGAAAGAGGACGCCCGCCGTCAGCGCGGCCAGCACATGGGCGGCGTACAGCAGCACGCCGGCCCGGGCGCTTTGGAACACGCCACCCGCCGCGCCGATGATGAAGGCGGGGCCGGAGTTGTTGCAGAAGGCCAGGAGCCGTTCCGCCTCGTCCCGGCTCACCAGGCCCTCCCGGCGCAGGTCCGCCACCGCCGACGCGCCCAGAGGGTAGCCCCCGGACAGGCCCAGGATGAAGGCCTGGACCCCGCCGGGGGACACCCGAAAAAGCCGCGCCAGAGCCCCGCCCACGGCGGACCCGGCCAGCAGGTCGGGCAGCCCCAGCGCGCCCAGCATGTTGGACAGCACGAAAAACGGCAGCAGGGAGGGGACCAGCGTGGCGGCGCATACCCGCAGGCTCTGCCGCGCCCCCTCGGCTGCCTGGGCGGAAAACACCGTCACGACGGCGAAAAGCCCCAGCACAAGAAACAGCGGAAAATACTTTTTCATGTCCCCAGTCTATGAGGGCGATGTCCTTTTTTAAAACCCCGGCGCATAAAATGCTCCGGGTGATATCATGACGAAAAAAGGATCGATCGCACAGCGGGTGCTGACTAGACTGGACATCCCGGCAGAGGCCGCCCTGGGCGGGCCCCGGATCACCATCTCCGGGGGCAGCCGGGTGCTGGTGGAGGGCCACCGGGGGCTTTTGGAGTACGCCGACGACCGGATCGCCGCGGCGGGGCCCGGCTGCCGCATCCTCATCAAAGGCGAGGGCCTGGGGCTGGTAGCCATGGACCGGCGGGAGATGGTGGTCTCCGGCCGGCTGTGGGCGGTGGAGCTGGAATGAACTGGGCGCGGTATGTGACGGGCTGGGCCGCCCTGGAGGTGTCCGGCGCGGAGCCGGAGCGGTTCCTGGAGGCGTTGGCGGAGCGGGGCGTGGTATTCTGGAACGCCACGCCCCCAAAGGACTTTGCTTTGACGGTACAGGTGCCGGACCGGGCGGCCAGGGGCATGGAGGCGCTGGCGGCGGGCCTGGGCTGCCAGTGCGCCGTCCGCTCCCGCCACGGCCTGCCGGCCCTGTGGAGAAAGCTCCGGCGGCGGTACGGGCTGCTGGCGTGCCTCGCGCTGGTGCTGGCGGTGCTGTATGTGGGCAGCGCGTACATATGGGAGATAGACGTGACCGGCAACGAGACCATCCCCGACGGGCCGATCCGCCAGGCGCTGAGCCAGTGCGGGGTGGACATCGGCACGTACTGGCCGGGCATCAGCCAGGACATGGTGCGAAACGGGGTCATCTTGCGGGTGCCGGGCATCCGCTGGATGACCGTCACGGTCCGGGGCGGCCACGCGAAGGTCATCGTCCGGGAGGCCCGGGAGCATCTGCCCCTGGTGGACCGGAAGGAGCTGACTAAGGTGGTGGCGGCCAAGGCCGGGCTGGTGGAGCGGGTGGAGCCGCTGCAGGGCTCGGCGGTGGCGGAGCCGGGGGACGCGGTCCTGCCGGGGGAGGAGCTGATCGGCGGCTTCGCCACGGGCCGGTTCTCCGTAGTCATGCCCACCAAGGGCATGGGCCGGGTCACGGCCCGGACCTGGTACGAGCTGACGGCCAAAAGCCCCACGGAACTGGCCGTCAAACGCCGTCAGGGCGGAAAAAACGTCCGCTGGGCGCTGATATTGGGAAAAACACGGATAAATTTTTATAAAGACAGTAGTATTTGCCCCGCCGGATGTGATAAAATCATTACGAGCCACACCCTGGGCAGCGCGGGACTGTTCACCCTGCCGATCACGGTGGAAAAGACGGTGTATACCCGCTACGAAATAGACCCGGTGGCGGCGGCGGAGCTCCGGGAGGAGCTGGAGGAACGGCTCATGGATACGCTCCTGGACAGGATCGGCCAGGACGGACAGGTGCTGGAGAGGCACTTCACCGCCGCCGCGAAGGACGGGGCGATGTATGTGACGCTCCGAGCCGAGTGCCGGGAGCAGATCGGCCTGGAGCAGCCTCTGACGGACCAGGACCTGGCGGATATCCAGGCGAAGATACCGCCCAAGGAAGAGGAATAGAAATCTATATCTGTACCGAGGATAAAGGTAAATGATCGAAAAAGTCATGCAGACCGACCGGATGGAGAACGTCATCAGCGTTTTCGGCTCCTTCGACCAGAATCTGCGCATCATCGAGACGGAGCTGGGCGTGTCCATCACCGACCGGGACGACCATCTGAAGATCGCGGGCGAGGCGGAAAACGTCATGCACGCGGAAAAGGCCATCGACGGGCTGCTGTCCCTGGCGGGCCGGGGTGAGGCCATCGACAGCCAGAACGTGCGCTACATCATCAAAATGGTGCTGGCCGGCCAGGAGGATAAGATCGGCGAGCTGGCCCGGGGCGTTATCTGCGTCACCGCCAAGGGCCGTCCCGTCAAGCCAAAGACCATCGGCCAGAAGGCCTATGTGGACGCCATCAAAAACAACACCGTCACCCTGGGCGTGGGCCCCGCCGGCACCGGCAAGACCTATCTGGCCGTGGCCTGCGCGGTGGCGGCGTTCCGGGAAAAGCGGGTCAACCGCATCGTGCTGACCCGCCCGGCGGTAGAGGCCGGGGAGCGGCTGGGCTTTCTGCCCGGGGACCTGCAGAGCAAGGTGGACCCGTACCTGCGGCCTTTGTACGACGCGCTGTTCGATATGCTGGGGGCGGACACCTACAACAAATACCTGGAGCGGGGGGATATCGAGGTGGCCCCGCTGGCCTATATGCGGGGCCGGACGCTGGACGACAGCTTCATCATCCTGGACGAAGCCCAGAACACCAGCCGGGAGCAGATGAAGATGTTCCTGACCCGCCTGGGCTTCGGCTCCACGGCGGTTATCACCGGCGACGTGACCCAGATCGACCTGCCGGCGGACAAGGTCTCCGGCCTGAAGGAAGCCATGCGGGTGCTGGAGGGCGTGGAGGACATCGCCATCTGCCGGCTCACCGGCGCGGACGTGGTGCGCCACATCATCGTCCAGCGGATCATCGAGGCCTATGAGCGGCACGCCAAGGACACGCCGCCGGTCAGGACATACAGGCCCAAGAGCAAGGGGAATCCGGGGGGAAAACGCTGATGGAGAAGCTGAAGCTGTCTTTGCGGTGCGAGCGGGGAGCAAAATGCCCGCCGGAGCTGAAAAAGCGCATCAAGGCCGCGGCGGCGGCGACGCTGGCCGCGGAGAAGGTGGACGGGCCCTGCGAGCTTTCCGTGCTGCTGACGGACGACGAGGGCATCCATGCCATCAACCGGAAATTCCGGGACGTGGACAAGCCCACGGACGTGCTCAGCTTCCCCCTGGGGGACACGGACCCGGCCACGGGCCGACTGCTGCTGGGGGACATGGTGCTGAACACGGAGCGCGCGGCGGCGCAGGGGGCGGAATACGGCCACGGGGCGGACCATGAGATCAGCTATCTCACCGTCCACAGCGTCCTGCATCTGCTGGGCTACGACCATGTGGACGAGGGCCCCATGAAAAAAGAAATGCGCGCCCGGGAAAAGGCCGTCATGGCCCAATTGGAGCTGGACACGAAAACGGAGGAATAAAAGGGAGCGAAGCCCGGTCAGGGCGAGCCGCGCGTCATTCACGCGCGTGAAGTCAAAAGCCGCTGTGCGACAGGCTTTTGACTTCCTGCCGGCGGGATTCACTTCCGCCGAGCAGTTTCAATCTTGTGCCGGATATGAAAACGGAGGAAGCATGATAACCAAGACCGCTATGATAACCATCTGCGGACGGCCCAACGTGGGCAAGTCCACCCTGACGAACGCCCTGGTGGGGGAGAAGATCGCCATCGTGTCCCCCAAGCCCCAGACCACCCGGACCCGCATCCTGGCGGTAGTCAGCCGGGATCAGACCCAGTTCGTGTTTGCGGACACGCCGGGCTTCCACCGGGCCCGGACCAGGCTGGGCGCCTATATGGACGACGTGGTCCGCCGGAGCGTGGCGGACGTGGACGCGGTGGTGCTGATGGCGGAGCCGGCGGCTGTCGGCGAGCTGGAGAAAAAGCTCATCGCCCGCATCCGGGAGACCGGCGCCAGCGCCGTGCTGGCCGTCAACAAGGTGGACACGCTGGAGGACAAGTCCGCGCTGCTGCCGGTCATAGACGCATACAGCAGGGTCTATGATTTTTCCGCGATCGTGCCCATCTGCGCCCGGACGGGCGAGGGGGTGGAGGAGCTGCTGGCGGAGCTGGACAAATTCGCCCAGCCGGGGCCCGCGCTGTTCCCGGAGGACGTGATAAGCGACCAGCCGGAAAAGCAGATCTGCGCCGAGATCGTCCGGGAGAAGCTGCTGCTGTGTCTGGACAAGGAGGTGCCCCACGGCACCGCCGTGGTGGTGACCCGGTTCTCCGAGCGGGACGACGGCAGCGATATCATCGACCTGGACGTGACTATCTACTGCGAAAAGCAGAGCCACAAGGGCATCATCATCGGCAAGCACGGGGCCATGCTGAAAAAGATCGGAGAGCTGGCCCGCCGCGACATCGAGGCATTCATGGGGACCAGGGTGTTTTTGCAGACCTGGGTGAAGGTGAAGGAGAACTGGCGGGACTCAGACGCGCTGCTGCGAAATTTTGGCTTTACAAGCGACTAATGAAACAGACCGCCCCGTGGCAAACTAACGCCACGGGGTGATCGGATTGAGACAGGACCTGTTTTGGGAATTGTTTAAGGATACGGGGGACCCGATGTGCTGGGTGCTGTACCGGCGCAGCCGGTCCCTTTGACGGGGACGGTACATAGACGATGTTTGTGACCACGAAGGGGCTGGTGCTGCGGCAGGTCCGCTACAAGGAGGCGGACCAGATCCTTACGCTGCTGACCGCCGATCAGGGCAAGCTGACGGTGAAGGCCCGGGGCGCGCTGCGTAAGGGCAGCAGGATGGCCGCCGCCAGCCAGGCGCTGTGCTGGTCGGAGTTCACCCTTTTCGGCAACCGGGGCCGCTGGACGGCGGACGAGGGCTCCACGTTGGAGCAGTTCCTGGGGCTGCGGGAGGACATCTCCCAGTTGGCCCTGGGGGCCTATTTCGCGGAGCTTCTGGACACGGTGTGTCCGGAGGAGCAGCCGGCGGGCCCGGCCCTGCAGTTGGCGTTGAACGCCCTGTACGCCCTGAGCCGGGGCATCTACGGCCCGGAGCAGGTGAAGGCGGTGTTCGAGCTGCGGCTGCTGTGTCTGGAGGGGTTCCAGCCGGAGGTGGACGTGTGCGGCGTATGCGGCCGGACGGAGCCGGACGGGGTCATGTTCTCCCCGGCCTCCGGCGTGATCCACTGCGCCGGATGCGCCCCCGGCGCGGCGGGGGCGTCGGTGGCGTTGGACGGCGAGAGCCTGGCGGCCATGCGGCACATCGTCTCGGCCCCGGCGAAGCGGGAATTCTCCTTCGCCATCGCGGAGGGGTCCCTGGAGCGGCTGGGCCGGGCCTGCGAGCTCTTTGCCCGCTATCAACTGGACAGGGAGTTTTCCTCCCTGGCGTACTGGAAAAGTGTGAAATGAACCTTTACGAGAAATCCTTACAGACCATCGAGCTGCCGGCGGTGCTGGAACTGCTGGCGGCCAAGGCCGTTTCCGACGGGGCCAAGGATATGGCCCGGGCCCTGCGGCCGGCGGGCGCGGCCGGCCTCGTTCGGGACCGGCTGGCGGACACCACCAGCGCCAAGACCATGGTGGAGACAAAGGGCTCGCCCTCCTTTTCCGGGCTGAAGGACGTGCGGCCGGCCCTGGCCCGGGCGGACCGGGGCGGCATGCTCAACACCCGGGAGCTGCTGGACATCGCCGGGGTGCTGTTCTGCACCCGTGCGGTGGCGTCCTACGCCTCCGGCCGGGGGGAGTGCGGCAGCCTGAAGCGGCTTTTCACCGCGCTCTCGCCCAACCGTTTTTTGGAGGAGAAGATCACCACCGCCGTCACCGGCGAGGACGAGATCGCCGACGGGGCCAGCCCGGAGCTGGCGGACATCCGCCGGAAGATGCGGGCCGCCTCCGCCCGGGCCCGGGACGCTTTGCAGAAGATCATCACCGCGCCCAGCTACGCCAAGGTGCTCCAGGAGGCCATCATCACCCAGCGGGGCGGCCGGTTCGTGGTGCCCGTGCGGGCGGAAAAGCGGGGGGAGCTGCCCGGCCTGGTCCATGACGTGTCCGGCAGCGGCGCCACCTTGTTCGTGGAGCCCATGGGCGTGGTGAAGGCCAACAACGAGCTTCGGGAGCTGGGGGCCAGGGAGAAGGCGGAGATCGAGCGCATCCTCATGGAGCTGAGCGCGGAGTGCGCCGCCGCCCGGGGCGGCATCGATCTGAGCTATGGCGTACTTACGGAGCTGGACCTGATCTTCGCCAAGGCGGAACTGAGCTATGAGCTGAACTGCGGCGAGCCGCTTTTGACGGACAACGAGCTCATATTGAAAAAAGCCCGGCATCCGCTGCTGCCCAAGGGCACGGCGGTGCCCATCGACGTGACCCTGGGGGGCCAGTATGACGCCATCGTCATCACCGGCCCCAACACCGGCGGCAAGACCGTCACCCTCAAGACCCTGGGGCTCATGTGCGCCATGGCCGGGTGCGGCCTGCACATCCCCGCCGGGGACGGCAGCGCGGTGCCGGTGGTGGCGGACATCCTGGCGGATATCGGTGACGAGCAGTCCATCGAGCAGTCGCTCTCCACCTTTTCCAGCCATATGGTGAATATCGTTTCCATCCTGAACGAGTGCGGGCCGGGCAGCCTGGTGCTGCTGGACGAGGTGGGCGCGGGCACGGACCCGGTGGAGGGCGCGGCCCTGGCTATCGCCATTTTGGAGCACGCCCGGCAGGCGGGCTCCCTGGTGGCCGCCACCACCCACTATGCGGAGCTGAAGGTGTACGCCACCAACACCCAGGGCGTGGTGAACGCCTCCTGCGAGTTCGACGTGGACTCTCTGCGGCCCACCTACCGGCTTCTGGTGGGCATACCGGGCAAGTCCAACGCCTTTGCCATCAGCCGGCGGCTGGGGCTGCCGGAGAGCATCATCGCCGACGCGGGCCGGCGCATCGACGCGGGCAGCACGGACTTTGAGCGGACCATCCAGCGGCTGGAGGAGCAGCGGGCCGCCATGGAGAAGCAGACCCAGGAGCGGGAGCAGGCCAACCGGGCCGCCCGGGAGGACGCGGCCAAGGCCGAGCGGCTGCGCCGGGAGCTGGAGGTGCGTCTGGAAAAGGCGGAGCAGAAGGCCCGCCGGGACGCGGAACGGATCATCCGGGAGGCCCGGGCCGCCGCGGACGAGGCCTACCGCCAGATCGACCGGGAGCGGGCCATGCTGAACGAGGCGGCGGACCACCAGAAGATCAACGAGGCCCGCGCCGATCTGCGTCGGAAGCTCAATCTGGCGGAGGAGTCCGTCCGGGCGCGGGAGGACATAAAGCCCGTTCAGCGCAAGGCCCCCGATCGGCCCGTCCGGGAGGGGGACACGGTGGAGCTTCTGGCTACCGGGATCCAGGCGCAGGTGCTGAAGGTCAACGACAACGGGACCCTCTCTCTGCAGGCCGGGGCCATGAAGGTGACGGTGCCGAAGGAGGAGGTCAGCCTGGCGGAGAAGCCCGCCGGGAAGAAGATGTCTGTGTCCGCCGCGGCGGGACAGGCACTGCGCACCGCCTCCGTGAGCCGGGAGCTGGATATCCGGGGCATGATGCCGGACGAGGCGGAGCTGGCGGTGGAGCGGTATCTGGACGCGGCGTCCGCCGCTCGCTTACAGACCGTCACCATCATCCACGGCAAGGGGACCGGCGCGCTCCGCTCCGCCGTGCAGCAGATCGTAAGGCGCAGCCGGCTCGTGAAGAGCTTCCGTCTGGGCCGTTACGGCGAGGGAGAGACCGGTGTGACAGTTGTGGAACTGAGATAAATTTAAGAGGTAATCCAACCAACAACTGTGCAATCCTCCAATCCTTTAAAAAACGATTGCGAAACGGGGATTTTTTTGTTAAAGTATAGTAAACTTTTGTATATAAGGATCGGTGTACTCCCATGATCAATCGTGAAGTTACCATCAACAACCAGGTCGGTCTGCACGCCAGACCCGCCACCTTCTTCATCCAGAAGGCCAACGAGTTCAAGAGCGTCATCTGGATCGAGAAGGAGGACCGCCGTGTGAACGCCAAGAGCCTTCTTGGGGTGTTGTCTCTCGGTATCGTCAAGGGAACGACCGTGAACATCATCGCTGACGGCGCGGATGAGAACGAGGCCGTGGAAACGCTCACGGACCTCATCGACAAAGAGTTTGCCGAGTGATCCTGAAAGCAAGAATCAAAGGGTGTGTGCGAGCACACCCTTTCTTGCTTTTTTAGAAGGAGCGGCCCATGGACAAGATAGCCCAGCTTCGGGAAAAAGCGAATAAGCTGCCGCTGCTGCCCGGCGTTTACATCATGCAAAACGCCGCGGGCGAGGTCATCTATGTGGGCAAGGCCAAGGCCCTGAAAAACCGGGTGAGCAGCTATTTTCGGGGGGAGCATCTGCCCAAGGTGGCCGCCATGGTCAGCCATGTGGACGACTTCTCCGTTATCGTGGCGGCCTCGGAGTTCGAGGCATTGATGCTGGAAAACAGCCTCATCAAACGCCACAAGCCCCACTACAACATCCTCCTGCGGGACGATAAGACCTACCCCTGGCTGCGGCTGGACGAGGGGGAGGAGTACCCCGTCTTTACCGTGGTGAACAAGGTGGGCCCCGACGGGGCCCGGTACTTTGGCCCTTACGGGGGCCGGGGCGTGACAAAGAGCATCCTTACCACCTTGGCGAAGGCGTTGAAAATGCCCACCTGCGGCAAGCGGTTCCCCCGGGACCTGAATAAGTCCCGGCCCTGTCTCAACTGGCACATGGGCGCCTGCGAGGGCTGGTGCACCGGGCAGCCGGATCGGGAGGAGTACCGCCGGCGGATGGACCAGGCGGCCCAGGTCCTCTCCGGCGGGGCCAGGGAGCTGACGGCCCAGCTGGAGCGGGAGATGACCCAGGCGGCGGAGGAGCTGCGCTTTGAAAAGGCCGCCGCCATCCGGGACCGGCTGCAGGCGGTGAAGGAGCTGAATAACCGCCAGACGGTGCTGAAGGCGGCCCGGGCGGACGTGGACGCCATCGGCTTTTACCGCAGCGCCCGGACCAGCTTCGTGGCCCTGCACTACGCCGAGGGCGATCTGGCGGGGAAGGACCTGGAGCAGATGCCGGAGCCCATGGAGGACGACGCCGCGGCTGTGTCCGCCCTGGTCCGGCAATACTATACCCGCCGGGGGGCCTGGCCCCGGACCATCCTGCTGCCGGTGGAGATCGAGGATGCGGAGCCCCTGGCGGAGCTCTTCACCCGGCTGGCCGGCCACAAGGTGGAGCTGACCGTCCCCCGGCGGGGCGTGAAGCGGGAGCTGGCGGAGGCCGCGGCCCGCAACGCCCGGGAGGAGAGCCTCCGGGCCGAGAGCGAGGCGGAGCGGCGCGTCAAGACCCTGGAATGGCTGCAGCGGATGCTGGCCCTGGAAGAGCCCATCCATCGGATGGAGTCCTTCGACATCTCCAATACCGGCGACTTCGGCATCGTAGCCAGCATGGTGGTGTTCGTGGACGGCAAGCCCGCCCGGAGCCTTTATCGGAAGTTCAAAATGAAGACCGTGGCCCACCAGGACGACTTCGCCAGTATGCGGGAGGCGGTGGGCCGGCGGCTGGCCCGCTACCGGGACGGGGACGAGAAGTTCGCGCCGCTGCCCGACGTGCTGCTCATAGACGGCGGCGTGGGCCAGGTGGCCGCCGCGCTGGAGGCCATGGGGGAGAACGGCTTTTCCGCAAACGACATCCCCGTGTTCGGCATGGTGAAGGACGACCGGCACCGGACCCGGGCCCTGACGGACCCGGCGGGCCGGGAGATCGGCATCCAGGCGAATCCCGCGGTGTTCGCGCTCGTCGGCAATATGCAGGAGGAGACCCACCGCTTCGCCATCGAGTACCATCGGACCCTGCGGAAAAAGACCATCGGCTCCAGACTGGACGAGGCGCCCGGAGTGGGACCCAAGCGGCGGGAGGAGCTTTTGAAGCGGTTCGGGAGCGTGAAGGCCGTGGCGGCCGCATCGGAGGCGGACCTGGCCGCCGTGGTAGGCCCCAAGACGGCCAAGTCCGTCTACGACCACTTCCACAAGTGAGGGAGCGAAGCCCGGTCAGGGCGAGCCGCGCGGCATTCCCGCGCGTCGAAGTCAAAAGCCGCTGTGCGACAGGCTTTTGACTTCCTGCCGGCGGGATTCACTTCCGCCGAGCAGTTTCAATATCTTTGGCGGACCTGGCCGCCGTGGTAGGCCCCAAGACGGCCAAGTCCGTCTACGACCACTTCCACAAGGAGGATATGGGAAAATGAGGGTTATAACCGGCACGGCCCGGGGCAGACGGCTCCTGGAGCCGGCGGATATGTCCATCCGGCCTACCACCGACATGGTGAAGGAGGCCATTTTCAGCATCGTCCAGTTCGACGTGCCTGGCCGGCGGGTTTTGGACCTGTTCGCCGGTACGGGACAACTGGGCATCGAGGCGTTGAGCCGGGGGGCCGGCGAGTGCGTGTTCGTGGACCAGAGCGCGGCCGCCGCCGCGCTGGTGAGGAAGAATCTGGAGCTGTGCAAAATGACCGCGCCGGTGATCCGGGCCGACGCGCTGAAATTCCTGGAAAGCTGCGGGAAGTTCGATCTGGTGTTCGTGGACCCGCCCTACCGGGCCGGGCTTTAT
This sequence comes from uncultured Oscillospiraceae bacterium, assembly GCA_947625285.1. Lineage (GTDB taxonomy): Bacteria > Bacillota > Clostridia > Oscillospirales > Oscillospiraceae > CAJOIG01. The sequence continues at coordinate 61,133 of CANQNS010000003.1, forward strand.
GACAAGATCCTCCAAAGTGTTTTTGGATTTGACATAATCAACATTGGTGGTATAATGATCGTGGAGAGCATGGCGGACGAGCCCATGCCCCCCGCGTCCGCGCCCTATGAGCTGGGCCGGACGTACCGCTACGGCAAGATCGCCTTGACCACATACAGGAGACAGTCCCCATGACGACCGCCATCTATCCCGGCAGCTTCGACCCCATCAGCCTGGGGCATCTGAACATCATCCGCCGCGCCGCCAAGATCTTCGACAGGGTGATCGTGTGCGTGATGAAAAACAGGGAGAAGACCCCTCTGTTCACCATAGCCGAGCGGATGGACATGGTCCGCCGGTCCACGGAGCGGTTCGGCAACGTGGAGGTGGCTACCACGGACCTGCTGCTGGCGGAGTACGCCAAGCAGTTTGAGGGCGCGGTGATCGTGAAGGGCCTGCGGGCCGTGTCGGACTTCGACTATGAATTTCAGATCGCGCTCGTCAACAAGAAGATGAACCCGGACCTGGATACGCTGTTCCTCACCTCCAGCGAGAAGTATACCTTCCTCAGCTCCACGGTGGTGAAGGAGATGGCGGCCTACGGCGCGGACCTGACCGAGCTGGTGCCTCAGGAGATCATCCAGGACGTGGTGGAGAAAACAAAGACCAGGAGGCAGACAGAGAAATGAACGAGAATGAGGGCATCCTTGAGCTGATCGAAATGCTGTACACCATGATATCCGACGCCTGGGGCGTGCCTCTGGGCCAGGATAAGTGCCTGGTGGACCGGGAGAAGGCTCTGGACCTGATCGAAGAGATCAAAGCCCAGCTTCCCGCCGAGATGGCGGAGGCCAAGCGGCTCGTGTCTGCCCGGGACGAGTTCATCCGCAACGCCAAGAAGGAGGCGGAATCCGTCCGCAAGATGGCGGAGGAGCGGGCCCGCAAGCTGGTGGACGAGCAGGAGGTGGTCCGGGCGGCCAAGGCCCGCGCCGAGGAGCTGGTCGCCACGGCGGACAACAAGGCCAGGGAGCTGCGCCGCGCCGCCAACGCCTATGTGGCGGAGTCCCTGCAGGGCGCGGAGGAGTCCGTCGCCACGGCGTTGGACATCGTGCGTAAGTCCCGCGCCCGGTTCCGCAGCGCGGCTGCCAGCAGCGGCTTCGCCCCCCAGCCCGAGGAACGGGAGCAGCGGGAGCAGTAAAACTGCATCTCCATTAAAACAGCGTCTGGCGATCGCCAGACGCTGTTTTTTACGTTTCTGTGCTTTTATTTGACGCTCTCCACGAAGCGGAGGAAGGCTGCCTGGCCGGCGGGGGTGCGTTTATAGACCCCCGCGTGCTCCAGCACCTGGGCGAACACCTTGCCCACCTCGTCCTGCAATATGGGCAGGGCGTTTTCCGCAGTGAACGTATACTTCTCCCGGAGCTCGCCGGCCCAGGGCGCGTGCTTGGCGAGGGTCTCGTCGGCCCGGATGTCGTCCCCTTTCACCAGCGCGTCCGCCAGAGCTGCCAGCTCCGTTTTCAGCCGGGCGGGGAGGACGGCCAGGCCCATCACCTCGATGAGACCGATGTTCTCCTTTTTGATGTGGTGCAGCTCCTGGTGGGGATGGAAGATGCCCAGGGGGTACTGCTCCGTGGTCCTGTTGTTTCGCAGCACCAGGTCCAGCTCGAACCGGCCGGACCGCATCCGGGCGATGGGGGTGATGGTGTTGTGGGCGGTCCCCTCCGTCTCCGCCAGGATGTCCGCGGCGGGGTCCGAATAGGCCCGCCAGGCCAGAAGGAGCTTATCCGCCAGCTCCACCAGCCGGTCCGGGTCCTCGGCGCGGATGCGCAGCACGCTCATGGGCCACTTCACGATCCCGGCCTCCACGTCCGTAAAGCCGGGGAATGCGACGGCTTTCTCCACCGGCGCCCGCTCCATGGCGAAGGTGTACCGGCCGCCCTGGAAGTGGTCGTGGCTCAGGATGGAGCCGCCCACGATAGGCAGGTCCGCGTTGCTGCCGATGAAGTAGTGGGGGAAGCGGCGCAGAAAGTCCATCTGTTTGCGGAAGGTGGACCGGTCGATCTTCATGGGGATGTGCCGGGAGTTGAGGACGATGCAGTGCTCGTTGTAGTACACATAGGGGGAGTACTGGAAAAACCAGTCCTGCCCGTCCAGGGTCAGGGGGATCAGCCGGTGGTTCTGCCGGGCGGGGTGGTCCAGCCGTCCGGCGTAGCCCTCGTTCTCGGCGCAGAGCTGGCAGGCGGGGTAGGCGTTCTGGGGCGCGGCCTTGGCGGCGGCGATGGCCCGGGGGTCCTTCTCCGGCTTGGACAGGTTGATGGTGATGTCCAGGTCACCGTACTCGGTGGGGGCGATCCACTTCATGTCCTTTGCGATGCGGTAGCGGCGGATGTAGTCCGTGTCCTGGGAGAAGGTATAATACCAGTCCGTGGCGGCCTCCGGGCTCTGGGCGTACTTCTTCCAGAAGATGTGGCGCACCTCGCTGGGGCGGGGGGTCAGCAGGCCCATGAGCTCCGTGTCCAGCAGGTCCCGGCTGGCTGTGCCCGGCTCGCACCGGCCGCTTTCCACGGCCCAGTCCAGGATGTCCCGCAAAATGTCCTCCAGGGGCCGCTCCGGGCCGGGATCTGGGGCCTCCCAGCGGTCCAGGCCCAGGGCGTTCAGCAGCCGGTTGGCGGCCCAGACCCTGTCGTCGGCGGTGATGAGGCCCTTTTCAAGACCGTAGCGGACCAGCTCCGCGATGTAGGTATCTATCATGTGCTATGTACTCCTTACGCGATCTTGGCTCCGCCCACCGGGCGGATGGACAAAACATGGCAGGAACCCTGGCCCAGCACTGCCTCCGCCGAGGCGGTAAAGGCGTCCAGCATATCCAGGGGCACGAAGGCCTGGGCCGTGCCGCCGAAGCCGCCCCCGTGGACCCGGACCGCGCCCCGGCCGTTCAGCAGCCGGCCGCACCAGGCGATGGCCAGCATCAGCTCCTGGTTGGCCGTCTGGCCCGTGGGGACCACGTTTTGCAGATACAGGGCCGAGGACCGGCCGGAATCGGACACCAGGCGCAGAAAGTCCTCGAAATCCCCCGCCTTCAGGGCCATGGCCTGGGCCAAGGCCCGCTGGTTCTCGTCGAAAAAGTGCATGGCCCGCAGCACGGCCCGGTCCCCGGCCTGGGTCCGCAGGGCCGGGATGGCGGCGGCGAAATCCTCCTCCGGCACGTCCCGCAGCACCTCCTTGCCAAAGTAACGGCTGATTGTGCGCAGCTCGTCGGTGATGGCGGCGTACTCCGCCGTCAGATCCCCGTGGCCCGCGCCGGAGTCCAGGATGCACAGGGCGTGGCCCATGGCCCGCAGGTCCAGGTCGATCCGCTCCACCAGGGGCGCGGCCGGGTCGTTGAAGTCGATGGCGACCACGCCCCCCACGGAGGAGGCCGTCTGGTCCATGAGGCCGCAGGGCTTGCCGAAGTAGACGTTCTCCGCGTACTGGCCGATCTGGGCGATCTGGACCGGGTCGCATTTGCCGGAGAAGAACAGGTCGTTCACCGCCGTGCCGATGAGGACCTCAAAGGCCGCGGAGGAGGAGAGGCCGCTGCCGCCGGGCACGTCGGACACCACATAGGCGTCCAGGCCGGCCCCGGAAAAGTCGCAGCCCAGGTCCGCGAACCGGGCCGCCACGCCCCGGACCAGGGCGGCGGTGGTGTTCTGCTCGTCCGGCTTCGCGGACAGGTCGTTCAGCGGTATCTCCACCATAGGATAGCCCTCGGACATGACCCGCAAAAGGCCGGTGTCCGTCCTGGCCGCGGCGGCCAGGTCGTCCAGGTCCACCCCGGCGGCCAGGACCCGGCCGTGCTGGTGGTCGGTGTGGTTGCCGCCCAGCTCCGTGCGGCCGGGGGCGGAGAAAAAGGCTTCCGCCGGACGGTGGAAGGTCCCGGCGAATTTGTCCAGAACATAGGCGTAGCGCGCCTTCTGCCGGTCCAGCTTTGCCGGGCCGTAGAGCGCGAGGAGCTGGCCGTCCAGCGCACCGGAGGTCAGACGCTCCCGCAGCGGATTGCGTTCCATAGCTTTCTCCTTTTATCAGTCGAGATTTTGAAGGCCGGGGAAGTTTTCCAGGGAAATATCGTCCGTGGGCACCCTGGCCCAGTCGAACACAGGCAAAAGCTCCTCCGGCCGGACGGGCTCCGGCGCGGGAAGCAGTCCCGCCAGACAGGCCAGCTCACCCACCAGCACGCGGGGGTCATATTCCCGCCGCAGGGCCTGGGTGCTGCGGCTGCCCAGCCGCTTGGACAGCTTTTCTCCGTTCCTGTCCCCGGTGATAAGGGGCAGGTGGCAGTACTCCGGCGGCGTGCCGCCCAGGGCGCGGATGAGCCAGCTCTGCCGGGGGGCGGAGGACAGAAGGTCCCGGCCCCGGACCACCCGGGTCACCCCCATGCGCATATCGTCCACGCTCACCGCCAGCTGATAGGCGTACACCCCGTCCGCCCGGCGGATGATGAAGTCCCCGCCCTCCCGGGAGAGGTTTTGGGCGTAAAGGCCGTAATGGCCGTCCGTCACCGCTACGGTCTCGTCCGGGACCCGGACCTTCCAGGCGGGGGGCCGGTCCGAGGCCAGTCTGGCGGCCCGCTGGGCGTCGGTGAGGCGGGAGCACTGGCAGTTGAGGTCCCGGACGGCCTCGCCGGGGTGGGGCGCGCTGGCCGCCAGACGCTGGGCCCGGCTGCACCAGCAGGGGTACACCAGCCCCCGGTCCTCCAGGGCGCGAAAGGCGTCGGCGTAAAGGTCCGTTCGGGCGGACTGGCAGTAGGCCGGGTCCGGGTATCCCTCGTCCCAGTCCAGCCCCAGCCACTGGAGGTCCTCCGCCAGTGCCTGGGCGTAATCTACGCTGGTGCGGGCCGGGTCCAGGTCCTCCATCCGGAAGATCATCCGCCCGCCGTGGGCACGGCAATCCAGCCATGCCAGGAGCATGGCAAGCAGGTTCCCCATGTGCATATATCCCGACGGGCTGGGCGCGAACCGGCCCACATACGGTCTGTCCATACCACCATTATAATGGTTTTTGGCCGGTTGTAAAGGAAGAAATCGCCGCCGCCCTTGACAGAAATACGCCGGTCAACTAAAATGTGGGTGCTTGATCCAAAGGACAAAAGGAGGGGGCCTATGAATCTGCCCAACAAGCTGACCGTCGCCCGGATCGCCATGACCGCGCTGATGGTCCTGTTCCTGCTTTTGAACGGCCCGGTCTGGGCCTGGCTGGCGGCAGCCATGTACATAGCCGCGTCGCTGACGGACTTTTTTGACGGGCGCATCGCCCGCAGCCGGGGCCTGATCACCAACTTCGGCAAGTTCATGGACCCGCTGGCGGACAAGATCCTCAATTACTCCGTCATGATCGTGCTGATCCCGGAGCGGCTGATCCCGCCGGTGGCGTTGGTCGTCATCCTGTTCCGGGAGTTCGTGGTGTCCGGCATCCGGCTGTCCGCCGCGGAGCAGGGCCGGGTGGTGGCCGCCAACATCTGGGGCAAGCTGAAGACGCTGGTCCAGGACCTGTCTCTGGTGGCGATCCTGATCCTGCGGGCGGTGGACGTGGCCTGGCTGGAGGCCCTGGCGGCCGCGCTGCTGTGGGTCTGCGTGGGGCTCACGGTGATCTCCGGCGGGGTGTATGTGTGGCAGAACAGGGACGTTCTGCGGGACGCGGACTGACGAACGAAAAAAGGCCCCTGAGGACAGATGAGGCGCATGCCTCACCGCCCTCAGGGGCCTTTTTATGTCCGCTGTCAGACGCCGCCGGTCAGGCGGGTCAGCTCCTCCATCAGCGGCGCGCATATCTCTGCCACGGCGTTTTCCTCCGTGAACAGCCGCAGTCCGCACTTGGGCAGCACGGTCATATACCCGTCCGTATAGGCGTCCGCGTTCAGGACGGCCTTCCAGGCCCGCACCCCGGAGGCGTAGTCCTGCCGGGCCAGGTCCCATATCTGGATGGCGGCCAGGGAGGACACGGCGTAGCTGATATAGTACAGGGGATTTTCAAAGGTGTGGCTCACATAGACCCAGCCGTAATTCGTCTCATAGGGCTCGTACTGGCCGTACTCCACGCTGATCTGGGCGAAGAGCCGGTTCATGTCCTCCAGGGTCATATCCGGCTGGGCGTAGACCCGCCGCTGGAACTCGTCGAAGATGCACCCGTCGATGATCTGCTCCATCTGTGCGCCCAGCACCAGGAACCGGGCCGTGTCCGCGCCCTGGGTATATATCTCGCCGTAACGCTCCGTGCAAAGAAGCTCCAGCCCGGTGGAGTGGATCTCCATCAGGTCGATGCTGCCCACGGAGGTCAGCAGGTCGGGGGTGGGGTCATAATAGGCTTTGGTGAAGTGGCCGAACTCATGGGTGAGGGTCTTGAAGTCAAAGCAGTCGCCGGAGATGGCGTTGAAGATCAGCGGGCAGTCATAGCCGCTGAGGGTGATGGTGTAGCCGCCGGGGAAGGCGTTGGGGCTGTCATTGAGCCGGCACAGGCCGTGCTCGGCCATGAACTGCCAGGGCTCCGTCAGGATGGGGTCGATCTGCTGGATGACGCGGCCCAGCGTTTCGATCTGCTCGTCGGCGGACAGCGCCGGCTGCACGGTGTCGGCGGCGTTCCACAGGTCGCTGTAGTAGGTGTCCGCGAAGTACTGCCGGGCCACCGGCTTCACCGCGTCGCAGAGCACCTGGGCGTCGGCGGTGGTGTAGTCCCGGCCATAGAGCTGCTCATAGGCCATGTCGGAATAGGTGTCATAGCCGTTGATGTCCGCCATCTCCGCCCGGAGCTGTACCAGCTCCAGGAAGATGGGCCCCACCTGGTCGTTGACGGCCTTCTGCAGACCGTAAAAGACCTCCAGATAGCCGTAATAATCGTTGTTGGCAAGGTTCACGCCCTGGTAGCCGTTTATCATGTCCGGGGTCCAGGTCTCGCCCAGGTAAACGTATGTCACGTCCCCGGCGGCGGCCATGGCGGTGTAGTACTGGTCCACCAGCTCCGCCTCCCGGGCCACCAGCTCCGCCTCCCGGTCGGTCATGGGGGTGTAATCCTCAAAGACGGCGGCGGCGTCCCGGCCCACGTGCTGGGAGAAGGCGTCCGCGCAGGGGCCGTCCATGATGGCGGAGCAGGCGGTGGAAAGGGCGTCCCCGGCCTCGGTCAGCAGGGTGTCGCAGTAGATGCGCTCGTCGGACCAGTAGGGGTCCGTCACGTCGTCGCAGTAGTGGACATAGGCCACGGAGTCCATGGTGTCGATGCGGATGAATTCCCGGCGCAGCTCCCCGTAAAGCTCCAGCACGGCGGCCTTGTCCTCGCCGGCGGCCAGCTCCGTGAGCTGGTCCGTCCGGTCGTAGAAGCTCTGCGGGTCATAGTGCTCGTATGTCATGTCCTCCCAGTCCGTGCCGGCGCGGGGGAGGAAGGCGTCCGTGGGCGCGGCGGTGGGCAGAGGCTCCGGGGCGGTCATGGCCGCCGTCTGCCGGGCCTGGGACGTCCGGGAGAAGATGTCGTGGACGCCCAGTATGTCCAGCGACGCGTTCAGCGTTGTGACTACGGCCATAATGAGCGATATGACGGCTTGCATGCTGATCCCTCCCGGTGATAAGTACGGATTATAGTTTGCGCCGGCAGCCGGCGCCTATCCATCGCAATCTTATCATATCGCGGCGAAATTGTAAATCGCTCCGGGGGAAGTTTTCGGCCGGTTGACATTCCCTATTTCCCCGGTTATAATGTCGCTTACTGTGCGTAAAGGAGGTCTGGCTGTGGACGGAAACGGTCTGCGCAGGTACATCGGCGACCGGCGTTTTTACCGCCGGGCGTTATCGGTGGCGCTGCCCATCATGCTGCAAAATGTGGTGACGAACTTAGTCAACCTTCTGGATAATATAATGGTAGGCCAGACAGGCACCGCCTCCATGAGCGGCGTTGCCATCGTGGGGCAGCTTTTCTTCATCTTCAACCTGGTGATCTTCGGCACCGTGTCCGGCCCGGGCATCTTCTGCGCCCAGTTCTGGGGCGCGGGACAGGAGAGGAGCTTCAAGGCGGCGTTCCGCTTCAAGCTGTTCACGGCGGGGGCCATGTGCCTGGCCTGCATGGGCGCGTTCCTGCTCTGGGGAGAGCGGCTCATCGGCTATTACATCACCGGCGGCGAGAGCGAGTCGGCGGAGGTGATGGGCTACGCGCTGGGGTACCTGCGGGTGATGCTGTGGGGGATGATCCCCTTCGCGGTGTCCATGGCCTACGCCACCACGCTGCGGGAGGCGGACCGGGGACTGGTGCCCATGCTGTCGAGCTGGCTGGCGGTGGTGGTGAACCTGGTCCTGAACTGGGTGCTCATCTTCGGCAGACTGGGCGCGCCGGCCCTGGGGGTCCGGGGCGCGGCCATGGCGACGGTGACCGCCCGGTTCGCGGAGGCGGCGGTGAATATCCTCTGGAGCCACAAAAACGCGGACAAGGTCCTGTTCACCCGCCGCATGTTCGAGGGCGCGCCCATGGGCCGGGCCATGTTTTGGGACATGACCCGCCGGAGCCTGCCCCTGACCGCCAACGAGGCGTTGTGGTGCGTGGGCTCGGCCATGCTCAACCAGATCTATTCCACCCGGGGCATCATGGTCATGGCCGCGCTGAACATCGCCTATGTGCTTTTCGACGTGTTCACGGCGGTGGCCTTCAGCCTGGGCACCGCCATCGGCATCATCGTGGGCCAGGAGCTGGGCGCGGGCGAGACAGAGCGGGCCGTGGATACGGACCGAAAGCTGCTGGTGATGGAGGTGGCCCTGGCGGCGGCGGTGGGCCTGGTGATGGCGGGGCTGTCGGCCCTGTTCCCCCGGTTTTACAACACCACGCCCCAGGTCCGGGCCCTGGCCGGGCGCATCATCTGCGTCATGGCGGCCATGCTGCCCTTTGAATGCCTGTCCAACGGCTGCTACTTCACCATGCGCTCCGGGGGCCGGACCCTGGTGACGTTTTTGTTCGACAGCTGCTTCTCCTGGGCGGTCAACGTGCCGGTGGCCTGGCTGCTGGCCCATCGGACCGGCCTGGACATCCTGGCGGTCTACGCGCTGAGCGTCAGCACGGTGCTTATCAAGGATGTGGTGGGCGTGATCATGGTCCGGCGGCGTTATTGGGTCAATTCGCTGGCCGGAGAGACCGGGCCGGGCAGGGGAATGTGACAAATAGTAAAAAATTCCCCGCATTTTTAAAAAAAGTAAAAGAATCTCGTTGACAAGACCCGGTATTGATGATAGAATTGTAACCGAATCCAGTAGGAAAAAACAAGAAGTAACAAAAAGATTACATGACGCGGAATGGACTTGGATTCAGGAGGTAATGCCTTATGAGAAAAGTATGGAGCACGCTTGTTATATTGGCTATCCTGGTGGGGATGCTCGTGTGCATGGGCGCAGAGGCTTCCGCCGAGGAGGGCCCCAGGGGTCTGGCGATCGTTGCCGTTTCCGGCGGCGCGCTGGACGCCGATCAGATCACGATGATCCGCCAGAGCGAGGATATGTCCGGCAAGGACGTGGTCGTCATCAACGTGGACGCCCTGGAGGGGTCCGCGGATGGGTATGACTACGTCTATGCTGCGGAGCAGAAGGAGGGGAACGTCCTCTATCCGGGGATGGAGATCCTGCCTATCTATGAGCTGACCGAGAACGCGGAGACCAAGTGCAAGGTGGTCCTGCTGCCGGTGGGCGCGGGCGACGATGTCACTGCCGAGAGCCTCAACGAGAAGCTGAGTGCCGCCGTCACTGACGAGACGACCGTTATCGTGTCCATCGCCATCGCTCCCGCCGGGACCGCTGTGCAGGCGGCTGTGGATTCCACCGCCGTCAAGGTCCTGACCTGCGGCGAGACCGAGGCCAGCGGTGACAGTCTCATCAAGGTGGGCGGCGACGAGACCAACCCCGTCAGCGTCATCACCGTGAATACCACCGGCCTTGAGACTGTGACCGCCATGGCTAAGCCCGAGGCTGTGGGCACGGGTGTCGGCCCGCAGGAGACCCAGACCTACACCGTCAGCTTCCAGCCCGGCGAGGGCGCGACTGGCGAGATGGCGGCTGTCACCGTCAACGCGGGAGAGGACTATGAGCTGCCCCAGTACTGCGATTTCTCCCATGACGGCTATACCTTCATCGGCTGGAGCATCGACGGCACGGAGTACAAGGTCTTTGACCCGGCGGAGTGGACCTATACCACCCAGACCGTGAAGGTCGAGGGCGACATCACCGCTACCGCTCTGTGGCAGGCCCAGGCGGTCCAGTACAGCGTCAGCTATATGCCTGGCGAGATCGAGGGCGTGGAGATCACCGGCGTGATGACCCCCTTCACCATGGACCAGGGCGCCAGCTATGCGCTGCAGGGCTGCGGCTTCGCCGCGGAGGGCTATGAGTTCCAGGGCTGGCAGATCGACGGCGGCGAGACCAAGCAGCCCGGCGATACCGTCACCGTGAACAGCGATATGACCGCCACGGCCACCTGGGCCAAGTCCAGCGTGCCGGTGGACACTGGCGTGAGCGACAAATATACCGTCATCTTCCACTCCGGTCTGGAGGACGTTGGCGACTTCACCGCGTCGGATAAGGCGATGGGCGAGACCATCATCCTGTCGGATCTGGCTGTGGACGATCTCTTCGGCGTGGCTCCCGAAGGCGTCTGGCCTCCCGAGGGCAAGACCTTCAAGGGCTGGAAGCAGACCGCCGGCGAGGGCGCGGGCGACGAGATCAAGGCCGCCGGTACGGAGATCAGCGTGAACGGCAACATGGAGTTCACCGCCCAGTGGGAGGACGCCGAGACGGACGTGCCCCCTCAGGCTGATCTGACCGTCAGCTATAAGTACAACGAGGAGACCATCACGGACGAGGTCAAGTATTCGGCCAACAGCGCGGTCACGCTGCGTATCTTCGCGGAGACCGGGTTTACCGCCGCCGCCCCCGAGGGCCAGATGTTCAAGGCCTGGAAGCTGGGCGAGACCGAGTACGCCGAGGGCTCGGCGTATACCATCGGCTCTGAGAGCGTGACCTTTGAGGCCGTTTTCCAGGATATCCCCGCGGAGAGCTTCACCGTCACCTTTGACGCCAACGGCGGCTCCGGCACGGTCGCCGCCATGACGGCGGCCCCCAACGGCATCATCACGCTGCCCGGCGGCAGCACCCTGACGGCTCCGTCCACGAGCCAGGGCTTTGCCGGCTGGAAGATCGGTGAGCAGACCTATCTGCCCGGCGCCCAGTACACCGTTACCGCCAGCGTCACGGCGTTGGCCCAGTGGAGCGAGCTGCAGGACGCGGGGGGCCAGGTGGACACCCTGAAGTGGACCAAGGGCGGCACCGACGCGCTGACGGCCACCTTTGCCGCCGCCATCGACACCGTTAAAATGGACGGAACGCTGCTGGTCGCCAACACCCACTATCATCTGACCGACGACAACAAGACGGTCCAGTTCTACAACGACTACCTCAACAGTCTGACCGAAGGCAACCACACCGCCACCATCACCTTTGGCTTGACCCAGGGCGGCGTGGCTCCGGCGGCTGTGTATGCGCCGAAGGATATCCCTCTGTATATCTCCGCCGATCCCAATAAGGAGGCCGCTCCCACGTCCCTGCAGTACACCTGGAACGACAGGACCCAGCCTCTGACCATCAACATCCCGGCTTCCGAGGGCACTCCCACCGCGCTGCAGATCGACTACGGCTCCAAGGGCGGCCTGCGGGCGCCCCAGGGCAACACCAACTATACCGTCAGCGGCAGCACCCTGACCCTGCAGCCGGACCTGGTGAACAAGAACAACGGCGGCTCCTGGCCTGCCGGCCAGTATGGCTTCAAGGTCATCACCAACAGCGGGGCCAACCCCTATATGCGGATCACGCTTACGTCCGCTCCCACTAACACCAACCCCAACCCCAACACATCGGGCGGCACGTCCCCTGTGACGGGCGATACCAACAACGTGGTCCTGTGGATCGTGCTGCTGGCAGTGCTGGTGCTGGCTCTGGTGGTCGTGATCGTCATCATGGTGAAACGCCGCAAGAACGGCCGCGGCTGACAAGGCCGTAAGCAAAGCAAATCACTGATCGGGAAGGGCCGTGGATGATCCCACGGCCCTTTTCCAGACACTGAAAGGCGGGAGCGGATGAAACGGCGCATACATAATGAATATTTGAGAAGGGCGGCCGCGCTGCTTCTCTGCGGGGCGTTGGTCTGCCTGTCCGGCTGCCACAAGGAGCCGGAGGTGGCCGAGGTCCAGGCGGGGGAGGAGCTGTCCATCGCGGTGACGGATATGCCCGACTCCCTCAACCCCCTTTACGCCACGTCCCGCCTGGCGGAAGAGTTCTTTCTGCTGGTGTACGACCCGCTGTGGCGCATCGACGCCAACGGCCAGCCGGTGAGCTGTCTGGCGGAGGATTACAGCCTCTCCAGCGACCAGCTCACCTGGACCATCCGGCTGCGTAAGGACGTGAGCTTCTCCGACGGCGTGCCTCTGACCTCGGCGGATGTGAAGTACACTTACGAGACCATGATGGTAAACTCCCAGATATTCGACCCCTGCTTTGACGGCGTCCGGGAGATACGCTGCCCCGACGACTATACCGTGGTTATCACCACGGACTATGTGAAGGGCGATATGCTCTTGAACCCGGTGCCCATCCTGCCCCGGCATATCTGGATCGAGCAGTCGGACCTGCGCAGCTTCACCAACGACGAGCTGATCGGCTCCGGCCCCTTCCTGCGGCAGATGGTGGACACCGGCCCCCAGGAGACAAGCTGGATATTCCAGGCCCGGTCCAATTACTTCGGCGGCGCGCCCGCTCTGGGCTCGGTTCGCTTCGTGTTCTACTCCACCGAGACCATAGCGGGGCGGGCCCTGTCCTCGGGGGAGGTGGACGCGGCCTTCGGCCTTTCGGACGTGCAGCTGACCACCCTGGAGGGGGTGCCCGGCGTGCGGCTGATCCAGTCCTATCTGCCCGGCTCCGACGTGTGGGGTGTGGCCTTCAACACCCGCCGGCCCTATTTCAGCACCGCGCCCATGCGGATCATGGTGGAGTATTGCACCGACCGGGCGTGGATGCTGTCCATGTCCTCCGGCGAGGCGGGCATGACCGGCAGCGTCTGGGCGTCCCCCGGCGCAAGCTACTTCAACGGGAACGTGAACATCCGGGGCATGAATCCCATGGACGCGCAGAGCATCTGCTACACGGCGGGGTACTATGACCAGGACCAGGACGGGATGCTGGAGGATATGGTAACAGGCGATCCCCTGGTGCTGAATCTTTATACCAGCTCCCAGGACAGCTGGTCCTCCACGGCGGCCACCATTTTGATGGACGGCCTGGCCGCCATCGGCGTGGATGTGGACCTGAAGGTGGTGGACGGGCCCGTGACAAGCGCGTGCACCCCCAAGGGGAACTGGGATATGTGCATGCTGTCCTGGCGGGGCAGCGTCAACCCCGTCCTGGCGGCCAAACGCTTCTGCGCCGCCCAGAACAGCCTCACCGGCTGGTCCAGCGACGCCTATGAGGAGACATACCGGCAGCTTTGCGTCGCCACGGACGATATGGCGAAGCAGAACGCGGCCTATCAGCTCCAGCAGATCGTCTATGACGAGTCCCCCTATATGGTGCTGATCTATCACAGCGATATCCAGGCCATCCGGGACGATCTGTGGACCGGCTTCGACGAGATACTGGAGGCGTCCGGGGGCGTGTTCGGCATCGGCAGCGTGGACGCCTATATGTGCATAAAGCCCGCGGGGAGCGGGGACTGAGGAGGGAACGGCAAGATGAAACTGACCTTGAACAGCGCGGCGGAAAAGGAGCAGCTTTCCGGCATTCGGCGTTTCACCGCCTTTGTCAAGCAGACGCCGGGGACCATCGGCTTCACCATGGGCGAGCCGGATCTGAACACCGACGAGAGCATCAAGTCGGCCGTCGTGTCCGCCCTGGAGGCAAACGAGACCCACTATCCCCCCGGCAACGGCCTGCCCTCCACCCTGGAGGCCATCTCCGCCTTCGAGGCGGAGAAGTTCGGCCTGAGCTACTCCCCGGAGGAGATCATCCTCACCGTGGGCTCCACGGAGGGGATATTCGTCACCCTTGCCACCGTGCTGAACCCCGGCGACGAGGTCATCATCCCCACCCCCGCTTTCAGCCTCTATGAGTCCATCACCCGGCTTTTCCGGGCCGTGCCGGTGTATCTGCCCACGGAGGATAACGGCTTTCAGGTGGACCCGGAGGCCCTGAAAAGGGCCATCACCCCCCGGACCAAGGCGCTGGTGCTCAACTCTCCCAACAACCCCACCGGCGTCGTCTATACGAAAGAGACTATGGACGCCATCCATGACGTGCTGAAAGATAAGCCCATTTTCGTGCTGTGCGACGATGTGTACCGGGCGTTGGTCTATTCCGGGGAGTTTCACAGTTTTGCCGCGTATCAGGATATGCGGGACAGGATCGTGGTGGCGCAGAGCCTTTCCAAGCCCTACGCCATGACCGGCTGGCGGCTGGGGTACGTGCTGGCGGACGCGCCCCTGCGGGAGCGGCTGCAGGTGTTCCACCAGTACTGCGTCACCTCCGCGCCGTCGGTGCTGCAGCGGGCCTGCGTGCAGGCCCTGGGGACGGACGTGACGGGCACCAGGGAGCTTTTCCAGAAGCGGCGGGACTATGTGTACGGCCGGCTCGCCGCCATGGGCTGGGACGTGACGAAGCCCGAGGGGGCCTTTTATATGTTCATCCCCACGGGGAAGTACGACGGCGACTCCCTGCGGTTCTGCCGGCGGCTGGTGACGGAGGCCGGCGTGGGCGTCGTCCCCGGCGTGTACTTCGGCACGGAGGGCTATATGCGCATGAGCTACTGCTATTCCGATGACGAGCTGAAAGAGGGCCTGGACCGGCTGGAAAACTGGGTCAACGCCCAGAAATGAGCCTCGCAGAGTTCGGCTCCACAGAGCCGAATAAAGTTGGATCGTTTTTCCCGGCGACATGCGCGTCGGGAAAAACTCTTATCGGCCGCAAACGCGAACGTCCCCGCCTTTTTGGCGGGGACACTTTGCGCTGCAGCGGGCCGCAGCTAAATAAAAAAACAAGCGGCACAGCCGCTTGTTTTTTTATTTCTGTAGATAGGAGGAGACGAGTTCCTGTAGAAGATCGTCCCGGTCCAACCGGCCGATGAGTGCGCGGGCGTTGTTGTAGTTGGTGATGTATGTGGGGTCTTCGGAGAGGATGTAGCCAACGATCTGGTTGATGGGGTTGTAGCCCTTCACCAGCAGCGCGCTGTACACGCTGGACATGATCTCCCGGATCTCCGCGCTGTGGTCCACGACCTTGAACTTGCGGGTGGATTCCTCCATGCTCGTTTCCCTCCTTTACATTTAGTCAATGCTATTATAGCATAAACCGCGCAAAGAAGATGTTACAAAAATATTAAATTTCCCTCAGCGGATGCTGACGCCGTGCTGGTCGGCCAGGGCCTTCAAAATGGCGTTCATGGTCTCGGCGGTATGCTCCTCGGTGAGCGTCTGGTCCGGGGCCCGGAGGGTCAGGGAAAAGGCCACGCTCTTTTGTCCGGCGGGGATGGGCGCGCCCTTGTACACGTCGAACAGCTTCACATCCTCCAGATAGGGCCTGCCGGCGGCGGCGATGGTGTCCGTCAGCGCGGCGACGGTCACGTCCTCGCCGCAGACCAGGGCGATGTCCCGGCTGACGGCGGGGAAGCGGGGCAGGGCGGTGAACACCCGCTCCGGCCCCTGATGGGCCCGCATGGCGGGGATGTTCAGCTGGGCGTAAAAGCTCTTGTGGTCCAGGCCATAGCTCTCGCATACGGTGGGGTGGACCTGGCCGATGACGCCGATGGCCTCGCCGCCGGCGCAGACGCGGGCGCAGCGGCCCGGATGGAAGGAGGGATCCCCTGTCTCGGCGGAGTAGGTCACGTTCTCGACCCGCATATCCTTCAAAATGGCCTCCACGCAGCCCTTCAACTGGAAGAAGTCCGCGCTGCCGCCATACTCGCCCAGCATCAGCCACTGTACCTCGTCGGCCAGAGGCCCGTCGGCCTGGGGATAGTACGCCGTGGCCCGCTCATAGAGCCGCACGGCGGGGTTGCGCTTGGCGGCGTTGGTAGCCATGACCTCCAGCATGGAGGGCATGGTGGTGGTGCGCATGACGCTCCGATCCTCGCCCAAGGGGTTTTGGATCACCAGGGCATTGCGCAGGGGGGAATCGGCGGGGAGCCGGATCTTGTCCCAGGCGGTGCGGCTGCCGAAGGAGTAGGTCAAAATGGCGTTGAAGCCCATGGCCTGGCAGAGACTGGCCAGGCGGTTGTCGAACCGCTGCTTCTCGCTCCAGCCGCCCTGGGCGGTCTTGCCCCGGAGCATGGTGGGCTCCACCACGTCGTAGCCGTAGAACCGGGCCACCTCCTCGGCGATGTCGGCATAATGCTCGATGTCGCTGCGCCAGGAGGGGACGTGGATGGCGCTGCCCTGGACCGTGAAGCCCAGCTTCTCCAGCACTCTCACCATGTAATCCCGGCTGATGTCCGTGCCCAGCAGGGCGTTGACCTTCTCCGGCTCCAGAGCCACGGTCTTTTCCACGTGAGGCGCGGCCACCACGTCGATCATGCCGTCTATCACGTCGCCCGCGCCCAGCATCTCCACCAGCTCGCAGGCCCGCTGGACCGCGGGGATGGTCCCCTCCGGGTCCAGGCCCTTCTCGAACTTGCCGGAGGCGTCCGTGCGCATCCCCAGGGCGATGGCGGTCTTGCGGATGGAGGTGCCGTTGAAGTTGGCGGACTCGAACACGATGCAGCTGGTGTCGTCCACGATCTCGGAGTTGCCGCCGCCCATGACGCCGGCCACGCCGATGGGCCGGGCGACGTCCGCGATGACAAGCATATTCTCCGTGAGAGAGCGGGTGTTGCCGTCCAGGGTCATGAGGGTCTCTCCGGGGGCCGCCCGGCGCACGACGATCTTATTGCCCTCCACGCAGCTATAGTCAAAAGCGTGCATGGGCTGGCCGTACTCCTGCATGACATAGTTGGTGATGTCCACGATGTTGTTGATGGGCCGGATGCCGCAGGCCCGCAGCCGCCGGCGCAGCCAGGCGGGGGAGGGCTCGATCTTGATGTTTTTCACCATCCGGGCGGTGTACCGGGGGCAAAGCCGGGGCTCGTCGATCTGGACGGTCAGGTAGTTGTTGATATCGTCCCCGGAGCCCTTTACGACGGGGGTGGGGACGCGCAGCTCCGTGCCGAAGGTGGCGGCCGCCTCCCGGGCCAGGCCGATGATGCTCAGGCAGTCCGGCCGGTTGTTGGTGATCTCGAATTCCACCACGCTGTCCCCCAGGCCCAGGACTTTCTTGATGTCGTCCCCGGGCTCGGCGGGCTCGCGCATGATGAAGATGCCGTCCTCGATGGCGTAGGGGTAGTCGTGGGTGTCCAGGCCCAGCTCGCCCAGGGAGCAGAGCATCCCCTCGCTCATGACGCCCCGGAGCTTGCTGGAGCGGATCTCCTTGCCGCCGGGCAGCTTCGACCCGTCCAGAGCCACGGGCACCATGTCGCCCACGGACACGTTCTGCGCGCCGGTGACGATGGTAAGATCGTGGGCCTGGCCCACGTCCACCTTGCACACCCACATATGGTCGGAGTCCGGGTGGGGGCTCATGAAGGTGACCTTGCCGGCCACCACGTTCTCTATGCCGTCGCCGGTGTGGGTGACGCCCTCCACCTTGGAGCCGGACATAGTCATGGCCTCGCAGAACTCCTTGTCGGAGACCGCGACGGCGGTATAGTCATTCAGCCATTCTCTTGAAAGGTCCATTTTCTATCCTATCCTCCTTCAGAACTGCTCCAAAAAGCGCACGTCGTTTTCAAAGAGCAGCCGCAGGTCGCTGATGTTGTAGCGGAACATGGCAAGCCGGTCAGAGCCGAAGCCGAAGGCAAAGCCGGAATATCTGTCCGTGTCGATGCCGCAGCCGGCCAGGACCTTGGGGTGGACCATGCCGCCGCCCAGCAGCTCCACCCAGCCCTCGCCCTTGCACACGGGGCAGCCCGCGCCGTGGCACTTGAAGCACTCCACGTCCATCTCGCAGCTGGGCTCGGTGAAGGGGAAATGGTGGGGGCGGAAGCGGGTGCGCAGATCGCTGCCGTACAGCCGGTGGACAAGCTCGTTCAAGGTCCCTTTCAGGTCCCCGAAGGTGACGCCCTCGTCCACCACCAGGCCCTCGATCTGGTGGAACATGGGGCTGTGGGTGGCGTCCACCTCGTCCTTGCGGTAGACCCGGCCCGGGGCGATGATGCGGATGGGCAGAGGATAGGTCTCCATCACATGGATCTGCACGGGGCTGGTCTGGGTCCGCAGCAGCACGGAGTCGTCGTCGGTGAAGTAAAAGGTGTCCTGCCGGTCCCGGGCGGGGTGGCCTTCGGCGGTGTTGAGCTTGTCGAAGTTGTAGCTTGCCAGCTCCACCTCCGGGCCCTCGGCGATGGTGAAGCCCATGCCGATGGCGATCTCGGAAAACTCGTTGATGACCCGGGTCAGAGGGTGCTCCCGGCCGATGGCCACCGGCGTGCCGGGGATGGTAACGTCCTCCCGCTCGGCGGCCAGACGCATCTCCAGGGCCTTATCGGCCAGAGTCTTGCGCCCGTCCTCCAACGCCTGGGTCAGCTCCTCCCGGATGGAGTTGGCAAGCTGGCCCATCCTGGGCCGTTCCTCGGCGGACAGGCCCCCCATCTGTTTGAGCATGGCTGTGAGCTCGCCCTTTTTGCCCAGGTACTTGACCCGCACGGCCTCCAGCGCGTCCAGCGCGTCCGCCTGGCGGATGGCCTGCAGGGATGCCTCCCGCAGCTGCCGCAGTTTTTCTTCCATGGTCGATCTGCTCCTTGCATATCCATACGATTTGAAAATTGAAGTAAAAAACACGCTAACCTTATTTTATAACATAAAAACCCTCTTTTAGCAACTATAATTGAAATTGACGGATTTTTTCCGGGGGATTATAATACTGACGATACAACGGAGGACGCATCATGGAGCTATCAGACGCGAAAAGGATGAAGGCGGCGGACGAGAAGGCCGTCCGCGAGCGGGGCATACCGTCTTTGAAGCTGATGGAGGCGGCGGCGACGGCCTTGGCGGAGGCGGCGGCGGAGCTGGCGGGCGAAAACCGCTCCGCCGTGGTCTTCTGCGGACCTGGCAACAACGGCGGCGACGGCATCGCCGCGGCCCGTATTTTGATGGATATGGGCTTTTCCGTCCGGGCCTTTCTGGTGGGCGGCCGGGAGAAGATGACCGAGGACGCACGGGCCATGGAGCGGGAGCTGCAATCCGCCGGCGGGACCCTGGAGGACTTTCGGGCGGCGGACGAGAGCGTGGACGAGAGCGTGAAGGCTGCCGGCGTGCTGGTGGACGCCCTGTTCGGGATCGGGCTGTCCCGGCCCCTGGCCGGCGACGCGCTGGCGGCGGCAGGGCTCATGAACGGCTCCTGCGTGCCGGTGGCGTCGGCGGACATACCCAGCGGCGTGTCGGCGGACACTGGCGCCGTGCCGGGCCAGGCGGTGAACGCCGCCTGCACGGTGACGTTCTCCATGGCAAAGCCCGGCCACTTCGTGGAGCCCGGCTGTACATACCGGGGCCGGCTGAGGACGGCGGACATCGGCATCCCGGCGGACATCCTGGCCGGGGCCGGGTGCGGCCTGTACGCCATCCACGGCGCGGACCTGGCCCTGCCCCGGAGAAAGCCCCTGACCCACAAGGGGGACTACGGCAAGATCCTCATTTTGGCCGGAAGCGTGGGATATACCGGCGCGGCGGCCCTGTGCGCCCGGGCTGCGGTCAGGGCCGGAGCGGGACTGGTCTATCTGGCTGTCCCGGCGGATATATATGAGATAGCGGCCGCCAAGAACGACGAGGCCATGGTGTTCCCGCTGCCGGGCAATCAGGACGGCCGGTTCGGCCGGGGCGCGGCAAAGGCGGCGGCGCGGCGGCTGGACGAGTGCGACGTGTGCGTGATCGGGCCCGGCCTGGGCCGGGACGCGGATACCGCCGCGCTGACGGCGGCGGCGCTGCGCGCCGCGCCCGGTCCCGTGGTGGCGGACGCGGACGCGCTGTGGGCCATCGGCAGGGACCTGTCCCTTTTGCGGCAGGCGGAGGGACCCGTGGTGCTGACGCCCCATGAGGGGGAGTTCGCCCGGCTGCTGGGCCGGCCTGTGGGCGACCGGCTGGCGGACGCCATGGCCTTTGCCAAGGACCATGGCTGCGCCCTGGTGCTGAAAGGCCACCGGACCATCTGCGCCTTCCCGGACGGGAAGGGCTACGTCATCGACGCGGGCGGCCCCGGCATGGCGTCCGGCGGCACCGGGGACGTGCTGGCGGGGGTGCTGGGGGGCCTGCTGGGCCAGCTTCCGCCCCGGCGGGCGGTGGTGACCGGCTGCTGGCTCCATGCCCGAGCCGGGGACCTGGCGGCGGAGAGGTACGGCGAGTACGCCCTGAAGGCCGGGGACATACTGGAGTTTCTGCCGGAGGCGGAAAAGGAGATCATTCGATAAGGAGCGTACACATGCGGAAAACGGTCGTTTCCGCACTGATGATGATCCTGCTGCTCCTGCCGGGATGCGGGGAGCGGGAGGCGCGATTGCAGGAGGGCTTCGGCACGCTGCGCCAGACGGTCACGGACGCCGGGAGCATCCGCTTCCAGGCGGCGTTGACCGCGGACTACGGGGAGGTCGTGGAGGACTATACCCTGGCCGCGTCCTATGACGGACAGGAGACAGTGGTGGAGGTGCTGGCCCCGGAGCTCATCGCCGGGGTGAAGGCCCGGGCCCTGCGGGGAGAGACCTCCGTGGAGTACGACGG
This sequence comes from uncultured Oscillospiraceae bacterium, assembly GCA_947625285.1. Lineage (GTDB taxonomy): Bacteria > Bacillota > Clostridia > Oscillospirales > Oscillospiraceae > CAJOIG01. The sequence goes on from CANQNS010000003.1 coordinate 81,939, forward strand.
GGCCATCCTGGGGGCCGGACCTCTGGACGGGGAGGGCCTGACGGCCATGAGCGCGATCCCGGTGATGCTGGACGCGCTGGCCAGCTCCTATGTGGAGCTGCTGTGGTGGGACGGGGACTATATCGCCGCCCGGCTCTATGTGGGGGAGACCTCCGTGGTGACGGTGTGGCTGGACCAGAACAGCTTCGCTCCCACGGCCATGGAGGTGGCCTCGGAGGGCCGGACCGTTATCAAGAGCATCATCACCGGCTGGGAGGCCGGCTGAGAGCAAGATACGAAGGAGAGAGAAAGATGCTGGACGCGAAAAAGAGGACCTGGGCGGAGATCGACCTGGGGGCCATCGAGCACAACTACCGGGTCATGCGGGCCAAGCTGACCGCCGGCTGCCGGTATCTGGGCGTGGTGAAGGCCAATGCCTACGGACACGGGGCGGTGCGTGTGTCCCGGCTGCTGGAGGAGCTGGGCTGCGACTATCTGGCGGTGGCCTGTCTGGACGAGGCATTGGAGCTGCGGCAGGCCGGCATAAAGCTGCCCATCCTCATTTTGGGCTATACCGCGCCGGAATACGCCCCGGCGCTGGCGGAAAACCACATCACCCAGGCGGTGGGGAGCCTGGCCGCCGCCCAGGCCATGGACGCCGCCCTGGCGGGCACGGGCCTTTCTCTGAAGGTCCATTTGAAGCTGGAGACCGGCATGGGCCGGACGGGCTTTCGGGCCTACGGCCCGGACGCCTTGGACCAGGCCGCCCAGGCCATGGCCCTGCCCAACCTGCGCCCGGAGGGCGTGTTCACCCACTTCTGCGTCTCCGATGGCGAGGCGGGGGTGCGGGAGTTCACCTGGGAGCAGTTCAAGCGGTTCCGGGAGGGCTTCGCCGCCCTGGAGGACAGGGCGGGCCGGCGGTTCGAGATACGCCACTGCACCAACTCCGGGGCCATGCTGTCCTTCCCGGAGACCTACATGGACATGGTCCGGCCCGGCGTGGCCCTGTACGGGTTGTATCCCGGCCCGGATAAGGGGGGCATCGACCTGATCCCCGCCATGAGCCTTTTTAGCCGGGTGGCCTACGTGGAGCGGCATGAGCCCGGCGACACCATCAGCTACGGCCGGACCTTCACCGTGGAAAGGCCCAGCGATATCGCCGTGCTGCCCATCGGCTACGCGGACGGCCTGCACCGGGCCCTGTCCAACAAGCTCGCGGTGGACTTCTCCGGCCGACGGGCCCGGCAGGTGGGCCGCATCTGCATGGATATGTGCATGGCGGACGTGACGGGCCTGGGCGTCAAAAGCGGCGACGTGGCGGAGATCTTCGGCAAAAACGTCCCGGTGGGGGAGGTGGCGGACCTAGCCGGCACCATCCATTATGAGCTTCTGTGCGCCGTGAGCCCCCGGGTGAGCCGGGTATATGTGCCCTGACGCGGTATAAAATCAGACCCTTCGTGGGAGAATACAGGTATGTCCGTACATAGAATGTAACGGGCGACTCTTTCACGGAAGGTGCGCACATGACAAATCCGGTTCGACGCGGAGACATCTTTTATGCCGATCTCAGCCCCGTGGTGGGCTCGGAACAGGGCGGCCTGCGGCCGGTGCTCATCATACAAAACGATACGGGCAACCGCCACAGCCCCACGGTCATCGCGGCGGCGATCACTTCCCAGGTAGGGAAGGCGCGGCTGCCCACCCACATCGAGATCCAGGCCCCCGACAGCGGCCTGACCCGGGACAGCGTGATACTGCTGGAGCAGATACGCACCCTGGACAAATCCCGTCTGCGGGAGCGGATGGGCAAGCTGTCCGGCGCGGCCATGACCCGGGTGGACGACGCCATCGCCGTCAGCTTCGGGCTGAACCAGTCTCTGTCGTAAATCGTGACCCCCGTTCATATGCTTTGGTATATGAATGGGGGTTTTGTTATGCAGATACCGATCTATATCGACGGGAACCAGGAGGGCACGCTGACGGTGGAGCGGCAGGGGGCCGTGACGGTGATGCGGGCGGATATGCGGGACGTGGGCCGGGTGGTGCGGCTTTCCGTGTACGGGGAGAAGTGCGGCTATCTGGGGGTGCCGGAGCCGGAGGGAGGCCGCCTGCGGCTGACCCGGCGGTTCTCGCCCATGGAGATGGCCCGCTTTCCCCAGTCCCCCCGGTACGCCGCCGAAAAGCCCATGGACAGCAAAAAGCCCGCGCCGCCGCCAAAGCGGACCGAGGAGGACCCGGAGCCGAAGCGTCATGTGCTCTGGATGGGGGGCAAGCCCTATTATTTTTGATATACAAATCAAAAAACTTGTGTTATACTGGGTAAAACCAGGGCGATTTTCACAAAGGATATGACGGCTTTGCCGTGAAACGGAGGTACGCGATATGCGGATGAGCGACCTGATCATGAAAAAACGCGACGGCGGCGTCCTGACGGACGAGGAGATCCGCTGGATGATCGACGGCTACACAAAGGGGGACATCCCGGACTATCAAATGAGCGCCATGTGCATGGCGATCTTCTTCGCCGGCATGGACATGGACGAGACATATGCGCTGACTATGGCTATGCTGGACTCCGGGGAGCGGATCGACCTGTCCGGCATCCAGGGGGTGAAGGCCGACAAACACTCCACCGGCGGCGTGGGGGACAAGACCAGTCTGCTGCTGTGTCCCATGGTGGCGGCCTGCGGGGTGAAGATGGCGAAGCTGTCCGGCCGGGGCCTGGGTCATACCGGCGGCACCATCGACAAGCTGGAGAGCTTTGCGGGCTTCTCCGTGGAGATGACGGACGAGCAGTTCATCCGGCAGGTGAACCAGGTGGGCTTCGCCATCGCCGGCCAGACCGCGGACATCTGCCCGGCGGACAAAAAGCTCTACGCCCTGCGGGACGTGACCGGCACGGTAGCCAGCCTGCCGCTGATCGTCAGCAGCATTTTGTGCAAGAAGCTGGCGGTGGGCGCGGACGTGATCGTGCTGGACGTGAAGTGCGGCTCCGGGGCCTTCATGCAGACGGAGGAGGCCGCCATGGGGCTCGCCAACGCCTTGGTGGAGGTGGGCCGCCGGGCCGGCAAGAAGGTGGTGGCCGTGGTGACGGACATGGACGAGCCGCTGGGGGCCACCGTGGGCAACGCCATCGAGGTCCACGAGGCCCTGGCTACCCTCCGAGGCGAGTACCGGGGGGAGCTGATGGAGCTGTGCCTGGCTCTGGGGACCCAGATACTGCGGGAGAGCGGCGTGGCGGCGGACGACGAGACGGCCCGCGCCATGCTGGAAAAGGCCGTGGAGAGCGGCGCGGCCCTGGAGCGGTTCGCGGCCTTCGTCAAGGCCCAGGGCGGCGACAGCGCGGCGGTGTACGACAAGTCCCTGCTGCCGCTGGCGCCGGTGCGGAAGGACGTTTTGGCGGACCGGGCCGGGTATGTGAAGCACATCCAGGCCGAGGACGTGGGCCTGGTGAGCATGCACCTGGGCGGCGGCCGGGCGGCCAAGGGGGACGACATCGACCCGGGCGTGGGCGTGGCTCTGTACAAAAAGGTGGGCGACGCCGTAGCCGCCGGGGAGCGGCTGGGCACGGTCTTTGCCCGGACGGAGCAGGCGGCGGACCAGGCGGCCGGGATGCTCCTGGACTGCTATGAGATCGTCCCGGAAAAGGTGGAGCGGGCCCCCTACGTCAAGGGCGTGGTGAAGTGACCGCCGTGGCGGGGGAAGCAGAGCATATGGGACCTGTTTTGCGGCAGGTCCCATTTTTTTGTAACGATTTGGCCGCTGAGTTGTCTAATAAGCGACCCGGAAGGAGGTGGGGCCATGGAGCGAAAAGGGAAGAAGCCCGAGCTGACGGAGCGGGAGCTGTGCGCGGAGTATGAGGCCGTATATCACTACGCTCTGAGTCTCTGCCGCGGCGAGGCCGACGCCCAGGACGTGACCCAGGAGACATTTCTCCGGGCCATGACCGCCGCCGGGGATTTCGCGGGCCAGAGCAGTCTCTATACCTGGCTTTGCGCCATCGCCAAGAACATCTGGCGCAACCGCTGTAAAAAGCTGGGCCGGGAGCTGCCCCTGGACTGGGACGCCGACCCGGGCGGGGCCGGCATAGAGCAGGCGGCGGAGGAACGGGACCTGTTCATGGCGGTGCACCGGGCCCTGCACGCGCTGGACGAGCCCTACCGGGAGGTGTTCTCCCTGCGGGCCTACGGGGAGCTCTCCTTCGGGGAGATCGCCGGCCTGTTCGGGAAAACGGAGGGCTGGGCCCGGGTCGCCTACCACCGGGCGCGAAAGGCGATACTGGAGACATTGCGAAAGGATGGGAGACTATGAACGAACAAAAAAACGCCCCCCTGTCCTGCGCCGTGGCGCGGGACCTGCTGCCCCTTTACCACGACGGGGTAGTCAGCGACGAGACCCGGTCGGCGGTGGAGGAGCACCTGGCGGGGTGCCCGGACTGCCGGAAGGAGTACGAGGCTATGCAGGCGGCCCTCCCCGGGACGGCGGGGGAGGCCGGGTCCGCCCTGAGCCGGTTCCGGGCCATGATGCGCAGACAGAAGCGGAAAAAGATCATTGCCGTCATCCTGGCGGCGGTGCTGGCGGCGGCCGCCGCCATGGGGGCCGTCGCCGCGCTGAGCCAGTGGTATATCGTGCCGGTGAGCGCGGATGAGCTTGAGGTCAGGGACGTCTGCCTGATCGACACGCCGGAGGGGGAGAGGGTCTTCGTCCGCTGGTCCTACACCTATGGCGGATCGTCTGCTACCAAAAGCCGGATATCAGACGGCGGCCATACCGTCAACATTGAGATGAAGCATCCCGTGCTGGAATGGGTAAGCGTAAAAGGACATGAGAGAAGCGCTTTCTGGTTCGTGCCCGTGGAGGGGAAGATCGACGCCGTGACCTTCAACGGGGAGACCGTCTGGACAGCAGAGGATGAGACCCGGAAGTCGCCTGGCTATGTGAGAGCTTTCTGGGACTGGGAACAGACGCTGCACGATCCGGAGGGCGGGGCCGCGGGCTATGACTTCGCGGACGACTATGTATATCTGCTGTTCCCGGACGGCCACGAGGAATACTGGTCCTACGACGGCCAGCTCCTGGATGAGCCCCCGGCGTCCCCCGAACAGGAGCTGGACTGGAGCCTGGAAGCGCCGCCTCCCGTGGAGGAATAAAATAGAAGAGCACCCCGACCGGGGTGCTTTTTCTTTAATACTTTTCCTTGCTCTTGAAGATGGTCGCCACGATGATGCCGAAAAAGACGGCGGCGCAGATACCGCCGGCGGCGGCGGTAAAGCCACCGGTGAAGGCGCCAATGACGCCCTTTTCCGCCACGGCCTCCTTCACGCCCTTGGCAAGAAGGTTGCCGAAGCCGGTCAGGGGCACGGTGGCGCCCGCCCCGGCCCAGTCCGCCAGAGGCTGGTACAGGCCCACGGCCCCCAGTACCACGCCCGCCACCACATAGGCGGTCAGGATGCGGGCCGGGGTCAGCTTAGTCAGGTCGATGAGCAGCTGTCCCACCAGGCAGAACGCGCCGCCCACCAGAAATGCTTTCAGAAATGTCATTACGGTCTCGTTCATAGGTCAGCACCTCGTATTTTCCAGGGCCACCGCGTGGCAGATGGCGGGGATGCTCTCGCCCTGCTGGTTGGTGGTGGGGCTCATCATGGCCCCGGTGGCGGCGAACAGAAGCCGGTCCCAGTTGTGCTCCAGCATACCGTGGAGCAGGTGGCCGCACAGCACCGACGCGCTGCACCCGCAGCCGGAGCCGCCGGCGTGGGCGTCCTGGCCGTTGGTGGAGTAGATGAGCCGGCCGCAGTCCATGTAGCCCACCCCCAGGTCGATGCCGTCGCGCAAAAACAGGTCCGCCAGGATGTGGGAGCCCACCACGCCCAGGTCCCCGGTGACGATGGCGTCATAGTAGTCCGGCCCCCGGCCCGTGTCCTTGAAGTGGGCGGACAGGGTCTCGTAGGCCGCCGGAGCCATGGCCGCGCCCATGTTGTTCATGTCCGTCACCCCCGCGTCGGTGATGACGCCGGTGGTGATGTGGGTCACATAGGGGGCCGGGCCGTCGGCCTTCAATATCAGCGCGCCCGCGCCGGTGACGGTCCACTGGGCCGTGGGGGGCCGCTGGTTGCCGTACTGGAGGGGGAAGCGGTACTGCCGCTCGGCGGAGCAAAAGTGGGAGCTGGTGGCCGCGGCGGCGATGTCGCAGAAGCCGCCGTCGATCAGCATGGCCGCCAGGCTCAGGCTCTCCGCCATGGTGGAGCAGGCCCCGTACAGCCCAAAGTAGGGCACGCCGCACTCCCGCATGGCGTAGGCCGAGCCCGCGCACTGGTTCAAAAGGTCCCCGGAGAACACGTATTCCACGTCGCTGGGGGTGACCTTGGCCTTGTCGCAGGCGATGGCGTAGCACATCTTCAGCATGGCGCTTTCCGCCTTCTCCCAGCTCTTGGCCCCGAAGCGGGAGTCGTCGCTCAGATAGTCGAAGTACTTACGCAGAGGGCCTTCGCCCTCTTTTTTGCCGCCCACGCACGCCGCCGCGGCTACGCCCGGCTGCATGGTCAGGTGGACGGTCTGTTTACCCAATCGTTTCGTTTCCATGGGGCTAGTTTGCGCCAAACGAGCAAAAAAATACGGCCGGGAAGCGCATTTCCCGGCCATAAATGATTTTTAAAGATAGATCTCCGCCTCCAGGAAGGTCCTATCCTTCCGTGACTGGCCGCCCACACCGGTCACGGCGCCCTTGCCCCGGCCCCGGATGGAGATCACGTCCCCCTGGGATATGGGGGCGTCCACCCGGATGCAGACGGCGTAGTTGAGACTGACCGCCCCGGCCCGGATCAGCTCCGCCGCGGCGGTGCGGCTGATGCCGAACATATCGCCCGCCACCGCGTCCAGCCGTGGGCTCTTTACCGTGAAGCGGACCTTCTTCACCCGCCGCTCCGGCACTGGCACGTCCGCCAGAGGGCAGGGGACCGTTTTCAAGCTCACCCGTCCGGCCCGGATCAGCTCCCCGGTGAGGAGCTCCTCCACCGACGGCAGACAGAAGATGTAGGCCCGGTCGTCCAGCGCCCGGATGTCGCCGATCCACTCCCGGCGGATGCCCAGGGCCAGCGCCGCGCCCATGTAGTCCCGGTGGGTGGGCTGGCCGAAATAGGCCGTCGCCTGCACGGCCCGGATATGCTCCGCCGGGTCGAAGTCCTCTTCCGCCAGCCAGTAGGGCAGAAAGAAGGCGCACTTCCGCTCGCAGTCCGGCCCGCCGCCGTCCAGGCGGAGCGTCACATCCCCGAACCTCTTGGCCCAGGCGGTCACCTCCGCCTGCTCCGCCATGGTGAGAAAGCCGGTGGACGTGACAACGCTCTGCCGCTGGCAGCGGTCCGCCAGCTCCTCAATACGCTTTTCCAGTTCCTTTTCCATACGATCCCTTTTAGGCCCCCTGACGAGGGGGCTGTCGAACGTCTGTGAGACCGGGGGAGAGAATGATCAGTACTGCGACCTCTTTACCGCCTGGGCAATCTGCTCCAGGACCCGGTCCACCTCGGCCCGGAACTCCCGGGCGGAGGTGCGGAGCACCCCGGAGCGAAAGGCTCCCAGCTGCACCAGCCGGTCCGAGGTGACGACCCGGACCGTCTCGTTTCTGCCGATGTCGTTCACCAGCCGCTCGATGTACATATCCGCGCTCTCGCCCTCCTTGGTGTAGGCCACCCGGACGCCGCCCACGCTGTCCCGGGAGCCCTGGCCGCCAGGGACCTTATAGGCGTCAAAGACCACCGCCAGATCGTTTTTCGTGTAGCCCTGGTAGTTTGCCAGCATATCCAGCAGCCTGTGCCGGGCCAGGTCCAGGCCCTGTCCCGCCAGGGCCTTCAACTCCTCCCAGGCGAAGATCACGTTGTAGCCGTCCACGATGATGTGCTCCTGGGTCCGGCCGGGGCCGGCGTCCGCGCTGGGAGCGCGGTTGACCTGGGGCGCGGCGTACTGCCGGCGGCGGATGGGCCCGAACTCCCGGACCATGATGGCCTCCAGCTCCGCCTCGTCGATGTCCAGCTCCCGCCGCCGGACCTGGGGCGCGGCCTCCTCCGCCGGCTGGGCGGGGCTTTTCAGGCCGCTTTCCAGGTGCATATACTCGCTGACCTTGTCCCACTTGACGGTGAAGCCCCCTCCATGGGCGCAGAAAACGCTGTCGGGGGTGTTTTCCAGGTCCGCCTCCGGGTCGTAGCCCGCGGTCCGGACCACGGCGTCCTGGTCCCGGCAGGGGCGGCAGCCCTCCACATGGCAGGTGAACCGGCCCCGGCCGCCGGTATAGGCCGCCAGCTGCGCGGCGTAATCGCCCATGGCGGACACCGGGGCCGCGCCCTCCAGAGCCATGCGGCCGTTCCCCGCGGGGACGGGGCTTTCATGGGTCCCGCCCATGGAGCGGATGTCGGTGATGGCCCGGCCGATCTGGTCGGCGGGCACTTCCAGCCGGAAGGCGTACCAGGGCTCCAGCAGCACGTTCTCGGCCTGCATGAGCCCCTGGCGCACCGCCCGGTAGGTGGCCTGGCGGAAGTCGCCGCCCTCGGTGTGCTTTAAATGGGCCCGGCCCGCCAGCAGGGTGATCTTCACGTCCGTCAAAGGCGCGCCCGTCAGCACCCCCGGATGCTGCTTTTCCGCCAGGTGGGTCAGGATGAGCCGCTGCCAGTTCCGATCCAGCAGGTCCTCTGGGCAGACCGTGTCCAGCTCTATGCCGCTGCCCGGCGGGGCCGGCTCCAGCAGCAGATGCACCTCCGCGTAGTGGCGCAGAGGCTCGAAGTGGCCCACGCCCTCCACGGGACCGGCGATGGTCTCCCGGTACAGGACCCGGCCCGCGTCGATGTCCACATCCACGTCGAACCGCTCTTTGATAAGACTTTTCAGCACCTCGATCTGCACCGCGCCCATGAGCTGGACCTGTATCTCCCCGGACGCCTCCTGCCAGAGTATGTGCAGCTGGGGCTCTTCCTCCTCCAGCAGCTTCAGCTTCGGCAGCATTACCCGGGCGTCGCAGCCCTTGGGCAGCACGATGCGGTAGCCCATGGCGGGGGTCAGGTATGGCTCGTCCCCGTCCGGCTCCGCGCCCAGGCCCTGGCCGGGCCAGGTGGCGGAAAGCCCCGTCACCGCGCAGACCCGGCCCGCCGGGACCGCCTCCGCCGTGTCGTACCGCAGGCCGGAATAAAGACGGATCTGGCTGATCTTTTCCTCCAGCGGCGCCGTCCCCCGCAGAGGCAGATAGCGCACGCCCATCCGCACGGACAGCTCTCCGCCCGTGACTTTCAGATAGGTGAGCCGGTTCCCCTGGGCGTCCCGGCCGATCTTATAGACCCGCGCCCCGAACGGGGCGGGGCAGGGGGTCGGGACGGCGTACCGCGCCAGACCCGCCAGAAACGCCTCCACGCCGTCCAGCTTCAGCCCGGAGCCGAAATAGCAGGGGAACAGCTTCCGCTCCCTTATGAGCCGGACGATCTCCCCGTCGGGGAGGGACCCGGCGGCCATATAGCTCTCCAGCGCGGCCTCGTCCAGCATGGCGGCGGCCTCGTCCCGCTCCGGGAGGGAGGCGGTGAAGTCCACGCAGCCCTCTCCCAGCCGGGCGCGGATATCCGCCAAAAGCGCGGCCTTGTCCGTGCCGGCCACGTCCATTTTGGTGACGAACAGAAATACGGGGACCTTATACCGCTCCAGCAGGCCCAGGATGGTCTCCGTGTGGGCCTGGACGCCGTCCGTGCCGCTGACGACCAGTATGGCATAGTCCAGCACCGGCAGCACCCGTTCCGCCTCCGGGGAGAAGTCCGCGTGGCCCGGGGTGTCCAGCAGCGTCACCCTGGTCCCGTCCAGGTCCAGCACCGCCTGCTTGGAGAAGATGGTGATGCCCCGGGCCCGCTCCAGGTCATGGGTGTCCAGGAAGGTGTCCCGGTGGTCCACCCGGCCCAGCTTCCGTATCCGCCCCGTCAGATAGAGCATGGCCTCCGACAGCGTGGTCTTGCCCGCGTCCACATGGGCCAGTATACCAATTGTCAGATCCTTCATACGCAACTCCGTGCCCCATGACAGAAAACCGCCGGACCTTTTGGCTGGTCCGGCGATTCCCTATGGATTGAGGACAAAATGAAAAAGATGAAACTGACTCTTGCAAGAATCATTGTACAGACCGTATATTACAAAATAAAGCAAAAAGCTGTTACAAAAGTATTAAATTTTGTGAAAAGTGCAAAACGCGCCACATCTCAGTCAAAGGCGAAGCCCCACCACAGGTCCTCCGGCAGCGGCCCGTCCAGCTCCGGCTCCATGGCCGCCAGCATGAAGGGGCGGACCTGGCCGGGGGTGGAGAAGAACACGGGGGAGCGGACCACATACTTTTCCGCCGGGAAGATGGCGGCGATGGCGGCGATGTCCTCCATGCCGTCGCTGTCCGCGTCCAGCAGCTCCGGCACCCGGCAGACGCCGTTGTCCATCTCCACAGCGGCCACATCCCCGTTCAGGGAGAAGAAGCCGCCGCCAAAGCGGTCGATGTGATAGGATTCCAGGGCCAGATAATTGCCGGTCATGACCGCGTAAGGCCGGCCCCGGAGGATGGATTTCCGCCGCAGATAGTATTCCCCGGCGGAGATGGGCGCGGCGGTGGCGGCCCGCACGCCTTTCAGCTCGTCGGGGGTGAACACCGCCTCCCGGACGTAGCTGACCGGCACGCAGCCGCATGCCTTTTCATAAAAGGGGTACAGCTCCGGCCCGGAGGGGAGCACGCAGGCCGCGTCGGCCCGGCTCAGAGCCAGCTTCGCGCAGGCCCGGTACACCGCCGTGCCGATGCCCTGCCGGCGGTAGGCCGGGTCCGTTGCCAGAGCATAGGTGTAGATGGTGGAAAAGGACCGGCCGGAGGGCGGGAACAGCAGGGGGCCCTCCATGATGTACATGGCCGAGACGGGCCTGCCGTCCGCCTCCGCCACCAGGCAGGAGCCGGGCCGCAGGAACAGGGAATGATACTTTTCGATGTAGGACGGGTCGTCTCCGAACGCATTCTGCCACAGGGCGGAGAGCTGCGGCCGGTCCTCCGGCCGCCAGGGACGGATAGTATACTCACGCATTTGACAGCACCACCTTATACTTTTCCACCATCCCCACGGGATGATAACTCAACTTGGACTGGCGCAGGGAGGGCCGGCCTGTGTCGTCCTCCCGGTTGATCCACCGCACCTGGGGGTGGATGGAGCGTATGTACCGGACAAATTCCCGGTTTATCATGGGGTAGGCCCCGTTGATGTCGGCATAGGCCTTTTCAAAGTGGGCGTCGAAGGTGTCCGGCCGGATCATCTCCCCGATGGAGAAGGCCGCCGCCTCGCCGTCCACCCACAGCACGCCCCCCTCCAGGCCCAGGGGCTCGAAGAAGGCGAAGGCCCGCTGGATGGCGCGGTATTCGTCGTCGATGCCGTCCCGTCCGTCCTCGCCGCAGGTCTCCATCCACCGGTCCAGCATCCGCCGGCAGGCGGGGATGGCGTCCGCCGTGAGAGGGGTGAACCGCCAGGCGTTTTCCTGCTCGAAGCGGTGGATGTGGTTGCGCTTGCCGTGCAGGTGTTTGCCGGAGAGGGTGTCCAGGGCCTCGGCGGCGTAAAGATAGTCCCACAGGTCCCGCTCCGGCGTGATCTGGCAGCAGCCGCCGAGCAGCTCCCGCGCCAGGGGCAGGTGGTCCGCCGTCACGCCCCGCAGCACCAGGGGAATGCCCTGGGCCGCAGCGTACGCCCGCAGCTCCCCCAGCGCCGGGGACACGTCCCCGCCGCCGATGGGCCAGGCGAAAAAGGGCCGGTCCTCGTAGCAGAGCATGGTGATCATCCGGTCCCCAAGCCGGCCGACCCGCTGGCGGTATGTCTCGTCCCAGAGGAAGATGTTGCCGAAGTTATAGTCCGCGCTGGGGGAGTTCTCCGCCAGTACGATGGGGTCTATCCACGTCTTGTCGGCCAAGCCGACAGGGTGCAGTTCAAGCATAAAGTTTTTTGATCTCCTGCTGCAGCGTTTTCAGGTCCACGAAGGTCTCCGGCCGCTTGGAGGGGTCCCGGAGCAGGGCGGAGGGGTGGTACATCGCCATGGCCCGGCGGCCCTCCACATCGAACCACTGACCGTGCTCTCTGGTGATGCGAAAGTCCGGCTTGATGTAGGCCATGGCGGCGATGCGGCCCAGAAAGACGAGGATGGACGGGTCCACCAGCGCGATCTGCCGGTCCAGCCAGCCGATGCAGGCGGCCTGCTCCTCGGGCAGCGGGTCCCGGTTCCGGGGCGGGCGGCACTTGACGATGTTGGCGATGTAGACCTGGCTCCGGTCCAGGCCGATGATCTCCAGCATGGTGTCCAGCAGCTTTCCCGCCGGGCCCACGAAAGGCTCCCCCTGCAGGTCCTCCTGCTGGCCGGGGCCCTCTCCGATGAACATCACGTCCGCCCGCTCGTTCCCCACGCCGAACACCAGGTTCTGCCGGGTCCGGGCCAGCTCGCACCGGCCGCAGCCGGCGCAGTCCGAGCGCAGCTTCTCCCAGCTGTCGGGGGACGCGGCGTTGTTGTCCTTGAAAAAGTCCATCATATCAGTCCAATTCGCTCTGGCCGGTGTAGAGCATATAGTACCGGCCCTGCTTATCCAGCAGCTCCTCATGGCTGCCCCGCTCCACGATCTGCCCCTGCTCGATGACAACGATGGCCTGGGCGTTGCGGACGGTGGAGAGCCTGTGGGCGATGACGAACACGGTCCGGCCCTCCATCAGCGCGTCCATGCCCCGGTCGATGAGCTTTTCCGTGCGGGTGTCGATGGAGCTGGTGGCCTCGTCCAGAATGAGCACCGGGTGCTTTGCCACGGCGGTGCGGGCGATGGCAAGCAGCTGCCGCTGGCCCTGGGACAGATTCTGGCCGTTGCCGGTGATCATGGTTTGATAGCCGTCCGGCAGGCGGGTGATGAAGCCGTGGGCGTTGGCGGACTTGGCCGCGGCGATGCACTCCTCGTCCGTGGCGTCCAGCTTGCCGTAGCGGATGTTCTCCATGACCGTGCCGGTGAACAGGTTGGTATCCTGCAGCACGATGCCCATGCTCCGGCGCAGGCCGGCCTTTTTGATGTCCTTTACGTCGATGCCGTCAAAGAGGATGCGGCCGCTGTCGATCTCGTAAAAGCGGTTGATGAGGTTGGTGATGGTGGTCTTGCCCGCGCCGGTGGAGCCCACGAAGGCGATCTTCTGGCCCGGATCGGCCCAGACGGTGATGCCTTTCAGCACCGGCTTTTCCGGCACATAGGAGAACTGCACGTCCTCCAGCCGGACGCTGCCCCGGACCTCCCGGAACTCATATGTCCCGTCCGGCCGGGGCATCTTCCAGGCCCAGAAGCCGGTGCGCTCGCCGTGGCCGGTCTCGGTGAGGGTCCCGTCCGGGGCCCGGTCCACGGTGACAAGGGACACGGCACCGTCGTCCGGCTCCGGCTCATGGTCGATGATGGCGAAGATGCGCTCCGCGCCGGCGATGGCGGAAAACAGGTTGATGGCCTGGTTCGACATCATGTTGATGGGCATAGTCACCTGCCGGATGTAGTTGAGGTACACCCCCAGCGAGCCGATGGTGAAGCTGCCCGCCACGGTCATGAAGCCCCCCAGCACGGCGGTGACCGCGTAGCAGATGTTCATGACGGCGTTCATGGTGGGGAAGATGATGCTGCCCAGGAAGTTGGCGAAGATGGCGTTTTCCCGGTACTCATCGTTGCACTGGTCGAAGCCGGCCTTGGCCCGCTCCTCGTAGTTGAAGGCCTTTACCACCTTCAGTCCGTCCAGCATCTCCTCGATGTAGCCGTTCAGCGCGCCCAGGGACGCCTGCTGCTTTTTGAAAAGGATGCGGGAGTACCGGCCGATGCCCCGGACCAGGCCGAAGGACAGAGCGATAGTCAGCAGCGTGAGGCAGAAGAGCTTCCAGCTCAGGCTTATCATCAGCGCAACGGTGCCCACGAAGGTGATGATGCCGCTCAAAAACTGCACGATGCCCTGCTCCAGACACATCTGCACGTTGTCCGCGTCGTTGGAAAACCGGCTCATGAGCTCCCCGTGGGTGTGCTGGTCAAAGAAGCTGACGGGCAGGTCCTGCAGCGCGGAGAACAGGTCCCGGCGCAGGGCGTTGGTGGCCCACTGGGCCAGGGTCATGCAGGTGCGGGAGGTGAAATAGGTGGCTACCGCGCTGGCCAGGTATATGCCGGCCAGTATGCCAAGCTGCCCGGCCAGGGCGGAGAAGTCCTTCTCGGGGCTTTTGATCAGCGGGACGATGTAGTCGTCTATGAGGGGCCGCAGATAGTAACTGGCCGCCAGAGAACAGCCGGTGGACACCAGCATCAGCGCCAGCACCAGCACGAACAGGCCCTTGTTCCGGCCGGCGTAGCCCAGCACCCGGACCAGGGTGCCCTTCACATCCTTGGGCCGGCGGAAATCCCGGCCGCCGCCGGGGCCGCCCCGGACGTCCTTATAGATCTTCTCGTCGTTCACGTCTACGCTGTCCACGGCGAGGCGTTCTTTCAGCTGGGCCCAGACGCTCTTTTTCTCAGCCATTGCTCAAAGCCTCCTCCACCTGCGAAGTGTAGATGTCCCGATAGATGGGGCTGGTCTTCATGAGCTGGTCGTGGGTGCCTACGCTCTCCACGCGGCCCTCGTCCAGCACCACGATCTTGTCCGCGCTCACCACGGAGGAGATGCGCTGGGCGATGATGAACACGGTGGTGTCGGCCAGCTCACGGGAGAAGCTGGCCCGGATGCGGCCCTCCGTGTCGGAGTCCACCGCGCTGGTGCTGTCGTCCAAAATGAGGATGGCGGGTTTTTTCAGCATGGCGCGGGCGATGCACAGCCGCTGCTTCTGGCCGCCGGAGACATTGGAGCCGCCCTGCTGGATGTAGGTGTCCAGCCCGTCGGGCATCTGGCTGACGAAGTCCCAGGCCTGGGCGTTTTGCAGGGCGGCGATGATTTCCTGGTCCGTGGCGTCGGCCTTGCCCCAGGCGATGTTCTCCCGGATGGTGCCGGAGAACAGCACGTTATTTTGCAGCACCATGCCGATCCCGTCCCGCAGATCCTCGATGCGGTAGTCCCGCACGTCCACGCCGTCCACCAGCACCGCGCCCTCGGACACGTCGTAAAACCGGGGGATCAGATTCACCAGACTGCTCTTGCCGGAGCCGGTGCCGCCCACGATGGCGACCGTTTCCCCCGGCGCGGCGGAGAAGGTGACGTTTTTCAGCACCGACTCGCCGGTGCCGGCGCGCTTATAGCGAAAGGACACGTTGCGAAATTCCACGCTCCCCCGGTCCCGGGCGATGGTCCGGCTGGGGGCGTCGGGCTTGCTGACGATGTCCGGCTCCGCGTCCAGCACCTCCGCGATGCGCTTGCCGCAGGCCCGGGAGCGGGTGTACTGCATCAGCACCATGGAGAACATCATCACGCTCATCATGATCTGGTTCAGATAGCTGATGACCGCCAAAAGCTGGCCGGACTCGATGGTCCCCCGGGCCACCATCCGGCCTCCGAACCAGTAGATGCACAATGTTACCGCGTTCAGAACGATGGTGGCGAGCGGGCTCATGGCGATGATGACGCCCACGGCCTTCAAGTTGGCCCGGGTCAGCTCGTCGTTGGCCTTTTTGAATTTCTGCCGCTCATACCGCTGGCGGACGAAGGCCTTCACCACCCGAATGGCGATCAGGTTCTCCTGGATGTCCGCGTTCATGGCGTCCAGCTTCTGCTGGACGGTGAGGAACAGCTTATCCACCAGCGTCATGACCGTCACGACCCCGATGAACAGCACCGGCACCGCTATCATATAGATCAGGGCCAGCCGCCAGGAGTAGGTTATCACGATAGTCATAGCCACCAGCAGTTGGAAGGGGGCCTGGATGAAAGTGCGCAGCATCATCTGCACCGCCGTCTGCAGCTGCCGCACGTCGCTGGTGGTGCGGGTGATGAGACTGGCGGTGGAGAACCGGTCGATGTCCGCGAAGGAGAACTCCTGGATGTGCCGGTACATGGCCTGGCGCAGATTGGAGCCGAAGCCGTTGGCGGCCCGGGAGGCGTTCCAGGTGCTGATGAAGCCCGATACCGCGCTGAGCAGGGCCAGCGCGGTCATGGCAAGGCCGCAGAGGACGATGTACCGCCGGTCGCCGGCGGCCACGCCCTTGTCCACGATGTTCGACATGAGCGTGGGCAGGGCCAGTGTCACCACTGTCTCCAGCAGAACGAAAATGGGGGTCAGGATCAGAGAATTCCTGTACCTGCCCCAATAGCCTGTCAGGATCTTACGCATGGGATGGGGTCTGCTCCTTTCAAAAACGCGCATAACACAACATATTCTAAAGTATGTTACCAAATCCCGCCTGCAAAGTCAACATATTGGTGTGAACAGTGTGTAAACACTGGCAGTCATAGCCGGGGGGACAGGCCGCATAGACTTGTCCCGTAAGGAGGCGGGAGCATGGACGGATTTCAGGCGGCGGCGTCGCTGCTGCCGCCGTCGCTGCGGCGGGCGGCGGAGTCGCTGGACGCCGACAGCCGGGCGCTGTGCGAGGAGCTGCGCCTGCGCCGGGGCCGGACGCCCACGGCGCTCATCGGCGGCCGGGAGTACGGCCTGGGGACCGGCCCCTGCACGGAGCGGGACATCCGCTGCGTGCTGGAGGCGGCCTCCTCCGCCAGTCTGCACGCGGCGGACCAGCAGCTGCGCCGGGGCTTCCTCTCCGCGCCCGGCGGGGTCCGGGTGGGCGTCTGCGGCACGGCGGTGGCCGGCGGGGACGGCATGGCGGGGGTCCGGGACGTGTCCTCTTTATCCGTGCGCGTGCCCCGGGCCGTGCCCGGCTGCGCCGACGGCATATGGGCCCGGCTGACGGCGGGCGGGTTTTCCTCCACCATCATCATATCCCCGCCGGGGGCCGGCAAGACCACGCTGCTGCGGGAGCTGGTGCGGCTGCTGTCGACGGCGGGGACGCGGGTGGCGGTGGCGGACGAACGGGGGGAGATCGCGGACGCCTGGGGCGGGTCCCCCGGCTTTGACGTGGGCCCCTGCACGGATGTGCTGACCGGCGCGGAGAAGGCGCGGGCCGTGCCGCTGCTGGTGCGGGCCATGAACCCCCAGGTGGTGGCGGTGGACGAGATCGGCGGCCCCGCCGACGGGCGGGCCTTGCTGGAGGCGGCGGGCGGCGGCGTGGCGGTGCTGGCGACGGCCCACGGGGCCCGGGGCCGGCGGGAGAGCGAAGTCGTCCGTAAGCTCATGGAGGCCGGGGCGTTTCGCCGGCTGGTGTGGATAGAGGACCGGGCCGGCACGCGCCGGTATACGGTGGAGGCGGTGGAGCCGTGCGCGTAGCGGGAGCGGCGATACTGACGGCGGCGGGCCTGCTGGCCGGGCTGGCCGCGGTGGACGATCTGCGGCGGCGGCGGACGCTCCGGGAGGGCCTGGCGCGGATGCTGACGCTGCTGGGCTTTGAGCTGGAGCGGTTCCGCACGCCTCTGCCGGCCCTGTTCGGCAAGCTGCCGGAGCAGCTGGAGGGCGAGGCGGCCGCGTTCTGCCGCCGGGTCCGGGACGGGCTCGCCCAGCTGGGGAGCCGGGAGATGGAGGATATCTGGCGGGAGGCTGTCGCGCCGCTGCCGGCGGAGGAGCGGCGCATCCTGACGCCCTTGGGCCAGGTGCTGGGCCGGTACGGGGCGGAGGAGCAGCTTGCGGCGGTGGACGCCTGCCGCGGGGAGATGGAACGGGCGCGGGACGAGACAGCGGCCGCGCTGCGGGAGCGGAGCCGGATGTACATAGGCGTCGGCGCCGCCGGCGCGGCGGTGTTGGCGGTGCTGCTGATGTGACCGAGGATGACAAGATGGACGTTGATCTCATATTCCGAATAGCGGCGGTGGGCATCCTGGTGGCGGTGCTGAACCTGCTGCTGACCCGGTCCGGCCGGGACGAGCAGGCGCTCATGACTACCATCGCGGGACTGATCGTGGTGCTGGTGATCCTGGTCCAGCGGATCGCGGAGCTGTTCGACCTGATCCGGCGGCTGTTCGATCTGGGATGACGGTCCTGATCCAAGCGGCGGCCCTGGGCCTGGTGGGGGCGGTGGTGGGACTGCTGCTGAAGAAGAACGCCCCGGAGCTGGCGCTGGCTCTGAGCCTGGGCATATGCGTGCTGGCGGCGGGACTGGCCTCGGAGCTGTTCACCCAGCTGGGGGAGATCGTCGATCTGGCCCGGGAACAGACGGGCCTGAGCCCCGCCATCGTGAGCCCGGTGCTGAAATGCGTGGGCGTCGGCGTGGTGACGCGGCTGGCGGCGGATCTGTGCAAGGATGCGGGACAAAGCGCCGTGGCCTCGGCGGTGGAGCTTTGCGGCGCGGGATGCGCCATGGTGACGGCCCTGCCGCTGCTGCGGTCGCTCTTACAGATGATCAGTGAGATATCATGAGGACTTTTCTGCTTTTTTTGCTGTGCTGCTCCATCCTGGCAACGCCCGCGCTGGCGGCGGAGACGGAGGACGTTGAAAACGCGCTGCCGGAGTCGGCCCGGGAGATACTGGGGGACGTGAAGGTGTCGGACATGACCTCCGGCGGTGCCTCCGTCTGGGATCGGATCGTGGGTTGGCTATTCTCGTCGCTGGGCGCGTATGTGTCCTCGGCGGCCCGGAGCGCGTGCGTGGCGCTGGCGGTGACGCTCCTGTGCTCCCTGGCGGGCGCGCTGGGGGAGAAGGGCAGGACCTGGCCGGTGGTGACGCTGGGGGGCGCGCTGGCTATCCTGGCCGCCTGCGCGGGGGATATGCGCTCGTTTCTGGGCCAGACCCGGACGGCCCTTTTGGAGCTGCAGGATTTCTCCCGGGCCCTGCTGCCCACCATCGCCGCCTCCGCCGCGGCGGGGGGCCACGGGGCGGCGGCCGCCGCCCGGTACGCGGCCTCGGCCCTTTTCATGGACATCCTCATGGCGGCGGGGGTGCAGGTGATCCTGCCGCTGATATACGCCTATGCCGCCGTCAGCACCGCCGGGGCGGCCCTGCCCGCCGGGTCCTTGGCGGGGCCGGTGAAGCTGACCGGCTGGGTATGCACCACGCTGCTGACCGCGCTGACTACCGTTTTCACCCTGGCTCTGACGGTGACGGGGGCGGTGGCGGGCAGCGCGGACAAGGTGGCCGGGAGCCTTGCCAAGTCCGCCATCTCCGCGGCCCTGCCGGTGGTGGGCTCCATCCTGGCGGACGCGGCGGACACCTATGTGGCCGGAGCGGCCCTGCTCCGGGGCGCGGTGGGACTGTTCGGTCTGGCGGCGGTGCTGGGGGTGTGCGCGGGGCCGGTGCTGGGGCTGGGACTGCACTATTTGATGTATAAGGCGGCGGCCTGCGTGGCCGAGCCCTTCGCGGAGGGCCGGCTGGCGGGGCTGCTGGGCAACATCGGCACGGCCTACGGCATGGCTCTGGGCCTGGTGGGCAGCGCGGGGACCATGCTCTTTATCTCGATCGTCATATCCGCGGAGGTGGTGGGAGGATGAGACAGTGGATCACAGGGGTGACGGCGGCGTCGCTGCTGGCGTCGATCGCCATGGCCCTGACGCCCAAAGGCCGGGTCCGGCAGGTGACGAGCCTGGTGTGCGGGCTCATGTGCGCCCTGGCGGTGGCGGGGCCGCTGGTGAAGCTGGATTACAAGGCCCTGGCGTCGGGCGCGGCCCTTTACGCCCAGCGGGCCGAACAGGTGGCCGCCGACGCGCAGGAGGAGGCAAAAATGCTGGATCGGACATACATACAGGACAGGTGCCAGGCATATATATTAGCCAAAGCGGCCGAGGGAGGGCTCGACGTGGACGGCGTGCGCCTGCAGGCCCGGTGGGACGAGAGCGGCTGCGTCTGGTATCCCTGGTCCGTGGAGGTGGACGGGGATCGGGACCCGCGCCTGGCGGGCCTGATCGAATCGGAGCTGGGCATACCGCCCGAGAGGCAGAGCTGGCGGAACGATGGCTGAGAGGAATAAGGCGCTTTTGGAGCGATTGGACCGCTGGAAGTATGTGCTTTTGGTGGCCGCCGCGGGCCTGGCGCTGCTGCTGTGGCCCACCGGCCGGACAGACGGACCGGCAACGCTGACGGAGGGAACATCGTTCTCTGTGGAGGAGGAGCGGCTGGCGTCGCTTCTATCGGCAATGGAAGGGGTGGGGCGCGCACAGGTATTGCTTTCAGACAGCGGTGCGGCGGTGGTATGCCAGGGCGCGGACAGCGGGACCGCCCGGCTGGATATTACGGAGGCGATACGGCGTTATACCGGGCTGGGCGCCGACAGGATCGTGATTTTCAAAATGAATGAAAGCTGGAGGGAACAATCGTGAAAAGAAATCTCAAGCGTAACATCGTTGTGATCGCCGTGCTGGTGTTCGTGGGAGCGGCGGTGTACCTGAACTGGTCCTACAACAGCCGCTGGGGCACGGCCGATTCCGCCATGGTGGCGGCGGAGGACGCGGCCATGCTGGCGGCCCAGGAGGAGTATCTGACCGCCTCCGCCAAGGAGACGGACCAGAACGTGGAGGTGACCGCCTATTTCGACGAGGCCCGGCTCACCCGCCAGTCCTCCCGGGACGAGGCCCTGGACCTGCTGGAGCAGGCCTGCTCCGGCCAGGACGCCTCCCAGGACGTGATCGACGAGTCCATGCGTCAGATCAACGCCATGGCCAGCTGGAACCTGCAGGAGAACCTGCTGGAAAACCAGCTTCTGGCGAAAAACTTTGAAGACTGTGTGGTGTTTGTTTCCGATGAGGGCGTCACCGTGGCGGTGCCCGCGCCGGTGGAGGGCCTCACCGACACCCAGGTGGCCCAGATCACCGAGGCGGTGGTGTCCAACACCGACTATACGGCCCAGTCCCTCAATATCATCGAAGTCACCGAGTAAACTGCCTCTTTTCTTTTTCGCGGCTGTGTGGTATAATGCTCTCAACCGTGGATTTGGAGGGTAGGGCGATGGCCGAGAATTATATCGTCAAAAAGGAAGAAAAGGGTACGGTCAACATCTCCGAGGATGTGATCGCCTTTATGGTGGGCGCCGCCGTCAACGAGGTGGAGGGCGTGGCCGGGCTTGGCAGCCCCAATACCTCGGAGCTGGTGGAGATATTTGGCCGGAAAAACCCCGTGAAGGGCCTGAAGATCCGCTTCATCGACGAGAAGATCACCATCGACGTGCTCATCGTGGTGAAGTCCTCCGGCAGCATAACCGACACGGCCCTGCACGTGCAGGACGCGGTCTGCAGCGAGGTGGAGTCCGTCACCGGCATGGACACGGTGGTGAACGTCCACGTAACGGGCATTTCCTTCGACAAATAAACGACCAGCATCACCATTGGAGCCCCCGCGCCGGGGCTCCTTATTGTATTTGGAGGCGTTATGACCAGAACAGCAGCCAGAGAGATCGCCATCCAGCTGGGCTTTTCCGTGGCCGGGACCGGCCAGGACCCGGCGGCGGCGGTAGAGGCCTTTTTTGAGCCGGAGCACTATGCCACGCTGAAGGCGGAGGGGGACCTGTACGGGGAGAGACCCTCCAAGCGGGATATGGACTTCATCCGCCGGAGCGTGACCGGCGTGGCGGAGCATAAAGAGGAGCTGGACGGGCTCATCGGCCGCTACGCCAAAGGCTGGCGCACCGAGCGCATCAGCCGCAGCGCGGCGGCCATACTGCGCCAGGCCATGTTCGAGATCCTGTACCTGCCCGACGTGCCGGACGCCGCCGCCATGGACGAGGCGGTGGAGCTTGCCAAGGGCTATGAGGACCCGGACGTGGTGGCCTTCATCAACGGCGTGCTGGGTGGCTTTTACCGGGCCGAGGTCGCCGGGGGACCGGACGGACAGAAGGATGAGAGCGATGGCTGACGGCGTGTTCACCGTCTCGGAGCTGAACGCCCGGGTGAAGAGCCTGCTGGAGTCGGACCCCATGCTGGCAAGAGTGACGGTGCGGGGGGAGCTGTCCAACTACAAGGTCTATCCCTCCGGCCACCACTATTTCACGCTGAAGGACGCGGACAGCGCGCTGCGGTGCGTGATGTTCCGCTCCAGCGCGGAAAAGCTCCGCTTCCGGCCGGAGAGCGGTATGTCCGTCACGGCGACGGGCCGGATCGGCGTGTATCCCCGGGACGGGGCCTACCAGCTCTATGTGTCGGGCCTGATGCCGGAGGGCGCGGGGGACCTGCAGGCGGCCTTTGAGCAGCTCATGCGGAAGCTGGACGCGGAGGGCCTGTTCGACCCTGCCCACAAAAAGCCCCTGCCGGCCTATCCCCGGCGGGTGGCGGTTATAACCAGCGACGCCGGCGCGGCGGTGCACGACATCATCCGGGTCCTGGGCCGCCGGTGGCCTCTGGCGAAGATACTGGTCCTGCCTGTGCGGGTCCAGGGGGAGGAGGCGCCCCGGGAGATCGTGGGCGCCATCCGCTACGCGAACCGCTACCAGGTGGCGGACGTGATCATCACCGGCCGGGGCGGCGGGTCCATCGAGGACCTGTGGGCCTTCAACGACGAGGGGGTGGCGCGGGCCATCTACGCCTCGGAGATCCCGGTCATATCCGCCGTGGGCCATGAGCCGGACAAGACCATCTCGGACTATGTGGCGGACCGGCGGGCCGCCACCCCCTCCAACGCCGCGGAGATCGCGGGGCCGGACATACGGGAGGTGGCGGAGTGGACCGTCCAGACCGGGACCAGGATGGCGCAGGCCATGGACGGAAGGCTGCGGCTGCTGCGCCGCCGGCTGGAGGAGCTGTCCGCCCGTCCGGCCCTGACGGACCCGGAGGTGTATCTGGGGGCCAAGCGCATGGCTCTGGATTACGCCCGGGCCAATCTGGCCGGCGCGGGGGAGAAGCTGACCGGGGACAAACGCCGGGCCTATGTGGCTCTGGCGGCCAAGCTGGACGCCCTCAGTCCCCTGAAGGTGCTGGGCCGGGGCTATGCCATCGCCCGGAAGGACGGGGAGGCCATCCGCTCTGTGGACGGCGTGTCGCCCGGCGACAGGATCAACGTGAAGCTGACCGGCGGCAGCGTGGACTGCGCCGTAGAGGAGGTACATCATGGCGAATAAGGAAAAGAGCTTCGAGGAGTCTCTGGCCCGGCTGGAGGAGATCGTGAAGCTGCTGGAAAAGGGCGACGCGCCCCTGGCGGAGAGCCTGGGCCTTTTTGAAGAGGGCGCGGGCCTGATCCGCGCCTGCGGCAAGCTGCTGGACCAGGCGGAGCAGAAGGTGGTCAAGCTGCGAAAGGGTCCCGACGGGGCCCCGGAGGAGCTGCCCTTTGAATGAGCGGCATGGACGAGGATAGATACGAATATTACCGCGCCATGGTGGAGTATTGGCTCCGGGGCCGGTTCACCGACGCCGGCGACGGGGCGGACGGGCTCCGGGAGGCCATGCGCTACAGCCTGCTGGCCGGCGGCAAGCGGGTGCGGCCGATCCTCTGCCTGGAGTTTGCCAGGCTCTGCGGCCTGGACCCGGAGGACGCGCTGCCCGCCGCCTGCGCGCTGGAGCTGCTGCACACCTACAGCCTGATCCACGACGACCTGCCCTGCATGGACGACGACGACGAGCGCCGGGGCCGGCCCGCCAACCACAAGCGGTTCGGAGAAACCACGGCGGTGCTGGCGGGGGACTGCCTGCAGGCGGAGGCGTTCGCCGCCATATGCGACGCGCCCATAGGGGAGGCGGAGCGGGCCCGCTGCTGCCGGATCCTGGCCGCGGCCGCCGGCGCCGGCGGCATCTGCGGCGGGCAGTTCCTGGACCTGGCGGACGAACCCGCCACGGCGGAGAGCCTGACCGCCATTGACCGGCGCAAGACCGCCGCCCTCATGGCCGCCGCCTGCGCCATGGGCGCGGCAGCCGCCGGCGCGGAGCAAAAGACCGTGGACAAGGCCTGGGAGTTCGGCCAGGTGCTGGGCATGGCCTTCCAGTGCCGGGACGACCTGCTGGACGGGGACGGCTTCTGCGCCCTGCTGGGGCCGGAGGAGTGCCGGACGCTGACGGAGAAGTTCACCCGCCGGGCCCTGGGCCTGCTGGAGAGCTTCCGGGACGCCGCTTTCCTCCGGGAGCTGACGGAAAAGCTGGCAGGCCGGCGAAACTGAAAAGTATTCATTTTGTAATGAAAATATGCAAAATACGCCTTGCATTCCAAGGCGTATTTTGTTATGATAATGGGACCTGCGAAGAGAAAAACACGATTTTATCCTAGATGGTGTAACAAGTATGGGCCTGCTGGAAAATATTCATAGCCCGGCGGATGTGCGCGCACTGCCGCCGGAGGCGCTGGGGCAGCTCTGCCAGGAGATACGGGACTTTTTGATCGGCTCCCTGTCGGAGCACGGGGGACATCTGGCCTCCAACCTGGGCTCGGTGGAGCTGACCGTGGCCCTGCACCGGGTATACGATACCGGCCGGGACCGGCTGGTGTTCGACGTGGGCCACCAGTGCTATACCCACAAGCTGCTGACGGGGCGGCAGGATTTCTCCACGTTCCGGGAGATCGGCGGCCTGGCGGGCTTTCCCCGGCCCTATGAGAGCGTCCACGACGCCTTTGTGGCGGGCCACGCCTCCAACTCCGTCTCGGTGGCTCTGGGCATGGCCCGCGCCCGGACGGCCCGGGGCGAGGACTATGACGTGGCGGCCCTGATAGGCGACGGGGCCTTGAACGGGGGCATGGCCTTCGAGGGCCTGTCCGACGCCGGCCACAGCGGGGAGCCGCTGGTGGTGATCCTCAACGACAACGGCATGAGCATCAACGAGGGCGTGGGGGGCCTGGCGGATATGCTGGGCCGGATGCGGACGCGGGTGGAGTACATCCAGTTCAAGAAGTGGTACCGCACGTCCCTGATTCCCTATGTGCCCCGGCTGTCCTCGGTGCTGAGCCGGGCCAAGCGGTGGCTGAAGGAGCGGATCATCCCGGAGAACGTCTTTGACGACTTCGGCTTTGAGTACATAGGCCCCATCGACGGCCACGACGTCCGCAAGGTGGAAAACGCCCTGCGCTGGGCCAAGGAATACCGGGCCCCGGTGCTGGTGCACGTCATCACCCAGAAGGGCAAAGGCTTCCCCCCGGCGGAGAAGGCCCCGGAGGCCTTCCACGGGGTGGGCGCCTTCGACGCGAAAAGCGGTGTGCCCCGGTATACGGGGGAGGACTTTTCCTCCGTGTTTGGCCGGACCCTGACGGAGCTGGCGGGAGAGGACAGGTCCGTGGTGGCTATCACCGCCGCCATGAAGGAGGGCACGGGGCTGATCGGCTTCCAGGAGGCCTGGCCCGACCGGTTTTTCGACGTGGGCATCGCTGAGGAGCACGCCTGCGCCATGGCCGCCGGCATGGCGGCCCAGGGGCTGAAGCCGGTGTTCGCGGTGTATTCCACCTTTTTGCAGAGAAGCTATGATATGCTGATCCACGACGTGGCCCTGATGGGGCTGCACGTGGTGTTCGGCGTGGACCGGGCGGGCATCGTGGGCCGGGACGGAGAGACCCATCAGGGGGCCTTCGACGTGGCGTATCTGTCCAGTGTGCCGGGCATGAAGATATACGCCCCCGCCAGCTTCGCGGAGCTGCGGACCATGCTCCGGCGCGCTGTGCTGGAGGACACGGGCCCCGTGGCGGTGCGCTACCCCCGCGGCGGCGAGGGGTCCTGGCGGGACGACGCCTCCGGCCAGGCGGCGCGGGTGGTGAAGTCCGGCAAGGACGTGACTATCGCCGTCTACGGCACGGAGACAGGCGAGGCCCTTCTGGCCGCCAGGATGCTGTACGGCAAGGGCGTGGACGCGGAGGTGCTGAAGATCAACACCATCTGTCCGCTGGACCCGGAGCCGGCGCTGGACTCGGCGCGCCGGACCGGCGCGCTGCTGGTGGCGGAGGAGGCCTGCGCCGCCGGCTGCGTGGGCGGCAGGCTCCTGGCCGCGGCCGAGCAGGCGGGCATATGCCTGCGGGCGGCCAGGCTTATCAATCTGGGCGACGGCGTGCTGGAGCACGGGGACCCGGCCCAGCTGCGGCGGAAGATGAAGCTGGACAGCGGCTCGCTGTGCCAGGCTGTTTTGGAGATGCTGCATGGCAAAGACGAGACTTGACCAGCGGGTGTTCGAGCTGGGCTGGGCCGAGAGCCGGGAGCGGGCCAAGGCCCTGATCCTGGCGGGAGCCGTGTATGTGAACGGGGAGAGGCAGACCCGGCCCGGGACGACCCTGGCGGCGGAGGCGGCCGTGGAGCTGCGGGGCGCGAAGCTGCCCTATGTGAGCCGGGGCGGGCTGAAGCTGGAAAAGGCCCTGGACACGTTTTCCATCGACCCGAAGGACATGGTCTGCGTGGACTGCGGGGCCTCCACGGGGGGCTTTACCGACTGCCTTTTGCAGCGGGGGGCGCGGCATGTGTACGCGGTGGACGTGGGCTACGGGCAGCTTGCCTGGAGCCTTCGCAACGACGAGCGTGTCACGGTGATGGAGCGCACCAACGCCCGGAGCCTGACGCCGGATATGTTCGGCGGGGCCATGGACCTGGCGGTGATGGATATGTCCTTCATCTCCCTGCGGCTGGTGCTGCCGGCGGTGAAGAGCCTGCTGGCCCCGGCGGGGCAGGTGGTGTGCCTGGTGAAGCCCCAGTTCGAGGCCGGACGGGACAAGGTGGGCAAAAAGGGCGTGGTCCGGGACCCCGCCGTACACCGGCAGGTGCTGGAGCAGTTCATCGCTGACGGGGCGGGCATGGGCTTCGCCCTGCGGGGCCTGACCTTTTCCCCGGTCCGGGGGCCGGAGGGGAACATCGAATACCTGGCCTGGCTGGATACCGCTGGGCCGGCCATAGACCCGGACTGCGAGGCGGTGGTCCGCCAGTCGCATGAGACTTTGGCGGGGGACGCCGCGTCGAAGGGAGCGGAGAGATGAAAAAGATCGTTTTATGCCCCAACGCCCGCCGTGACGGCGGATATGCCTGCACGGAGCAGGTCCGCTCCATGCTGGAGGCGGACGGCTGCCGGGTGGTGGTGAGCCCCGTCTGCGACGAGGGCGGGCCGGCGGCCCCCTTTGAAACGGATGAGCTGGAGAGCGCGCTGGAGGGCGCGGACCTGCTTGTCACCTTGGGCGGGGACGGCACCATACTTCGCATCGCGCCCCAGGTCATGCGCCACGACGCCCCTCTGGTGGGGGTGAATCTGGGCCACACCGGCTTTCTGACGGAGCTGGACCGGGAGAACGTCGCCCTGCTGCGCCAGGCGGCGGCGGGCCGGTTCACGCCGGTGCCCCGGATGATGCTGGACGTGGAGATACGCCGGAACGGACAAAGGATGTTTTTCGACACCGCCCTGAATGACGCGGTGATCTCCGGCATCGTGCAGAGCGTACATCTGACCGCCCTGGGGGACGGGGACCGCATATTGGCCTTCTCCGGGGACGGGGCCATCGTCTCCTCGCCCACGGGCTCCACCGCCTACTCCATGGCGGCGGGCGGGCCCCTGGTGGAGCCGGGGGCGGAGGCCATCGTGCTGACGCCTATCTGCGCCCATATGCTGGCGGCCCGGTCCTTCGTGCTGGGGCCGGAGCGGACCGTGACTATCGTTCCCGCCGACGTGAGCGACGGAAGGCGGTGCGTGCTGAGCGTGGACGGCCGGGGCCTTACGGACCTGCTGGACGGGGACGAGGTCGTGGTAACGAAATCGAAGTACAGGCTGCTCATGGCGGACCTGGGCACCAGGAGCTTTTACGAGACGGCATTTGAAAAATTGGGGGAACGAGAATGAAGACTTCCAGACAGAGCGTGATCCTGGATATCATCGCGGAAGAGAATATCGAGACCCAGGGCCAGATGCTGGAGGCCCTTCGGGCCCGGGGCGTGACAAGCACCCAGGCCACCGTGTCCCGGGACATCAAGGAGCTGCGGCTGGTCAAGGAGATCGGCCCCGAGGGCCGCTACCGCTATGTCCAGGCGGACCAGGACCCCTCTGGCGAGGCCACCCGCCGGCTGGAGGAGATCTTCCGGGAGGGCTGCGTGGGCTTTGAACACGCCCTGCACACGGTGGTTGTCAAGACCCTGCCGGGGCTGGCCTCGGCGGTCTGCGCCTCCATCGACGCCATGGGCGACGACTCCATCCTGGGCTCCGTGGCGGGGGACGACACCGCCATCATCGTGCTGCGCAACGCCGCCGCGGCGGAGAGGCTCTGCGCCCAGCTCCGCCGGGCATACAAGAGGTGAGCGGCCATGCTCAGGAGCCTCCACATCGAGAATATCGCGGTGGTGGAGCGGGCGGACGTGGAGTTCCGGCAGGGACTGAACGTGCTGACCGGCGAGACCGGCGCGGGCAAATCCATCGTCATTGACGCGCTGTACGCCGTCACCGGCGGAAGGACCAGCCGGGAGCTGGTGCGCTCCGGGGCGGACCGGTGCCTGGCGGCCGCCGTGTTCGACGCGGACGCCGCGGGGCCCTGGTGCGCGGAAAACGGCGTGGAGCCGGAGGATGGCGCGCTGATCGTCCAGCGGACCGTATCCGCCGACGGCAAGGGCGCCTGCCGGGTCAACGGCGTGCCCGTCACCGTGGGGCAGCTGCGGGCCCTGGGGGGCCTGCTGGTGGATATCCACGGCCAGAACGACGGCCGGCAGCTGCTGGATGAGAACCGCCACATCGATTATCTGGACGCCTTTGCCGCCGACACGGCGGAGCAGGATGCCTACCGGGCTGCCTTTGAGGCATACCGGGCCAACGAGCGGGAGATAGAACGGCTGTCCATGGACGACGAGACCCGCCGCCGTCTGGCGGAGAGCCTTCAGTACCGGGTCCAGGAGCTGGAGAAGGCCGAGCTGAAGGCCGGCCAGGAGGCGGAGCTGGAGAGCCGCTCCCAGCTTTTACGCAACGGCGAAAAGCTCCGGGAGGCGGCGGAGGGCGCGTTCGCGGCCCTGTACGGGGACGAGGAGAGCTCCGCCGTGGAGCTGGCCGGTCAGGCGCGGGGCTATCTGGCCCGGGCCAGGGGCTGGAGCGAGGAGCTGGCGGAGGCG
The DNA here is from genome assembly GCA_947625285.1 of uncultured Oscillospiraceae bacterium. GTDB lineage: Bacteria > Bacillota > Clostridia > Oscillospirales > Oscillospiraceae > CAJOIG01. Next base: position 110,854 of record CANQNS010000003.1, read on the forward strand.
GACAAGTCCGTTGCCGAGGCGGCCAGTCTTTTGCAGGACGCGGCCGAGCGCATCCGGGACGTGTGGGACAGCCTGGACTTCTCCCCGGAGGAATTTGACCGGGTGGAGGGAAGGCTGGCCCAACTGCGGCGGCTGGAGAAGAAATTCTCCGTGGTGGACGAGGCGGCCCTGATCGCGCTGTATGAGGAATCCTCCGCCCGGCTGGCGGAGATCGAATACAGCGGCGAGGCCCTGGAACGGCTCTATGAAAAGCGCGGGACGCTGGCGGCGGACTGCCGGGCCATGGCGGCAAAGCTGACCGCCGCCCGGAAAAAGGCCGGTCTGGACCTGGCGGAGCGGGTCGAGCGGGAGCTGAAGGAGCTCTCCATGCCCTCGGTCCGGTTCGTGACGGAGCTGGAGCCCCTGGGCGGCGAGCCGGGCTTCGGGCCGAAGGGAGCCGACCAGGTGCGCTTTCTCATGAGCGCCAACGCGGGCCAGGACCCGGGCCGCATCAGCAAGATCGCCTCCGGGGGCGAGCTGAGCCGGATCATGCTGGCTTTAAAGACCGTGTTCGGCCAGAACGACCCGGTGCCCACGGCGGTATTCGACGAGATAGACACCGGCGTGTCCGGCGTGGCCGCCAGCCGGGTGGGGGAGAAGCTGGCCCTCACCGCCCGGCACCGGCAGGTGCTGTGCGTCAGCCACCTGCCCCAGATCGCCGCCATGGCCGACAGCCAGTACGGCATCGAAAAGACCGAGCGGGACGGCCGGACCTATACCACCGTGACGGAGCTGGACCGCTCCGGCCGCCGCCGGGAGATCGCCCGGCTCATCGGCGGGGACAGCATCACCGATATCACCGCCGCCTCCGCCGAGGAGCAGCTTGCGGCGGCGGACGCCTGGAAGGCAAAACTGGTTTGAGGAGAGATGGAAAATGACCCTTTATGACGAACTGACGGCCCGGGGCCTCATCGCCCAGGTGACGGACGAGGACAAGATCAAAGACCTGATAAACGAAGGCAAGGCCACCTTTTATATCGGCTTCGACTGCACGGCGGACAGCCTGACCGCCGGCCATTTCGTGACGCTGACGTTCATGAAGCGGCTGCAGCAGGCCGGCAACAGGCCCATCGCCCTCATCGGTGGCGGCACCACCATGATCGGCGACCCCTCCGGCCGGACCGATATGCGCAAGATGCTCACCCGGGAGGCCATCGACCACAACGCCGCGTGCTTCAAGCGGCAGATGGAGAGCTTCATCGACTTTGGGGAGGGCCCCGGCCAGGCCATGATGGTCAATAACGCCGACTGGCTGCTGGACCTCAATTATGTGGAGCTGCTGCGGGAGGTGGGCGCCTGCTTTTCCGTGAACAATATGCTCCGGGCTGAGTGCTACAAGCAGCGGATGGAGAAGGGACTTTCCTTCCTGGAGTTCAACTACATGATCATGCAGTCCTATGACTTTTATCATATGTTCCAGACCCTGGGCTGCAATATGCAGTTCGGCGGCAACGACCAGTGGAGCAATATGCTGGGGGGCACGGAGCTGATCCGCCGGAAGCTGGGCAAGGACGCCTACGCCATGACCGTGACCCTGCTGACCGACTCCAACGGCAACAAGATGGGCAAGACCGCCGGCAACGCCGTGTGGCTGGACCCCAACAAGACCAGTCCCTACGACTTCTACCAGTACTGGCGCAACGTGGGCGACGATGACGTGATGAAGTGCGTCCGTATGCTCACCTTCCTGCCCATGGACCAGATCGCGGAGATGGACGCCTGGAAGGACCAGAAGATCAACCAGGCCAAGGAGATCCTGGCCTACGAGCTGACTAAGATGGTCCACGGAGAGGAGGAGGCCGCCCGGGCCCAGGCCGCCGCCAGGACCCTGTTCGGGGCCGGCGCCGGCGGCGATGACGCCCCCGTGACCGAGCTTGCCGAGGCGGACCTGACCGACGGGGCCATGGATATAAAGGCGCTGCTGGTGAAGGCGGGGCTGGTGAAGTCCAACTCCGAGGCCCGGCAGAACATCTCCCAGGGCGGCGTGACCCTGGACGGGGAAAAGGTCACGGACCTGTTTTTGTCCGTCAGCGCGGAAAGGCTCCGGGAGGGGGTCCTGCTCCGGCGGGGGAAGAAGAGCTATCGGAAAGTCATTTTGAAATGACGGGCCGGCGGTAGTTCTTTAAAGAAATATTGTTGCAAAGTAAACGATGTCAATGCGCGGTTTTTGGAGAAACTGTGCATTGACATCATTCATTTAAAGCGATAGAATAAGCCTGCTTGATCAGGATGGACAAAGCTGTGTCCGTCCCGCAAATAAGAGTGAAAGGAAATGTCAAAATGAAGAAGATCCTTGCAATCGCTCTGGCTCTGGTCATGGTCCTGTCTCTGGGCGTCATGGCCTTCGCCGATGAGGAGAGCTACACCGTCGGTATTTGCCAGCTGGTGCCCCATGAGGCGCTGGACGCCGCCACCCAGGGCTTTAAGGACGCTCTGGAGGAGCTGCTGCCCGGCCAGGTGACCTTTGACGAGCAGAACGCCGCCAACGATCCCGCCACCTGCTCCACCATCGTCAACGGCTTCGTGTCCGAGGGCGTGGACCTGATCATGGCCAACGCCACTCCGGCCCTGCAGGCCGCCGCCACTGCCACCGCCGACATCCCCGTGCTGGGCACCTCCGTCACCGAGTATGGCGTGGCCCTGGGCATCGATGACTTTAGCGGCACCGTGGGCACCAACGTGTCCGGCACCTCCGATCTGGCCCCGCTGGACGAGCAGGCCGCCATGATCAAGGAGTGGTATCCCGACGCGGAGACCGTGGGTCTGCTGTACTGCTCCAACGAGCCCAACAGCCAGTACCAGGTGGACACCGTCCAGACCGAGCTGGAGGAGCTGGGTTACACCTGCACGCAGTATTCTTTCTCTGACTCCAACGATATGCAGTCTGTGTGCCAGACCGCCGCGGACGAGTCTGACGTGCTGTACGTCCCCACCGACAACACCGTAGCCTCCAACACCGGCATCGTGGACAACATCTGCAACGGCAAGGTCCCCGTGTTCTGCGGTGAGGAGGGCATCTGCAAGGGCTGCGGCGTCGCCACCCTGTCCATCAGCTACTACGATCTGGGCTACGCCACCGGCGAGATGGCCGCCAAGATCCTGACCGGCGAGCAGGACATCGCTGAGACCCCCATCGGCTATGCCGCCACCTTCACCCCCAAGTACAACCCCGCTATCTGCGAGGCTCTGGGCATCGAGGCCCCCGAGGGCTATGAGGCCGTGGAGCTGGAAGACGGCGCCGAGGAGGAGGCCGAGGCTGAGGGCGAAGAGGCCGAAGCCGACGCTGAGGCCGAGGAGGCCGCCGAGTAAGGCCGCTTACCGTCTGATACATAAGACGGAATCCAATAAACAGTGGAGAGGGAGTTTTCTCTTTCCACTGTTTTTGGCGTACTGATTCTCATTTTTTGCATTCATCTGCGCACATAAATTAGGGGGAAACTGCATGAGCGGATTCATCAGCGCGCTGCCTGGCGCGGCATCCCAGGGTCTGATCTGGGGCATCATGGCCATCGGCGTGTACATCACCTTCAAGATCCTGGACCTGGCCGACCTGACGGTGGACGGCTCTTTCTGCACCGGAGGCGCCACCTTCGTGGTGCTGTTCGGCGCGGGGGTCCCGGTGCCGGCCGCGCTGCTGGCGGCCTTCGGCGTGGGTCTGCTGGCGGGCCTCGCCACGGGCCTGCTGCACACCTTCTGCGGCATCCCGGCCATCCTGGCCGGTATCCTGACCCAGCTTGGCCTGTGGTCGGTGAACCTTGCCATCATGGGCATGAAGGCCAACGTGGCTATCAATGTGATCGACCCGAAGAATCTGGATAAGCTCTGGGTCTCCCTGCGGTTCGTGCAGGACGTGGCAAGCGGCAAGCGGCCTTTCTTCCGGCACCCCATCGTGGTGGTGGGACTTGTGACCCTGGCCGTTATCGCCATCCTGTACTGGTTTTTCGGCACGGAACTGGGAAGCTCCCTGCGGGCCACCGGCGCGAACCCCCATATGTCCCGGGCCCAGGGCATCAACACCGACGTGACAATCGTGCTGGGGCTGATGATCTCCAACGGCCTGGTGGCCCTGTCCGGCGCGCTGCTGGCCCAGTTCCAGAGCTTTGCCGACTCCAGCATGGGCAAGGGCGCCATCGTCATCGGCCTGGCGGCGGTGATCATCGGTGAGGCGCTGTTCTCCCGTATCTTCCGCAACTTCGCCCTGAAGCTGCTGGCGGTGTCCCTGGGCGCGGTCATATACTATGTGGTGATCCAGGCGGTGATCAGCCTCAGCAACATCAACGCCAACTATCTGAAGCTCATTTCCGCCTGCATCGTGGCGATCTTCCTGTCGGTGCCATACTGGAAGGAAAAGTATTTCACCAAGGCGAAAAAGGAGGTCAAGGCCGATGCTTGATATCAACAACATCTACAAGACCTTCAACCCCGGCACGGTCAATGAAAAGCGCGCGCTCAACGGCGTGAGCCTGCATCTGGCGGAGGGGGATTTCGTCACGGTCATCGGCTCCAACGGCGCGGGCAAATCCACGGTGCTGAACGCCATCGCCGGGGTCTGGTCCGTGGATTCCGGCTCCATCATGATAGACGGCAAGGACGTGACGGCCCTGCCGGAGCACAAGCGGGCCAAGTATCTTGGCCGGGTGTTCCAGGACCCCATGACCGGCACCGCCGCCACCATGCAGATCCAGGAGAATCTGGCCCTGGCAAAGCGGCGGGGCGAACGGCGGACCCTGCGCTCCGGCATCACCAAGGCGGAGCAGGAGGAGTACCGGGAGCTTTTAAAGACCCTGGACCTGGGCCTGGAGGACCGCATGACCGCCAAGGTGGGCCTGCTCTCCGGGGGCCAGCGGCAGGCATTGACGCTGCTGATGGCTACGCTCCAGCAGCCCAAGCTGCTGCTTCTGGACGAGCACACCGCCGCCCTGGACCCCAAGACGGCGGAGAAGGTGCTCGATACCACCGACGCCATCATCAATAAGTATCACCTGACCGCCTTCATGGTCACCCACAACATGAAAGACGCCATTGCCCACGGCAACCGGCTCATCATGATGAACGAGGGCAAGATCATCTTCGACGTGGCGGGCGAGGAGAAGAAGAAGCTGACTATGCGGGACCTGCTGGACAAGTTCGCGGAGATCAGCGGCAGCAGCATCCAAAGCGACAAGGTGCTGCTGGCATAAGGCAAAACATCCAATAAGGGCGCATGGAAAACTCCATGCGCCCTTATTATCGTTCAAGTATATCTTATTAAGAAGAAATGCCCCTGACCGACGAATGGGGACCTGTTTACAGGTCCCCATCGTCTTTAGGAGCATTTTGACGTCAGCCGCCCAGATAAGCCTTTTTGATCTCGTCGCTCTCCGCCAGCTCCTTGCCGGTGCCGGAAAGGTTGATCTTGCCGGTCTCCAGCACATAGGCCCGGTCCGCCACGGACAGAGCCATGCGGGCGTTCTGCTCCACCAGAAGGATGGTGGTGCCGGCTTTGTGCAGGGAGACGATGATCTCAAAGATCTGCTCCACCAGGATGGGAGCCAGGCCCATGGAGGGTTCGTCCAGCATCAGCAGCTTGGGGTCCGACATGAGGCCACGGCCCATGGCAAGCATCTGCTGCTCGCCGCCGGAGAGGGTGCCGGCCACCTGACGGCGGCGTTCCTTCAGCCGGGGGAACTGTTCAAAGACCCGTTCCATATGGTCCGCCACGCCGGAATTGGGCTGGGTATACGCGCCCATCTCCAGGTTTTCCTCCACCGTCATGGACAGGAACACCCGCCGGCCCTCCGGCACATGGGCGATGCCCCGCTCCACGATCTTGTGGGCGGGAACGCCGCCCAGGTTCTTGCCCAGAAACTCGATGGAGCCGGTCTTGGACCGCAGCAGGCCGGAGACAGTGTTCAATATGGTGGATTTGCCCGCGCCGTTTGCGCCGATCAGGGTGACGATCTCCCCGTCGTTGACCTCGAAGGAGACGCCCTTGATGGCGTGGATGGCGCCGTAATACACATTGATATCGTTGACTTTCAGCATGTCCGCGTCCTCCTCACTGCTGCTTGCCCAGATAGGCCTCGATGACTACGGGGTTGGACTGGATATCCTCCGCAGTGCCCTTGGCGATCACCTGGCCGAAGTTCAGCACGCAGATGCCCTCGCAGATGCCCATGACCAGGTTCATATCGTGCTCGATCAGCATGACGGCGATGTGGAATGTGTCGCGGATCTTGACGATGTTCTCCATCAGCTCCGCGGTCTCAGAGGGGTTCATGCCGGCGGCCGGTTCGTCCAGCAGCAGCAGGCTGGGGTTGGTAGCCAGGGCCCGGAGGATCTCCAGACGCCGCTGGGCGCCGTAGGGCAGGGAGCCGGCAAGGGCCTCGGCGGTGTCCTCCATGTTGAAGATGCTCAAAAGCTCCATGGCCCGCTCACGGGCGATGCGCTCGCTGCGGAAGAAGCTGGGCAGGCGCAGAACGCCTGACAGGGTGCTGTAGTTCATCTCGCCGTGCAGGCCCACCAGGATGTTCTCCATGACGGACATATTACCGAAAAGGCGGATGTTCTGGAAGGTCCGGGCCACGCCCATGTGGTTGATCTGGGCCGTGGTCTTGCCGGCGGTGTCCACCCCGTCCAGCAGGATGGTGCCCCGGGTGGGCTGATAGACCTTGGTGAGCAGGTTAAACACGGTGGTCTTGCCCGCGCCGTTGGGGCCGATCAGTCCGGCGATCTCCGTCCGGCCGATAGTCAGGTTGAAGTCGTCCACCGCCCGCAGGCCGCCGAAGTCGATGCCCAGGTGACGGCACTCCAGAATGGGCGTCACCGCCAGGTCCCGCTCGGGGATGATGGAGTTGGTGGGGAGGGGGACCATTTTGCCCTTATGGCTGGGCCTCTTTTCATTCATTGCCCGCGGCCTCCTTTCTGTGGGGGATGATCTTGCCGAGCAAGGCCTTGAGCTGGTCGTTGTTGGTAGCCAGCATCACCAGGATCAGCACGATGGCGTACACCAGCATCCGGTAATCCGAGAACTGGCGCAGGGCCTCCGGCAGCATATACAGCACCACCGTGGCGATGATGGAGCCCCAGATGTTGCCCAGGCCGCCCAGCACCACGTAGACCAGCACCAAAATGGAGGTGTTGAAGTCGAAGCGGCTGGCGACCAGGCTTCCGTAGTTGAGGCCGTACAGGGCCCCGGCCGCGCCGGCCAGGGCGGCGGAGATCACAAAGGCCATCAGCTTGTACTTTGTGATGTTCAGCCCAACGCTCTCGGCAGCGATGCGGTTGTCCCGTATCGCCATGATGGCCCGGCCGGTCCGGCTGCGGATCAGGTTCAAGACGATCACCAGCGTGAGCATGACAAGGATGAAGCCGGCGGGGAAAGAGGAGATCTTGGTGACGCCCACGGCGCCCTGCGCGCCCTTGATGATGGCCTTGCCGGTCTCCTCCAGGTGCAGGTCGTTGATGGACTTCAGGCCGCTGATGTTGAACATGATGTGCAGCCCGTGGGAGTCATAGCCCACCAGCAGGCAGTTTATCAGGTCCTTGATGATCTGGCCGAAGGCCAGAGTGACGATAGCCAGATAGTCGCCCCGGAGCCGCAGCACCGGCACGCCCACGACAAAGCCCACCACCACGGCGCACAGCGCGCCCACCGCCAACGCCACGACCAGGCGCAGGGGGGTGGAGGGGATGGTCTCAGCCAGGCTCTGGGCGGCGATGATGCCGCCGAAGGCTCCCACGCTCATGAAACCCGCGTGGCCCAGGCTCAGCTCGCCGGAGATGCCCACAACCAGGTTCAGGCTCACGGCCATCACGATGAAGCAGCAGATGGGCACCAGCTGACCGGAGATGGAGCTTGTCAGATGGCCGCCGGTCTGCAGCGCGTACATGATGAGAAACGCCACGGTGACGCCGATGTATGTAGCCAGATCCACTTTCGTGGTTTTTTTCAGATTTTTCATCTTCGCCACCTCAGACTTTCTCCGGCGCGTACTTGCCCAGCAATCCCGTGGGCTTCACCAGCAGGATCACGATCAGCACGGCGAACACGATGGAGTTTGCCAGGGTGGTGGAGATATAGGCCTTAGCCAGAGATTCGATGATGCCCAGCAGCAGTCCGCCGATGAACGCGCCGGGGATGGAGCCGATGCCGCCGAACACAGCGGCGGTGAAGGCCTTGATGCCGGGCATGGAGCCGGTGGTGGGCTGCAGGACAGGATAGCTGGAGCACAGCAGCACGCCGGCGATGGCCGCCAGAGCGGAGCCGATGGCGAAGGTCATGGAGATGGTCCGGTTGACGTTGATGCCCATCAGCTGGGCCGCGCCCTTGTCTTCGGAGCAGGCCCGCATGGCCTTGCCCAGCTTGCTGTGGTTGACGAAGGCCGTCAGGACCGCCATGATGATGATGCAGACCAGAACGGTGATAAGAGCCTCGCTGGACAGACCCAGCCGCATCAGGCCCGCCGGCAGGTTGAAGTGGACCACGGAGATGAAGTTCTTCGGCGTGGCGCCCCAAATGAGCTGGGCGGCGTTCTGCAGAAAGTAGCTGACGCCGATGGCGGTGATCAGCACGGCCAGGGAACCGGCCTGCCGCAAGGGCCTGTAAGCAAGGCCCTCGATCACCACGCCCAGCACCGTACAGGCCAGCATGGACAGGAGCACCGCCAGGACGGCCGGCAGACCCAGGCTGTTCAGGGCGATATAGCATACGTAGCCGCCCACCATGATCACGTCGCCGTGGGCGAAGTTCAGCATCTTGGCGATGCCGTAGACCATGGTATAGCCCAGGGCGATGATGGCGTACACGCTGCCCAGGCTGATACCGCTGATGAGATAGGTGAAGAATACCATAAGGTCACCTCAGTTCTTTGCGTTCAATGAAAACAGGCCGCCGACCGGCCGGAGAGGGGAGAAAAAAGCGTGAAAAGCATGGGGAAAATACAATGGAAAAATATGGCTTGGCTGTCGGAGAAGGATTCCCCGACAGCCTTGCCGTCAAATCACGGATTCAATATTACTCCTCGGCAGTCTCAGGCAGCACATACACGCCGTCCTTGATAACCACGGCCATGGGGGCCTTGGAGACCTCGCCGGTATCGGACCAGGTCATGCCCTGGCCGGTCAGGCCGTCCACGGTGATGGTGGGCATCACGCCGATGAGGGCCTCGCAGATCTCCTCCGCGCTCATGTCGGCAGTGCAGCCGGCCTCCTGGAGAGCCTGATAGATGGTGTACATGGCGTCGTAACCGTCAGCGGCGAACTGGTTGGGGGTCTCGCCGTACAGGTCGTTGTAGGTCTTGACGAAGTTCTGGGTCCGCTCGTCCTCCGCGTCGGCGGAGAAGGGGGTCAGCAGCATGACGCCCTCAGCCAGAGAGGCGTCGAAGTTCTCCACGGACAGGATGCCGTCCATGCCGTCCACGCCGAAGAAGGTGGGCTCATAGCCGATGGCGTTGGCCTGGGTCAGAATGACAGAAGCGGGGGTGTAGTAGATGGGCAGGAACACCATGTCGGCGCCGGCGTCCTGAGCGGCGGCCACCTGCACGGAGAAGTCGGTCTGGGTGTCCTCGGTGAAGGTGCCCTCATAGACCACGGTCAGCTCCTTGGCCTGGGCCTCGGAAACGAAGGTGTCACGGATGCCCTGGGAATAAGCGTCGTCGTTCTTGTAGATGACGGCGATCTGGGCGTCGGGATAGTTCTCAGCCATGTAGTCGGCGGAGGCGATGCCCTGGTTGGGGTCGGTGAAGCAGACCTGATACATGTTGTCCTTGTCCGCGATGACGTCGGTGGAGGAAGCGGAGGGGGTCAGCATGAAGATGCGGTCGCTGTAGGCCTCAGCGGAAACGCTGATGCAGGGGGCGGTGGTGACGGTGCCCACGATGGCCTGCACGCCCCAGTCCTTCAGGGCGTTGTAAGCGTTGACGGAGGTCTCCGCCACGCCGGTGTCATCCTGGGGGTTGAACTCAAACTGGATGCCGCCCAGCGCGTTGATCTCGTCCACGGCGATCTGGACGCCGTTCATGGCGGCGTTGCCGTAAATGGCAGCCGCGCCGGTCAGGGGGCCGATGCCGCCGATCTTGAAGGTGCCCTCTTCTTCGGCCGCGCTGGCAAAGACAGTGCACATGCTGACCAGCATAGTCATGACCACGACGAACGCGATCATTGTCTTGGTGAGCTTTTTCATTCTGTTTTACCTCTTTCCATGAATTATATTCCACTGAAGCGGCAGGCCCCAGATGAAATCAAAATTAATATTATAAAGATATGATAAATATAGTGACTTCCCGGTCAAATGTCAATGCGCCAAAATCATGTTTGTAGAAATTATCAGCCTGTACCCCAAGGCTCCTTTTTCTTTTTAGTCAATAAAACGAACAAAGAAACGCAAGCCGGCCCGGGATATGCCGGACCGCCTGTGGGCCGACGGAAAACCGCCCCGGAAAAACCACTTCCCGGGGCGGATATCTCACATGAGGACCTTGGCAAGAAATGCCTGGGAACGGTCCGTCTGAGGGTGGTCGAAGAACTCCTGGGGGGTGTTCTGCTCGGCAATGACGCCTCCGTCCATGAACAGCACCCGGTCGCCCACCTCCTTGGCGAAGCCCATCTCATGGGTGACTACCACCATAGTCATGCCGTCTTTCGCCAGGTCCTTCATCACGTCCAGCACCTCGCCCACCATCTCCGGGTCCAGGGCGGAGGTGGGTTCGTCGAAGAGCATGACCTCCGGCTCCATGCACAACGCCCGCACGATGGCGACGCGCTGCTTCTGCCCGCCGGAGAGCTGGCTGGGATAGGAGGTCGCCCGGTCATCCAGGCCCACCCGTGCCAGCAGCTCCATGGCCTTGGCCTCGGCCTCGGCTTTGGACTTTTTCAGGATCTTCATGGGAGCCAGGGTCAGGTTCCGCATGATAGTCATGTGGGGGAACAGGTTGAAGTGCTGGAACACCATGCCCATCTTCTGGCGGTACTTATTGATGTCGCTCTTGGGGTCGGTGATGTCCACGCCCTTGAAGGTGATGGTGCCGCTGGTGGGGGTCTCCAGCAGGTTCAGGCAGCGCAGGAAGGTGCTCTTGCCGCCGCCGGAGGGGCCGATGATGACGACCTTTTCCCCGGGGTAGATATGCTCGTCGATGCCGTTGAGGACCACATGGTCCCCGAAGGCCTTCGTAAGTCCCTTAACGTCTATCACTGGCGCGCAGCCTCCTTTCCAGGATGCTCTGTAAGTAACTGAATGCCATCACCATGATAAGGTACATGATCGCGGTGATGATGTAGGGGAACATGGCCTCATAGGTGCGGGCCACGATGGCCTGGGCGAAGTACACGACCTCCTTGCCGCCGATAACGCTGATAAGGGAGGTGTCCTTCAAAAGCACGATGAACTCATTTCCCAGAGAGGGAAGGATGGCCTTGAACGCCTGGGGTATCACGATGCTCATCATGGTCTGGAAATAGCCCAGACCAAGACTCCGGCCCGCCTCCGCCTGGCCCGGGTCCAGGCTCATGAGCCCGCCCCGGATGATCTCGGACACATAGGCCCCGGAGTTGATGCCCAATGTCAGCGCGCCCACGAAGGTGAAATTCCGGCTGGAGGAAAAGACCACGAAGCCCATGATCAGCAGCTGCACCATCATGGGGGTGCCCCGAATGACGGTCACATAGATCTTGAAGATAAAGTCGATAACTGCCAGCAGGGGATTGTGGGTGCCGGGCCGCTGCTGGGCGTAGGCCGTGCGGACAATAGCCACGATCACGCCCAGCGCCACGCCGATGGCCAGGGCGATGACGGTCACCTCGATGGTAGCCAGCAGTCCTTCAAAATACTGTAGCCAGCGACCGTTCATGAACCAGGCCCGGTAGAACTTTAAAAAGAAGCTCTGCCAGCCGCTCAGGTCGGCCGCCGGGATGGCCGACAGGGTCTCGTAAAGACCGGCGATATCCATAAGCGATTACCTCTTTTCTCGGTGATACAGGAAAAAGGGCGGCCTGTTGTGGCCGCCCTTTTTCAAAAGATAATTACTCGGCTACGTCAGCACTGACATAGTGGGAAACGATCTCCTCCACCAGACCATTGTCGATCATGGTCTCCAGGACGGTGTTCAGCGCGTCCAGCAGGGCGGTGTTGTCCTGATCCACGGCCAGGCAGTAATCCTCGGTCACATAAGCGGTGTCCAGGATCTTCAGGCCGGGGTTGGCCGCCACATACTCCTTGGCGGGGCCGTCATCGATGACAACCGCGTCGATCTGGCCGTTGAGCAGGGCCTGCACGGCGGTGGCGCCGTTGTCGTAAGCGGTGACATGATCCTCGCCGTAGCCGCCATCCTCAGGAGTGGCGGAGCAGTAGATGTAGCCGGTGGTACCGCTCTGGGTGCCGATCATCTCGGCATCGGCCAGGTCGTCAACGGTCTTGATCTCAGAGTCTTCGGGGACGATGACCACCTGCACGCCGGTGGCGTAGCTGGTGGAGAAGTCCATGACCTCGTCGCGCTCCTCGTTGTAGGTCAGGCCGGCCAGCATCATATCGGACTTGTTGTCCTGCACCGCGATCAGCGCGGAGGTGAACTCCATGTCGTCGATCTGCAGCTCCAGGCCGGTGGCCTGGGCCAGATACCAGGCGATCTCCACGTCGATGCCCTCAAAGCCTGTGCCGGCAAAGCCCTCGCCGTCGGCAACCATCTCATAGGGAGGGAAAGCGGCGTTGGTAGCCATGATGAGCTTGCCGTCCTCGATGGTGGTGAACTCACCCAGATCCAAGTCGGTCAGGTAATCGGGGACCTCAGGTTCCTCGGCGGCGGCCTCCTCGGCGGGCTCCTCAGCCTCCTCGGCGGGCTCCTCAGCCTCCTCGGCAGGCTCCTCAGCCTCCTCGGCGGGCTCCTCAGCCTCCTCGGCGGGAGCCTCGGCCTCCTCAACAGGAGCCTCGGTGGCCTCGGCGGGGGCCTCTTCCTTCTTGGCGCTGCTGCAGGCGCACAGGGACAAGACCATCAGCATTGCAAGAGTCAGTGCGATAAGCTTTTTCATTTTGTTCCATCCTTCCAAAAATTTGTCGATCCGTTTTTGTCAGCTTTTTCGGCTGTTGGATGGATTATAATCGCCTTTAAATGAATAAACAATAGGTTATTCACCAAAAAGTGAATATTTTAGCATTTTCTTGCAAGTTATACAAAGTGAAACCCCTTTTCCGAGGAAAAGGGGATAAATATTCACGAAAAAAGCCGTTCGTCGATGTGCGGATCGGGGGGTCTGGGGGTATTTTGGGGCTTGCAGCGGGCGCAGGTGAGGCTTTTCGCGGCCAGTTTGAGCATTTTTTTTAAGGTGTATTTGCTCTCGCCGGCCACCCGGGGGGTGCGGTCGTACTCCACGGTGGCCCATTCCAGGCCCAGGTGGGTGGTCAGGCCCCGGAGGAAGGGGTCGTCCTCATGGTAGAGGGCCAGCTTGTCCAGGGCGGCGCGGTCCATGAGCCGGAAGTCCGCGTGGTCGTATATGAGCTTCGCGCCGAACAGGTTCATGATATCATAATAAAGGTGGGCGGTGGTGCGCTTGAAGAACGTGTCCGTGTCCCGCCGGGAGCGGACGCCGCAGACGATATGGAAGCCCTGGGCGTGCTTTCGCAGCATCTCGTCCATGACGCGGATGTCGTCCTGCAGGTCCGCGTCGATGCTGATGGACACGTCCGCCCGTTCCCGGGCCTCCATGAGCCCGGCCATCACCGCGTTCTGATGGCCCCGGTTGGGGCGCAGGCTCAGCCCGGCAAAGGCGGGGTCGCTCTCATGCAGGGAGCGGATCAGGTCCCAGGTGCCGTCGGTGGAGCCGTCGTTCACCAGCAGCACCCGGCTGTCGGGTCCGGCCAGCCCGGCCTGCTCCAGCTCCGCCAGCTCCCGGCGGAACACCGGCGCGGTCAGGGGCAGGCAGTCCGCCTCGTTATAGCAGGGCACGACGATGTATAAGGTTTCCAAAACTGTCACCTCGGGATGTTTTCCATAGTATTATAGTCATTTGTCAGCGCAATTTCAACAATAATCAAAAAAGGCCGGGGAGGCTCTTGCAAAAAACAGGTTATGGTATATAATGTTAAGGTGCAAATAGTGGAAAAATAGGCGGTTTTGCAGACATGGCCCTGACCAACAGCATCGTTCTTTTCGCCCCGGAGATACCCCAGAACACCGGGGCCATCGCCCGCACCTGCGCCGCCACCGGCGCGAGCCTGCACCTGATAAAGCCCCTGGGCTTCGACATCTCCGACGCGGCGGTGAAGCGGGCCGGGCTGGATTACTGGCATCTGGTGGACGTGCATGTCTACGAGGATGTGGAGCAGTATCTGGCGGAGAACGGGGACGACGGGCTGTGGCTTTTGTCCACCAAGGCCCCCCGGAGCTACGCGGAAGCGGACCTCTCCGGCGGCGTGTCGCTGCTGTTCGGCCGGGAGACGTCGGGGCTGCCGGAGCCGCTCATGGAGCGGTACCGGGACCGGTGCCTGCGCATCCCCATGCGGCCCAGGGCCCGGAGCCTGAATCTGGCAAGCTCCGCGTCCATCCTTTTGTATGAGGCCCTGCGCCAGCAGGGATTTCCCGGACTGCTGCAAACGGGGATCATGGCGGTGGCGGAGGAGCTTTGAGAAAGTTTAAAAACCATATTCATGGAGGAAGACGATATGAACTACAACAAGAAAAACGTGACCCAGGCGGATGTGAAGGGCAAAAAGGTGCTGCTTCGCTGCGACTTCAACGTTCCCCGTGACAAGAAGACCAACGCCATCACGGACGACAAGCGCATCCGCGCCGCGCTGCCCACCATCCAGTACCTGCTGGACAACGGAGCCGCCGTTATCGCCTGCTCCCACCTGGGCAAGCCCGAGGCGGATTTCAACAAGTGGGTGAAAAAGCAGACCGAAAAGGGCAAGGACCCCGCCGAGCTGACGGAGGAGAAGTGGAAGAAGTCCCTGGACGAGCTGCGGATGGAGCCCGTGGCCGCCCGGCTGGGCGAGCTGCTGGGCAAGCCGGTCATCCTGGCCGACGACGTGGTGGGCCCCGACGCCAAGGCCAAGGCCGCGGCCCTGAAGCCCGGCCAGATCATGCTGCTGCAGAACACCCGCTTTGAAAAGGGCGAGACCAAAAACGACCCGGCCTTTGCCAAGGAGCTGGCGGACATGGCGGAGCTGTTCGTGTCCGACGCCTTTGGCACCGTGCACCGCGCTCACGCCACCACCGCCGGCGTGGCCGCCTATCTGCCCGCCGTCAGCGGCTTTCTGATCGGCAAGGAGCTGTCCATCATGGGCAAGGCCCTGGACGATCCCGCCCGGCCCTTCGTGGCGATCCTGGGCGGCGCGAAGGTCTCTGACAAGATCGGCGTCATCGAGAACCTGCTGAACAAGGCCGACAAGATCATCATCGGCGGCGGCATGGCCTATACCTTCATCAAGGCCCAGGGCCATGAGGTGGGCGACAGCCTTCTGGAAGCCGACAAGGTGGATTTCGCCAAGCAGATGATCGACGAGGCCAAGGCCAAGGGCGTGGAGCTGCTGCTGCCGGTGGATACGGTGGTGGCGAAGGAATTTGCCGCCGACGCCGAGAGCAAGACCGTGCCTTCCGACCAGATCCCCGCCGGCTGGCAGGGCCTGGACATCGGTGAGAAGACCCAGAAGCTTTTCGCCGACGCCGTAAAGGGCGCGGGCACCGTTGTCTGGAACGGCCCCATGGGCGTTTTTGAGTTCGAGCGGTTCGCCGTGGGCACCAAGGCCGTTGCCAAGGCCGTGGCCGAGTCTGGCGCGGTGAGCATCATCGGCGGCGGCGACAGCGCGGCGGCCGTGGAGCAGCTGGGCTTCGCTGACAAGATCACCCACATCTCCACCGGCGGCGGCGCCAGCCTGGAGTTCCTGGAAGGCAAGGAGCTGCCCGGCGTGGCCGCCCTGCAGGACGCCTGATAGGAGGGAAGCTGAAAATGGATAAGAAAAACCGCAAGGCCCTCATCGCGGGCAACTGGAAGATGAATATGCTGGCCTCTCAGGTCCCCGCCTACTGGCAGGGCCTGGAGGGCGGCGCGAAGCTGGCGGAGGGCGTGTCCTCCGCGCTGTGCGTGCCATTCCCCCTGATCCCGGCCGTGAAGGCCGCCCTGGCAGGCAGCCAGGTGAAGGTGGGTGCCCAGGACGTGTCCGCCCATGACAAGGGCGCGTATACCGGCGAGGTCTCCGCCGCCATGCTGGCGGACCTGGGCGTGGATTACTGCATCATCGGCCACAGCGAGCGGCGGGCCTACCACGCCGAGAGCGACGAGCTGGTGAACGCCAAGCTGAAGGCCCTGCTGGGCGCGGGGATAGAGCCCATCATGTGCTGCGGCGAGAGCCTGGAGCAGCGGGACGCGGGCGTGACGCTGTCTTTCGTGGAGAGCCAGATCAAGGGCGGTCTGGCCGGCGTCTCCGCCGAGGAGATGAAAAAGGTGGTCGTGGCCTATGAGCCCATCTGGGCCATCGGCACCGGCCGCACCGCCACCGCAGAGCAGGCCCAGGAGGTCTGCGGCCATATCCGCGGCGTGCTGGCGGACCTGTACGGCGCGGAGCTTGCCAAGGGCGTGCAGATCCTCTACGGCGGCAGCATGAACGGCAAGAACGCCGCGGAGCTTCTGGCCCAGCCCGACATCGACGGCGGCCTCATCGGCGGAGCCAGCCTGAAGCCCGAGTTCGCGGACATCATCGGTGCGGCCAATGAAGGATAAAAAGCCCACCGTACTGCTGATCATGGACGGGTTCGGTCTGGCGGAGCCGTCGGACTACAACGCCGTCTATGTGGCGAAAACGCCCGTCCTGGACGGGCTGTTCGCCCAATATCCCAACACCCGGCTGCAGGCCAGCGGGGAGGACGTGGGTCTGCCCGCCGGGCAGATCGGAAACTCCGAGGTGGGCCACACCAACATCGGCGCGGGCCGGGTGGTGTTCCAGCCCCTGCCCCGGATCAGCCGGGCCGTGGACGACGGCAGCTTCTTTGAAAATCCCGCCTACTGCCACGCCATGGACGAGGCGGCCCGGACCGGCCACCCGGTCCATGTGCTGGGCCTTTTGTCCGACGGCGGCGTCCACAGCCACATCAAGCACATCTTCGCGCTGGTGGACATGGCGAAAAAGCGGGGCGTGAAGCAGTGCTACGTCCACTGCTTCCTGGACGGCCGGGACGTGCCGCCCTCCTCCGGCCAGGGGTATGTGAAGGCCCTGGCGGACCACTGCCAGCAGATCAGTTACGGAAAGATCGCCACCATCCAGGGCCGGTTCTGGGGCATGGACCGTGACAAACGCTGGGAGCGTGTGGAAAAGGGCTACCGGGCCATCGTCTGCGGCGAGGGCGTACAGGAGCCCGACCCAGTGAAGGCCGTGGCGGACAGCTACGCCGCCGGCGTCACGGACGAGTTCGTGGAGCCCGTGGTGTGCGACAAGGCCGGCATGATCGGCCCCGGCGACAGCGTGATCTTCGCCAACTTCCGGCCCGACCGGGCCAGGGAGATGACCTGGGCGTTGATGAAGCCGGACTTTGACGGCTTCGCGCTGCCCAAGGGCCATTTCGACCTGAACTACGTCTGCACCGCCCAGTACGACGAGGCCATGACGGAGCTGCCCATCGCCTTCCCGCCGGTGGTCCTGGAGGATACCTTTGGGGAGATCGTCAGCCGGGCCGGCATGAAGCAGCTTCGCATCGCGGAGACGGAGAAGTACGCCCATGTGACGTTCTTCTTCAATGGCGGTGTGGAGCGGACCTACCCCGGCGAGGACCGGGTGCTGGTGCCGTCCCCCAAGCAGTACCCCACCTATGACCTGATCCCCCAGATGAGCGCGGAGGAGGTCACCGCCAAGGCCGTGGAGCGCATCGAGTCCGGCGCGTACGACGCGGTGATCATGAACCTTGCCAACTGCGACATGGTGGGCCACACCGGCGTCATGGAGGCGGCGGTGAAGGCCGTGGAGACCGTGGACGCCTGCGTGGGCAGGGTCTGGCAGGCCGTGAAGAAGATGGGCGGCGTACTGCTGGTAACAGCCGACCACGGCAACGCCGACAAGATGCGGGCCGAGGACGGCACCCCCCATACGGCCCACACCACCAACCCCGTGCCCTTCATCGTCTGCGGCGCGGGGGACGTGAAGCTCCATCCCGGCCGCCTGGCGGACATCGCGCCCACCATGCTGCGCCTGATGGGACTGGAGCAGCCCGCCGAGATGGACGGGGAGGACCTTATCCAAGAATAACGCCGGAGGCGTTCCGCGCCGGCAAAAAAGACGGCGGCGGAAAAAGTCCCTTCCAAAATCGGTATAGATTGGTGTTTCCCTGGCAACAATAGCCTCGGAAACACCAATTTTTTTGGAGGGTCAAAGAAAATGGAAAACAAGCATGGGTCCGGCGCGAGAGCCGGGTCCCTGGAGGGGAAGGGCTTCTACATAGTCCTTTTCCTGTGCGCGGCGGCGATCGGCCTGTCGGCCTGGCTGCTGTTCACCGGCGCGGGGACTAATGTAGAAGACAACGACGAGACAGCGGAAGAACCGATCGTGGATGTGTCCGGGGCGTATGTGACTATGCTCCCGGCGGACAGCACAAGGCGGCAGTCCGAGGCCAACGAGGCGGCGGACCAGGAGCAGACCGCGGAAAACGGCCAGCCCCAGGCGGCGCAGACCCAGGAGGAGCCCGCCGCTCAGGAGCAGACGGCCCAGGAAGAGTCTGCCCAGGAGCAGACGGCCCAGCTCCAGGAGACGGCGGATCAGGACCAGTCCGTTTTTTCCGACAGCACGGTCAGCTATATCTGGCCTGTCCAGGGCGAGGTACAGCGGGCCTACTCCATCGAAACGCTGGCCTATGACAGCACCATGGCCGACTGGCGCACCCACGACGGCATCGACATCGCCTGTCAGCAGGGCACCCAGGTCATGAGCGCGGCGCCCGGTCTTGTGACGGAGGTCCGCAGCGACGACCTGTTGGGCACCGTGGTGGAGATCGACCATGAAAACGGCGTCCACAGCGTCTATGCCAACCTGGCGAGCCAGCCCCCTGTGGCGGCCGGCGACCGGGTGAGCATGGGCCAGGTCATCGGCTCCGTGGGCAGCACGGCCTTGGGCGAGGTCAACCAGGTGAGCCACCTGCACTTCGCCATGAAGCTGGACGGCGCGTCGGCCGATCCGACCGAATACCTGGCCTCCGACTGGACGGAGTGAGCGGCAAAAAACCAAAGCGGCGGGAGCTTTTCCCGCCGCTTTTTCGCGTTTTGGACCGGCGGGCGGGAAAAACTTAAGGTCCTTTTAATCATTTTTGGCGGCCCATCCGTTATTATCATTAGAAGCATACAGCGATGGGAGGCGACGGCCGTGAGCGACGACGAACTGGTCCAGCGGATACGCCTCGGTGACGAGGACGCCGCCGAGACGCTGGTCCGCCGCTATTACGCCGCCATTTTGCGCTACTGCGCCCATCGCTGCGGCAGCGGCCAGCGGGCGGAGGATCTGACCCAGGAGACCTTTCTGCGGCTGTTCCGGTCCCTGCCGGAGTACGCGGGAAGGGGGCGGCTCCGGGCGTTTTTGTACACCATCGCGGAGCGGCTGTGCATCGACGAAAGCCGCCGGCCCCGGCCCTATCCGCTGGAGGAGCAGCAATTCCCGGCGGAGTGCGAGGGCATACGCCGGGCGGAGGACCGGGCGGAGATAGACGCGCTTCTGGACGCGCTGCCCCGGGAGCAGCGGACGGCGGTGCTGCTGCGGTACGGGGAACAGCTCAGTTTCCGGGAGATCGGCGACGTGATGGGATGCAGCCTGCGGACGGCCCAGAGCCGGGTCCGATGGGCGTTGAAGAAGATGAGGCAGGTGAAAGACGATGCGGGATAAAGCGTTGGAGGACGTTCTGCGCCGGTCCCTGGGCCGGGAGGCGGCTCCCGCCAGGCTGGAGGAAACGGTGTCCCTCTGCCGGCGGGCCGTCCGGGCGCGGGGGGACCAGACGGAGCGGCGGCAGAGCTTCTGGGGTTTTCTGGCGGATGTGTTCCACTTCGAGGGGATATCCATTTTGCTGTCCCAGCTGGCCGTATGCTTTGCCGCCAGTCTGGCGGCCCTGTCCTGCCGCATGGGCGTGTACGAGGTGCCCTATTATATGCCCCTGTTCATCCTGGCGGTCATGCCGGCCTTTTTCCGGGGACAGCTGTACCGGGTCAGCGAGGTGGAGGCGGCCACCCGCACCTCCGGGCCTCTGCTCATGCTGGCCCGTCTGATATTGGCGGGGGGCGGCGCGCTGGTGTGCCTGACGTTCCTGCTGGCATTGGAGGTCTGGCTGCAGCGGTCCTTTGAGAACCTGGGGCGGATGATCATCTACTGCCTGGTGCCTTACCTGACCTGCATGACCGCCATGCTGGCCCTGATCCGCCGGAGAAAGCGGGACGGCGCGCCCCTGTGCCTGGCGTTCGCGCTGGGGTCGGTGGTGTTCTGGCGGAACGCCTCCCACCTCTTTCCCTGGCTGTACGAGGCGTCCGCCCTGGGGATATGGGTCGCGGCGGTGCTGATCTATTCCTGGCTGCTGGCAAGAGAGGTGGTCTATATCATACACGCAAGAATGGAGATCGATATGTACGGGATCGTTGACTGAGTTCGGTGAGAGAAAAACAGGAGACCAGTACCATGGAATTTTACGCCAACGCCGGCAAGTCCGTCACCATCCGGGCGGGGGGCAAGATATACGCCCGCCACGCGGTCAGGACCCATTTCGTCCAGGTGGGCGAGAGCTACATAGAGCTTTTGGAACAGTATGTGAAGCCCCTTTATCAGCCGGGAGATATCCTCTCCGTCAGCGAAAAGGTCATCGCGCTGTGCCAGGGGCGCATCGTCACGGAGGATGAGGTCCAGCCGGGCTTCTGGGCAAAATTCCTCGCCCGCTTCGTCCATCAGACGCCGGCGGGGCCGGGGATGGGCCTGCCGGTGAAGATGCAGTTCGCCATCAACACCTGCGGCTTGGTAAACGTGCTGAAAGCCGCCGTCTGCGCGGGACTGGACAAGCTCCGGGGCGTCCACGGCACGTTTTACGACATGCTGGACCCGGAGGTCCGGGGCCTGGACGGCTTTTACGGCCGGGACATCCCGGAATACGCCCATATGGGCATCCGCATCCCCAGCCAGCCGGATAAGGTATGCGACCAGGTCTATGAAAAAACAGGCATCGTGATGATGATCGTGGACGCAAACGATCTGACCGCCGAGCTTCTGGGCAAATGCGGCCGGCTTCAAAGCTGGACCGACGAGCAGCTTCTGGCCCTGATCGCTGACAACCCGGCGGGCCAGGACCGGCAGCTCACTCCGTTTATCCTGATCCGGGAGAGGATATAGAGGCGGCAGAGCCTCATCATACATACAAACAGGGAGGCAGACTATATGGAATTGACGATCGACCGGCTGACGAAGCACTACGGCAGCAAGATCGCCGTGGACCGGGTCAGCGCGACGCTGACGCCCGGCGTCTACGGCCTGCTGGGGGCCAACGGCGCGGGCAAGACCACCCTCATGCGGATGCTGTGCGCCATTTTGGAACCCACCTCTGGGGAAGTGCGCCTGGACGGGAAGGACGTGGTCGGCATGGGCCCAGCCTACCGGGACGTACTGGGGTATCTTCCCCAGGATTTCGGCTATTACCCCACCTACACCGCCGCCGAGTTTTTGGCATACGTCGCGGCCCTCAAGGGCATACCCAGAGAGCAGGCGAAAAAGCGTGTCAAAGAGCTGCTTGGCATGCTGGAGCTCACGGCCGTGGCGGACAAAAAGATCAAGACCTTCTCCGGCGGCATGAAACAGCGGGTCGGCATCGCCCAGGCTATGCTCAATAACCCGCAGATACTCATCTTGGACGAGCCTACCTCCGGCCTGGACCCCAAGGAGCGGATACGGCTTCGCAATCTCCTGTCCGAGTACGCGGGGGACAAGATCGTGATACTGTCCACCCATATCGTGTCGGACGTGGAGGCCATCGCGGACGTGGTGTTCGTGATGAATAAGGGGCAGTTTCTGGTCCACGGCACTGTCCAGGAGCTGGCGGAGCAGGTCCGGGGCAAGGTCTGGGAGCTGACGGTGCCACGGGAGCAGGCCCGGCTCTGGCAGGAGGACTTCACGGTGGCCAACTACCGCCATGAGGGGGACAATGTGGTGCTTCGCATCATTTCGGACGAGAAACCCTCTGATGGAGCCGTTCCCTGCGAGCCCATACTGGACGACGCGTATCTCTACTACTTCGGCGCGAAGGAGGCGTAACATGGAACTTTTCGCTTTGGAACATAAAAGATTGTGGCGGACCACCCGTGTATGGCTGTGCGTGGTGCTGTGCTTCCTGTACAGCGTCGTATGGGGGAGCTTGATGTGGTATCAGTGGCTCGGCTTTGGCAGCCAAAATGACAGCACCGACATGTACGACAACAATTTTGACGGTTATACCGCCATCCGGGACTGGCAGGAGCAGTTTTCCCGATTCGGCGACGAATGGACGGACGAGACGCTCCAAAAGATCGTGGCGGAGTATCAGGGCTATGACATTTATGAAAAGCCGGGTCTTCAATCAAAGGGAGACTGGATGGTGGCATACAAGTGCCTCAAGCTCTACCCGGAGCTGGAGGACCCGGAGGGCCAGCAGTATCAGCCCCTGATCCTCTACGCCGACACGACGAAGCTCACTGACTTCTATCAGCGGCGGGCGGACCTTTTGGAATTCACCCTGGAGGCGACCCGGCAGAACGAGGGGATGACAGAGGCCGACAAGCAGATGCTCCTGGATATGAACAGCCAGATCAAGGAGCCCTGGCCCTATGAGTGGACCCAGGGCTGGGCCGACTTGACCTTTGACTGGCCGGAGCTGGCGCCATATATTGCCATCGTGCTGGGATTCCTCTTCTCCGGGGAGTGGCACAACAGCACCGCGCCCATGCTGCACACCACCAAATATGGCTGGAAGAAGCTGGCCCGGGTCAAGGTCCTCAGCGGATTGGCTTTCGCGCTGGAGCTATACGCGCTCATCGCGGGCGGGAAGGTGCTGCTGCAGCTTATTTACCTGGGCACGTCCGGGTGGGACCTGCCTATCCAATACGTAAACCTGATGGCCGTTGCCCCCTGGAATATGCTTCAGGCGGAGCTGTATGAGCTGGCCTTCGGTCTGATCGGCGTGTTTGGCTACGCGGGGCTTGTCATGCTCATGTCGGCCCTGGTGAAAAACAACGTGCTGGCCCTGGTCTTTAGCCTGGCCTTCGTCTATGTGCCGGACATACTTGGACGTTACCTGCCCAAATGGCTGCTGGCGGTGAGTCAGTATCTGCCTCTTGTGGGCAGCAGTTCTGACATTTACGGCTACAACGTATTCCATATCTTTGGTAAGGGGATATGGTCCCCCTGGATGCTTATCACCGTCCCCGGACTGATCGGGATCGTGTGCATCCCCTTCGCCATCAGAAGCTGGGCCCGGCGGGAGCGGGTGTGAGGGCGTTTCGGCCTGACATGGAAAAGAGCGGCGTCCGCAAAGTGCGGACGCCGCTTTCCCGGCCTGCCTCAGCAGCAGGTGGGGGAGTACTTCTGCTTGGTCTGCTGGAGCTGCTGCTGGGGGGCGTTGTCCACCTGGTACCAGCCCTTGGCGGTCATCTGCTTGTAAATGCTGTCCTGCATGGATAGGGTATCGTCAAAGGCGTTGGAGAAGGTCTGATGCACGTTGGTGGTAGAGGATTCGATGGCGCCGTGCATATACAGATCGATGACGCCCTTGGTGGTGAGGAGCAGGTTCTCCATGATGGTCTTGTCATCCATTTTGCGTGGCCTCCTTACACAAGATCGTAGAATTTCTGGTAGACCTGGCGGTGGCGGTCTGCCATCTGCTGGGCCTGGAGCTTCAGGCTGGGGTCTTTCAGGCTGTTGGCCGCGTTCTGGCATTGGGTAGCCAGGAACATGGCGTGGGAGAGCGCGTCGTCAACGTAGAGAAGTTCTTTCGTCGTCATTATTAGATCACCTCATAGCCAGTATCTCCCCGAATGAGGAAACTATCCCGCCGGCAGGTCGCCGGACGGATATTTTTTCACGGAAAACGAAGAAAACACTTGTTTGCCCGAAAGGGAGAGTATATAATGCAATTAAAAGCTAAGAGATTGTGAAAAACGATATCAGTATGGCTTATGAGGTATACCCACAGTGAAAACATCCCGCTTTGAAGTGTTCTTGAAGATCGTGGAGACCAGGAGCCTGACCCGCACGGCGGCCTATTTCGGCTGCACCCAGTCGGCGGTGAGCCAGCTTGTGCGGGCGTTGGAGGCGGACCTGGGCGTGACGCTGCTGGCCCGGAGCAAGAGCGGCGTGCGGCTGACGGCGGAGGGGGAGTATCTGCTGCCCAGCATGCGCCAGATCGTGTCGGGGGAGCGCAGCGTGTTGGAGAGGTCCCTGGAGCTGCAGAACATGAACGCCGGCCTTATCCGCATCGGCATCTTCACCAGCCTTTCCTGTCAGTGGCTGCCGCCGTATCTGAAAAAGTTCCGGGAGCGTTATCCCAACATCGGCTTCGAGCTTTCCCAAGGGGACACGGTGCAGATCTGCGACTGGCTGCGTAACGGCATCGCGGACATCGGCTTCATGACGAAGCCCGATTCGGACGAGTTCACCTTCCGGGAGCTGCTGGCCGACAGGATGCATATCGTCCTGCCGCCGGAGCATCCGCTGGCGGGGGAGCAGGTGGCCTTGAAGGACCTGAAGGACGAGACCTTTGTGCTGATGGAGTCCGGCTACAGCCAGATCGTGGAAAAGATGTTCCGGGCCGCGGGCATCCGGCCCCGGCAGCAGTACACGGTGAAGGACGATTACACGGTCATGAGCATGGTGGAGAGCGGTCTGGGCGTGAGCCTGCTGCCGGAGCTGATATTGCAGCGCACGCCGTACCGGCTCTATACCTGCCCGGCGGAGCCGGCCTTTTACCGGCGGCTGGGGGTGTCCTGGATGAAGCGGGAGGAAAGCTCCATCGCCGTGACTAAGTTCGTCCAGTATCTGCTGGAGGATATGGGCCTGCGGGACGAATGACAAAAAAGTACCGGGCGGAGATCCGTCCGGTATTTTTGGAAAAAGCTGTGTTTTGGCGGCGGAAACTCTTGACAAGCAGGTAGGAATCTTGTATAATCCCTATTGCTGTTTGGCGGCGTAGCTCAGTTGGCTAGAGCATGCGGTTCATACCCGCAGTGTCACCGGTTCGAATCCAGTCGCCGCTACCAATGGAGGCTTAGCTCAGCAGGTTAGAGCGCATGCTTCACACGCATGAGGTCGCGCGTTCGAGTCGCGCAGTCTCCACCATTTTTTTGGCCCGTTGGTCAAGTGGTTAAGACACCGCCCTTTCACGGCGGTAACATGGGTTCGAATCCCGTACGGGTCACCAGTTTTATCGCTCGCAAATCCTTTTTGACGGATTTGCGGGTTTTGCTTTTTTACGCGGGCGCCCGTATGGTGATCTGAAGGACGTTGAGGCCCATGCTCCGGCGATAAACAAACTCGTCGGCTATCCCCCGCACGAGCCGCAGGCCCACATTCCGCTCTTTATCCGTATCGGGGGCCGCGTTCAAATAGGCAAGGGGATCGAAGGGCGCGCCGTTGTCCCTGAATTGCAGGAGCATACTGTCGTGCTTGTTGACGATCGTGACGTCGAGCCAGCATTTTTTCCCCGCTTTGAACGAGTGCTGAACGATGTTCCCCGCGATCTCCTCAACGAAAAGCGCGATATCTTTCAGGAGCTTCTCATTTTCCTTGTGGACGGTGGCGTATTCAAAAAACTTCTCGGATACTTCCTGTACCTTGTTCTGGTCGTTTGCGATGGAAAATTCAAGGATGTCCTTTTCATCGGGCCCGAAGGGCTCCTTTATCAGCATAAGATCGTCGAGAGAAAGGATCGTTTTTTTCTTCTGGATGGCGATGATAAGGTACACCGTGAGCAGCGTCAGCACCTCACCGATGATAAAGGCGAGCCAGACGCCGTTGCTGCCCATCGGCTTTATCAAAAGCAGCGCGGACAGGACCGTATAAACGAACGACTCCAAAACGCATATGAGCAGAGCCATGCCTACCTTTTTCGTCGCCTGACAGAAGCTGAGGTAGGTATTATTTATGGCCCTAAACGGCATGGAGATGGCGAACATCAGCACGGCCGCTACCGCCATGTCCATAACGGCGGCCTCCGTGATGCCCAGTATCTTGGGCAGGAACCGGGGGAATACCGCCAGCACCACGGCGGCGATGCAGTTGATGATGAGCCCTATCTTGATCGACGTTTTCAGCGTGGATCGCAGAGCGGTCCTGTCTTCCTCTCCGTGGAACATCCCGGCGACCGGGACGATGGCCTGGCCTACGCCCAGGGTGAGCGCGCCAAAGATGTTGTTGGCCTGGTTCCTGACGTTCAGCGCGGCCACGGCGCCAACGCCGATCGCCGTCACCATGATGTTGTTGAGGATCACGGATTTTAACGTGTCGCATATCCTGCCCACGGAAGCGGGCGCGCCGGTGATTGTCATGGTGCCCAGTATCTTCCAGGGGCTCTGGGGCTTTACGAGCTTCAAGGTGTTCTTTTTGCCAACGAAGTGCAGGCAGGCGACCAGCACGGCGATCATGTAGCTCAGCGTCGTGGCAAGGGCCATGCCGAACATCCCCAGCTTGAAAACGGTCACCATCACGATGTCCAGTATGACGTCGCCTACCGACATGGCCGCGATAGAGCACAGCGGCAATTTGGGGGAGCCGTCTATCTTCACAAAGCCCATGAGGGCCGTAGTCATGATCGTGGGGATGGTCCCCAGGAAGAACCCCCGGATGTAATCGGCGGACAGGTCCAAAAGCTCGTCTTTTGCGCCGAGAAGCACCGCCAGCTGTCTGGGGAAGAGCAGGCCCGGCAGCGTTATCACAAGGCCGCTTATCAGCGCGAACAGCAGCGTGACGGTGAATATATTCCTTACTTCTTCCTTGTCGCCCCTGCCCACGGCCTGAGAGGCAAGCGTGGTCCCGCCGCCCGAGCAGATATTCCCCACGGCGGAAAAGACGATCCCGATGGGGCCCACGATGCCCATCGCCCCCAAGGCGTCCTGGCCTAAAAACTGACCGGCGATGATATTGTCGATGAGCATCCCGGCGGTAGCGGCTATTGCCGAGAGGATAGAGACAAAAACGAACGACGAATATAAGCTCTTTACGATATAGTCATTTCTGCGGTACAGAGCCATAGATCCCTCAGCCTCCGATTTGCTTTTTCGATATCTCCGTCATGGCGTCCATGATATCATCCTGCGTTATGATGTAATTGAAGAAACTTTTGATCCCGTCAAAATCATCCGTAACGCCGCATTCGTCTATCTCCGACAGGGCCATAACGGTGAGCGCGGTCCGATATGCGATGAACTTTTCGATATCGTCCCAATAATGGTCGTCCGTCTTTTTTTCCAGATCGTATCCGATGCGGAAATAGGGGAGGATATCTTCGTACAGCAGCTTCTTTCTGTCCTCGCCCGGTTTATATCCCATCAGGAAGCACGACTGCACGAAGCTGGCTACGTCGTACAGGTAGTTGGCATAGCAGCAGCCGTCGAAATCGAACAGCCAGACGTTATTGCCCTCCACGAAGAAGTTGTTGGCGTGGAAATCCCCGTGGCATATCCCGAATTTGCCCAGGTCCTCGGGCAGCTCGTCGACCTGCGCCATTATCTTGTCGATATGGTCCAGGACATTCTTGTCCAGCTTATCCTTGCATCTCTCCCGGGAGGCGAGCATGATGCTTTTCAGGGTGTCCCGCTTATAGTTCATCCCCAGGGCCCGCTCGTCTGTGCTCACGGTATGTATGGTGCCCAGCAGCTCGCCCACGCAGATGAAGAACATCGGGTTCATGTCGATGGTGGCCTTCACGTTGCCGCGGGCGGTACGGAACATGCAGGCCCGGTAGACCGTGCCGTCGATCTCAAATTCCTCCAGGATATGCCCGGTCAGGGAGGTGTTGGGCTCGCATATGGTCTGGGCGTAGGCCTTCAGATCATCCACCCACATCAGCTCGCTCATTATGGCGGCTTTGCTCTTTTTGGGCGTGATGCTCACGCGGATCATGTAGGGTTTCTCGGGGAAGATGAACGCATAATTCTGCGTGGAGAAATGCGCCTTGGCCTCGTTGATGTCAACGCCGTAGCGCTCGAGCAGTATCTCCCGCATCTGGCTCTTGATGGGACTGATCATAGTGATAAATATCCTTTCGATGGTATGAAATGAAAGTACCGGGTATTATAGGCTGACGATGTTTTCCGCGGCGGGAGCTCATCCCTCCAGATCCAGGACAGCTTCCTCAAAGTCCTGCCTGCGCTCCAGCCTGCAGGGGATGCCTTCCGCGTTGAGCAGATCGCACAGCGCGGGGGCGTAGGGATCGTTTTTCAGGCGGGACATATAGGTTATCAGATAGGAATCCGCCCAGCGCACGATCTCCACCGTTATCGGTATCGCTCCGGCGGGGAGTATGGTGGAGACGTCGATGATATGCTCGTCGATGCCCTTTCCGAAGTGGATCTCTCCCACGTAGCTTATCCCGAAGGTATAGCGGCCCACCGCCTTTTCGCTGATCTTTGAACAGTAGGCCAGCTTTTCCTCAAGCTTTTGATGGTCTTGGTCCAGGCGGCGCATCTGCTGGTACTCTCTCTGGGCCGCCGCCGTGATATTGCAAGGGTCGGCCTCCGCCGTTATCCGCTCCCGTATCGCGGCAAGGCCCTGCTTCACGGGCCGGCGGGCCATGTCCTCCTCAAACGCTATGGAGAGGGTGCCTACGCAGCACTGCATGGTCGCTTCCGCCTGATAAGAGGGCCTTGCGTCAACGGCCATGGCGGACACGATGGGAACGCCGTCCAGCGCGTTTCTGTCCGCGATCACCTTGCTCATAAAATACGTGAACATGGCCGCGGTGCTCGTATCGTTTTCCCGGACGAAGCGGTCCGTATTCTCACCGTCAACGGTGAAATGGAAATGCGCGCATCTGCCCTTGTCCTCGATCAAGCCGTCACCGACGGTATAGGCCCGCTCATATTGGGCCCGCTCCCTCGGGGCGGCCGGCTCATCGGGCAAAAACAGCGTGCTGTCGGCATATTCTCTGGGGTCCTCGGGCGTGTCCGCCAGGATGAGGCCGTCGATCCCGTCCGGCGTCGTGCCATATTTCCTGCTGCAATAGTAATAGGCCAGCGTCTGCAGGAATTTAAGGCTGCCAACACCGTCGTTCGTCCCGTGGAACATATCCACGGTCACCTCGCTGCCGCTGTAGCCGATCCGCGTCAAAAACCCATTGTTGCCGCTGCCGCCGATGGTCTTTCTGCCGCCGTCGTTATGATGGATAACGGGTCTGTTGTTGTTTATGGCGCAGTAATAGCGGTTCTCGTCACGGACGATCTTAAAGCCGAACGCTTTGAATCTCGCAATAGCCATTTCCGCCGCGTATTGCAGCGCGGAAGGGTCGATATCCTCATCGAAACGGAGGGAAAAACGCGGCGACTGGGTCTTTCTGTAAAACCGCATGCTCACGGGCGTGCGAAGTCTGCCCTGGCTGTCGAACTGGTCCTTGAATTTCGGGTCGTCCGCGGCGTTACGCTCCTGGCGCACCGCGCCGTTCCATACGTCCGCCAGCTTTTGAGGCGTTTTGCACTTGTAGATATTCTCGATGGTGAGCCCCTCAAGCTCCACGGAGAGGATCATGGCCTGGATGGAATCGCCGCCGAGCTCAAAGAAATCGTCCGTTATGCCCACGGGGGACACGCCCAGGATCTTCTCAAAGGCCGCGCACAGCGTCTTTTCCTTTTCGCTCTCAGGCGGAACGTATTCGCGCTGGTCGGCCTTTTCCTTGGGGGCTTTCAGGCTCTTTCGGTCGATCTTCCCGTTGGCGTTGACCGGCAGCTTTTCCAGCTTTACGTAGTGCGTGGGTATCATATACTCGGGCAGAGAGGCGGAAAGGGCGTTTTTGATATCGTCCGGCGTAAGCTCTCTGTCGGTGGTATAAAACGCGCACAGGTATGTCTGGCCGTGGGGATTCACAAAGCCTTTCACGGCGGCGGAGGTCACGCCCGCCAGGGCCGAGACGGCCGCCTCGGTCTCCCCGAGCTCAACACGCTGGCCGTTGATCTTCACCATCCAGTCCTTGCGGTCCACATACACGAGATTCCCGTCGGGAAGCATACGGCAGATGTCGTTCGTGTGGAAGCAGACGCTGCCGTCGTCGAGCTTCTGGAAGGCCTTCTCCGTCTGCTCCGGCAGCTTGTAATAGCCCGACGCTATGTCACCGACGATGCACAGCTCGCCCTCCTCGCCGGCCGTGCCGATATGCCCGTCGTCGCAAAGGAGGAACGCCTGTATGCCATCCGCCGCTTTTCCTATGGGGGTGTTATCATAGGAGGCGTCCACTTCAAACATCACGGCGACGCCGGCTGTCTCGCTGCAGCCGTACAGATTCATAAAGCGGTAACCATGCCCGGTGATCCGGGAAACGCGCTCGCTCCCCGTCACCACCAGCCGCAGATCGCTGCTGTCGGTCTTCAGGAGCTTGAGCATCTGCGGGCTTATGAACGCGGTGGTGATCTTGTGGTCCTCTATATACTGGCCCAGGGCGCGGATGTCCCTGCGCTTTTCCTCGGGCAAGATATGGACGGTCTGCCCTTGGGAAAGGGGAGTATAGATATCCACCATCATCACGATGAAGCTGAAAGGACCGCAGCACAGGTGGATGTCCTTATCCGTTGAATCGAACGCCTTGGCATGGCGGACCACAGACGCGGCCATGCTCCGATGGGTGTGTACGATGCCCTTGGGGTTGCCCGATGAACCGGAGGTATAGATAAGGAACGCCTTATCGTCCAGCCCGACCGGCACACCCTCGGCGGGCTCATGGGTAAGAGCCTGCTGAACGAGCTCGTCGTCGATGACGAACTTCGCGCCGCAATCTTTGCTTATATGCTCGATCCTTGCCTGGGGATATTCAGAAGAAAGCGGGGCAAACGCTGCTCCCGCTTTCAACACACCTATCTCGGCCGCGATGTATTCGGCGCATCTCGACATGCAAATGGGCACAAGGTCTCCCTTGGTGACGCCCTTATCCATAAGGGCCCCGCAGATCCGGGAGCTTTGCTCATCGAGCTGGGCATATGTGATATGCCTTTTGCCATCCATATCGATCAGAGCATTCTTTGAGGAATACTTTTCCGATACTTCCCTGAATATCTCAAGGAACGTTTTTGCCGCGCCCATAGCTAAACCTCCGATAGCTCAAAATGATCTTCACGCGCCTTATTCAATGTTCAAAAGATCGGTGAAGCCCGTCACCTCAAAGATCTCCCGAACATCGTCGTTCACATTTTTCACCGTCATCGACCCCTGCTTGTTCATGATCTTCTGGGCGGACAACAGCACGCGCAGCCCCGCGGAGGAGATGTACATAAGCTCGGACAGGTCGATCACGACCTTCGTGATCCCCTCGTGGCTCTCCTTGAACGCCTTTTCAAACTCAGGAGCGGTCACCGTGTCAAGACGTCCCTTGGGGGCGAGAAACAGCTGATCTCCATCGACTTTCTTAACGATCTCCATGTATGTACCTCCATTATAGTACTATTTTTTGCTATAAATATTGGACTGATCGGCGGCCCTGACCGCGTTCCCGCGATCGGGCCGGATGCTTTAGCACGGTGCTTGATTAGCCGCTTAAAACTTATACCCATGATTGTACAGCAAAAAGCCAAAAAGTCAAGCGGTCAATTTGCGCCATAATGGCCGGGGCGCAGGGGCTCCGACGAGGGCAGCAGCGCCACCGCGCCGCCGGCGTCCACCTGGGCCTTGGCATAGACCGTCCCGCCGCTCTCCACCGTGAGACTGCTGACAAGGGACCGTTCCCGGACCACCCAGACGCCGTTTTCCGCCACGGTCACGTCCAGCGTGGCCCCGCTCTTGGCGCAGGGCTCGTTTTGGACGTGGCCCTGCAGGTAGTACTGGTCCCGGGTGTAGGCGGAAAGCTGGATATAGGCGGCGTACCGTTCCTGGCAGGGCCGGCCCCCCAGGCCCAGCGCGGCGTAGCGGACGCCCTCCAGCCCGGACAGGGCGTCCAGGCTCTCCGCTCGATAGGGGACGGCCTTGATGGTGGAGGTGAGGGCCGCGTCCCCCCAGAGGACCGCGTTCCGGCCCACCGTGACGGACAGGCTGTCGCCCCGCTGGCCGTACCAGCCGGTGCCGTTATAGATATCGCCTTCGTAAAGGCCGTATGTGAACGTTACGTCAAGGCTCTCCGCCGGGTCCTCGCCGGCGGGGGGCAGGGCGGGGTCGTCGCTGCCGGAGCCGGAGGCGGGGGCGCAGTCATAGTTGACGCCTGGAAAACCGGTCTGGCCGCCCACGTCCCGCTCGTCGTAATAGCCGCCGTCCGCCCGCTGGTCCCCGTCGTCGTCCATCATCTGCAGAAGGACCCCGCTGTCGGAGGCGACGCGGGCGTTGTCAAAAACCAGCGCGCCGCTGCCGCGCTTATAGAGCACCGCCGCGTCCCGGCTGTGGATGGCGGCGCCCTCGTTCACCGTGACCTGGGCCGCGTCCCCGGCCAGCAGCAGGCCGAATACCCCGTCGATGGAGCAGGTCCCGCCCCGGCCGGTGGTCACGCCCGTATAGCCGCCGGCGGCGTCGTACAGGGGGATGGTGCCAGTGGAGGAGCCCAGCCAGAGGCTCTCCGCGCCGTCCAGCACCGCGCCGTAGGTGACGCCGGAGACCGTCACGCCGTAGAGCCAGCTCTCGGAGCCCGGGCCGCAGTACAGCCCCCAGCCGGAGCCCAGAGGATCGTTTTTGTCATAGCCCAGGACCCGCCCGCCGGCGGCGGTGGCGTCGGGGGCGAGGGACAGCTTCGCGTCCACGGCGGCGAAGCTGCCGCCATCGTTGGAGATAAGGCCCCAGCCGGCGGAGCTCACCTGGCTGCGGACCAGGTCCAGCCCGGCGTCCGGGCCGGAGACGGTCACGGGCTCCGCCTGGCCGGTGACGCCCAGGGTCCAGTCCGGCCCCGCCGGATCCGACGCCAGAGGTAAGGAAAGGCTCGCGTCCGTCAGAAGGGCATAGTCGTCCCCGGAGACGGAAAGGGTCCCGCCATAGGCCGCGCCATAGGCGGTCCTGTCGAGGGGAGGAGCGCTGTCCGCGCATGCGCCGCCGCCTGGCAGCAGACTGGCCGCCACGATGGCCGCGATGATCCGTTTCAGTTTTCGCACCCGGGACGCCTCCTTTCCACATGAAGTCCGTACCCGTCTATTTTAAATGAAAATCCGCCCCAATGCAATCATAAAAACGCACGCCCTCCCGGAGAGCCATTTTGTCGGCGTTAGGGGCGTTCGTGCCGATTATTAACAGTTTGTTCAACACAAGCCGGAGTGAATGGGGTATTCTAATGATAAGAACGAACATTAGGTGATAGCATGAATTTCAGACAGAGGATCGCACGATTCATGTATGGCCGCAACGGCTATGACGCCTACAGCCAGTTTTTGCTGCTGGCCGCCATCGTGCTGGTGGTGGCGAGTATGCTGTTCAGCCGCCTGCCGGCGGTGGCGTTGCTGCTGCAGATGGGGGAGTATGCCGTACTCGTCTACTGCGTCTTTCGCGTCCTCTCCCGCAACGTCCTGAAAAGACAGCAGGAGAACGCCCGCTATTACGAGCGGCGGCAGAGGTTCCTTCGCTGGGCCCGGGGCCTGAAGGACCGCTGGCAGCAGCGAAAGGAGTACAAATTCTTCCGCTGTCCCTCCTGCCACGCGCTGCTGCGGGTGCCCAGGGGGAAGGGCCGGCTGCAGCTTACCTGCCGCAAATGCGGCAACCGCTTCGAGCGTAAGACATGAATCCATACGACGTGCTGGGCGTGGCGTCGGATGCGTCGGACGAAGAGATCGCCAGGGCCTATAAGAAGCTGGCTAAGCGGTACCACCCGGACCTGCACCCCGGCGACGCGGCGGCCGCGGAACAGATGGGCCGCGTCAACCGCGCCTATGACGACATCAAGGCCATGCGCCAGCAGGGGACGAGCCCGGACCCGTCCGGGCGGACCTGGCAGGGCCCGTCCGACGCGGGATGGTCGGCCTATTACACCTACCGCCCGCCCCGGCGCAGCCCCGTGGCCGCACTGATCGCGGCGCTGGTGCTGTTTTTCATCATCCGATTCATTTTCAGCCTGCTCTTCGCCGGGCACGGAGGCGGATATTACTACATGGAGCCCGGCACGGGCGTGGGTCCCGGCGGCTATTACGGCTATTACCAGACCGTGCCTTACGGGGATCAATAAAGCGGACAGCGCGTAGCACTGTCCGCCGTATTTTTTTGTCTACCGCCTGCCGGCTCCTCCGCCGCCGCTGTGGCCGCCGAAGCCGCCGCCGTGGCCTCCGCTGTGGAAACCGCCGCCGCCGCGAAAGCTGCCGCCGCTGCGAAAACCGCCGGTCCGCCGTCCGGCTCCGCTGACCCTGTTTGCACCGCCAGGGCCGCGGCTCCAGCCGCCGCCCATGAAGCCGCCGGGCCCGCCGAAACCGCCGGGACCTGGCCCCGGACCGGGACCGGGGGGCGGGGGCGGCTGACGCCGGTACCAGTCGTTATACCGCCGGCGGCCGCCGAACCAGAAGATGGGGAAGAAGCCGCCGGTATAGCCCCAGCGGCGCATCCGGGTGAACCGGCTCATGGCCCCCAGCACCCACAAAAACAGCAGGATGCCCACCACGAACAGGGCCACCGCGAAGCCGGAAAATCCCGTGTCCACGGCCTGGGCCGGGGCGTAGGGGTCATAGTAGCCGCCGGAGTAGGGGACGCTCTCATAGCCGCCGCCGGCGTCGGAAAGGTCCGCGCCGTAGTAGTCCGCGTACCAGGCCGCCAGCTGGCCCGCCAGGGTCTGCACGCCCTTGTCGAACTGGCCGGCGTCGATATAGTCCCAGAAGTACTGGTCCAGATACCGTCCGGCGGTGTCGTCGTCAAAGGCGTCCGACAGGCCGCGTCCCACGGCCAGCCAGCCCCGGTATTCCTCCGACACCAGCAGGAGCAGCATCCCGTTGGACTGGGCGGAGCTGCCCACGCCCCAGTCGTTCAAAAGCTCCGTGGCGGCCAGGTCCGAATCCTCGGCCAGATAGGGCACCGTGACAACCACAAGCTGGGCCTGGCTGCATTCCGGCTCCAGAAGGCTCGCGTTGTACGAGGCGACCAGCTCCTCCGTCTCGGCGCTGAGCACGTTGGCCGTGTCCCGGACATAAAAGCCGTCGCCGGTCCCGGGCTCCAGATCGATAGCCAGGGCGGGTATCGCCAGCAGCGTCACGGAAAGGACCGCCGCCAGCGCGCAGGAAACGAGCTTTTTCATCGCGTCACCCCTCATGGAAAGGTCTCCGGCGCGTCCACGAAGGCCAGATGCCGGAGAAGGCCGGTGGGGAACCGGTCCAGCACGTCCTCCCGGAAGGCCAGGATGTAGTCGTTGTAGCCGTTGTTATCCAAAGCCGCCTGCGCGCCGTCCAGGTCAGCGATGATCTGCTCATAATCGTCGTAGCTGTCGGACAGGGCCGCGCCGGAGGCCTTGACGGCCTTCACCGCCTCCACCGCCTCCGCCAAGGCCTGGCTGGCCGCGCCGGCGGCGGGGATGTCCCGGCGTTCCAGCGCGTCCAGCAGGTCCAGGCGGGCGGCGCGGAGCTGCTCGTAGGCTTCGGCATAGGGCTCGTTATCGCCGCCCACCACAGACAGCAGCCGGTTTGCCAGGTCCGCGCAGTTTTTCAGGTGGTCCCCGGGACAGGAGTAGACGCCCGCGTCCCGCAGAAGGCTCCTGTCAAAGAAGGCGGCCTCCGCCTTTCGGCAGGCTCGGCCCAGGCTCAGATGACAGCCGATCAGGCTGAACAGGATCACCACGACCACGAACACGCCTATGGCGGTGGAACGCTTTTTAAAAAAATCCATAAAAAGCCTCGCAGAGTTTGGCTCCGCAGAGCCAAATAAAGTTTTATCCCTTCATTTCAAGCAGCTTTTGCTTCAGCTGGCCCTCGATGCGGCCCAGCTCCTCCTCGGCCTGGGCCCGCCGGGCCCGGCCGTCGTCCTGGATCTTGCGAACGTCCTCCAGGGTGGCGATGAGCTCCTGGTTGGTCTGCTGCAGGGTCTCCAGGTCCACGATGCCCCGCTCGGCCTCCTGAGCCACGTCCACGGAGCCGGTGTGCAGCGCGGCGGCGTTCTCCTTGAGGAGCTGGTTAGTCATTTCGCTCACGTCGTGGGTGGCCTTCATAGCCTGCTGGGAGTTATACAAGCTCATGGCAAGCACCATCTGGCTCTTCCACAGGGGGATGGTGTTGTCGATGGCGGTCTGGATCTTCTCCACCATGAGGGAGTCGTTGTTCTGGATCAGCCGGATCTGGGGGCTCATCTGGATGGAGATGACCCGGGTCAGCTCCAGGTCGTGGAGCTTCTTCTCAAAGCGGCCCAGCATGCTGGCGAAGTCGTTGGCGGCCTGGGCATCCTCCGGCTTGCCGGTATCCTCGGCCTTCTTCATGAGGGCGGGCAGCTCCGTGGAGCGAAGCTCCTCCAGGCGCAGCTTGCCGGCGATGATGTACATAGTCAGCTCCTTGAAGTAGGCCTGGTTCATCTCATACATATTGTCCATGGTGACGATGTCTTTGTTGAGGGTGATCCAGTGCTCGTTCAGGGCCTGGGTGATCTTGTCCACGTTGACCTCGGCCTTATCGTACTTGGTCTTCAGGTCGGAAAAGCTGCGGGTGGCCTTTTTGAAAAGCCCCTTCAGCCCCTTGGGCTGCCCGGCGGAAACGTCCAGCCCGCCCAGCTCCGCCACCAGGTCGGACAGCATATCGCCCACCTGGCCGAGATCCTTGGTGCGGACCTGCTCCAGCGCCTGGGCGGAGAACTCCGCGATGTTCTTCTGGGCGGCGGAGCCGTAGCCCAGCACCTGGGCGGTGTCGGTCACGTCGATCTTCTTGGCGAATTCCCGCACGGCGGCCTGCTCCTCGGGAGCCAGGTCCTCGATGTCCAGCTTCTTCACAGGCGCGTCGGCCTGGGCCGCCGCCTGGGCAGCCTGGTCCGCCGCGCCGGCGGTCTGATCGGGGGCGGGGGCGGCCTGGGCCGCGGTCTGCGCGGCGGCGGGGGCCTCCGGGGCCCCGGGTGCGGCGGGAGTGGGGTCCAGGGTCAGATTGATCTCGTACTTTTTTTCGTCAGCCATGGCGTTTGTTCCTTTCCTTATATATCATATCTTGATGTTTTAGCCTTTTTCCTGTTGGCGCAATATGGTCTTGATGGGGTCGGCGTCTCCCGTCAGGCCCTCCCGGGCCAGGAGCTGTTCCATCACCTTGATGTCCGCGTCCACGTCCAGGGCGTCGTTTTTGTAAAGCGCGTCCAGCTGCTTTTGGAAGGCGTCGATCTCCGTCTGGAGCATGGCGGCGATGGAGGATCTGGCCCGGTCGGTGTTCTCGCCCGACGCGCCCTGGCCGCTCATGCGGTCATAGGCGTTGAGCAGCTTGATGGTGGAGGGGAGGAAATAGCCCTGGAATTTTTTGATCTGGGGGATGTCCGCGGCGTCCTGGACCGCGTCCTGGGCGATGCGGTCGCTGAGCCGGGCCAGTTGGCCGATCTTCGCCTTCACATCCTCGTCGGGGATGGACCCGGCCAGCCGCTCCATCTCGGCGCGGGCCCGGGCGGCCTCCGCCAGAACGGCGTCCGCCTCCGGCCCATAGGACACGGGCTCCGGCTCGGGCTCGGGCACATATTCCGTCACGGGCTTTATGAGCTTGTCCGCCGCCAGCCAGACCCCCGCCGTCACCAGCGCGGCGATCAGGAAGTGCAAAAGGCTGTAAAGGGGGAACACCAGCGCGTACAGGGCGAAAGCCCCGGCGGCGATGTAGACCGGCAGAGCGGAACGGTGTTTGACCTCTCGCATGACGATGCCTCCCAGTCAGTATGTCACTATTTTAAAATAATCCGGCAATAACGTCAAGGTCTACTTGCTAGGGACCGGGGGTATATGGTATAATAGGACTGTTAGCCCTATTATACCTGAAAGATACCGGTCGCGCTCCCGGCTGGCGCCGAAACCGCGCGACATGGTATACTATGAACAATATGGGGGAACGTGTCCTTGCGGGGAAACAGTGGGGACAGACCGGCCCCCGGCCGGCCCATCCCCTATATGAAAGCCTGTCGCGCGCGGCGCGGCTGGACCATATTATGCAACGGGTGACGCACATGACAAACATCAAGATCGCGCCTTCTATCCTGGCCGCCGATTTCGCCAGGCTGGACGACGAGATAAAAGACGTGCTGGACGCCGGCGCGGATTATATCCACCTGGATGTGATGGACGGGCAGTTCGTGCCCAACCTCTCCATGGGCGTGCCGGTGGTCCGCAGCATCCGCAACGCCTTTCCGGAGGCGTTTCTGGACGTGCATCTGATGATCGTGCAGCCCCGGAACATGGTGGAGGCCTTCGCCCGGGCGGGGGCCAGCCACATCACGGTGCATCTGGAGGCGGACACGCCTGAGAACATCGCCCAGGCCCTGCGGATCGCCCGGGACCATGGCGTGCGGACGGGGCTGTCCCTGAAGCCCGCCACCCCGGCGTCGGCGCTGGAGGGCTGGCTGGAGGACCTGGATATGGTACTTGTCATGACGGTGGAGCCCGGCTTTGGGGCCCAGCGGTTCATGACGGACCAACTGGACAAGGTGCGGGCCGTCCGGCGGATGCTGGACGCGGCGCATCCGGCCTGCGACGTGGAGGTGGACGGAGGCATCAAGCCGGACACCGCCCCCGCCGCCATCGCCGCGGGAGCCAACGTGCTGGTGGCCGGCTCCGCCGTGTTCGGCAGCGGTGACTATGCCGCCGTCATCAAACAGCTTCGGGGAGAATAGATAGAAATGGCGTTTTTTCCCGCATCATTTGAAGATCTGATAGACCGCTTCGCGTCGCTGCCGGGCATCGGCCGCAAGAGCGCCCAGCGGCTGGCTTTCCATGTGCTGGGTCTGCCGGAGGGGGAGGCGGAGGCCTTTGCCGAGACGATCCTGTGGGCCCGGCGGACCGTACATACCTGCCCGGTGTGCCAGAACCTGACGGACGGGGACATCTGCCCCGTCTGCGCCGACGAGCGGCGGGACAGGTCCGTCATCTGCGTGGTGGCGGAGCCCCGGGACGTGGCCAGCCTGGAGCGCAGCCGGGAGTTCGGCGGGGTGTACCATGTGCTGCACGGGGTACTGTCGCCCATGAGCCATGTGGGGCCCGACGATATCCGCATCTCGGAGCTTGTCAAGCGCGTGGCGGAGGGGGACGTGAAGGAGGTCATCATGGCCACCAACCCGGACACGGAGGGGGACGCCACGGCCATGTACATCGCCCGGCTGCTGAAGCCCTTCGACGTGCGGGTGACCCGCCTGGCCTACGGCATCCCCGTGGGCTCCAACCTGGAATTTACCGACGACGCCACCCTGGTCCGCGCTCTGGAGGGCCGCCGGGAGATGTGACGGCGCGCTTTTGACAGTATAATTTTCCCGGAACAGGATATGATTGTTACGGGCAGGACGAGCCCTGCCTGACGTTTTGATACATAGTTAAGGAGAAATCGACATCCAATGGCACAAAAACTCAAGATCATGGCTCTTGGCGGTCTGGACGAGATCGGCAAGAATCTGTACGTTTACGAGTATGGCAAGGACATCGTCGTGGTGGACTGCGGCATGGGCTTTCCCGACGAGGATATGTACGGCATCGACGTTGTCATACCCGACATCACCTACCTGACCCAGAACCGGGACCGCATCCGGGGCATCGTGCTGACCCACGGCCATGAGGACCACATCGGGGCCATGCCCTATGTGATGAGCCGGCTGGACTGCCCGGTGTACGCCACCCGGCTCACCGCCGCGCTGGTGCGCCTGAAGCTGGAGGAGCACGGCCTGGCCGACAAGGTAAAGCTCGTCACCTGCTCGGCGGGGGACCGGTTCCGCATGGGGGACAACTTCGAGTGCGAGCTCATCCATGTGAACCACTCCATCGCTGACAGCGTGGCGGTGGCTTTGAAGACCCCCATCGGCACGGTGATCCACACCGGCGACTTCAAGATCGACCTGACCCCCATCGAGGGGGGCGTGTTCGACTTCCATCGGTTCGCGGAGCTGGGCAGCGAGGGGGTGCTGGCCCTGCTGTCGGACTCCACCAACGTGGAGCGGCCCGGCTACTCTGATTCGGAGCGGCACGTGGGGGAGAGCATGAAGAGGCTGTTCCGGGGCTGCGACAAGCGCATCATCGTCACCACCTTCGCCTCCAACGTCCACCGCATCCAGCAGATCATCAACTGCGCCGCCCACTACGGGCGGAAGGTGGGCGTCACCGGCCGGAGCATGGAAAACGTGCTGAAGCTGGCGGTGGAGGAGGGATATCTGAACATCCCCAAGGGCGTGCTGATGGAGATGAACCGCCTGGGGGCCCTGCCCCCGGAGCGGGTGGTGATCATCACCACCGGCAGCCAGGGGGAGAGCATGTCCGCCCTGTACCGCATGGCCTTTTCCGAACACCGGCAGGTGAAGATCGGCGCGGGGGACCGGGTCATCATCTCCGCCTCCGCCATCCCCGGCAACGAGCGCACCGTCACCAAGGTGATAGACGAGCTGTTCTATAAGGGCGCGGAGGTCATCTATGACCGCAGCATCGATATCCATGTCTCCGGCCACGCCTGCCAGGAGGAGCAAAAGACCATGCTGGCCCTTACCAAGCCCAAATTCTTCATCCCCGTCCACGGGGAGCATCGGATGCTCTGCCGCCACGGGGATCTGGCGAAGGAGATGGGCGTGGACCCGGCCAACATCGTCATCGCCGGCATCGGTGACGTGATCGAGCTGACCGGCAAGAAGATCCAGAAAAACGGCGCTGTCCCCTCCGGCCGGGTGCTGGTGGACGGGGCCAACGACGAGGGCGTGGAGAACGTGGTCCTCCGGGACCGGCAGCATCTGGCCCAGGACGGTATGCTGGTGGTAGTCATGACTATGTCCGGCCAGGACGGAACCCTGATCTCCGAGCCGGAGATCATCACCCGCGGCTTTGTCTACGTCAAGGACAACGCCCAGCTCATGGAGGAGATGCGCCGGGTGGTGTATGAGTCCATCGCCTCCTGCGAGCGGCAGCGCATCACCGACTGGGCGGAGATCAAGGGCCGGGTCAAGAGCCAGTTGAGCGGGTATCTCTATAAGGTCACCCGCCGCAGCCCCATGATCCTGCCCGTCATCATGGAGGTGTGAGGACCGCCTCTGATGGCCGCATATCTGCACAAGACCCCGAGCCGCCGAAGCGGCCCGGGGCCTTGCCGTCTTGCAAGCAGCAAAGACAACCACTAGCTATGCTAGTGGGGATAAAGAGCTTCCAGCGAGGAAAGAAGTAGACAAGAAGAAAACTCCTCATTAGAGTAGAGGGTAGGTTTGCCGGCCACCAACTACAAAATGAGGAGGTCTTTATCGTGAAAGACAAAGACATAGGTAGTTTAGAGCATACGATGTGGCGGTGTCAATACCATGTGGTGTTTGCCCCGAAATACAGGCGAAAGTAAAGCCCCTTAAGGGGCGGCCTGAAAAAGAAATGCGGTCGGCAAACTTTTAGGGCTCCTTTAGGGGCTCGCTAGTACCAGGCCTTCTAGGGCCTAGTCAAACCTCCGGCTTCGCCGGAGGTTTTGACTTTTATTTGCTTCAAAGTGGTGTCGAGACGCCTCTTTACGCCTGCTTCTTTCCCCGGCGCCGCCGGCGGCGGGGGTGGGACTGGCGTTCCCGGAAGCTGTTTACCATCTCCTCGTCCGCCTGATAGAGCAGGCGGTTGGCGGACCAGCCGCCGATCTCCTCATGGCGCAGCCGGACCCGGCAGAGGTAGGAGCCGTGCTGGTCGCAGGTAGCCAGGGACATATACCGCCGGTCCCCCTGGCTGACCCAGCGGGTCCGCTCCAGCGTCTTGCCGCAGACCGGGCACACGGCCCTTGACTGGTCCACGGCCTCCCAGAGCTGTTCCCGGGTGTCGTAGGAGGGGGAGACGCTGTGTTCGATGGGCTCAGGCCCGTTCTGCCCGCCCCCGTGGGTCCGGCGGGACAGGTCATGGACAAGGTCCCCATAGGCGGCCAGGCCCCGGGCCATGTCCAGCCGGGAGCAGACAAGGGCCGTGTTATAGGCGTCGCCCAGGGCGTCGTGGGCCACCCGCGTCTGCTCTATGCCGAAGTGCTCCATGGCCGTTTCCAGGGACTTCTGGTTGTGGTCGGCGTCCTCGGTGAGCATATTGTAGATGAGCTGCAGATTGATCCACCGGCCCATCCAGTCGATGTCCAGGTCGTGGATGATGCAGTTTTGCTCCATGATACCGCTGTCGTCATAGCCCCAGGTCATGAAGGTGCAGTCCGGCCCGCACCAGGCCAGGAACTTTTCCATGGCGGCCGGGAAGGAGAGGCCGTGGGCCAGGCGGGTGTTGTCGAAGCCCGTCAGCTTTTTGACTTTGTAGTGCATCTTCTTGAACCAGACCGGGCTCACGTCGCACTGGAACTCGTCCCCCGGGGTGAAGTCCTCGTTCAGCTTCACCGCGCCGATCTGGATGATCTCCCCCCGCAGATGGATGGGCAGGTGGTTGAAAACGGATGATTTTGCGCTCATGGCCTGGTTCCATTCCAGGTCTATGACGATATAAGGCATATGTGGCTGGTCCCCCTAAATTACTGTCCGGCATTTTATCACATTTTTGAAAAAATAACAACATAATTGCGTAAATCGGCCGTATATGTTAAAATGCTGGAAAAGCGATAAGGATTTCGTTTCCATTGGAGGAGTTGCGGGATGAAGATTGCGGTCATATGCGGGGGGCTTTCCAACGAGCGGGACGTGTCGCTGTCCAGCGGCATAGGCATCGCCGGGGCCCTGCGGGGCCAGGGCCATCAGGTGGCTCTGGTGGACCTTTTTTTGGGCTGGACGGAGCCCTTTGCGGCGGTGGAGGACGTGTTCTCGGCGGAGGACCGCGCCAGTGATTTCGCCGTGGGGGAGAACGCCCCCGATCTGGAGGCTGTCCGGGCCATGCGCCCCGGCCAGGGGCTGGTGGGCCCCAATGTGCTGGAGATATGCCAGGCGGCGGACATCGCCTTTCTGGCCCTGCACGGCGAGGAGGGTGAGAACGGCAAGCTACAGGCGTATTTTGACATCAACGGCGTGCGCTACACCGGCAGCGGCTATCTGGGCAGCGCCATCGCCATGAACAAGAGCATCTCCAAGACTCTGCTGTGGGAGGCCGGGGTACCGGTGGCGGACAGCGTCACCATCCGCAAGGGCGATAAGACGGCGAAAATGCCCTCGTTCCCCTGTGTGGTGAAGCCCTGCTCCGGCGGCAGCAGCGTGGGCACCACCATCGTCAAAAGCCCGGAGGAGTATGACGCGGCCCTTGCCCTGGCGTTCCGATACGAGCCCAGCGTGCTGGCGGAGAGCTTTATTGCCGGCCGGGAGCTGACCGTGGGGGTGCTGGACGGCAAGGCCATGCCCGTGACGGAGATCATCCCCAAGAGCGGGTTTTACGACTATAAAAACAAGTACCAGCCCGGCATGACGGACGATCCCTGCCCCGCGCCCATCACGCCGGAGCAGACCGCCGCCATCCAGGCCCTGGCGGAGCGGGTCTAT
The DNA here is from genome assembly GCA_947625285.1 of uncultured Oscillospiraceae bacterium. Taxonomy (GTDB): domain Bacteria; phylum Bacillota; class Clostridia; order Oscillospirales; family Oscillospiraceae; genus CAJOIG01. Next base: position 154,505 of record CANQNS010000003.1, read on the forward strand.
CGGGTCCTGCGCCTGGAGGCCTATGGCCGGGTTGACTTCATCATGGGCCGGGACGGCGTGTTCTACTGCCTGGAGGCCAACACCCTGCCCGGCATGACGCCCACCAGCCTGATACCCCGGATGGGCCGGGCCATGGGCATGGACTACGGGACCTTGTGCCAGGCCCTGGTGGACGCCTCTTTGAAGAAATACCAATGATGGAGGCGGGACGCATGAGAGATCTGACCTGCGCCGCTGTGGCGTCCGTCACCGGCGGAGAGGTCCGGGGCGCGCTTCCGGACGGAGAGCTCACCGGCCTGACTACCGACAGCCGGGCCGTCACGGCCGGGGGCCTGTTCGCGGCCATACCCGGCGCCAGGGCGGACGGTCACGATTTTATGGACCAGGCGGCGGAAAAGGGCGCGGCCTGCGTGCTGTGCCAGCGTTTCACGGCCGCGCCGGCGCCCCAGATCCGGGTGGAGGACACCCAGGCGGCCCTGGGGACCCTGGCGGGCTGGTACCGCCGGCGGTTCCACATCCCCTTCGTGGGGGTGACCGGCTCCGTGGGCAAGACCACCGCCAAGGAGATGATCGCCTCCGTGCTGGCCCAGCGGTTCGACACCCTCAAGACGGAGAAGAATTTCAATAACGAGCTGGGCGTGCCGCTGACGCTGTTCCGCCTGCGGGAGAACCATCAGGCGGCGGTGGTGGAGATGGGCATCTCCGGCTTTGGGGAGATGCGCCGGCTCACGGACATGGTCCGGCCGGACATCGGCGTTTTCACCGTCATCGGAGACGCCCACCTGGAATTTCTGGGCGACCGGCCCGGCGTGCTCCGGGCCAAGGGCGAGATGGTGGAGGGCATGGGTCCCGGCGGCGTCGTCATCGCCAACGGCGACGACGCGCTGCTGCGTGTCCATGACTTTGGCCGGCGCACGGTGCTGTTCGGACAGGGGCGGAACGCCGCCGTCCGGGCGGAGGACGTCCGGCCGGAGGGCACGGCGGCCATGCGGTGCGTGATATGCGCCGGGGACCGGCGCATCCCGGTCCGCGTCCCCGCCTTTGGCGCGCACATGGTAAGCGCGGCCCTGATGGGAGCCGCCGTGGGGCTGGAGCTGGGCCTGACGGACGGGGAGATCGCCCGGGGCATCGAGGACTATGAGGTGGTGGGCAGCCGCGGCCGGGTGCTGGAAACGGGCTGGGCCACCATCGTGGACGACTGCTACAACGCCAATCCCACCAGTGTGAAAAGCGCGCTGGAGAGCCTGGCGTCCCTGCCGGGGAGAAAGGTCGCCATACTGGGCGATATGCGGGAGCTGGGGCCGTCCGGCCCGGCTCTGCACCGGCAGACCGGGGCCCTGGCGGCGGAGCTTTGCGACGCGGTGATCGCCTGCGGCGCGGAGGCGGAGCAGATCGCCGCCGGCGCGGGCGCGGACGCGGTGTGGTTCCGGACGCGGGAGGAGCTGATCGCAGAGCTGCCCCGGCTCATAGAGAGAGGCGACGCGGTACTGGTGAAGGCCAGCCGCGCCATGGGTTTTGAGGCGGTCACGGAGGCGTTGCTGGCTCTGGACCGCTGAGAGGGAGAGTGTCGTTATGGCAAATATGCGAATGGACAAAAACCCCATGCCCCAGCAGGACCCGGCTGTCCGCCGGGGCAATTTCGACGAGGCCGCTCTGGGCTATGACCTGCCCACCGCTATGGACGAGGCGGCCCGGTGCCTGCGCTGCAAGGTGCCCAAGTGCGTGCGGGGCTGCCCGGTGGGCGTGCCGGTCCCGGACTTCATCGCCAAGGTGGCGGAGGGGGACATGGACGGGGCCTATGACCTGATCGCCGGGGCCAACGACCTACCCGCCGTCTGCGGGCGGCTGTGCCACCAGGAGCAGCGGTGCGAGGGCCAGTGCATCCGGGGCATCAAGGGCGAGAGCGTAGCCATCGGCGCGCTGGAGCGGTTCGTGGCAGACCGGCATCTGGCGGCCGGAGAGACGTCCCGGGAGGCTCTGCCGCTGCCGGAGCCGAACGGCCACAGCGTAGCGGTGATCGGCTCCGGCCCGGCGGGCCTTGCCTGCGCGGGGGAGCTGCTGCGCCGGGGCTATGACGTGACGGTGTTTGACGCCTTTTCCGAGCCCGGCGGCATGCTGACCCATGGGGTGCCCTCCTTCCGGCTGCCGGGGAACGTGGCGGCGGCGGAGATCGCCCGGCTGCAGCGGGCCGGCGTGAAGATCGAGACCGGCGCGGCCATCGACCAGGACAGGAGCATAGACGCTCTCTTTGAAGAGGGCTTCGAGGCGGTATTCATCGGCACGGGCGCCGGTGTCAACCAGCCCCTGGGCATCCCCGGCGAGGACCTGGAAGGGGTGTATACCGCATACCAGGTGCTGCCCCGTGGGGAGGGCGCGTCCATCGGCAGACGGGTGGCCGTGCTGGGCAGCGGCGATATGGCCCTGGACGCGGCCCGCTGCGCGGTGCGCCTGGGCGCGGAGAAGGTGTGTCTCGTCTGCCGGGCCGCCTACGCGGAGGGGCTGTCCGCCCGTAAGGAGGACGTGGCCCGGGCCCGGGAGGAGGGCATAGAGTTCCTGCCGGACCATGAGGCGGCGGAGCTGCTGGCCGACGCAAAGGGCCATGTGGCCGGGGTCCGGGCCGTCTGCGTGGAGCCGGACGGGACCCAGACCGACGAGCGGGTCCTGCCGGCGGACACGGTGATCAACGCCGTGGGCGCGGCCACGGGGCCAAGGCTCCTGGACTCCACGCCGGGCCTGAACGGCTCGGCGGCGGAGGGCGTGCGGGCAGACGCCGTCACCGGGGCTACGAGCCGGGTGGGGGTGTTCGCAGGAGGCGACGCCGTCACCGGCGCGGACACCGTGATCGGTGCCATGGCCGCCGGCCGCCGGGCCGCCGCGGGCATCGACGTATATATCAACAGCCGTTGACAGAACTGCTTGGCCGGAGGCGGCGCTCGCGCCTCCGGCCATCCTTGGAGGTGGGCGCATGGGCCATGGGAGAAGAAAGCTGCTGCCTCTGTGGCTGGTCCTGGCGGCGGCGGGCGCGCTGTGCGCCGGGTCGCTGCTGGTAGGGCGCGGCGGCACGCCGTCCGGCCCGCCGCCCGCATTGGACGGCGGGGAGGCCTGGAACGGCACGTCGCTTTTTCTGGGCGACAGCATCACAGACTTCTGCGACCTGTCCTTATATTACCCCGGCCTGGACGCCATCAACGAGGGCGTGTCCGGGGAGACCACAGCGGATATCCTGGAGCGGATGGACCGGTCCGTATATGCCTATGAACCGGACGTGCTGGTGCTGCTGGCGGGGGTGAACGATATCCTCTCCGGCGTGCCGGACGACGCTGTGACGGCGGGGCTGGAGGCCATCATCGCCGGAATCCGGGAGCATTTGCCGGAAACGGCGGTCCTGGTGCAGTCCATCTACCCGGTGGCGGAGGGGGACGACCTGTGGTACACGGGCCATATCCGTGCCGTCAACGAGCGCCTGGAGGAGCTGGCGGCGGGATATGGCTGCCGGTATGTGGACGTGTACGGCGCGCTGTGCGCCGCCGACGGACGGCTGGACAGCCGCTATTCCGACGACGGCCTTCATCCCAACGACGCCGGCTACCGGGCGGCGTGCCCGCTGGTGGCCGCCGCCATCCGGGAGACCGACGGCCGGTGAGGCGCCGGCCCCATACGAAAGATGACGACGAAGAGGCGAGAGTATGAAGACGATCCTGCTGGTCTTCGGCACCCGTCCCGAGGCGGTCAAGATGTGTCCGCTGGTGCGGGAGCTGAAGAGCCGGGAGCAAGTTGATACGGTGGTGTGCGTCACCGGCCAGCACGATGAGCTGCTGGCGCCGGTGCTGCGGGCGTTTTCGGTGACGCCGGACTACGATCTGGGCGTCATGCGGCCGGAGCAGTCTCTTTTCGACGTCACCACCCTGGTCCTGCAGCGTCTGCGCCCGGTGCTGGAGAAGGTGCGGCCGGACGTGCTGCTGGTCCACGGGGACACCACCACCACCTTCGCGGCGGCCCTGGCCGGCTACTATGAGCGCGTGCCTGTGGGCCATGTGGAGGCGGGGCTGCGGACCTATGACGCCCAGCGGCCGTTCCCGGAGGAGTTCGACCGCCGGGCGGTCAGCATCGTCAGCCGCTATCACTTCGCCCCCACCCGGCAGGCGGCGCAGAACCTGCTCCGGGAGGGAGTGGACCCGGCCCGGGTGTTCGTGACGGGCAATACCGTCGTCGACGCGCTGAGGACCACGGTCCGGGAGGATTTCCGCCACCCGGTCCTGGACTGGGCCGCCGGCAGCCGCCTTGTCCTCATCACCGCCCACCGGCGGGAGAATCTGGGCGGGCCCATGCGGGAGATGTTCCGGGTCATCCGGCAGGCGGTGGACCGGCGGCCGGACGTGAAGGCGGTCTATCCCGTACACATGAACCCGGCGGTGCGGGCCGCGGCGGAGGAGGCCCTGGGGGGCCATGAGCGGATCCGCCTCATCGAGCCGCTGGACGTGGTGGATTTCCACAACATCATGCGCCGCAGCTATCTTGTGCTGACCGACTCCGGCGGCGTGCAGGAGGAGGCGTCCAGCCTGGGCGTGCCGACGCTGGTGATGCGTGACGTGACGGAGCGGCCGGAGGGTATCGCGGCGGGAACGCTGCGCCTGGCTGGGACACGGGAGCAGACTGTCCGGCGGGAGCTGGACCGGCTGCTGGACGATCCCGCCGCCTATGGGGCCATGGCCCGGGCGGAGGACCCATACGGCGACGGACAGGCCTGCCGGCGGATCGCGGATGTACTGTGCGGCCCGCATGAGAGCGGAGAGGAAGGACGGTCCTGCGGTGAGCATCATCGAGATCCATGACCTGGCGGACCCGGCGTTGGACGTATATGAGCGGCTGACGGAGGCGCAGCGCAGGAACCGCCGGGAGCCGGAGATGGGCGTTTTCATCGCCGAGAGCGCGAAGGTCATTCGGGCGGCCCTGGACGCGGGCTGCGAGCCGGTCTCCTTTCTCATGACCCGGCGGCACCTGGACGGCCAGGGGAGAGAGTTCATCGGCCGCCGGGGGGATGTGCCGGTGTACACCGGGGACGAGGCGGTGCTGGAAAAGCTGACCGGCTACCCGGTGAACCGGGGGATGCTGTGCGCCATGCGCCGGCCGCTGCCGCTGACGGTGGAGCAGGTCTGCGCCGGGGCGCGGCGTCTGGCCGTGCTGGAGGGCGTGACGGACGCTGCGAACGTGGGGGCCGTATTCCGCTCCGCGGCGGCGTTGGGCATGGACGGCGTGCTGGTGACGGACACCTGCTGCGACCCTCTGAACCGGCGGGCGGTGCGTGTCAGCATGGGCACGGTGCTGCAGGTGCCCTGGGCCTGTGTGGAGGACTGGCCCAGGGGCGGCCTGGAGCGGCTGCGGGCCATGGGCTTTTTGACCGCCGCGCTGGCTCTGGAGGAGAACAGCCTGGACATCGCTGATCCGGCCCTGGCGTCGGCGGAGCGGCTGGCCCTGGTGCTGGGGACGGAGGGGGACGGCCTGGCCCAGCGGACCATCGCGCTCTGCGACCGGACCGTGCGCATCCCCATGCAGAACGGGGTGGACTCGCTGAACGTGGCCGCCGCCGGGGCCGTGGCCTTCTGGCAGCTCCGTGTCCGGGGCACATAATCGGCAGGCGAAGTTCATAGGATGTACCAAAATCGATCCGGAGGTATGCCCTGTGAACAAGTTAAAAGTCATGCTTATGAAACGCCGCAGGCTCTTGGGTCCCGCCGCCCTGGTGCTTGCGGTGATAGCTATATTCTGGGTGGTGAACAGCCCCGCCGTGGTAGGGGTGTCCGCCTCGGCCCGGCAGCTGCCCATCTACTCCGTGCAGCGGGACAATAAAGCCGTCAGCCTGACTTTCGACGCGGCCTGGGGCAACGAGGACACCCAGACGCTCATTGACATCCTGGATAAGTACGGGGTCAAGGCCACGTTCTTCCTGGTGGGCCAGTGGGTGGACAAATACCCGGAGAGCGTCCAGGCCCTCAGCGACGCGGGCATGGAGATCGGCAACCACTCCGACACGCATCCCCATATGGCAAAGCTGTCCGAGAAACAGATCATCGACGAGGTGAGCCAGTGCAGCGGCAAGATCGAGGCCATCACCGGGGAGGAAGTAACTCTGTTCCGCTGTCCCTACGGCGAGTATGACGACGAGGTCATCACCACCATCCGCAATATGGACATATACCCCATCCAGTGGGACGTGGACTCCCTGGACTGGAAAGATTTGTCGGCGGCGGACATCACCAAGCGTATCACCTCCAAGGTCCGGGACGGGAGCATCATCCTTTTCCACAACGCGGCCAAGCATACCCCGGAGGCATTGCCGGGCATCATAGAGTACCTGCTGGCGGAGGGATATCAGATCGTGCCGGTATCGGAGCTGCTGCTGGACGGGACATACGACATCGACAACACCGGGCGCATGATCGCCTGCAGCGGAGCGTGACAAAGCCCCGGGCCGCCGGAAATCGGCGGCCCGGGGCTTTTCCGGCGGCCGACGCGCGCGTGCCGGAAACACAGGGCCGGCGCCGAGCGCACGGACGCGGAGCCAGTTGACAATAGATAGAAAAAAAGGTATAATCCATAAATACGTGATTTATATGCTAAAGTGCCGCGTATGGGCCGTGCGTCAGGCTTTTCCGGAGATACAAATTATTATGACGCAGAGGTGTTCGGTAGGAGGAATGATGATGAATAGCATAGCCATTATAACGGCAAGAGGCGGTTCAAAACGCATTCCCCATAAAAATATCAAAAGCTTTTGTGGAAAACCGATCATAGAATATTCGATCGACGCCGCGCTTTGCGCAGACAGGTTTGAAGAGGTGATGGTCTCGACCGACGATGAAACGATAGCGAAGATCTCAATGGACGCCGGTGCGAGCGTTCCTTTTTTGAGAAGTGAAAAGACGTCGAACGACTACGCGACCACGGCGGACGTTTTGAAAGAAGTTTTACAGGAATATGCGAAAAAGGGAAAGCATTTTGATATGCTTTGCTGCATATATCCGACGGCACCTTTCGTGACAGCAGAAAAACTGAGATCGGCCGTTGACGAGCTTTCAGGATCATCTGCGGATTCCATCATGCCGGTCGTTGCATACAGCTATCCCCCCCAGAGGGGACTTGTTATCCGTGATGGCTGTGTTCAGTTTCAATACCCGGAATATGAAGCCTCCCGCAGTCAGGACCTAGAGACGATCTATCATGATTGCGGTCAGTTTTATGTATGTAAAACAAAAGCCTTTGAAAGCGTCGGTACGCTCGTTACAAAGGATACGATCCCGTTTTTCATGCCGGAGGAGGAAGTACAGGATATAGACAACCTGTCAGACTGGGCCTTGGCAGAGATGAAATACCGGGCTTTTTTATGTAGAAAAAATATGGCTTAAATACCGGTACGATCCGGAAAGGCTCGCTGGAGGGAAAATGGACGAAGGAGTTAAAGTCAGCATAATCGTGTCCACTTATAACGGTGAGAATATGCTGCCAAAACTGATGGATACGCTGCTATCTCAGACGCTGGACAGTTATGAGATCATTTTGGCTGACGATTGCTCTGCTGATAATACGCGGCTGCTCATCGACGGATATGTTAAGGCGCACCCGGATAAAGTCGTTGCAAATTACATGACCGCCAACACCAGAGGTTCCGGCACGTTCAATCAGTCTGTCAAGCTCGCAAGAGGAAAGTATCTGGCGTTTATCGACCAGGACGACTGGGTAGACAGGACGATGTACGAAAAGCTGTATGATTCCGCCGAAAGAGAAAAAGCGGAAGTAGCCGATTGCAATGCCGCGTTGGTCGATTCACAGGGAAGTATATCGGAAATTGAAAACAGCAATTCAGCCGATCAGGTCGGAGATATCACAGTAGAAAAAAGAAGGTCGCTTTTTGTTTCTCCGGGATGGCGTCTGACCAAGATATTTCGGAAGGATTTTCTTATACAAAACGATATCTATCATTGCGACAACGTATGTTTTGGCGACAATTATTTTATGGAGCATATCGCCGCATACTGCCGTAGGATCGCGAAGGTCGACGAGCCCCTGTATTTTTATCGCACAGATATGGCTTCGATCAACAGATCATACAACAGCCCGATCTTATATGACCGCGTGAGATCCGCCGAGCTTATGATCGAGAGCTTGACTCAGCGGGGGTTTATGGATCAGTTCAAAGATGAGATCGAGTACAGATTCTACGAACTGTTCTATGTCAATTCGATTGATGTTTTCTTGAAAAAATTTAAGCCCTGTGAAGTCAACGAGCTGCGATATTTACGCGGTGTAATGAAGCGGAAATATAGAGGATATAGGAAAAACAAGTATTTCAAGTCCCGTATCTCAACAAAGTATAAGCTGATCGCTCTTGCCTGTGATCTTAGCCCTCTGGCCTTGTGTAAAACATACGAGGCATACCGTTTTCTGAAATCCAAATTGCTTAAAGCGTAACATTTTTGCGCTGTCATCCGTTATGTTGTCGAGGTGATCCTATGCCCCTGTATACGATCGAAGATATCCTGTCGTGGGTCGAAGAGCGAAATCGGACGGTCCATGTATCCATCCGAAAGAGCCGGCTCGAGGACTCGGACGCGTGGTATTACAACGATGCCGAGGGATATATCGAGAATCGGAACAAGAGCTTTTTCCGGATCACGGGCATGCAGAAGCTGATCGACGGCTGTGTGGTGGCAGAGCAGCCGATGATCATACAGCCGGAGATCGGCTTTCTTGGTATTTTATGCCATCGTTTCAACGGCGAGATGCACTGTCTTATGCAGGCGAAGATCGAACCGGGCAACATCAACCATATCCAGATATCACCGACGATCCAGGCAACCATGTCCAACTTCACCCAGAAGCATAACGGGGATAAACCCCCCTATCTGGACTACTTTCTGCACGCGGCGGACCACAGGATCGTGGTAGATCAGATACAGTCTGAGCAGTCGTCGCGTTTTTACAGAAAGCGCAATCGGAACATCGTCGTGGAGGTGGAGGAGGACGTCCCGGTGCTGCCCAGCCATCGGTGGATGACGGTGGGGCAGATCAAGGAATTGATGCACTATGACAACCTGGTGAACATGGATACACGTACGGTGCTGTCCTGCCTGCCCCTGAGCGAGTACGCGGACAAGCTCACAGACCCGGCCCTGCGCCGGTCCGCTATGGGGGGGGCAAGCAGTGTTCTGCCGGCGGTGTACCAGTTTATCAACAACTACAAAATGTTTGATGAAAGCAGTTATCGCTTTGTGCCGCTGTATGATCTGAAGAGCTGGCACATGAAGAACGGAGAGTTCGTCTGCGACCATCTGTACAGCTTTAAAGTGGTGTTCTGCGACATCGAGATCGAGGGCCGCGAGGTGCGGCACTGGTCGCAGCCTCTGTTTGAGGCGGTCGGAGCGGCGACGTTTGGCCTTGTGACGGCGGTCATAGACGGCAAGATGCTGTTCCTTGTCCGGGCGATGCCGGAGGCTGGCTGTTTTGACAAGCTGGAACTGGGCCCGACGGTGCAGCGGGAGGCGACCTGGGCAGGGCCGGGAAACGCCGTGGACGAGCTGTTTGACCGATACCTTGCGGAAAAAAGAGGGGTCCGCTTTGATACGTTTCTCTCAGAGGAGGGCGGCCGGTTCTACCATGAGCAGAACAGGAACGTGGTCCTGTCGATCGACGGGTCCGAGCTGCCGGAGCTTCCGGCAGGATATTTCTGGCTGGACTATAAGACGCTCAACGAGCTGGTGCAGATCAACAACTGTCTCAACATCCAGCTGAGAAACCTGCTGTCGGCGTTGGAGTGGTGAGCATGAGGATCGGGATTCTTGGGACATCGGAGATAGCGTTCCGGCGCTTTTTGCCTGCGCTCGTGAAGAGCGGTGAGCTGGAATATGCGGGCGTAGCCAGCCGGACGCCGGAGAAGGCAGTACCTTTCCGCGAGCGGTATGGCGGCGAGATCTACCACGGCTACGACGCGCTGCTGGCGGACGAGAGCATAGAGGCGGTATATGTCCCGCTTCCCCCGGCGCTCCATTTTGTGTGGGGGCGGAAGGCTCTGCGGGCGGGAAAACACCTGCTTTTGGAGAAGCCGTTCACAACATCCGCCGCGGATACAAAGACGCTGTTGGAGCTGGCGGGGCAAAAGGGGCTGGCGGTCCATGAGAACTATATGTTCCTGTTCCATGAGCAGTTGAAAGAGATCCTGGAGATGGTGAACGGCGGCAGGATCGGGGATGTGCGCCTGTATCGTATGGCGTTCGGGTTCCCCCGGCGGGACGCCGGCGATTTCCGTTATGACAAGTCACTGGGAGGCGGCGCGCTGCTGGACTGCGGAGGGTACACACTGAAGCTGGCGAGCGTGCTTCTCGGAGACACGGCCCGTGTGGCGTGCGCGCAGCTGGACCGGACGGAAGAATTTGACGTGGACCTGTACGGCAGCGCAACGCTCGTGAACGATGCGGGCGTGACGGCCCAGGTTTGCTTCGGAATGGACAACAGCTATAAGTGCGACCTGGAGGTATGGGGCAGCAAGGGCTGCATTACCACAGGCAGGATCTTTACCGCGCCGGCCGGCTTCACGCCGGCGGCGGATGTGAGGATAGGCAGCGAAACGGAAACGGTGGAGCTGACGGCGGATGACTCTTTCGCCAAGTCCATCGCGCATTTTTGCCGCTGCATACGGGACGAGAAGGCAAGGGAGCAAAACTACTCCGACATTCTCCGGCAGGCAGAGCTGGTGGATGCGGTGAAAGGATCGGAATGATATGGCTATACCCAGGGTGACGGAGCTGGCCCTCCCAGGCGTGAGAGTCATCGAGCCGGTATATTTTGAAGATTTTCGCGGTTATTACTGCGAGAGCTATTCCGCACGGTCGCTCCATGAGGTGGGGATAGATGACGTATTTGTGCAGGACAATCATTTTCTGTCCCTGAAACGGGGAACGATCCGGGGCATACACTTCCAAAACGACCCATATCCCCAGGCGAAGCTGATACGCTGCACGAGGGGGAGCCTGTTCGACGTGGCTGTGGACCTGCGAAAAGGCTCGCCAACATACAAAAATTGGGTGTCGGTGATCCTGAGCGCGGAAAACCGAAAGCAGCTATATATCCCCAGGGGCTTCGGGCATATCTGCATGTCGCTGGTAGATGATACGGAGGGGCAGTACAAAGTGGACGCGCCGTATATGCCGGAGTTTGACCGGGCCATCGCCTGGAACGATGAAGAGATCGGCATACAGTGGCCGCCCATAGCGCCCATCGTTTCGCCAAAGGACGAAAAAGCGCCTGCCCTGGTCATGAGCGATGTGAATTTCATATATGCGGGAGAGAGCAAATGAAACGGGCGGTGGTCACAGGCGCCAGCGGCTTCATCGGCAAAGCGCTGACGAACAGGCTCCTGGCGGATGGCTGGACCGTGTACGCCGTGGTGCGGGACGAGCAGCGGCTGGCGGGCATTCGCGGCGAGCTGCGTCCGGTCGTGTGTGATTTTGCACACTATGACCGCCTGGCCGAGCGGATCGGGGAGCGGGTCGAGTGGTTTCTTCACTTTGGCTGGGCCGGCGTTGCCGGAGAACAGAGCCGGGATATCGTTGTGCAGGCTGAAAATATACGGGCCGCGGCGGAGGCGATGACACAGGCAGAACAGTTGGAAGCAAAGCGGTTTCTGTTTGCCGGGTCGAGCTACCAATACAGGATGGAGCCGCAAGACGGCGCCTTTCTGCAAAAGAACCTGTACGGCGCGGCAAAGGCAGCGGCGCGCAGATTGCTTTGGGCGGCGTCCTTTGGCACGGCGATGCGGTTCAATACGGTGCTATTCACCAACGTGTACGGCGTTGGCGATCGTTCGGGAAGGTCGACGAATACGATGCTGAAGAAAATGCTGGCGGGGGAGCCTCTCAATCTGATCTCCGGGGAGCATCTGCACGATTGGACGTATATAGATGACGCGGTGGACGGCGTGATGGCTGTTCTTGAAAACGGACGAGCCGGAAAGGACTATTATGTTGGAGCCAGGGAGCTGAGCACATTCCGTGACATCGTCACCTGTGCGCGGGACGCCGTATCTCCCGGGACAGAGCTGCGCTTTGGAGAGTATGAGGATAAGGCGTATATCGACTACGGTCAGATCGATCTAGACGCGCTTTATCGGGACACGGGGTTCCAGTGCAGGGCGGACCTTGCGGAGAGCGTACAAAAGACAGCCAGATGGCTGCTGCATGAAAATGAGATGTCCGGCGTGACGGATGGGGGGGGTGCGCCTTCTAGTTATGTCGTTGCCTGTGTCATACCGGCCTTGGCTATGGGCAGGGGGGCCTCGCTATGAAACGGGCGGTGGTCACCGGCGCCAGCGGCTTTATCGGCAAAGCACTGACGGACAGGCTCCTGGCAGACGGTTGGACCGTGTATGCCGTGGTGCGGGACCCGTCAAAGCTGGAACAGCGTGATGGGCTGTGTGTGGTCCAGGCCGCGATGAGCGAATATGACCGGCTCGAAACGCTGATCCCGGAGCGCGGCATGGACGCTTTTTTCCATATGGCCTGGGACGGGACGTTCGGCGATAGCTTTCTGGATCATCACAGGCAGATGAAAAACGCCGCCTATGCGGCGGACGCGTTGATGGCGGCAGTACAGCTGAAGGCGAAGCGGTTTGTTTATATCGGCACCATCGTTGAGCTTGAGGCGTTGCACTACATCTGCGGCAGCGACGAGCAGCCGAGGATCTCGTGTATATATGGCGTCGCAAAGGCTGCGGGCGAAATGATCTGCCGAGCCTTGGCCGCACGGAACGGGATAGCGTTCAACGTGGCCATTCTAGCGAGGAACTACGGGGAAGGAGACCGCTCCAGGACGATACAGAATGTTTTGATAAGCGCGCTTTTGCGCGGGGAATCGCCCAAATTGATCGACGGCAGGCAGCTCTATGACTGGGTATACATTGATGACGTCGTATCGGCGCTGATCACGATCGCTGAAAAAGGGCGAGAGAATAAGGCATATTATGTCGGGCACGCGGAGCTGAAGACGTTTAGAGAGCTTGTGATGCGGACAAGGGATATCATCGCGCCGGACGTTGAGCTTGACTTTGGGAGCTTGGCTGAAAAAACAGTGATGGATTGGTCGCGGGTCGATCGAACCGCCTTGTACCGCGATACGGGATTTTTGTGCACGGCGGATTTTGACGAGAGCATAAGAAAAACGGCCAAATGGCTGGCGGCGCAAAGCGCGGCCATGTGATCTTTCAAGGTCGCCGCGGGCATATCAAGCGATTAAACAACTGATAGGATAGGTATATGGCTAACAACGGGCTCAAAGCGTTCAAATCTGGCGCGTGGTATATGGTCGCGAATTTTCTGATCGCCGGTTCGTCCTTTCTCACGACGCCGATTTTCACGCGCATATTATCACAGGAGCAGTATGGGCTGTTCAATAACTTTACTTCCTGGCAGTCTATCCTTGCGATCCTGTTCACATTCAATGTGGCCGCAAGCCTGATCAGTGCGCGATATGACTATGAGAACGACCTGGATAAATACATTTTCTCCGTTCTGAATCTGAGCGCCGTTTCCGTCCTGGTGTGGACGATCATACTGAATCTCTTCTCGGACTGGGCCCAACGCTTTTTTTCGCTGGACATCCGGTATTTAAACCTGATGATGGCGTACATCTTCTTCCTCCGGGTGTTCGAGATGTTCCAGATCAAGCAGCGTTACTTCTTTCAGTACCGGCTCCAGGTAAGTTTGAGCATCCTCTCGGCCCTGTCCAGCCTTGCGCTGGCACTCTTTCTTGTGACGCATATGGAGGACAGGCTCTCCGGCCGGATATACGGCTATACCTTGCCGACGATCGCACTTGGCGCGGGGATCTATCTTTGCTTTTTCGCGAAAGGGCGTGGTTTACGCCTCGACTACTGGAAATATGCGCTCAAAATATGCCTGCCGTATATACCGCATCTGCTCTCTATGACGGTCCTGGCCTCCACTGACCGGATCATGATAACAAAAATATGCGGCTCCAGAGACACGGCGCTGTACAGCCTGGCATATACCTGCGGGGCCTTGATGGGCATTCTGGTCGACTCCGTGAACACGGCGTTCTCCCCCTGGCTGGCGGAAAGGCTCCATGTGAACGATGTGAAGAGCGTGCGCGGCTTCTCAAAATATTATATCTCCGCGTTCGCCTGTGTTTCGTTTGGCGCGATGCTGGTCGCGCCGGAGATACTGTATGTGCTGGGCGGCAAGAGGTACCTGGCCGCCATCTATGTGATGCCGCCGGTCGCCATGGGGTGTCTGTGCCAGTTCCTTTATACCATGTTCGTGAATATCGAACAGATCAAGCGCAAGACCGTCGGCATGGCCGCGGCCAGCGCGGCGGCCGCTCTGATGAATTATATCTTGAACCTGCTGTTCATCCCGCGCTTTGGCTATATCGCCGCGGCCTATACGACGCTGGCCGGGTATCTGCTGCTGCTCGCGCTGCATATGCTGCTGGTCCGCAGGATGGGGATGGCGGATGTATACAGCTATTCGTTCGTCATCTGCACAGTGCTGGTGGCAGGCGTCGTGATGATGATCGTAAATGCGGCCTATTCGACGACTGCCGTCCGATATATCCTGGTCCTGTGCTATTTGTCAGCCCTGCTTGCGTTCGCCGTCAAAAAGCGTAAAATGATCGTCGACCTCGTCCGGCTCGTTATGTCGAAGCAGTAGGATAGAGCGCGGACGGCGCGGGACGCGGCCGCCGACGTGATATGTAATATATCCCATCATAATACAAACGATAAAATTACGTGCAGGAGGATACTATGTTCAACGACAAAACTATCTTGATCACGGGGGGGACGGGCTCTTTTGGCCATCACTTCGTGGATTATGTTCTTCAGCATTATGAGCCGAAGAAGATCATTATTTATTCCCGGGACGAGTTCAAGCAGTTCAATATGCAGAACGCTTATAAAAGCCACAGCTCCGTGCTTCGCTTCTTCATCGGCGACGTGCGGGATAAGGACCGGCTGCGCCGCGCCATGAACGGGGTGGACTATGTGATCCACGCCGCCGCGCTCAAGCAGGTCCCCTCCTGTGAGTACAACCCCATCGAAGCGATCAAGACGAATATCTACGGCGCTGTGAATGTGATCGACGCAGCCCTGGACACGGGGGTGAAGAAGGTCGTCGCGCTGTCTACCGACAAATCTGTCAGCCCTATCAATCTGTATGGTTCGACAAAAATGGTGTCGGACAAGCTGTTCTGCGCGGCCAACGCATACAGCGGGGCCGACGGGACCACATTTGCCGTTGTCCGCTATGGCAATGTGGCCGGCAGCCGGGGCTCGGTTATACCGTTTTTCCAGAACATCATCGACAACGGCGGCACGGAGCTGCCCGTTACGGATTATCGCATGACTAGATTCTGGATCAGTCTTGAGCAGGGCGTCAAGCTGGTCATCAAGGCCTTGGAGGAGTCCCGCGGGGGAGAAGTGTTCATCTCGAAGATCCCATCGTTCAAGGTCGTTGATCTGGCCGAGGCCATGCTCCCGGGCGGCAAGACGAAGGAGGTCGGCATCCGGGAGGGCGAAAAGCTCCATGAGGTCATGGTCCCGGCGGAGGATTCTCCCCACACGTATGAGTATGAGAATCACTATATCATCTATCCCAACTATAACTGGTGGGCGCCCAGCAAGCTGATCCCCGGCGGAAAACCGGTAGAGCCCGGGTTCATTTACAGTTCCGGCACCAATACCCAGTGGCTCAGCGTTGAGGAGCTTCGTGAGAGGCTGAAGACCGATCTTGATAAGCATGAATGAGGCGGTGGCATGGAAAACTTGGCGATTCATGGCGGGGAGCCAGTCCGCAAAAGCAAGATCTTTTACGGGCATCAGCTGATAGAGGACGACGACATACAGGCGGTCGTCGAGGTGCTGAAAGGGGATTATCTCACTTGCGGTCCATATGTGGAAAAGGCTGAAAGAGCTCTTGAAGCCTACACAGGCGCGAAATATGCGGTCGCTGTCTCAAATGGCACAGCCGCGCTCCACTGTGCCTGTATTGCCGCGGGGATCGGTCCGGGAGACGAAGTTATCACGACGCCGCTCACATTTGCCGCTTCCGCTAACTGCGCGCTCTATTGCGGCGCGGATGTTGTCTTTGCCGACATCGATCCGGAGACTTATAATATCGATCCTACATCCATCGAATCGAAGATCACTGACAGGACGAAGGCGGTCGTTGCGGTCGATTTTACCGGCCAGGCCGTGAGGATCGGGGAGATACGGGAGATCTGTGACAGGCACGGGCTCGTTTTTATTGAAGACGCCGCGCATTCTATCGGGACAAAGTATAACGGCAAGATGGTCGGCTCGCTTGCGGACATGACTTGCTTCAGCTTTCATCCTGTCAAAACGGTCACGGCCGGCGAGGGCGGGGCTGTTCTGACTAACAACGAGGAGCTTTATAAAAAACTTGTGTTGGCCCACACCCATGGAGTGACCCACGATGAAAGCATGATGGAGGGCGCGCCGCATGAGGGCCCGTGGTATTATGAGGAGATCTCCCTGGGGTATAACTACCGCATCACGGATTTTCAGGCAGCTCTGCTGACGTCGCAGCTCGCAAAGATCGACCGGTTCATCGCGAGAAGGAAAGAGATCGTCGATCGATATAATAAGGCTTTCGCGGACCTTCCCGGGATAATGGTCCAAAAGGAGATCCCGGAATCGGATACCTGCCGGCATTTATACATCATTCGCCTTGACCTTTCCAAGCTCACCTGTACAAGACGCGAGTTTTTTGACGCAATGAGCGCGGAGGGTGTCCAGTGCCAGATCCATTATGTCCCGGTCTATTGGTTCCCGCATTATCAGCGCTTGGGCTTTGAAAAGGGTCTCTGCCCCAAAGCGGAAGAAGTCTATCAAAGCATTATGAGCATACCCCTATACCCCGGAATGAGCGAAACGGACGTGCAGGATGTCATCCATGCGGTTACGAAGATCGCGCGCTGGTACTCAAAATGACGCGTATCGAAATAGTGAGATGAAAACGCGTAGGGGAGCGGACGTCCTGGCGGGCGTTTTACGCGAGGCCTGATTTACGGAAAGGAGCGGAGCCGTGTTCCATTTATATGACAAAATAAACGCCGGAGAGGTCTATGTCATCGCCGAGATGAGCGCCAACCACGGCGGCAGCATCGATAACGCGCTGGAGATCGTGCGGCAGGCCGCCAGGGCCGGCGCGGACTGCGTGAAGATCCAGACCTATACGGCGGACACCATGACCATCGACTGCGACAACGAGTACTTTCGCATCAGCGGCGGGCTGTGGGACGGGTATAAGCTGTACGATCTCTATACCGACGCCGGTACGCCCTGGGAGTGGCAGGAGAGGATCAAAAAGGAGTGCGACGTCTGCGGGGTGGATTTCCTGTCTACGCCCTTTGACAAAACTGCCGTTGACTTTCTTGCGGACCTGCATATCGAGGCATACAAAGTTGCAAGCTATGAGCTGGTCGATATCCCCCTGATAGAGTACATCGCGTCCAAGGGAAAGCCCATGATCATTTCCGTGGGCATGGGGACGATCGACGAGATCCAGGACGCGGTCGACGCCTGCCGGCGTATGGGAAACGACCAGATCGTTCTGCTCAAATGCTGCTCGGAATACCCCGCGCCCTGGAAGGACATGAAGCTGGGGAATATTCCCGATATGGCGGCCCGCTTTCATGTGCCCGTTGGGCTGTCTGACCACAGCGCGGGCAGCCTGGGGGCGGTCGTAGGGGTCAGCCTGGGCGCGTGCGTCATTGAAAAGCATGTGAAGCTGGACGGCGTTGAAAGTGCGGACAGCGGCTTCAGTATGCCAATGGACGAATTTGCGCAGATGGTGCGGGATGTTCACAACGCCAAGCTGATCGCCCAGGGGCCGGATTATAGCCTGACAGCGGGAGAGGTATCGTCTACGGTCTTTAGAAGGAGCATTTTCACGATCCGGGATATAAAGGCCGGAGAGGAGTTCACGGAGGAGAACATACGGGTCATTCGGCCGGGCTATGGGATGAAGCCGAAGTATTATAAGGAAGTGCTGGGGAAAAAGGCAAGCTGTGATCTGCGGCGCGGCGTGCCGCTCGGGAAGGAGCAGGTACAGTGACCAGGCTTGTCATACTCACCGGCGCGACGGGCGGCATCGGTTCCTCCATTCTGCGCGGCCTGGAGGGCGGTTCGGACATGCGGGTGTGCGTTTTGACGCGCAATGGCGCGTTCCAGCGCGAGGGCATAACGTCTATCACGGCGGACTTCTCCCAGCCGGGGGCCGGTTATGCTGACGAGCTCGCGGCATGGATCGACGGCCACCGTGATATTGGCGAGATAGCGCTGGTCCTGGCGGCGGCGTCGATCGGCCCCATCAACGCCATCGGCAGCTTTGGCGTGGCTGCGGCGGAGAATATCCAGATCAACGTAACATCCCAGATACGCGTGATCGATACTGTCGTGAAGTGCGCGCAGAAGAACAAGGCGCCGGTAAGGATCATCCAATTTGACAGCGGCGCCGCGTATAGGCCGATCGGCGGATGGGCCCTTTATTGTGCGTCAAAGGCCTATGTGAGCATGTTCCTCAAGGTCCTGGCATCAGAGCATAAGGAGTATAAGATCGTGCTGTTCGATCCGGGCGTGGTCGATACGGGGATGCAGAAGACCATCCGGGACGCAGACAGCGACGCTTTCACGGACCGGGATTATTTCAAGTCGCTGAAAGACGACAGGAAGCTCCGCGACCCCGGCGACGTGGCAAAGGTGGTACTGGATCGGTATATTTGGGATTGGAAAGCAAAACAGCTCAATGAACGCTGCGGGGCATATGAACAGGGCTAGAGATGCGGTATATCATTTTTTCCGACCTGCATGGGAACGCCGACGCTTTGGCAGAGCTACTGCGCGTGGAAAAGCCCGGCGGCGATAGGCGGTTCGTGTTTTGCGGCGATGTCTGCGGGTACTACTATGAAAGCGGAAGATGCGTCGAGCTTTTAAAAAGCATAGAGGGTCTGACGGCGGTAAGAGGCAATCACGACCAGTATTATCTGGATTGCTTTGACGACCGCGCAAAGACGGAGGAGATGGCGAAAAAGTACGGCTCGTCGTACAGGATCAAGGATGAGGCGGTCCGGGATTATCTCCGCTCCCTTCCCTTGACCCGGCGGATCGAGTCCGACGGGCGGAGGATCATCCTTCAGCACGGCGCTCCCGGCGATCCGCTGGAGGGCAGGCTGTACCCGGATACGGCTCTCCCCGTGGGCGAGGCCGCCGTATATCTGACGGGCCACACGCATTACAGGATGCTCCGGCACGTCGGCGGGACGGTCTGGCTCAACCCTGGTTCTCTCGGGCAGCCCCGCGATGGGAACGGGTTTTCGTACTGCGAGCTGGACACGGACGGCATGCGGGTATGTTTTCATTCTCTCGAGGTCGATACCGGCGGGCTCATAAAGCGCATCCGGCGGGAGGACCCGGATAACGAATACTTAGAGGAGATACTGTACAGAAGAAAATGAGACGTATACTGATCACAGGGGTCGGCGGGGACGTTGCCTGCGCCATCATCAGAAGCCTTCGGGACCGGTTCCCCGGCGACGAGATATACGGGATGGATATCAAGGAATTCACCCCGTATATGGATGTGTTGACGAAGGTGATCAAGGCGCCTCGCTATACGGACGAGGGGTATGTCCCGTTCCTGAAAAGGACCATCCTGGAAAACGGGATAACGCATTTTCTTCCGACGACGGAGCAGGAGATACTGATCGCATCAGACAACAGGCAGTTTTTTGAGGCGCATGGCGTGCGTCTGGTCATAAATAATGATAAGATCATAAGGGTCTGCACGAGCAAGTATAAGACCGCCGAATTTTTAAAGAGCATCGGCGTGGACGCTCCGGAAACATATCGGGCGGACCGCTATCAGGGAGAGCTGGGCTATCCGTTCATCATGAAAGCTGACAGCGGCTCCGGCGGGAAGAAGCTGACGGTCATACGGGATGAGGAGCAATGGGCCGAGGCTGGCAAGGAGGACATGGTATGCCAGCAGATGGTGGGCGACGCGGATAATGAGTATACGGTGGGCGTGTTCTCCGACGGCGTTGTAGTAAGATCGATCATTCTTAAGAGATACCTGGGGCCTGGCGGCATGTCGGTGGAGGTTCATTGCTGTAAGTGCCCAGAAATGAGCAGCGCAGCGGAAAAAATAGCAAAAGCTTTCCAACTGCGCGGCTGCATCAATGTGCAGCTCAGACGGCAGGCGGACCACTGCTATGTGTTCGAGATCAACCCGAGACTGTCCAGCACGACCGGGTTCAGGCACAAGCTGGGGTTCCAGGACGCCGCGTGGTGGTTCGACATCATAGACGGACAGGAAGTTCCCGCGTATCGGAACGATGCTGTCGGAAAGGTAGGAGTTAAAGTGACGGACGATATTATCTTGATGCGCGAAAAACCAATCGGGGGGGGTAATCTAACACATTATTCCCCAGCATATGATCTTCTGGCGCGTGTCGCGTAGAGACAGAGAAGTTATATCTCATGTGCACGGCTATGAAGAGATCATATGGTGATCCGTCCGCCTTTTTGAGATTGGCCAGGCCGGACGATGTTCATATTTTATACGCATGGGCGAATGATGAAGCTGTGAGAAACAGCGCTTTTCATACGGAGCCGATATCCTTTGAAAGCCATCAGAGATGGTTTGAAGAGATGATGCGTGACGACGGTCAGATACAGTTTATCATGGAAAATGCGGAAGGACCTGTGGGTCAGGTGCGTCTATCGGTAACAGGGGACACGGCGGAGATAGACTACAGTGTCGATCCCGGACGGCGTGGAAACGGATACGGTAGACAGATCATCTCGCTTTTAAGGGACAAGGTCTGCGCGGAGTATCAGTATATCAGGAAGCTCGTCGCGAGGGTCAAACCCGAGAACGAAAGGTCATCCAGCTGCTTTGTGCTGAACGGTTTTAATGAGGTTTACAGGCAGTATGAGATGGCTGTGAAATGACCAGATAGAAAGGGAGGTCAAGATCGGAAAAGATGCGTCATTACGTGATAGCCACCGTCAAGTCGTGGAATATTGAGAACTTCAAGAAGCTGAAAGAGAGATTTGCAGAGGAAAGCTTCGTTCTGATCGACAGAAAAGAGGACCTCACCTATGAACGGCTGCAGGAGATAAGACCGGAGTATGTTTTTTTCCCGCACTGGTCCTGGATCATCCCACAGAAGCTTTTTGACAGCTTCAACTGCGTGGTCTTCCATATGGCCGACCTTCCGTTTGGGCGCGGCGGAAGCCCGCTGCAGAATCTGCTGGTGCGGGGGATCTATGACACCAAGATATCCGCCATCAAGGTAACGGCTGGTCTGGACGCCGGGCCGGTGTATTTCAAAGAGCCGCTGGATATGAGCGCGGGGAATGCGGACGATATTTTACGCCGGGCATCGGACATCGTTTTTGATAGAATGATCCCAAGGTTTTTGCAGGAAAAAGTCGAGGCGTGCGCGCAGACGGGTGAGCCGGTGATCTTTCAACGCAGAACGCCGGATCAAAGCGAAATACCGCCTGGATTGTCGCCGCGGCAGACATATGATTACATCCGAATGCTGGATGGCGAGGGATATCCGCCGGCTTATCAGAGATACGCAGATAAGATCGTCTATTACCGCAACGCCCGGCTGGAAGATAATGTCGTATATGCGGACGCGCAGTTTGGGGGGATGGACGCTTGAAAAATGTATTGGTGTTTGCCGCTCACCCTGACGATGAGATACTGGGAGTCGGGGGAACTGTCCGGCTGCTCGCAGACAATGACATAACCGTGAGGGCTGTGATCCTGGCGGAAGGATTGACATCCAGAGGCGATAGCCGGGAAGAGACAGACATGGAGGCCCTGCTGGGTTTGCAGAACGATGCGTCTGCGGCCGCGAAAGTGATCGGATATGCGAGCATAGATTTTTGCGGTATGCCTGATAATCGGATGGACGAGATAGATCTGCTGGACATCGTAAAAACGGTGAGCAGATATATCGAGCGATATGATCCGGATACTGTGTTCACGCATCATCACGGCGACTTGAACATAGATCATCGGAGAACATGCGAAGCTGTACTGACGGCGTGCAGACCTGTTGGGAAGTATCATGTTGAGCGCATATATGCCTTTGAAACCCCAAGCTCTACAGAGTGGAATTATACGTATGCAGAGCCCTACAGACCAAATGTGTACATTGACGTTGCAAGCACGCTGGAAGCAAAGGTGAAGGCCATGGCGTGCTATAAAACAGAGAGCACGGTATATCCGCACCCAAGGAGCGCGGAGGCCTTGCGTGCTCTGGGAAGATACAGGGGGTCCAGCGCGGGCTTTGAAATGGCGGAGAGCTTTATGCTGCTGAGAGAAACGGTCTCTTTTCCGGAGCGTATGGCACGGAGAGATGAAATAGCGTCAGATTCTGGCGGGGGGGGGTTAATGTCCTAAAGCGGCATTATACCGGCGCGGCGCGCCAGGTATATGCGGCGTGAGGATATTGTACCTTTATAACAACGAATGTGCGCTCGAGCTGGCTTCATGGCTCCGGGAACAGGGGCACGATGTCATAGAGTGCAAAACGCGCCTGAGCGAGAGCTGGTGCAGGGAACAGGCGTTCGAGCTGGCGGTCAGTTACACATACCGCTATATTTTGACGGGGGAGGTCCTGTCCGCGCTTGGCGGCAACGTGGTAAATCTGCATAATTCCTATCTTCCTTGGAACCGTGGCGCGGACCCCAATATCTGGAGTATTCTGGACGGCACGCCACGCGGCGTCACGCTCCACTATGTTGACGAGAGGCTCGACAAGGGCGATATCATCGCGCAAAGATTTGTCGGCGTCGGTGTTGACGAGACCTTTGAGAGCAGCTATATGGAACTGGACAGCGCGGCAAAGGAGCTGTTCAAGGAAGCGTTCAGGTACTATTCATACTGGCCGGAGATGCGAAAGACGGCCCTGGGGCGGGGGAACTATCATGCCCTGGCTGACGGCCTGGAAATCAAGAAAAGGCTTGGCTCCTATCAAGTTAAGATATCCGATTATTTGAGCGGGGGAAATCAAAAACGGGACGCTGGCGGCGCCGCTGTTTAGACCCGTTCATTTTCAGGAGTTATGTATGCTCTATGTGAGAGTTGACGCAAATGAACACATCGCCACTGGGCATCTCATGCGCTGCCTTTCCATCGCTGACGCGGCGAAAGGTCTGGGGGAGGACACCACTTTCATCATGGCGGACGGCGGCGCAAGAGAGCTTGTACAAAGAAAAGGGCACAGGCTGATCGTCCTTGATACACCGTGGGACGATCTGGACCGTGAGATCGGGCCTATCACAGCGGTGATCGAAAAAGAGCGCATCTCCAGGCTCCTGGTGGACACCTATCAGGTCACGGAGCGTTATCTGGCGGCCTTGTCGGAGCGGGTGAAGGTGGCATATATCGACGATCTGGACCAGTTCCATTATCCTGTCGATACGCTGATATGCTACGCCGCCTATGCCGCCAAGTTCGATCATCCGTCAAAGTACAAGGACACAAGGCTCCTGCTGGGGACGAAGTACGCGCCGCTCCGGCCGGAGTTCTGCGGGCTGAAGAAGAAGGCCATCGGGGACGGCATCGAACGGATACTCGTCCTGTCCGGCGGCGCGGACCCGCTGAACGCGATGCAGTTGGTGCTGGATGTGCTGGCCGAGCATCCCGCGGCCCACATCGACGCGATCTGCGGGATGTACAACCCGAATTTCGACCGGCTGCGCCAGCGGTACGGTTCCCGGAAAAATATCTCGCTCCACCGCTCGACCGAAGACATAGTTTCCTATATGAAGTCCGCTGACCTGGCGGTCTCCGCCGGTGGGACGACGCTCTATGAGCTGTGCGCCTGCGGCACGCCGACGATCTCTTATGCCATCGCCGATAACCAGATCGACAACGTTTCGTGGTTTGATGAAGAGCATATCATCGAGTGCGCCGGCGACGTGCGCGCCGGCGATATCAGCGACGAACTGCGCCGGCTGCTGTCGGCGTACGGGGACAGGGCATACCGGCAGAGCGTGTCGGCCAGGATGCAGACCATCGTGGATGGCAATGGAGCGAGACGGATCGTGGAGCACGTCCTCGGATAAAACAGTAAGAGCCCCGGGCTGCCGGCTTTCCGGCGGCCCGAGACTTTTTCCGGCGGCAAAAGGGTCCAAGCCCCCGCTTGCGGGAGGGACGCTGATGTGGTAAAATCCACCTATCCGTATCTATATGAGGAGGGTAATGCCTTGAAGTTTTCCGAGATGCCCTATGAACGCCCCGATCTGGACGGGATGAAGGCCGCGTTGGCCGGGTACGCCGAGCGGCTGAAAAACGCGCCGGACTATGCCGCCGTCAGGGCGGCGTTTCTGGATAAGGAAACGGAGATGAAGCATATCTCCACGCTGTCGAGCCTGGCCTTTATCCGCCATTCCATTGACACCAGAGATGAATTTTACGACGCGGAGGTGAAGTTCTGGAACGCCGCGCTGCCTGAGCTGCAGGAGTATCAGCAGAGCTGGACCATGGCTATGCTGGAAAGCCCCTATCGGCAGGAGCTTGCCGCGGAGTACGGCGAGCTGATGTTCCTCAACGCGGAGATCGCTCTGAAGGCCTTTTCGCCGGCCATCATACCGGAGATGCAAAAGGAGAACGAGGCGGCCCAGGAGTATGAAAAGCTCCTTGCCTCCGCCCAGATCCCCTTTGAGGGCGGGGTGTACACCCTGAGCCAGTTGTCGCCCTTTAAGACCGACCCGGACGACGCCCGCCGCCTGGCCGCCTGGAAGGCGGAGGGACAGTGGTACAAGGACCACCAGGATAAGCTGGACGCGTACTACGACCAGCTTGTAAAGCTGCGGGACGCCATGGGAAAAAAGATGGGCTATGGCGGATATACTACTCTCGCCTATTACAGCCTGGGCCGCAACTGCTATGGCAGGGAGGACGTGGAGCGGTTCCGGGCGGCGGTGGTGAAGTACCTGGTGCCGGTGGCGGACGGCATATACCGCCGGCAGGCACAGCGGCTTGGCAAGGGCTATCCGCTGAGCTTCGCGGACGCCGCGCTGGAGTTCCGCTCCGGCAACCCCCGGCCCCAGGGCGGGCCCGACGATATCCTGGCTATGGGCAGAAAATTCTATCGGGAGCTGAGCCCGGAGACCGGGGCGTTTTTCGATACCATGCTGGAAAACGAGCTTCTGGACGTGCTATCCACCGAGGGCAAGGAGGCCGGCGGCTACTGCACCAGCCTGGATGATTACGGCCTGCCCTTCATCTTCGCCAACTTCAACGGTACACAGGGGGATGTGGAGGTGGTGACCCATGAGGCCGGCCACGCTTTCGCCGCCTGGACCAACCGGGACCGGGTCCCCGCCGAGTATATCTGGCCCGGCATGGAGGGCTGCGAGGTCCACTCCATGAGCATGGAGTTCATGGCCTGGCCCTGGGCGGAGGGGTTTTTCGGCCCCGACGCCCGGAAATTCCGCTACAGCCACCTGGCCGCCGCGCTGACGTTCATTCCCTACGGGGCCCTGGTGGACCATTTCCAGCATGAGGTCTATGACCGGCCGGAGATGACCCCGGCGGAGCGGCATGGGGTGTGGAAAAAGCTCATGGGCATCTACATGCCCTGGATGAAGCTGGACGGGGAGATACCCTTCTACGCCGACGGGGAGGGCTGGCAGCGGCAGCACCACATCTATTCCAGCCCCTTCTACTACATCGACTACTGCCTGGCCCAGACCGTGTCCCTGCAGTTCTGGGCCCTGCTGCAGACCGACCGCCGCGCCGCCTGGGAAAAGTATATGGCCTACACCCGCCAGGGCGGCAGCCGGGTCTTTACGGAGCTGCTGAAAAATGCCGGACTGGAGAGCCCCTTTGAGGAGAGCTGCCTGCGGGACGTCTGTGCCACAGCCAACGCTTGGCTGGAGGCCTATGACCTGACGGGGATCGACTGAGCGGTTTGCTGGTTGTCCATATCGCCGGATGAACGGCGGGACAGGAGCGGACGTTTGGTAAATATGACGGAAAGACGCCGGGGCGGCGGTTCCGGACATTCGCCACTTGACATTATTTATGCAACGTAATAAAATATTGATAATTATAGGCTTAATGGAAACTCTGCATCATATGGAATGATGTCCGCCTCTGGCGGACAGATGAAAGGGGACATGTCCCCTTTGTGCTTGTATCTCTGATACAAGCAATATGCCTTACGAACAAGGGGGCGGGCGCGCCCCGGTTCAGATATGTGTATTGTATGACGAAGGAGGTCAAACAATGATGAACGCGAAGAGACTGCTTGCTCTTCTGCTGGCGCTGGTCATGGTCCTGTCCCTGACCGCGTGCGGCGGCAATACGGCCGAGCCTGAGGTCGAGGAAGAGCCTGTCGAGGAGGCCCCCGCTGAGGAGAGTGAGGACGCCGCGGAACCCGCCGAGGAAGGCGAAGAAGCCGCCGAGGAGGGGGAGGAGCCCGCTGAGGACGCCGCGGAGCCCGCTGCCGACAGCGATGCGCCTGTGGCTGCCGCCGACCGTCTGGGCATGGAGTACGACGATATGTCCGCTCAGGTCTATGACGATGCGTTCGGTGAGTTCCTGGACTATTATGAGAAGGCCCTGGAGGAAGAGGATATCTCCACCCGCTGGGCTCTGATGGCCGTTGCCGAGGCGAAGATGCTTGAGTCCGGCGTCATGCTGCCCCTGTCCACCAACGGCGGCATGTACGCCATCAGCCGCGTGGCGCCTTATACCAACTCTCCCGCGCTGTGGGGCAACGATGAGTACCGCTACTATCAGCGCGTCGTGACCGAGGAGCTCATCACCACCGCCGACCGGGACGCCATGAAGGCCCACTGGGCCGAGGTCCGCGGCACCGGCGAGTATATGGGCTGGGCCAAGGAATACCTGGAAGATAACGGCTACACCATCAAGGACGAGTACAACCTGTCCTATGGCGACGACCCTGTCACCTGGGACGTGCTGGCGACCTCTCTGCAGGCCGACAGTGAGAAGATCGTCCACACCTATGACGGTCTGATGGAGTATGACGTGGAGAACGTCCTCCAGCCCGCGCTGGCCGAGAGCTATGAGGTCTCCGACGATGGTCTGACCTATACCTTCCACATCCGCGAGGGCGTCAACTGGGTGGACTCCCAGGGCCGTGAGATCGCCCCCGTCACCGCTGACGACTGGGTAGCCGGTATGCAGCACATGTGCGACGCCATGGGCGGCCTGGAGTATCTGGTCCAGGGCATCATCAAGGGCGTCAACGAGTATATCACCGGCGAGATCACCGACTTTGACGAGGTCGGCGTGAAGGCCGTGGACGATTACACGCTGGAGTACACGCTGGAGCAGCCCACCTCTTACTTCATGACTATGCTGAGCTACAGCATTTTCGCTCCCATGTGCCGCAGCTACTATGAGTCCCAGGGAGGCAAGTTCGGCGCCGAGTACGATTCCTCCGCCGCCGACTACAACTACGGCAAGGGCCCCGACTCCATCGCCTACTGCGGCCCGTTCCTGGTGACAAGCTGGGTGGAGAACAACTCCATCGTCTACGAGGCCAATGAGAGCTACTGGAACGCCGACGCGGTCAACTTCAAGACCATGACCTGGAAGTTCGACAGCGGCGACGACGCCATGAAGGCCTACAACGACACCATGTCCGGCACCATCGACGGCTGCAACCTGACGCCCGCCCGTCTGGAGCAGGCCAAGATCGACAAGCTGGACGGCGACAGCGAGACTGTCTTTGACAAGTACTATTATATCTCCAGCACCGACGCCACCTCTTTCATGGGCTTCTTCAACCTGGCCCGTGGCAGCTGGGGCAACTTCAACGACCCCACCGTTATGACCTCCGAGCAGACCGAGGAGGACGCCGCCCGCACCTTCGCGGCGATGAACAACGTCCACTTCCGCCGCGCCGTGGCCTTCTCTCTGGACCGCGCCGGCTACAACGCCCAGGTCGTGGGCGAGGATCTGAAGCTCAACAGCCTGCGTAACAGCTATGTCCCCGGCAACTTTGTCACCCTGGAAGACGATGTGACCGTTGAGGTCAACGGCGCGGAGATGGAGTTTGCCGCCGGCACCAACTACGGCGAGATCGTCCAGGCCCAGATCGACGCCGACGGCGTTGAGCTGACCGTCTATGATCCCAAGGCCGACGGCGGCGTTGGCTCCAGCGACGGCTTTGACGGCTGGTATAACCCCGAGGCCGCCAAGGAGGAGCTTGCCACCGCCATCGAGGAGCTGGCGGAGGACGGCGTGGAGATCTCCGAGGAGAATCCTATCCACCTGGATCTGCCTTATCCCTCCAACAACGAGCAGTACACCAACCGCGCCAATGCCTTCAAGCAGTCCCTGGAGGCCACCCTGGAAGGGGCCGTGGTCCTGGATCTGGTGGCCGGCAGCAGCTTTGACGACTGGTACTATGCCGGTTATTATCCCACCTACGGCTACGAGGGCAACTATGACCTGTGCGACGTGTCCGGCTGGGGTCCCGACTACGGCGATCCTCAGACCTATCTGGACACCCTCCTGCCCGAGTACGCCGGCTATATGATCAAGGCCCTGGGCATCTATTGATATCCCGCGCCTGACCGAGTGCAGGTAAAAAACCGATATCGCGAGGGGGATGGGGATTTCCCCATCTCCCTTGCGGTATTTTCAGGGAGGGATAACTTATGGGAAAGTATCTTGCCAAGCGTCTCATACACGGGGCTGTTTCCATCATCATCGTCGTGGCCATCGTCATGGTCATGATCTATTCCATGCTGGACCGGAACCTGGTTTTTGCCAAGGACCCGGTCTATACCCATCAGAGCAACAACTCCAAGATCACTTATATGTACTCCAAATGGGAGGAGTACGGATATGTGGACTACGTGAATTACAGCGAGTGGCTCAACCAGCTCTACCGCAGCGGGGAGATCGACGATCAGACCCGCTCCGCCGTGTCCGCTCTGGGCCGGACGGAGGACGCCGATACGGAGCAGACGGCGGAATTCGTGGCCCGGTTCCGGGACTATTACAGCTCCCAGGGCTATACGGTCCGGCGGATGGACGCGGTCACCCGGGCGGGGGGCCGGCTGGCCGACGGCGGCCAGCAGCAGTATTTCGCCTACCGCAACGTGCCGCTCACGACGCGGCTGCTGAAATATTTCTCGCATCTGCTCTCCGTTGAAGATGTCAATTACGTGCCGGCGGATGTGGACCTGGGGAAGCGGGGCGTGACCTTCACCCTGCGCGACCCCGTCTACGGGGGAGAGAAGTTCTCGCCCGCCATCATCGGCAACGGCACTTATCATAAATACCTGCTTTACTGCGACGGCAATTTCCCATACATCCATCAGAATATCGCCTCCATCAATCTGGGCACCAGCTACACGGTCAACAGCGGCATCGACGTGTTCACCACCATGACCCGCAGCCAGGGTTCCTATGTCCGGTCCAACATCACATACCCCTCCGGCCTGGAGGAGCTGAGCGCGGACGACCTGCACACCGCCACCTATATGGCGGGCTCTCTGGAGGCAAACGCCCTGAACAAGACCCGCTTCACCGATGACTACACCTATGTCGATACGGTGAAAAACGGCATGTCCAAGATGGGCTATTCCTTCGTCATCGGCATCATCGCCACGGTCATGGCCTACATCCTGGGCCTGCCCATCGGCCTGCTCATGGCTCTGCGTAAGGACAAGCTCATCGACAAGATCGGCACGATCTACATCGTGTTCATCATCGCCGTGCCGAGCCTGGCGTACATCTTCCTGTTCAAAGCCATCGGCGGCAGGATGGGCCTGCCCACGACCTTCAACATGGAGTCGGCCAGCAAGCTCATGTATATCCTGCCCATCGTCTCGCTGGCCCTGCCGGAGATCGCCAACCTGATGAAGTGGATGCGCCGGTATATGATCGACCAGATGAACTCCGACTATGTGAAGTTCGCCCGGTCCGGCGGTCTCAGCGAGGGGGAGATATTCTCCAAGCACATCATGAAGAACGCCGCCATCCCCATCGTCCACGGCATCCCCGCCAGCGTGCTGTTCGCCATGACGGGCGCCATCATCACCGAGCGGGTGTACGTGGTCCCCGGCGCGGGCAACCTGCTGACCGAGGCCATCAACAAGTACGACAACGGCGTGATCGTGGGCGTGACGCTGTTCTACGCGGTACTCAGCGTGTTGAGCCTGATCCTGGGCGATATCCTCATGAGCATGGTGGACCCGCGGATCTCCTTCACGACGAAAGACAGGTGAGGTGACGATGATGGATGATTTGAATGAACTGTATGAGCTGAGCGACGAGGAGCTGTTCTCCCGCGTAGACCACAGCGACCAGGAATCGGAAAAGATCACCGCGCCCCGTTATTCTTACTGGCAGTCGGTGTTCCGGGTGTTCTTCCGCAAGAAGATCAACATCTTTGTGCTGGCCGTGCTGGTGGCGTTGGTGCTGTTTGCGTACATCTATCCCTCCTTCACGGAGTATGACCGCTTCGGGAACCTGCTGGACGCCACCACCAAGCACCTGTCGCCCTCCGTGGCTATGGAGCGGCTGGGCCGGAATATCCACTGGATCCTGGGCACCGGCGGCGCCGGCCAGTCCACCTTTGACGCCGTGTGGAACGGCTCGCGCATCTCCATCTCCCTGGCTTTCATCTGCGCCGCCATCAATATGACCGTTGGCGTCCTGATCGGCGCGATATGGGGCTTTTCCAAGCGCGTGGACATCATCATGACAGAGGTCTACAACATCATCGGCAACGTGCCGATGCTGCTGTTCATCGCCGTCATGGTCATGCTGTTCACCCCCGGCTTCTGGACCATGGTGCTGGCGTTGACTATCACAGGATGGATCGCCATCGCATACTTCATCCGCACCCAGGTCATCATCATCCGGGACCG
This sequence comes from uncultured Oscillospiraceae bacterium, assembly GCA_947625285.1. Taxonomy (GTDB): domain Bacteria; phylum Bacillota; class Clostridia; order Oscillospirales; family Oscillospiraceae; genus CAJOIG01. Next base: position 185,481 of record CANQNS010000003.1, read on the forward strand.
TGAGTACAACCTGGCCTCCAAGTGCCTGGGCACCTCCACCATCAAGATCGCCATGAAGAACATCCTGCCTTTCATGACCTCCGTCATCGTGACGCTGCTGGCTACGGAGATACCTTCCTATATCTCCTATGAGGTGTTCCTGGCCTATATCGGCATGGGCATGAGCGAGATGAGCCTGGGCCGGCTGATCTTCGAGGCGGAGAGCGCCATGGTCACGCCGGGCTGGGGCTTTGAGTTCTGGAGCCCGGTGGTGGTGGCGTCCATCATCACGGTGGTGCTGTATGTGGTGGGGCAGAATCTGGGCGACGCGTCCGATCCCCGGACCCATATGTAAGGGGAGGAGACGCCATGGAAGAGAAGAAAAAGATACTTCTGTCTATCCAGGACCTGACGGTAAAATTCCGGGTCCGGGGCCGCATCCTGACGGCCATCCGGGACGTGAGCCTGGATATCTATGAAAATGAGTCCATCGCCATCGTGGGCGAATCCGGCTCCGGCAAGAGCGTACTCACCAAGACCTTTGCCGGCATGACCGACTCCAACGGCTTCGTGGACAAGGGCAAGATCATCTTCAACGACCCGGAGCTGGCGGACACCTATGTGTCCCTGACCCCCGGCGCCCGCAGGCTGATGGCGGGCACGCGGGCGCGTCTGGACCGCATGAGCCGCTTTGAGCTGGGCGCGGAGACCTATCGGAAGATGCAGGAGCTGGAGGCGGAGAAGAAGCGGCGCGCCTCTCTGACCGACCAGGAACGGGAGAGCATCGAAAAGGAGCTCAACGAGCTCCGCTTCCGCCGCACCGATCTATTCAACGAGAAGCAGACCTACGACCCCAAAAAGGAGAAGGACAGGATCCGCCAGGCCGACCGCGATCTGAAGGATTACGACGCCCGGATCAAGGTCTTGGAGGGGAAAGAGGCCGCCGAGGAGAAAAAGCGCAGGGAGGAGGCCGCCCGGGACACCGCCTTCAACCAGCGTTACGCCAGCGAGATGGCGGAGCTGAAGGCCCGGTATGAAAAGGAGATATCCGGCCCCATCACCGACGAGACCAGGGCCCGCAACGAGATACTGGGCAAGGAGATACGCCTGTCCGTGGGCCGGTACAACATCTTCCGGCGCATCCAGCTGACCCACCGGCTGCTGGCCGCGCTGGAGAAGGCCATGAAGATGGGCGTGGACCTGGACGACGACGAGCAGCGCAACGCCGTGTTCGACACGGCGGCGTTCCGTGTGCGCTATGTGGACGAGACAGCCGGCAGGCTCCACGGCACCTGCGTGCTGAATCTGGCAAACGTGAAGTATAACAAGGACTGGACCCGGGTCCGGGGCCGGCGCATCGCCACGGTATTCCAGGACCCCATGACCAGTTTGAACCCCATCATCACCATCGGCAAGCAGATCACCTCCGTTATCATCAAGCACCAGGGCTGCTCCGAAGTGGAGGCCCGCCGCCGGGCGTTGGAGCTGATGCACAAGGTGGGCATCCCCCACGCGGAGGCACGTTTTGACGACTACCCGTTCCAGTATTCCGGCGGCATGCGCCAGCGCATCGTCATTGCCATCGCCCTGAGCTGCCAACCCAAGATCCTGATCTGCGACGAGCCCACCACGGCCCTGGACGTTACCATCCAGGCCCAGATACTCAAGCTCATCAAGGATCTGCAAAAGGAGTTCAACTTCACCACGGTGTTCATCACCCACGACCTGGGTGTGGTCGCCAACATCGCAGACCGGGTGGCCGTGCTGTATGCCGGGCAGATCGTGGAGCTGGGCACGGTGGAGGAGGTCTTTTACGACCCCCGCCACCCCTACACCTGGGCGCTGCTGTCCAGCCTGCCCCAGCTCGCTGAGCGCAACACCACTCTCTATTCCATCACAGGCACGCCCCCCTCTCTCTATAACGCCATCGTGGGCGACGCCTTTGCCCCCCGCAATCCCTACTGTCTGAAGATCGACACCATCAAGGAGCCGCCCATGTTCCAGGTGAGCGAGACCCACTTCGCCAAGACATGGCTTCTGGACCCCAGGGCTCCCAAGATCGAAAAGCCGGAGGGCATCCATGACATCCATGGAAAGCTCATGAAGGCGTTCAATATTTGAGGGGGGACGGAAAAGTGGCTAAAATGAACAAGGACCGGCAGGGCCGCCGTTCCCGCTTCCCGGAGCACGGCCCCATGGCGGATAACGGACGGGAGATCCTCCTGTCGCTGAAAAACGTAGATATCACCTTCGGCAAGGGCGACAACGCCGTCCGCGCCGTGCAGGACGCCTCCTTTGACATCTACAAGGGGGAGACCTTCTCCCTGGTGGGCGAATCCGGCTCCGGCAAGACCACCATCGGCCGGGCGGTGATACGGGTCAACCCGCTGGCCGGCGGCGAGATCGACTATAAGGGCGTTCGCATCTCCGGCAAGATACCCCGGTCGCTGGATCGGGAGGTCATACGCAATGTGCAGATGGTGTTCCAGGACCCGGCGGCGTCCCTGAACGAGCGCGCCACGGTGGACTACATCATCTCCGAGGGGCTTTATAACTTCGGCCTTTTTGAAAACGAGGCGGACCGGGTCCGCAAGGTGGAGAACATGATAAACGAGGTGGGGCTGCTGCCGGAGCATCTGACCCGGTACCCCCATGAGTTCTCCGGCGGACAGCGCCAGCGCATCGGCATCGCCCGGGCCATGGTCATGGAGCCGGAGCTGGTGGTGGCGGACGAGCCCATCTCCGCGCTGGACGTGTCCATCCGCGCCCAGGTGCTGAACCTGATGAAGAAGTTCCAGCGGGAGAACGACGTCACATACCTCTTTATCGCCCATGACCTGTCCGTGGTCCGATTCATATCGGACCGCATCGGCGTGATCTATAAAGGCCGCATCGTGGAGGTGGCGGACGCGGAGGAGCTGTTCGACTTCCCCCTGCATCCTTACACCCATGCGCTGATCTCCGCCATCCCCATCCCGGACCCCAAGCTGGAGAAGAACAAGGTCCAGTTCGTCTATGATCCGTCGGTCCATGACTACAGCGAGGATAAGCCCTCCTTCGTGTGCATCGGCCACGACCATTGGGTCTACGCCAACAAGCAGGAGCAGGAGCGGTATAAGGCGATCCGGGAAAAGGGCGAGCCAATCAAGGCCATCACCATCGGCGACCCGCAGACCGCCGCCCAGGAACAGGCCCAGGCCATCGACGCGGCGGAGGCTGCGGCGGAAGCGCAGTTTTTGCAGGCGCCCGTCCACGACACCGGCAGCGTCTGGTATACGGTCCTGTCGTTCCTGCTGCCCATCCCGGGGCTGATAGCCGGGTGGCTTTTCAAGCGGCACAGACATTTCCGCAACTACAAGGCGTGTAAAAAGGGAGCCGTCCTGGGACTTGGCCTCCTGGCCGCCGTGGCGGTCATATTCGCCCTGCTGCTGTGGGCTGTGGTGGCCTGATTGGGACGCGGGGCAAGAAGATCGAGCCGGCCGCACCTGCCGCCTGTCAGAAAGATCGAGCTGTCCTCCGCCCATGTGGGGCGGAGGCTCGCGGCGGCGGTCCTTCTGCTGGCGGTGGGTGTGGTCGCGCTGGTATATGGCATCACCAGCCTGTTCGCCGTGGAGCGGGGCTGGCAGACCGTGCAGGCGTCCTCCTCCGCGGAGATGAACTGCGGCGGGGACTTTACGCTGCTCTATGACCTGGGAAGCTCCGGCGCCGCGCCGGCGGCGGAAAAGAAGGCACTGGTGGGCGTGTATACCCAGGCGGTAGTCAAGGCGTACAGGCTCTTCACCAACGACGGGGAGGCGGAGGACGAGCGCAATATTTGGTACCTGAACCGCCACCCCAACGAGACTGTCACCGTGGACCCGGCGCTGTACGCGGCGTTGGAGCAGGTGAGCGCGGCGGGGGACAGGGCGTTGTATCTGGGCCCGGTCTACGAGGCGTATGACGGCATTTTTTACTGCCAGGACGACGCCCAGGCCGCGGGCTTCGATCCCCGGCAGGACCAGGCCCTGCGGTCCTACTTCGCCCGCTGCGCCGGTTTTGCCAACGACTCGGCGGCGGTGGACGTGACGCTGCTGGGGGAGGACCGGGTGCGCCTGAGCGTGTCGGACGAATACCTGGCCTTTGCCCGGGAGCAGCAGATCGAGAGCTTTATCGACTTTTACTGGATGAAGAATGCCTTCATCATTGACTATCTGGCGGACACGCTGGCGGACAACGGCTATACGAACGGGGTCCTGTCCAGCTTTGACGGCTTCGTGCGGAACCTGTCCGGCACGGGGGAGCCTTTCGCTCTGGAGCTCTACGACCGGGGGACCAGCGCGGGGACCGTGACGTATACGGGGCCCATGAGCTTCGTGTGTCTGCGAAGCTACCCGCTGAACGGCCAGGCCCGGCAGTATTATTACGAGCTGGCGGACGGTCAGGTCCGTTCCGCCTGTCTGGACACGGCGGACGGCCTGTGCAGGGCCGCGCTGGACGATCTGGTGGTCTGCGCCCGGGACATGGGCTGCGGCGAGATGCTTCTGCGGGCCCGGCCGCTGTACGCGGCGGACAGGTTGGACAGCCGCGCTCTGGACACGCTCCACGCGGCGGGGATGGGCACGGTGCTCTGCGACGGCGGGGCCATATCCTGCCAAGCCGATGACCTTGTCCCGGAGCCTGCCGAGGGCTATACCGCCGGAGCGGACCGGTCCTGATGAGCCTGGCCGGCCAGCGCGCCGCAATGAAACGGCCGCCCGATTCGCGCACGATGCGCGGAGCGGGCGGCCGCCGCTTTTGGTTGACATTGGCCGGACATACGGATATAATGTTAAATGTGTATGTATGCGTTGTCCCTGGCCGGACAGGACTGGTCCGGGCGGGCTGACGGTGCCGGCAGGTCATGATGGCCGAGGGAGAAGATATGAGCGAGAACGGCCCCATCCGCGTGGCGCAGATAATGGGGAAGATGAACAACGGCGGCGTGGAATCGGTGGTGATGAATTACTATCGCCACATCGACAGGTCGAAGGTCCAGTTCGACTTTTTTGTGGACGAGGACTCCACGGCGATCCCCCGTGAGGAGATCGAAAACGCCGGCGGCCGGCTCTATATCATCCCGCCGTATCAGCGTCTGCACAGATATCTTCCCGCCCTCGTCAGGCTCTTCCGGGAAAACAGATACCGCATCGTCCACGCGCATATCAATACTCTGAGCGTTTTTCCGCTGTTCGCCGCGAAGCTGGCGGGTGTGCCGGTCCGCGTGGCGCACAGCCATTCTACCGCGGCCAAAGGGGAGACGAAAAAGAACATCCTGAAATACACCCTTCGCCCTTTTTCCCGGGTCTTTGCGACGGACTACGCCGCCTGCTCCCGATATTCGGGGGAATGGCTCTTTGGTAAGCGGGCGATGGAGCGGGGGGACGTGACCGTCTTCAATAACGCTATCGACCTGGACAGGTTCAGATATGACGAGGCTGTCCGCAGCCAGGTGCGCGGCGAGCTGGGCCTGGAGGGGAAGTTCGTCATCGGCCATGTGGGGCGGTTCTGCTTTCAGAAAAACCAGGAGTTTCTGATCGACATATACCGGGAGGTATATAAGGAGGAGCCGAACGCCGTTCTGCTGCTGATCGGCGGCGGCGAGGACAGGGCGAAGATCGAGGAAAAGGTCAACGCCATCACCGAGGGGAAAGTGTTTCTGCTGGGAAATCGTGCGGATGTGGACCGGCTGTATCAGGCTATGGACGTGTTCGTGCTGCCCTCGCGGTATGAAGGGCTTCCCGTGGTCGGCGTGGAGGCCCAGGCGGCGGGGCTGCCCTGCGTCTTTTCCGACGCGGTCACAAAGGATGTGTGCCTGACGCCCACGGCGGGGTTTTGCCGCTGCGAGGAGCCGACCCGGGCGTGGGCGGAAAGCATACTGCGCCTGGCCGGGACCGAGCGTTCCGGCGGTGAAGATGCGCTGCGGCAAAAGGGCTTTGACATACGCCTGCAGGGCCGCTGTCTGACGGAGTATTATATGGCGCTGCTTGACGCCGCAGAGAGGTAGAGCGATGGATTGTCCGCTGGTCAGCGTTATCATACCGGTCTATAATGTCGAAAAGTACTTAAATAAATGCGTGGACAGCGTGACCGGCCAGACCTATCGAAATCTGGAGATCCTGCTGGTCGACGACGGCTCGACGGACGGCAGCGGCGCGATCTGCGATGAGTACGCCGCCCGGGACGAGCGCGTGTGCGTCATCCATAAGGAAAACGGGGGCCTGTCCTCCGCCCGGAACGCGGCGCTGGACGTATGCAAAGGGGAGTATGTCGCCTTTGTAGACAGCGACGATTTTGTCTCTCTTTATTTTATTGAACTCTATTACCAAGCCATAGTCCAGTTTGACGGTGATATCGCCGCTGTGCAAAACGAGGCGTTTTTTCTTGAAGGCAGAGAGGACGAAGCGCAGCTCGTCAGCACGGCCCAGGCCCGCTCCATGGAGCAGATCGACCCCCACGAGGCGATCCGGCTCATGCTGTATCAGAACATCCCTACCGGCGCGCCCTGGAAGTTTTACAAAAGATCTATTTTTGATGATATCCGTTTTCCGGTTGGCTGGCTCTATGAGGATGCCGCGACGATCCACCGGCTCTTTATGAAAGCGAACAAAATGGTATTGCTCGATGCGGACATCTATGCCTATCGCCATCGGCCTAACAGCATCGTCCGCATGAGCTTCAAGCCGGATAAGCTGATCGCCGCTAAGATCGGACAGCAGATCGTGGAGGACGTGTCCGCCTATGAACCTGGTCTTAGAGCGGCGGCCTGCTGCCGTGCGCTGGCTATGAATTACAATGTTTATTTACAGGTCCCCTGGGAGGATAAGCAGTCCCGGGACATCCTCTGGAACGAGATAAAAAAGTATCGTATGACCGTGTTGCGGGACCACGATAAGGCGATGAGAAAGAAAAACAAGCTGGGCGCGCTGGTCTCTTTTGCCGGACAGCGGGCGAGCTGGCTTATCGGCCGGGCATACACGGCTAAATAATGACATCAAGACATAGGAGAGTATAACACGGATGAAGATCCTGGCAGTTGGCGCGCATCTTGACGACATCGAGCTGGCCTGCGGCGGAACGCTGGCAAAGGCTGTCGCCGCGGGACATGATGTAAAGACGCTTATCATGAGCAAGTCGGGGTATACGAACATAGACGGTAAGGTCCAGCGCCCGGATGAGGTGGCGGTGCGGGAGGGCACCAACGCCCTGCACCGGCTGGGCCTGAAGGATATCGAGATACTGGATTTCCCCACGAAGGATATCCCGTTCTGCTCGGAGGTGGTAACGGCGATCGACGTCTGCATCCACGAGTTTGAGCCCGATGTGATCTTTACCCATCACCCCTTCGATACCCACCAGGCCCACGTGGGCGTCGCCCAGTCCACCATCGCCGCGGCGCGCAGGAAGAACACCATTTTCTTCTATGAGCCCATCGTGCCGTCTGGCCGGTCCTATGTGGCGTTCAAGTCCCAGGTGTACGTTGATATCACGGACTACATCGACGCGAAGATCGCGGCGTTGAAGGAGCATACCAGCGAGTACAACAAGTTCGGCGCGGAGGACTGGATCGAGGGCGTGCGGTGCCGCTGCGGCTTCCGGGGCTATGAGATGGGCGTCAAGTATGCGGAGAGCTTCGAGGTGCTTCGGGCGGAGATGAGCTTCGGAAAGGACTTCGTGCTTTGATAGTATCAAATAAGATATACTGATTGGGGGCGCAAAGAATGGACCTTTTTAACAGAACTATTTACATGATCGGTGCGGTCACTACGGTAGCCTGCATCGCCTTATGCCTCGTCTTGTTTTTTGCCTGCAAGAGCAAAAATGCAAAAGGTGAGAGAATCGTGCTTGACAATAAGACGACGGAACAGCCCTGGACGCTGGGAACCTGGGTCGCAGGCGTGTTTGTGGCGGGAATGGGTGTCGGCATGATGTATGCGCCTAGCGACTTAGTCGGCTATATCAATGAGGGGCTCAACCCTATAGAATCTATCACAATGATGTCGCTTCTCAGTGGTGCGCCGGTTTGGGCTCTATATTCCATCATGGGCCTTTGGTACATGAAGCATATGGATTCCAAAGTAGGCAAATTGGCGGCCATGCTGTCAACTGTTTTGGGCATGGCCATATCCTTGTGGACTGGTATGAATACGGTAGCTAGGTTTGTTGGCATTGATTTTCCGGGATTTAAATTTCTGCTGGCTGCTATCACGGTGATGGTAGCGATGATCTCCGCAAAATATAATCTTTTAAAGGGTATGTCAAAACTGGCGTTTCTTGTTTTCGTGATGGCATTTTTGGCCGTTCTTTCTACGCCTTTGACGGACTTTACATTCACGCCGATAACTGGCGGGATAACGAAGAACTTCTGGAACGCTTATTTTTCTGGGGCCACGGCAGCAAGCTGGATATTCTGGTTCCTTTCCTGGGCACCGACCGTTGCCAGATGGCTGGCGCACATTTCCAAGGGGAGAACGATGAAAGAGTACATGGCGGGCACGATGATATTCCCAACGGTCCTTGCTGGCATTTGGATGGCGGTTTCCTGGATGTATCAGGATGTTATAGTTAATTTTAATCTGGCATCTAATATATCCTCGTTTATTCCCTGCACGATCTTCATTATCTCCGGTATTTTGCTTATGACCGGTACCTTGGATTCGGATTGCAGAGTGTTTACAGAGGACTTGGAGTTGATCACAAAAGGAAAACTGAACAGGAATTCGACAGTTCCTTATTATGGGCTTTTTGTGATGTTTGTTTTCAGTCTTTTCATCTCGGGGATCATTATAGAGCCGTTTGCCTTTAATGAGTATTCTTCCTTGATCTTTATCCCATTGATGATCTGGAGCATCGCAGAGGGAATGAAAGTGCTAAAAAGCAGACGTGGATAAGCGAGTGGAGGTAATAAGGAGTTACGGCTATGCTGAAAGACCATAAAGTGATCGTGTTTGGCGTTGAACACTATACGGAGCTTGTGACGATACGCAGTCTGGGTCGAGCAGGGATTCTGCCCGATGTGATTGCTGTGCCCGGGCGCGTTCCGGTTGCGTCATGCAGTAAATATGCGGCAAAGGTACACTTTGTCGACACGGTAGAAGAGGGGTATCATGTTCTGCTGAAAGAATATGGCCGGGGGACTAACCTGAATAATCTGCCGGTCATTTACTGTGGTGACGATAGAACAATGGGATATCTTGATAATCACTACGATGAGATCAAGGATAAGTTTATACTGTTCAGCGCCTATGAGCAGGGCAGGATATCGGCGTATATGGACAAATTCAACATTTTGGAATGCGCTAAGAAAAATGGCCTGAATGTTCTGGAAACAAAAAAGTGTAAGCGCGGGGAGATCCCGGAGGGAATCGAGTATCCTATCATTACAAAGTCGATCTCTCCGAATGTTGGCGGGTGGAAATCAGATGTTCATATTTGCCGCTCAGAGGAAGAACTGAAAAATGCCTACGAGCAGATCCAGGCTGATACGGTTCTTCTCCAGAAATACATCGAAAAGAAGAACGAGCTATGCCTTGATGGCTTCACCATAGACCACGGCAAAAAGTTGTTTATCCCCCAGGCAAGTACCTATAACTATCTTATTTCAGGCTATTATAGCCCCTATATGACCAGCTTCAACTTCCGTGATACCGAGATTTATAAAGCTCTCCAAGGCGTGTTTTCTGACATTGGATTTGACGGCATCTTCAGCGTTGAGTTTCTCATCGGTCAGGACGATCAGCTCTATTTCAGCGAGATCAATTTCAGAGTCTCCTCCTGGTGCTGGGTCTCCACGATGTTTGATATGAATTTGCCGGTCCTTTGGGGAGAGGCTATGCTCACAGGTGAGATACCTAGTGATGCTTGTAAGCAGTTTCCCGAGAATTGCACGTCTATGGTGGAGCCCATCGACTATGGCAAGCGCGTGGACGCCGGCAAGATCACGCCGGCCCAGTGGCTCGCCGACTTCAAGGACGCCGCGGTGACATATTATTACGATAAAGAGGACCCGGCGCCGTATTATGTGATGATGGAGAACTGGGAGAGATTAAAGTGATCCGCCCGTTTTACTTGTGATGAAAGGATGACCGCCTATGGACCCGCTGATCTCGGTCATAATCCCCGTATACAATGTTGAACTGTATGTGAAAGACTGCCTGGACAGTGTTTCCGCCCAAACCTATACGAACCTGGAGATCATCGTTGTGAACGACGGTTCGACCGACAAAAGTGGCGAGATATGCGAGGCGTGCGCGAAAAACGACCGGCGCATGGTCGTATATCACAAGCAAAACGGCGGCCTGTCAGACGCCAGAAATTATGGGATAGACAGGTGCCACGGGGAATACATCCTTTTTATCGACAGCGACGATCTGGTCGCCCCGGACTACGTGGAGTATATGTACAGCGGCGTGCGGGACACGGGTGCGGATGTTGCAGCGTCGGGTTATATACCATTCTGGGAGACCGTTCCGGAACCCACACCGCAAAACGAGGCGTGGACCGTGGTAACATCGGAGGAAATGATCCGAAAGATGGCGTTGCAGGACGGTGCCAGTCATGACCCGGATAAATTATATCGCCGCAGCTTATGGGGGCAGTTCAGGTTTCCAAACGTACTATATGAGGACTTTGCGTCAACATACTACGTCGTATCTCATGCGGGTACTTGTGCGATCAGTTCAGCCGCAAAGTTATACTATCGTAAGCGGCCGGATTCGATCATGGGGAAGCAGTTTGATGAGAGACAGCTGGTGCTGCTGGACATCGCGGACGGCGTTACGGGATGGCTGACGGAGACTTACCCGAACTTCCGGGAGGAGGCGTTGCGGCTGAGGCTGGTCACGTATTGCAAGGTCCTCAAAAATATGCTGGACGTGAAGGCGGAGCTGCCGGACGTGGAAAAGCGGATCGTAGATACGGTGAGAGCCAATGCGCCCGCGTTTTTGCGCGCTCCCTGTGTGCGGGCGATCGACAAGATCAAGGTGGCCGCCCTGTGCTGCGGCAAGAGGGTATTTTACTGGGTCTATTTAATAGGCGACGCACGAAATAAGAGGAACCGGGAACACTGATAGACCAATGCGGTCAACACCCGGGCGGCACATACCGCCCGGGTGAAATTTGTTGATTTATAGACCGGCCTATGGTAAAATCATCCCAGTAAAGCAGGCCGGAGCGCGTTCGGCACACGAAAGAGGGGTCGGTATGATCCGGGAGAATCAAAAGCTGCTCAATCAACTCAATGTGATCAGCGATGGGCTGATCCTGTTCGTCATGCTCCCCATCGCCTATTTCATTCGCTTTGACATCCTGCCGAATGCTTCCAGCAGCCTGCCGTTTTCCGCGTATATGCTAGTGGACGTGTGCTTCACGCTGCTGCAGCTTTTCATGTATGCGTCCCTGGGGCTGTACCGCTACTACCGCATTCGGTCGCTGCGTATGGAGCTGAAGCGCATCGCGGCGTCGATCGCGCTCGGTATGCTGGCGCTGGTGAGCGTGCTGTACCTGTTCCATGCCATGCACTACTCCCGGCTCACCTTCATCATCTACTGCGTGCTGACCGTCGGTGCGCTGGGCGCGAAGCGGTACGCGGTGCGGATGACTCTCCGCTGGGCCAGACAGCGTGACCTCAACCAGAAGAAGATCCTCATCCTGGGCGGCGGAAAGGCCGCTGCCCGCTATCTGCAGGAGATACGGGATAACCCGGATTACGGCTATCGGGCCCTGGGCTATCTGGCGGACGCGCCGGCGGAGGATATGGAGGGCCTGGCGTATCTGGGGGATCTTTCCACCATCGACCAGGCTCTGGAGCAGTACCAGCCGGACGAGGTGGTCTCCGCCGTGAAGATCGAGGAATTTCATCAGACGGGCCGGATCATCGCCGCCTGCGACCAGGCCGGCGTGCGGCTGGCTATCATCCCGTTTTTCTCCGAGTATATGCCGCCCCATCCCCAGTTCGACTATCTGAACGACATCCCGCTGATGAACGTGCGGTACATCCCCCTGGACAACTGGGGCAATGCCTTTATCAAGCGAGCGATGGACATCGCCGGCTCCGCGCTGCTGCTTCTGCTCACGTCGCCGCTGATGCTCATCTGCGCCGTGGGCGTGCGGCTGTCCTCGCCGGGCCCCATATTCTTCCGGCAGGAGCGGGTCGGACGGGACAAGAAGAATTTCTATATGTATAAATTCCGCTCCATGCGGGTGAACGACAGCGAAAAGACCGGCTGGAGCAGCGCGTCCGACGACCGGCGCACGGCCTTTGGGTCTTTCATCCGCAAGTTCTCCCTGGACGAGCTGCCCCAGTTCTGGAACGTGCTGAAGGGGGACATGAGCCTGGTGGGGCCCCGGCCGGAGGTTCCCTATTATGTGGAGCAGTTCAAAAGCGAAGTACCGCTTTATATGGTAAAGCATCAGGTGCGGCCGGGCATCACCGGCTGGGCCCAGGTCAACGGCCTGCGGGGGGACACCTCCATCGAGGAGCGGATCGAGCACGATGTTTATTACATCGAACACTGGAGCGTGCTGTTCGACATCAAGATCCTGTTCATGACGGTGTTCGGCGGCAAGTTCGTGAACGACGAGCAGATGTGAGCCGGCCCATATATGGGGCGAGTTGGCAGTTCCTATAAAAGATGTTGTGTTCGGCGGCCTATTTTCGTCGGATCATGTCCCCGGCGGACGTTGACAAGGCCGCCGGCGGCATGATATAATCACCCAAACGGCGGTCCGGCGACGGAACGCCGTGTGTGATGTCCTGAAAGGAGGGAGCCGCCTTGCGTTTCGTCGGCATGAAAGGATGGACGCCGGACGTGTTTTCCCGTTTTGCCCTTTCCGGCGGCGGCGCCGCCGCTCCCTTTGAGGAGCGGGACGGAAGTGAATATGTTGTTTTTCCCGGTTTTTGCGATGTGCATGTACATTTTCGCGAACCGGGATTTTCTTATAAAGAGACCATCGCCACCGGCACGGCCGCGGCCGCCAGGGGCGGGTATACCGCCGTGTGTACCATGCCGAACCTGGACCCGCCGCCGGACAGCGCGGAGGCCCTGGCGGTCCAGATGGAGATCATCCGCCGGGACGCCCGCGTCCATGTTTACCCCTATGGGACCATCACGGCCGGAGAAAAAGGGCGGCGGCTTTCTGACATGGACGCTCTGGCAAAGCGGGTGGTCGCCTTTTCCGACGACGGACGGGGCGTCCAGTCGGAGGACATGATGCGCTCGGCCATGGTGAAGGCCAAGAGCCTGGGCAAGATCGTGGCCGCCCACTGTGAGGACGATACGCTCCTGCACGGCGGGTACATCCACGCCGGGGCCTACGCCGCCGCCCACGGCCACAGGGGCATAAGCTCCGAGAGCGAGTGGCGGCAGGTCCGGCGGGACCTGCGCCTGGCGAAAGAGACCGGCTGCGCCTATCATGTGTGCCACATCTCCACGAAGGAGAGCGTCGTGCTGATCCGCCGGGCCAAGGCCGAGGGGGTGGACGTGACATGCGAGACCGCCCCTCACTACCTGACGCTGGACGAGAACGAGCTGCGGGAGGATGGCTGGTTCAAGATGAACCCGCCTCTGCGCGCCCCCGCCGACAGGGAGGCTCTGATCGAGGGGCTTCTGGACGGCACCATAGACATGATCGCCACGGACCACGCGCCCCACAGCCGGGAAGAGAAGTCCCGGGGCCTGGCCGGCAGCGCCATGGGCGTGGTGGGGCTGGAGACGGCTTTTCCCGTGCTGTACACCCGGCTGGTGAGACCCGGCGTCATCTCCCTGGAAAAGCTGGTGTCCCTGCTGGCGGAGGCGCCTCGTAAGCGGTTCGGCATCCCGCTGGGGGAGGACTTCACCGTCTGGGAGCTGGACCGGCTCTACGCCGTCGACCCGGAGGCCTTCGCCTCCAAGGGCCGGGCCACGCCCTTCGCCGGCATGGAGGTTCGGGGGACCTGTGTCATGACCGTCTGCGGCGGCAAGGTCGTATACAAAGCGGAAAGATCATAACGAACGATATATTTCTGGAGGCAAACATGGCAAAGAGAACGGACATCAAGAAGGTACTCATCATCGGCTCCGGCCCCATCGTCATCGGTCAGGCGGCGGAATTCGACTACGCCGGCACCCAGGCCTGTCTGGCGTTGAAGGAGGAGGGGTACGAGGTCATCCTGTGCAACTCCAACCCGGCCACCATCATGACCGACACCGCCATCGCGGACAAGGTGTACATGGAGCCGCTGACGCTGGAATATGTCGCCAAGATCCTGCGCTACGAGCGGCCTGACGCCATCATCCCCGGCATCGGCGGCCAGACGGGCCTGAATCTGGCTATGCAGCTGGAGAAAAAGGGCGTGCTGCGGGAGTGCCGGGTGCAGCTTCTGGGCACCCCCAGCCAGAGCATCGAACGGGCGGAGGACAGGGAGCTGTTCAAGGAGATGTGCCAGTCCATCGGTGAGCCCGTGATCCCCTCGGAGATCACCTATGACATCGACCAGGCCAGGGCCGCGGCGGAGCGCATCGGCTATCCCGTGGTGCTGCGGCCGGCGTTCACCCTGGGTGGCACCGGCGGCGGCTTTGCCAACGACGAGTCGGAGCTTTTGGAGATCGGCCTGAACGCATTCAAGCTGTCCCCGGTCCATCAGGTGCTGGTGGAAAAGAGCGTGAAGGGCTACAAGGAGATCGAGTTCGAGGTCATGCGGGACTCCAACGACCACACCATCACCATCTGCGGCATGGAGAACGTGGACCCGGTGGGGGTCCACACCGGCGACTCCATCGTGGTGGCGCCCATCCTGTCCCTGAACGACCACGACCTGAAAATGCTCAACGACAGCGCCATCAAGATCATCCGGGAGCTGAAGATCGAGGGCGGCTGCAACGTGCAGTTCGCGCTCCACCCGGAGACCAGCGAGTATTATCTCATCGAGGTGAACCCCCGCGTCAGCCGGTCCTCGGCCCTCGCCAGCAAGGCCAGCGGCTATCCCATCGCCCGCGTAACCGCCAAGATCGCCATGGGCATGGCCCTGGAGGACATCCCCGTGGCCGGCGGCACCGCCGCCACCGAGCCCAGCCTGGACTATATCGTGGCTAAGTTCCCCCGGTTCCCCTTTGATAAGTTCGCAGACGCGCCCAATATCCTGTCCACCCAGATGAAGGCCACCGGCGAGGTCATGGGCATCGGCTCCACGCTGGAGGAGTGCTTCCTCAAATCCGTCCGCTCCCTGGAGACCGGCGTGTGCCACTTCCATATGCCCAAGTTCGACGATATGAGCCAGCAGGAGCTGCTCGCCTACATCGGCGACTTCCGGGACGACGGCATCTTTGCCGTGGCGGAGCTGCTGCGCCGGGGCGTCAGCATCGAAAAGCTCCATGAGATCACCATGATAACGGAGCTTTTCCTGCAGTCCGTCAAAAAGATCGTGGACATGGAAAAAGAGCTTTCCGCCCACGTCAACGACGTGCAGGTCCTGCGGGCCGCCAAGCAGATGGGCTTTTCCGACAAGTACATCGCCGGGCTCTGGAACCTGACCGAAGTGGAGATATACGAAAAGCGCAAGGCCCGGGGCATCACGCCGGTCTTTAAGATGGTGGACACCCTCCACACGGGCAAGTATATCGCCTATCTTTACTCCTCCTACACCGGCAAGAACGCCTCCCGGCTGACGAACAAAAAGAAGATCGTGGTGCTGGGCGCGGGACCCATCCGCATCGGCCAGGGGGTGGAGTTCGACTACTCCACCGTCCACGCGGTCCAGACCATCAAAAAGGCCGGGTACGAGGCCATCATCATCAACAACAACCCGGAGACCGTCTCCACCGACTACACCACCGCCGACAAGCTGTACTTCGAGCCCCTGACCCCGGAGGACGCCATGGCTATCATCGACTTTGAAAAGCCGGAGGGCGTCATCGCCTCCCTGGGGGGCCAGACGGCCATCAACCTGGCCCAGCCGCTGATGGAGCGGGGCGTGAAGATCGTCGGCACCGACTGCGCCGCCATTGAGCGGGCGGAGAACCGGGACAGCTTCGAGAAGATACTCAAAGAGCTGGACATCCCCCAGCCCAAGGGCCAGGCCGTCACGGACATTGAGGACGGCGTGAAGGCCGCGGGGGAGATCGGCTATCCCGTGCTGGTAAGGCCCAGCTTCGTGCTGGGTGGCCGGGCCATGCAGATCGTGGGCGACGAGGAGCAGCTGCGCCACTATCTGAAAACGGCGGTGGAGATCGACGCCGACAAGCCCGTGCTGGTGGACAAGTACATCCAGGGCAAGGAGCTGGAGGTGGACGCCATCTGCGACGGCCGGGACGTGTTCGTGCC